>JAFYAQ010000020.1 GCA_017540645.1 Oscillospiraceae bacterium
CAAATCCCCGCTGCCCCTGGCTGGAGCTGGAGCTGATCGCCCGCCTGTCCGTGCCCTGGGAGAGCTGGGGCACGGACGAGGCCGCCCTGCGCAGCGGCTCCGATAGTCCCTCGGGTCGCAGCGGCTGGCCCGCCATGGGCGGCAGCTTCCTGCTGGATAAGGAGGCGGTGCTGCTGCTGGGCACCTCTGACCGGCCGGAATTCCTGGAGCCCGGGGCGGCCCGCGCCGCCATCAACGCCGCCAGAGACGGCTGGTCCCGGCGTCTGGGCGCTGTCCGGGCCCGGGGAGGCGCGGCCGAGATGCTGCCGCTGCTGAACGGCTGGAGCGCCTGGCAGGCCATGACTTTTCGCATTCTGGGCCGGGCCTCCCTGTACCAGAGCGGGGGCGCGGTAGGCTTCCGGGACCAGCTGCAAGATTATGTAAACTTACTGCCGCTGGATCCCCGGGGCTGCCGGGAACACATCCTGGCCTGCTGCGCCCATCAGTTCCGGGAGGGAGACGTGCAGCACTGGTGGCATCCGGGCGCCGGCCCCACGGACAAGGGCGTGCGGACCCGCTGCTCGGACGACCTCCTCTGGCTGCCTTGGGCGGTAGGGGAGTATATCGCCGCCACCGGGGACCGGGAGCTTCTCCGGGAGGAGGCCCCCTATCTCTCCGCCCCGCCCCTGGGACCGGGGGAGAACTCCCGCTACGAGACGCCGGAGATCGCCCCGGAGCAGGGCACGGTCTGGGATCACGCCCTGCGGGCGGTGGAGGAAGTGCTGCGCCGGGGCGTGGGGCGGCACCGGCTGCTGCTCATGGGCGGCGGCGACTGGAACGACGGTTTTGACGCCATGGGGGAGGGGAGCGAGAGCGTGTGGCTGAGCTTTTTCGCCTCCAGGGTGCTGGACGATCTGGCGGCCCTGGCCCCCGACGAGGCCGCGGCGGGAAAGCTCCGCCGGGCCGGAGAGATGCTGGGCCGGGCGGCCAACGAGGCCTGGGAGGAGGATCACTTTCTCCGGGGCTATTTCGGCGACGGCACGCCCCTGGGCAGCCGGGAGGGGGACAACTGCCGGATCGACAGTCTGCCCCAGAGCTTTGCCGCCTTCTGCCCCTGGGCGGATCGGGAGCGGGTGGGTATCGCCCTGGACACGGCCCTCCGGGAGCTGTGGGACCGGGGGAGGAACCTCATCCGGCTGTACACGCCCCCGGTCCGACCGGGGGAGCGGAGCCCCGGCTACGTCGCCGGCTACGGCCCCGGCTTCCGGGAGAACGGCGGGCAGTACACCCACGCCGCCGTATGGCTGGCAAGGGCCTGCTTTCGCACGGGGCGCTGGCAGGAGGGGGCGGAGCTGCTGCGCGCCATCGCCGCCGCGCCCCGGCAGAAGGGCTACGGCGCCGAGCCATGGCTGCTGCCGGCGGACGTGATCACCGCGCCCGAGGCCATGGGCCGGGCGGGCTGGACCGGCTACACCGGCGCCGCGGGCTGGTGGTACCGCACGGCCTGGGAGGACATGCTGGGGATGGCCTGGAAGAGCGGGGAGGCGGCGGTCTCCCTCCCGGCTCCGGCGGAGAGCGCCGGATGGAGGATCGTAAAATAATCAAAATCCCTCTGTCCATTCTCGGATATGTATGTTATAATAAAAAAAATATGTTTATCAGGGAGGTTATAGGGATGGTGACTTTTCGCCGGGAGTTGTTCCCCTGCGTGTCCCTGACCGCTGTGCGCACGGACAAGTTCAAAAGCGGCTTTCTCAGCAGCGTGATGCTCACACAGCTGCGCCGGGAGACGGCGGCGGAGTGGGCCGTGCTGCCCTATGTGCTGCGCCGCGGCACTACCTCCCATCCCACCATGCGCGCTCTCTCTCAGCGGCTGGACGGGCTGTACGGCGCCGCCCTGGAGCCGTCGGTGCGCAAGCTGGGAGAGATCCAGGCGCTGGGCTTTCGCTCGGGCTTCATGGAGGACCGCTTCCTCCCCGGCGATACCCAGGTTCTCCGGGACGTGTCGGGACTGCTGGCGGAGCTGTGGCTCTCCCCCCACACCCGGGGGGGCCTGCTGCTGCCGGACTATGTGGACTCGGAGCGGGCAAAGCTGCTGGAGCGGCTGAACGCCCTGCAGAACGACCGGCGGGGCTGGGCCCAGCAGAGACTGATCGAAAACATGTGCGCTTTTGAGGATTACGCCGTTCCCGCCGAAGGGACCGTCGACGCCGCCGAGAGCATCCAGTATGTGAAGCTCAGCCGCGCCTACCGCTCGCTGCTGTCCAGCGCTCCCATGGAGTTTTTCTACTGCGGCAGCCGGGAGGGGGAGGAGGTCGCCGAGCTGCTGGAGGAGGCCTTTGTCACCCTGCCCCGGGGGGAGATCGACCTGGAGCTGGGGACCGATATCCGCATGAACGCCGTGGAGGAGGATGTGCGGAGCTTTACCGAAGAGATGGACATCACCCAGGGGAACCTGTGCATGGGCTTCCGGCTGGGGGAGTGCATGCTGGATCCGGACGAGGCCGCCATCCGGCTGTTCAACGCCGTGTTCGGCGGGGGCGTCACCTCCAAGCTTTTCCAGAACATCCGGGAGAAGATGTCCCTGTGCTATTACGTCTATTCCGTGCCGGACCTTTTGAAGGGACTGATGCTGGTCAGCGCCGGCATCGACTTTGACAAGCACGACGCCGCCCGGAACGGCATCCTGGAGCAGCTGGAGGCCATGCGCCGGGGCGAGATCACGGAGGAGGAGCTGTCTGCCGCCAAAAAGGCCCTGTGCGCCGCTCTGCGCTCCATCCCGGACAGCGCCGCCGCCCTGGAGAACTTCACTCTGCGCCAGACCGTCCAGGGCCTGTCGGCCGGACCGGACGAGCTGGCCGCCCTGACGGAGGAAGTGGGGCGGGACGAGCTGGTAGAGATCGCCCAAAGCGTGGTGCTGGACGCGGAGTATTTCCTCAAGGGGGAGGACGGGAAATGAAAAAAGAAGAATACGCCTCCCTGGGGGAGACCCTGTTCACCGATACCCTGCCCAACGGCCTTCGGGTCCTGGTGGCCAGAAAGCCGGGCTTTCGCCGGAGCTTTGCCATGTTCGCCACGGATTACGGCGGGGCGATGCGGCGCTTCCGGGTGGACGGGCAGTGGCTGGACACCCCGGCGGGCGTGGCCCACTACCTGGAACACAAGATGTTCGATATGCCCGACGGCAGCCATATCCTCTCCGCCTTTTCCGCCCGGGGGGCCAGTCCCAACGCCTATACCTCCAGCGGCATGACCGCTTACTATTATTCCTGCACCGACGGATTTGAGGATAACCTCCGGCTGCTGCTGCGCTTTGTGAGCACTCCCTACTATACCCCGGAGAGCGTGGAGAAGGAGCGGGGCATCATCGCCCAGGAGATCCTGGCCATGGAGAATGACCCGGATACGGTGAGTTACTATCAGCTCATGGAAGCGCTCTACGCCCACCATCCCATCCGGGACGGGGTGGGCGGCACCGTGGAGTGCATCTCCAAGATCACGCCGGAGACCCTGTACCGGTGCCACGGCGCCTTTTACCGGCCCTCCAACATGACCTTGTGCTGCGTGGGGGACGTGGAGCCGGAACAGGTGGCGGACATCGCCCGGGAGCTGACCGCCCCGGAGATGGCCCCCGCCCCGGAGGTGGACTACGGCGAGCCGGAATCCCCCGCGCCCGCCGAGAGCTTCCGGGAACGGCGCATGGCGGTGGCCAAGCCCCTCTTCGCCCTGGGCGCCAAGCTGGCGGTGCCGGCGGAGGGAAAAGAACAGCTCCGGCGGCAGCTCATTGCCGAGCTGGGCCTGGAGTGCCTGTGCGGAGAGTCCTCCGCCTTCTATACGGAGCTTTACGGCAAGGGCCTTCTGAACCGCAGCTTCGGCACGGAGGTGGAATTTTCCGCCGGCACCGGCACGCTGCTGCTGGCCGGGGAGAGCCCCGACCCCCAGGCGGTGGCGGAGGCCCTGCAGGGAGCCCTGGACCGGGTGGCCCGGCGGGGGCTGGACAGGAACGCCTTTGAGCTGTGCCGCCGCGCCCGCTACGGCCAGGAGCTCTCCGCCCTGGACCAGTTCCGGCGCTATGCCTCCGCCCTGGCCAAAGGCAGCTTCCGGGGCTGGAGCCCGCTGGAGGCCTTTCCCCTGCTTACGGAGCTGACCGCGGAGGACGCCGCCGGATTCCTGTGTGAGAGCCTGTCTCCTTCCAGACTGGCGCTGACCGTGGTGAAGCCGGAGGAATGATCTCCCAAAAGAAAACAGGGCGGTGACCGCCGCCCGTCCCAAGGAGCCAAGCACTATGGACGCATATGCCCTCCCGGAGAGCTTTCCCGGGGCCGTCATCACCTTTCCTATGCTGGGAGAGGGCTTTGCCATCGACCCCAGCAGTACATATACCCTGTTCGGGCGCACCTTTTATTGGTACGGCGCCATCATCGGCCTGGGCTTCCTGCTGGGCGTGATCTACTGCTTTCGCCGGGGTCCCCGGGATTTCGGCGTCAGCACCGACACGCTGACCGACGCGGTGATCATCGGACTGCCCTCGGCACTGATCGGGGCAAGGCTTTTCTATGTGCTGGGGCACTGGGAGCAATACGCGGGGGACACGGTGCTCTCCACCCTCTGGAACTGGTGCAAGATCTGGGAGGGCGGCTCCGCCATCCCCGGCGGGCTGATGCTGATGCTGCTGTGCGTGTGGATCTATGCCCGGAGGAAGAAGATCTCCTTCGGCGCCATCATGGACACGGCGGCCTTCGGATTGATGATCGGACAGATCGTGGGGCGCTGGTCCAACTTTATGAACCGGGAATACCTGGGCCGGGAGACGGAGATCTTCTGCCGCATGGGCCTCACCACCGCCCAGGGCGTCACCTACTACCTGCATCCCCTGTTCCTGTATGAATCTTTGTGGATGCTCCTGGGCTTCCTCGGCCTGCATATCTGGAGCAAAAGGGGAAAGCGGAAGTATGACGGGCAGGTGCTGCTCTTCTATCTGGCCTGGTACGGCTTTATCCGGCTGCTGCTGGAGGGGCTTCGCACCTCGCCGCTGCTGATCCCCGGCACCCCCTTCCGCGCCTCGCAGGTGCTGATGGGCGCGGTGTTCGTGGTGGCGGCGTCCCTGCTGCTGGTGAACAGCAACCGGCCCCATGACCCGGCCAAACTCTATGTGAACATCGTCCGCGCAGGGAAAGAAACAGAGAAAAAGAATTCGGATGGACCGAAACTAAATAAGGAGGAAGACAAAAAATGAAATTCAACATGGATTATCTCAAGGGCCTGCTGGATCAGGTCAAGGCCAAGGGCAGCGAGTACACCGGCGTGGCTGCGGACAAGGCAAAGGACGCCGCCCGGATCGCCAAGCTGACCATGGAACTCAACGGCGAGAAAGAAGCGCTGAAGAAGGCATACCTGGAGCTGGGCAAGGCCTGCTTTGAAGAGAAGGCCATGGCCGCCGACGGCGTGCTGGGCCAGCTCTTCGGAGACGTGGAGGCCGTGAAGGGCCGTGTGGACGCGCTGCAGCAGGAGCTGGACGCCCTGCGCAAGGGCATCAAGGGCGAGGCCGCCGACTTTGAGGAGGCCGTCGCCGAGACCGAGCCGGAGGTCGAGGTGGAGATCACCCAGGAGCCGGAGGCCGAAGAGAAGGACGCCCAGGAGCCGGAGGAATAAAACCATCGGACGCGACGCGCGGGTGCCGCAAAACAGTTCAGCGGCACTTTGCAGAAACGGCATGACTTCACGTCATGCCGTTTCTTAGACTGTCAAAAAAGTGGCAATGCCACTTTTTTGAAAAGGCTGCGGCCTGCTGCAGCGCACTCATTGTGCGCTGTCGGCGCACAATTCGCACGTTTGCAGGCCGAAATGTGTTTTCTCCGACGTACATGCCGCCGGAGAAAACAATTCATACTATATTTGCGCCTGCGGGCGCAAACTCTGCGAGACTTCTTTGACAAGCTGAGAAACGGCATGACTTCACGTCATGCCGTTTCTGTTTTCTTTTTTCGGTACACATGTCCCCGGGCGCATTAATTTTTGTATTTCTCTTTGATCTTTCTCAGCTTGGTCCCGCAGTATACGATCAGGAACACGTAGACTACGAACATGGCCCCGAAGAAGCCGCCGAAGAAGGAGCCGAATCCTCCGATATATTCACCGGATGAAAAGCGTATAAAATTGGGAAGAACACAGCAGAGAAAAATGATCGCCAGCGGAATCAAACGGGTTTTCACAACATGGTTCACCAGCTCCGCCCTGGACGCATTGTCCGAGAACAGTTCCCCGTCCTGTTCCGATTCAACGGCATCGGCCGGCTTTCTGAAGTACAGCCAGCCAACACACTGGGCAAAATACTCCCAGCCGAAATCTTTCAGCAGCTGCATGTATTCCTCTGTCTGGCGGGAATTCCGGTAATCGAGCCGGTAGATCACGTCCGCCGGTTCACACGCTTCAAAGGTATAAAAGCAGGGCGGGATCATTTTCATAAGCTTCCAGCCTTCGCGGTGCTGTTTTCTCAGCCAGGCCTCTTCCTCTTCGTAATCGGCGATGGTAAATACGCGGACGATCGTTTTAGTCATTATAATCTCCTCCTTTGCTGTTTCGATAAAGCCTTTCGATCCTCCGGATCTCCAGGGAGAGAATCTCCCGGCCAAGGTCCGTGATCTGGTACAGTTTTCTTTTTTCCTCTTCCCGGTAGAATCGGATCAGGCCGTCTTTCTCCATCTTGGAAAGCGTCCCGTACATGGTTCCGGCGCTGATACTCACTTCTCCGCCGGTCAGTTTCTTTACCTGCTGGCTGATGCCGTAACCGTGCTGGGGCTCCTGAAGACAGAAAAGAATGTAAAATCCGGATTCGGTCATGGGAACATATATCCGTCGGATCTTGTCTTCCATAGTTCCTCCTTACTATTACGCCTCGATATATCGAACTTCTATATAAACTATATCGCGGTTCGATGTATTTGTCAACTGTTTTTTGAAAGTTTTTTCATCGGCGCCCCGCACCGGGAAACGATCCGTCCGGCGGCGGAAGGCAGAAAAACGGAGCGGGAGTACAGAATCCTGTACTCCCGCTCCGCTTTTCGCCTGATCCCGGCAGGCAAAGACGCCGGCAGTTGTCAGGCCTCGGTGAACAGGGGAGTGGAGTAATAGCGGTCGCCGCTGTCCGGGAGCAGGGCCACGATGACCTTGCCCCGGTTCTCCGGACGACGGGCCAGACGGATGGCTCCGGCAAGCGCCGCCCCGGAGGAGATGCCCACGCAGACGCCCTCCTTTCGGGCCAGCAGCCGGGCGGCGGCGAGGGCTTCGTCGCCGGAGGCCCGGTAGATCTCGTCGTAGATCCGGGTGTTGAGGACCTCCGGCACAAAGTTTGCGCCGATGCCCTGGAGCGTGTGCGCGCCGCTCCGGCCCTCGGAGAGCACCGGGGAGTCCGCCGGCTCCAGAGCCACCACCCGGATGGCGGGATTTTGCTCCTTCAGGTATTCGCCGACGCCGGTCAGCGTGCCGCCGGTGCCAACGCCCGCGATGAAGATATCCACTTTGCCGTCCGTATCCCGCCAGATCTCCGGGCCGGTGGTAACCCGGTGGATGGCCGGGTTGGCCGGGTTGACGAACTGGCCGGGGATGAAGCTGCCGGGGATCTCCCGGGCCAGCTCCTCCGCCTTGGCGATGGCGCCCTTCATGCCCTGGGCCCCCTCCGTCAGCACCAGCTCCGCGCCGTAGGCTTTCAGGATGTTCCGGCGCTCCATGCTCATGGTCTCCGGCATGGTCAGAATGACCTTATAGCCCTTGACCGCGGCGATGGAGGCAAGACCGATGCCCGTGTTGCCGCTGGTGGGCTCGATGATCACGGAGCCCTCCTTCAGCAGGCCCCGGGCCTCCGCGTCCTCGATCATCGACTTGGCGGTCCGGTCCTTTACGCTGCCCGCGGGGTTGAGGTACTCCAGCTTCACCAGGACCGTGGCCTCCAGGGCCAGCTCCTTTTCGATGTTCGTCACCTCCACCAGGGGGGTGTTTCCGATCAGATCCAGTGTTCCTTTATAGATGTTTGCCATGACAGTTTCCTCCGTGACGGATCATATATTCATTTCTTGTCAGTTCCAGGTGTTTTCTTTCAGAGCGTACAGCCGCAGGATATGCTGCCGCAGGGGTTGCAGCTCCGGGCCCGACAGCTCCGGGTCCCGGGCGAGCAGCTCCGCGGCCGCGCTCTGGGCCTCCTTTACCATATCCATGCTGCCGAAGAGGTCGGCGACGTGCATCTCCGGCAGGCCGTGCTGCCGGGAGCCGAAGAAGTCGCCCGGGCCCCGGAGCTTCAGATCCTCCTCCGCCACGGCAAAGCCGTCCGCGGTGCGGACCAGCACCCGCAGCCGCTCCCGGGCGTTCTCCTCCTTCGTGTCGGAGACCAGGACGCACCAGCTCTTGTGCACGCCCCGGCCCACCCGGCCCCGGAGCTGGTGGAGCTGGCTCAGACCGAAGCGCTCGGCGTTTTCCACCACCATCACGCTGGCGTTGGGCACGTCCACACCCACCTCCACCACCGTGGTGGATACCAGGATGTCCGTTTCGCCGCTGACAAAGGCGGCCATGGCGGCGTCCTTTTCTTTTGCCTTCATCCGGCCGTGGACGCAGCCCACGCGAAGATCCGGGAAGGTCTTCTGCAGGGCCTGGGCGTGTTCGGCGGCGGATTTCAGCTTGAGATCGCCGTCCTCGCCCTCCTCCACCTTGGGGCAGACCACAAAGACCTGGCGGCCCTCCCGCACCTGGTCCCGGAGAAAGCCGTTGAGCCGCTCCCGATAGCTCTCGGAGACCAGAACGGTGTCCACCCGCTGCCGCCCGGGGGGCAGCTCATCCAGCACGGACACGTCCAGATCCCCGTAGATCATCAGCGCCAGGGTCCGGGGGATGGGGGTGGCGGACATGACCAGCACGTGGGGCCGGTCCCCCTTTTCCGTCAGGGCGCTGCGCTGCTCCACGCCGAAGCGGTGCTGTTCGTCCGTGATCACCAGGCCCAGCCGCTGAAAGGCCACGTCGGCGGTGAGCAGGGCGTGGGTGCCCACCAGCACATGGATATAGCCCGCCTCCGCCGCGGCCTTGATCTCCCGCTTTTCTTTGGCGGTCATGGAGCCCTTCAGCAGGCCTACCCGGATGCCGAAGGGAGAGAGAAAGCCGCTGAGCGTGGCGAAGTGCTGGGCCGCCAGGATCTCCGTGGGGGCCATGAAGGCGCTCTGGAAGCCCGCTTTCCACGCCGTCCACACCAGCGCCGCGGCCACCAGGGTCTTGCCGCTGCCCACATCTCCCTGCAGCAGCCGGGACATGAGCTGCCCGGAGGCCATATCCCCCAGGGCCTCGTCCACGGCCCGCCGCTGGGCTCCGGTGGGAGAGAAGGGGAGAGAGGCGTAAAATTCCTCCGTCTCCGGCAGGGGGATGGGCTGCCCCGCCGAGCGCTCCCGCCGGCCCCGGAGCAGGCCCAGGGCGCAGCTGAGCGTGAAAAGCTCTTCAAAGATAAGCCGCCGCCGGGCCAGACCCAGGGCGGTGTGATCCGCCGGAAAGTGAACGTTCCGGTAGGCATAGCCCACCCGGCAGAGGCGATAGCGCTGCAGCAGCTCCTCCGGCAGCAGCTCCGGCAGCATGTCGCCGCACTCGTCCAGCCCCGTCTCCATGCACTGGATCAGCAGCCGGTTGGAGATGCCCCGGGTCAGCCGGTAGATGGGCAGGATCCGCCCGGTGGTGACCCCCGCCCGGTCGGCGGGCTCATACACCGGGTTGGTCAGGCTCTTGCGGAGAAGGGAGCCCCCCATTTTCCCGTAGAAAACGTACTCCTCGCCCCGGATCAGCTGGTTTTTCACATAGGCCTGGTTGAAATAGGTCACGTCCGCGCTGCCGCTCTCGTCCACGATCCGCAGCTTGACCAGGTCCATGCCCCGGCGCACATGGCTGAGCCGGGGCTCCGTGGCCACCATGGCCCGGATGCAGGCGCTCTCCTCCGGCAGCACCTCGGCGATGGGCCGGACCGCCGTCCGGTCCTCATAGCGGGCGGGGAAATAATGCAGCAGATCCCCCAGAGTAAGGATGCCCAGACGGGCCAGGGACTTTGCCCGCTGCTCTCCGATGCCACGGATGGCGCGGATATCGGTCTCCAGATCCGGCATGAAGTTCTTTTCCTCTTCCCTCATTCCGAGAGCGCCTCCCATTGATCGTACAGCGCCTCCAGGGCGGCGTCCTGTTCCGCCTTCTGCGCTTCCAGCTCCAGCAGTTTCTGGTAGTCGGAGGCGTTTTGCTCCATCTCCGCCGCCAGGGCCGCCAGGGCCTTTTCCGCTTTTTCGATCTCCTTTTCCACCCGCTGGCGCTGCCGGTCCCGATTGGGCTGGCGCTGCCGTTCGGGCTTTGCTTTGGCGGTTTTGGCCCGCTCCGCGGCCCTGGCCGCCTGCTCCACCGACTCCATCCGCTTGCGGTAGTCCCGGAAGGCGGCGTAGTCCCCCCGGTAGTCCTCAATAAGCCCGTCGTGGAGGTACCAGATCCGGGTGGCGAATTTTTCTATGAACCAGCGGTCGTGGCTGACGAAGAGAAGGGCCTCACCGTAGTCGGAGAGGGCGTCCTCCATCCACTCCCGGCTGGGAAGGTCCAGATGGTTGGTGGGCTCGTCCAGCAGCAGCAGGTTGATGTCCTGACGCATCAGGATGCACAGACGCAGCCGGCTCTGCTCTCCGCCGGAGAGGACGCCCACGGTTTTGAACACGTCCTCCCCCCGGAAGCCGAAGGCGGCCAGCCGGTCCCGGGCGGTCTGGGCGTCGCAGTTGGCCTCCCAGAGCATGGTGTCCACCATGTCCCGCTCCGGGTCGTCAAAGCGGACATGCTGGGGCAGGTAGGCGCTCTTCACCGCCGGGCCCAGATGGATCCAGCCCCGGTCCGGCGTCACCTCCCCGGTGATGCATTTGAGCAGGGTGGATTTGCCGGAGCCGTTGTCCCCGATCAGGGCCACCCGCTCCCCCGGCTCGATCAGCAGCTCCAGATCGGAGAAAAGGCGCTTTTCTCCGAAGGACTTGGCGAGCTCCGAGATCACCAGCACCTCGTCGCCGTTGAAGTCCCGCTCCTTGAAACGGACGGACAGCTTTTTCTCCTCCCGGGGCCGCTCCGCGGTCTGGAGCCGGGCGATCCGCTTTTCCATGGAGAAGGCCCGCTTGTGGAGCTTGTCGTTGCCCATGAAGGCCCACAGGTGCAGGTCGTCCGCCGCCTTCTGCAGGTGGGCGATCTCCTTCTGGTTCTTTTCCCAGGTGCGCAGGGCCTCCTCGTAGCGGCGGCGCTTTTCCTCCGTGTAAAAGGTGTAGTTGCCGTTGTAGACCTGGGCCTTGCCGTTTTCGATCTCCACGATCCGCTGGGCGATGGTGTCCAGAAACCAGCGGTCATGGGAGATGGCCAGCACCGTGCCCTTGAAGTGGAGCAGGTAGTCCTCCAGCCATTCCGTGGCGTGCATGTCCAGGTGGTTGGTGGGCTCGTCCAGCAGCAGGATGTCCGTGTCCTCCAGGATCAGCCGGGCCAGGTTCACCCGGGTCTTCTCCCCGCCGGACAGGGAGTCGAAAAGCTGGGAGCGCATGGCGGGGGGGATGTCCAGACCGTTGGCCACCCGGGAGCGGCGCACCTGGGTGTCATAGCCGCCCAGCTGATCAAAGCGGGAGAGAAGCTCGTCATACTCGGCCATCACGCTCCGGTCGGGGTCACGGGCCATCTGCTGCTCCAGCGCGCGCATCCGCTCCTGCATGGCGTCCAGCCGGGCCTCCGCGGTGGCCAGCACGTCCTCCACGGTGTAGCCCTCCGGATAGTGGGGGATCTGGGACACCAGCCCCAGACGCTTGCCCCGGGCAATGTCGATATCCCCCTTGTCCTCTATAAGCTCGCCCACCATCAGGCGGAACAGCGTGGTCTTGCCGGTGCCGTTCCGGCCCACGATGCCCACCCGTTCCCCGTGCTGGACCTGGAAGCTCAGCCCGTCCAGGATGTTGTTGTTCACTTCAAAGGCCTTGGTCAGGCCCCGAATGGATATGTCAATCATTTGCGTAGATCTCCACTGCTTTTTGTAATACGGCGTTGGCCACGGGACCGGCGTCGTAAAGGCCCCAGCCCCCATGCTCCACCGCCACGGCAAAGGCCAGGGGAGGGCCGGAGCGCAGATAGCCCACCATCCAGGCGTGGTCCGTGCCGTCGCCCAGCTCCGCCGTACCGGATTTGGCGCCCATGTCCAGCCCCGGGAACAGGGCCCGGTAGCCGTAATAGCCGGTATAGTTCATACACTGATCCAGATACTCCGCCGTGGCGGGCGGCATCAGCTCCGCGGTCGGCGTCCGGGCCCCCCGGCGGAGACTGCCCTCCCGGGCGGCGCCTCCGTTGGCGATGGCGGCGCACAGCCGGGCCATGGCGTAGGGAGTGACCAGATCGTGGTACTGGCCGATACCGCTCCAGGCCTCCAGGGAGCTGCCTCGGGGCGCCACGTCAAAGGTCCCCGGGGCGGTCCGGTAGCCGTCGATCTCCAGAGCCTCCAGGAGGCCCAGCCGCTCCGCGGTGGCGCGGAGGCACTCTCCGCCCAGCTCCACCGCCAGCTCCCCGAAGGCCACGTTGCAGGAATTGCACAACGCCGTCTCGACGGTCTGGCTGCCGTGCTTTTTGACACATGCCAGCTCTTCTCCGCCCACCATGGCGCTGCCCTCGCACACAAAGCGGCGGCTTTGCAGGTCCGGGAGATTTTCATAGGCGGCGATCAGCGTCACCAGCTTGAAGACCGAACCGGGGGCCATGGCCGCGCCGGTGCAGCGGTTCACCAGAACGCCCTCCCGGTCAAGCTCCGCCCCCGCCGCCGGATCGTAGGCCGGCGCGGAGACCATGGACAGGATCTCCCCGGTGGTATAATCCATCAACACCACGGCACCGCTGCGCCCGTTCAGAGCGTCCCAGGCTGCGGCCTGCAGGCGGCTGTCCAGGGACAGGGCCACCGTGCCGCCCCGGCCGTCCGTGCCGTTCCAGAAGGACCAGCCCACCAGCTCCCGGCCGAAGAGGGAGAGGGCGGTGCCGCCCATATAGCCCGCCTCGTCCCCCACCGCGTGGAGGCTGGCGCGGCGGACAGTTTCCTCCGGCGCGTAGGTGTAGACCCCGTCTTCCGCGCGGAGCAGCACCGCCCCGTTCCGGTCGGTGAGAGTGCCGCATTGGAGCCGGCCCAGCCGATAGACATGCTCGTTGGCGGTGTAGGCCGCCCAGTCGCCGCCGGAGCGGGCCAGGCGGAGAAGGAAAAATCCCAGGCCTATGGCCAGGGCAAGAGCCAGCGCCAGCACGGCGATGCTCCGCCGTTCCATCCGTTTCATGTCCCGGCCCTCCTTCTGGACCCGGCCTTTGCGTTGGCTTTGGCTGCGGGCTTCTTGGCCGCTTTTGGCGCGGGCTTCGCCGCCGGCTTTTTGGCCGCTTTCGGCGCGGGCTTCGCCGCCGGCTTGGCGGCGGGCTTGGCCGGGGCCTTTGCGGCGGCTTTCGCCGCCGGTTTTGTCGCCCGAGTGCCGGCAGAGGGGGTTTTCGCCTTGGTCGGGGAGGACTTTGCCGCCGGAGCGGGGGACGGGCTCTCCCTGGATGCCGTCACGAAGGCCAGCATGGCCCAGCAGGAGATCAGACTGGACCCGCCGCGGGAGACAAAGGGGAAGGTGACTCCCGTGAAGGGCAGCAGATCCAGCGAGCCGAACACGTTCAGCGCTGTCTGGGCCAGGAATACCGTCACCGCGGCGCAGGCCGCGATCAGGGTGAAGGAGGAGCGGCTGCGCGTCGCCCCCCGGACGGCATAGAGAGCCAGCAGGGCAATGGACAGCACGCAGCACACGCCCACGATCAGCCCCTGTTCCTCACATACCAGGGCAAAGACCAGATCGGTGTCCGCCGCCACCACGTCCCGGAGCCAGCCGTGCCCGGCGCCCCGGCCGAAGAGCCCTCCGGCGGCGGCGGCCGACATGGCCCGCACCTGCTGGAAACCCTCGTTGAGAGGCGCGTCCCAGGCGTGGCCCCAGCTGAGAAAGCGCCGGGCCACATAGGGCTTGAGCGCCAGCACCATCCCGGCGGCGCCCGTCCCGGCCAGCAGGGCCAGCAGCACCGTCAGCAGACTGCCGGAGCGGAGGAAAAAGATCATGAGGAAGCAGAGGAAGAAAACCAGCGCCGTGCCGAAGTCGCCCATCATGGCCAGCGCCGCCACGATCACGGCGGAAAAAGCCACGAACAATACCAGGTAGCGCTTTCGGTACAGCCGGTCCAGGGCGGCGGCCCCGGCGAAGATATAGGCGATCTTGACGAATTCCGAGGGCTGGAGGGATTGGCCGGCGATGCTCAGCCAGTTTTTCGCCCCCCATACCCGCTCGCTCAGCAGCAGGTTCAGCGCCAGGAAGCCCATGGCGCCGAAAGCCATGGGCCAGCGGAGGGAGCGGGTCCGGCCCGTGTCCGAAAGGAGCCAGCGCAGCGCGAAAAAGGCCCCCAGCCCCCCGGCCAGAAGCAGACTCTGCTTGACCATCCCTCCCGGCGTGGAGGAGGCGGCCACGGAAAACCCCGCCGTGGTAAGGAGGAAAGAGAGCAGCACCGGCTCCCAGCCCTCCGGCCCCTCCTTTTGCAGCAGGGACACGGCGGCCCACGCCATCCCCATCAGCGCGGCGAAGCCCAGACCGACGGAGAGGCGGTAGGCCTCCGGGGAAAAGGCCAGCTGCTGCAAGAGCACCAGGAACTGAAAGACCGTCAGCAGCGCCAGAGTGAAGAGGGGCCGGGAGGGACGCGGGGGCTTCACGGTGCCCCGGAGCGCCCGGCGCTGGGCCTCCGAGAGGGTGCGGAAGCGGAGCTTCGTCTCCCCCAGCCGCAGGGTGTCCCCGCCCTTCACCGGCGCGGAGAGCTCCACCGGCCGTCCGTTCACCCAGACGCCGCCCTTGCCCAGCTCGTAGACGGTCCAGCTGCCGGTCTCCGCACGCTCCAGCACCGCGTGGTTCCGGCCCACGCCTGCACCGGTCACCGGGATGTCCGCCTTGGAGGAGCGGCCCAAGACGCACTCCCAGCCGCGGATGGGCAGGCTTTTCTTGTCCGGCAGCTCCACGGAGGCCCATACCTCCGCCGGGGGCTTACGCCTCAGCAGGGGAAGGGCGCAGCGCAGCAGTACCCACAGCGCCAGCGCGGCCGCGGCCGCGCCGCTGAGAGCGCCCAGAAGGACCGATCCCATGCCCACTCCCCCTTTTCTAAGAATAATAAAAATAGTATATCATTTTTCTTGTGATGAGGAAAGAGTTTTGCTATAATTTATCTATCCTATGCATCACCGAGCAAAGGGAGAACAAAACATGGATACGAAATTCATTGTGATAGAGGGGCTGGACGGCTCCGGCAAGTCCACCCAGATTCGGCTTTTGTCCCAGCGGCTCCGGGACATGGGGCGCCGGGTGTATGAGACCGCGGAGCCCACCCCCAGCGCCACCGGCGGTCTGGTCCGGGACGCCCTTTCCGGCCTCACCCCCCGGACCGGCGCGGAGATCGCCGCCCTGTTCATGACCGATCGGGTGGCCCACAACTCCAATCCCGTGAACGGCATCTCCGTCATGCTCCAAAAGGGCTATGACGTGATCTGCGACCGGTACTATTATTCCTCTCTCGCCTACCAGGGCACCGTCACGGACGCCGAGTGGGTCCGCCGCATCAACGTGGACTGTCCGGAGATCCGCCGGCCGGATCTGTGCGTGTTCCTGGACCTCTCCGATGAGGAGTGCCTTCGCCGGATGGACAGCGGCCGGGCTGTGCGGGAAATCTACGAAAACGCCAAGGCGCTGATCGCCATTCGCAAGCGCTATTATGAGGTGTTCCGGCAGATGGAGGGGCAGGAGAATATCGTCGTGGTGGACGCTGCCCGGTCTCCGGAGGCCGTGGCGGAGGATGTGTTCGAGGCGGTGAAGGCCGTTTTTCGTGAAGATTTGCATTGACAAGCTCACCTTGGCTATGCTATTATAGCCAAGCGGTCTGGAGAAGTACCCAAGAGGCCGAAGGGGCTCCCCTGCTAAGGGAGTAGGCGGTGTTGAGCCGCGCTCGGGTTCAAATCCCGACTTCTCCGCCAACATTGGCCCCCACCCGACGGTGGGGGCCAAACGTTTCTACACGGAGGGTTACCGAAGCGGGGACGTTTGCGAGCGCCGCCGGGGGCGGAGGAAGCGAGCAAAAAGGAGTGTCAGCGGTCGAAATCTTGCGAGCCGGCGGCGAGCGAAAGATTTCGGGCACCGCAACAAGGACATAACGGGGCGCCAGCAGCGAATAAGACAATTTTATATCATTGTTGATCTCCCAATCGGGAGTTCACATATCCGGAGGGTTACCGAAGTGGTCATAACGGGGCGGTCTTGAAAACCGTTAGAGTGAAAGCTCACGCGGGTTCGAATCCTGCACCCTCCGCCACAGTGATGGCACCATAAGTATGATTATCATGCTTATGGTGCTTTCTTTTTTCACTCAAAACCAGTTAAACCGTGAATTCACCAGCAAAAAAAGGATTGCTATTCAGCAGGAACTATGTTAGTATGTAAACATACATACTAAATGAAGGGAGGGACTGCAATTGGCTCATAAGAGGCATGAGAAAAGCGAGTTTGGGGCTTACCTGGTCGACGCGATCAGCAAGGCTGGTATGTCTCAGGCAGACTTTGTTGCGGCGGTTGGGATGGCAAGACCATATTTCTACAACATTTTGACCGGCAGTCCTCCCCCGCGAGATACTCTTGAAAAAATGTATGGCGTACTTGAAAAAAAGCTCCCCCCTGACGATACAAGGCATCACATGTTTATGAACCTTGCCGCTAAATGCCGGGGAGAGATTCCATCCGATATTGAAGAAATGATCAGGCAGCACCCAGGGCAGTGGGACAACATTCGAACAGCTCTTACACAGATGCTCACAGCGGATTAATGAGGAGAAAAAGCCATGGCGGAATTGCATGAATTGATTGGAAAAATTGAGAATCCGGAGCTGCGCGCACAGATTCAGGAGGCGGCTAACAAGCTTTTCAAGCAGAAAAAGTTTGGTCTTGTCTTCGAGGATCATCTGCCGGAATGCACGCCCCTATACGACATCCCGGTACGTAAGGGATCCAAGGTCTCCCTCAAGGACGGCAAAGTGAGCGAGACCTATACTGTGCTGAAAATCGAAAACGGTCAGGCCCTTTGCCTTCCGAGTAACAATGCGGAAGCTGTCAGTTTTCCTGTCAAGGATCTTGTTACTACCGCAGAATTTGGTGACCCGATCTATCCCTGCCTGAAATCGCTGGGAGAAGTCTGCAATGCCCCGGACAGTGATCTTTGGCATACCTTGATCGAGGCAGACAATTATCACGCCCTGCAGCTTCTGGAGTATCTGTACGCCGGGAAAGTAGATTGCATTTACATAGATCCGCCCTATAACACCGGTGCACGGGATTGGAAATACAATAACGACTATGTAGATGGCAATGACTCTTATCGACACAGTAAATGGCTGTCCATGATGGAGAAACGGCTAAAACTGGCGAAACGGCTTCTCAATCCAGATAATTCTGTCTTGATTGTGACCATTGATGAAAAAGAATACCTGCATCTTGGTTGCCTGCTGGAAGAATTGTTCCCAGAAGCAAATATGCAGATGATCTCAACCGTAATAAACCCCAAAGGTACAGCCCGCACAAACGAATTCAGTCGTGTTGATGAATATATCTTTTTTGTGATGATCGGTGATTACAAATTGACGCGGACCGGAAAGGACATGCTTACACAGGATGTATCTGAAGATACATCGGTTAGATGGCGAGGTTTTCCTCGTACTGGGAGAAAAGGTCTTCGCCCTGTAAACCCCGGATCATGGTATCCCATCTACTTCAACGTCGATGATGATTCGTTCCACTCGGTCGGTGAAGCGGTATATGCTGGGCAAGATAATCCCACAGCGCCAGATGGAACATACGCTATTTGGCCCCCTGTGAGAAATGGGGAAGAATACAGTTGGTCTATGGTTCCTGCAACATTCCGCTATCTCCACGGAATTGGCGCAATTAAGTTTGGCCGTCCCAGCAAAAGCAAAGGGTGCTCCATCTCTTATCTAACAAATAATCAGCTCAAACAGATTGAAGAAGGAAAGATCGTTGTTACCGGACGAGATGCAAATGGGTCCCTTGAAGTTGCTTATGCATCCGATTCAAAAACCACAGCGCCAAAAACACAATGGAACTTAACATCACATGAGGCTGGAGCATATGGAACCAACGTTATTGGTGCCATAATCCCGGGAAGGCGATTTGCATTCCCAAAGTCCATCTACGCTGTTGCGGATGCCTTGCGGTTTTTTGTAAAAGAAAAGCCAGACGCCCTTATCGTTGATTTCTTTGCAGGCTCTGGCACAACGCTACATGCCGTGAACCTACTAAACGCAGAGGATAGCGGCCATCGACGCTGTATCATGGTTACAAACAATGAAGTGTCTGAGGCAGAAGCAAAAAAGCTATCCGCACAGGGTTATCACCCCGGCGACAACAATTGGGACAATCTTGGTATCGCCCGCTATGTCACTTGGCCTCGGACGGTTTGCTCTATTGAAGGCCATGATATTAACGGACAGCCGCTCAAAGGAAGCTATCTGGGAAGCGATCGCCCCATGGCCGATGGTTTCCCCGCCAATGCCGCCTTCTTCAAGCTGGGTTTTCTTGATAAAACAAAGGTCTCCCTCGGCATGCAATTCAAGGAACTGCTCTCCACGCTATGGATGAAAGCTGGGGCAATCGGGAAATGCCCTACCGTCGAAGAAGGCGTACCGGATATGCTGATCCTGCCGGAAAACAAAATGGCGATCCTCAACAACGAAAACCGGTTTGCAGAATTTGCCGAAGAGCTTGCTATGCAGCCGGAGATTGATGTGATCTTTATCGTTACGGACTACGAGGCAGGCTTCGTGGCCATGTCACAGGCCCTTGAGGGAAAGACAACGTACCAGTTGTACCGGGACTATCTGGACAACTTCCGGATCAACGCAGGGAGGAACAGCAGATGAAAGTCGATCTAATAGCCTTTCAGGACAAAGCTGTAAAAGAGCTGCGGATGGACATTGCCGATGCGCTCGGCAGCTACCAGCGCAGACGAAAAACACAGGTTGTCTCTCTGCAAGCCCCAACCGGCGCAGGGAAAACCATCATTGCGGCCGCTCTAATCGAAAACATATATTTCGGTTCTACCTTGGCGGATGGGACGACGTTCGGAGAACAGCCGGATGCCATTTTCGTCTGGCTGTCGGACTCACCGGAGCTGAACGAGCAGTCCAAACAGAAGATTGAGCTCAAGACCAGCAAGCTGCGTTTCGGCCAGTGTGTCACGATCACGGAGGAATCCTTCGACATGGAGATGCTGGAGGATGGGCATGTCTATTTTCTGAACACACAGAAGATCAGCCGGAACGGAAAGCTGACCAAGCACTCCGATGATCGGCAGTATACGATTTGGGAAACCCTGGACAATACGATTCAGAGCAAATCGGATCGCCTTTATTTCATTATAGACGAAGCACACCGTGGCGCAAAAAGCAAGCGGGAGGCCGGCACTGACACCACGATCATGCAGCGCTTCATCAAGGGCTACGAGTATACGGAAAATGGGCTCAAGAAGAAAATGCGCTCCATGCCGGTTGTTCTCGGGATCAGTGCTACGGCGGAGCGGTTTAATACGTTGGCCGGCAACATCACCAATGTGGGGCTGCAGAAATACATCATTACAGCCGATGAGGTGCGCAGCTCTGGGCTTCTGAAGGATCGCATTGTGATCACTTATCCGGAAGATCCCACAAGGAACAATGATATCGTGCTGCTGGAAGCAGCTGTGGAGGAATGGCAAAAGAAATGCCGGAGGTGGTATCAATATACCTCTGAGCAGCATTACGCCAATGTGGACCCTGTGCTTGTGGTACAGGTCTGCCCCGGAAGCGGTGGTGCGCTGTCGGATACCAATTTGGAGGACGTCCTGACCAAAATTGAGGAGAAGGCAGGAGTTCGCTATAAGACCGGCGAGGTGGTGCACTGCTTCGGAGAAGGCACTTCTCTGACCATTAACGGGCTGACTATCCCGCATGTCAAAGCATCCGAGATCGCCTCCGATCACAAGATCAAAGTCGTCTTCTTTAAGGAAGCGCTTTCGACCGGATGGGATTGCCCCCGGGCAGAAACCATGATGTCCTTTGCGGTGAGGAGCGATCCCACTTATATTGCCCAGCTTCTCGGGCGCATGGTCCGCACACCGCTGCAAATGCGCGTTTCCCGTGACGAATTTCTGAATGACGTCAAGCTCTATCTCCCACATTTCAACAAGGACAATGTGAAAAAGGTCGTAGAGGAGCTCCAATCAAACGAAGGCGGCGAGATCCCGACTGAAATCAATGGTGAATCTCTGGAAGAGCCGACCTACGTCACCTGGACCGTTCATACTCCGCGCAGGTCGCGTGTTGTCGAAGACAATCCGAATCAGACAAGCCTGTTTGATCTCCCAGGGATTACACAGCCGGCAGAGCAGACTCCGGCGGGAGAAGGAAACACAGACTCGCCAGCCGGAAATGCAAATCCAGGCGTTAGCGCGCCGGAATACGTTCCGCCGGCAACAGTCACAGTACCAGCACCGTCAACACCTCAGCCCCTCGCTCCCGCTCCCCCAGTGCCACAGGGGAAACAGCTTTCGTTTATTCAAGACCTGGACCGTGTGGAAGTCATTGATTTCATCAACAAGCAGGGCTATCTCACCTATCTGGTGCGACAGGATCGCATCAACGACTATTTGCAATCACTGCTTGACCTCGCTGATTTGCTGACGCACAATGCAATTTATATTGGTGCGCGAGATGAGGTCATTGATGACGTCGTTGGCTTGATCCGCTCTTATATTGAAGAACTGCACCGCAATGGGAAATACGATGAGCTGGCGGAACAAGTACTACAATTCAAGCTGTCAGTACAGGTATTTGATCCCTTCGGCCAGGCGCTGCTCGAGAATTACTTTAACGATTACACCCTTATTTCTGAAACAGATCTCGACCGGCAAGTACGCAATGCGGATGCCCGACTTGGCCGATACGGCTTCCCGAACATCTACGGCGGCAGATACTACAATGACGAGGACCCCAATGCGCACAAAATCGACTGCATCCTTTTTGCTGCAGATGACAGTTGCCGGACAGCCCTTGGAGAGTACGCAAAAAAGAAACTGCACGAGTTTGCCAGTAAGTATCGCCTGAAGATCGTCAGCAAATCTGATTCCTGCAAGAAAAAGTATCACGACATACTGGCGGACAGCGATATTGTCAGCGAGCAGATCTTTGCCATTCCCGAGAATATCACGGTGCGAGAAGATCCGGACGGCATTGAATACGACAACCATCTGCTGGCTTCTGAAACCACAGGGCTTGCTAAAATCAAGCTGGGATCGTCGTGGGAGCCGGCGCTGATTGAGGAGGAATCCCATCGGAGCGATTTCGTTTGCTGGCTCCGTAATCCGGCAAGAGCACCATGGGCCTTGTGTCTCCCGTATACTATTGCCGGTGAAAAGAAGAGCTTCTATCCGGATTTTCTGATTGTTCGCAGCGATCCCGATCTTGATTATGTGGTCGACATTCTGGAGCCGCATGGAGACCAGTTCGCTGATAATCTGCCAAAAGCAAAAGCTCTTGCAGAATATGCGAAAAAAGAGGATCGGATAGGAAGAATTCAGCTTATCCATAAGAACACTGGCGTTGGTGGCGTAAGCCAGTTCAGGCGTTTGGATCTAACTGATTTGGCTGTACGGGACAAGGTTCTGCGGGCAAATAACGATGACGAGCTGAAAAACATCTTTTATACAAACGGCATTTAATGGCTGGCCCGGCAGGCATTGACCCCTGCCGGGCACTTTTTTATCCCATTGTATAAAGATGGGACTAAAAGGGACTAAATGGCACTAAATGGGACCCCCAGTGTATGATATAGTTATGATGGCCGTAAAAGGAAAAGCTCTTCTCTGAAAAATGGGAGTAAAAGAGAGTAAAAAGGAGTAAAAGAGAGCTTCGATCTGTGATATTGTTATACTGGCAAGAGCAGAAATCATGGCAGCACATGCTAGCAAGAGGATAGAAGAAGACAGTAAAAGCAAGTAAAAGAAAGTAAAAGAGAGCTCCAATCTGTGGTATTGTTATACTGGCAAGAGCAGAAAACACGGCAGTAAATGACAGTAAAAGGCAGTTATTGTTAGTTAAGAAGTATGATATCCTTACAATGACAGAAGGCCACGCGGCCGGCCGTTGTGAGCTGTGATGTCTGTGAGGCTTTTTTCTATAAAATCGCATGTGAGAAGAAATATAGAAAAAATACCAGAAATAGCTTCACAATGGCTAACAGCTCACGCGCGCGAGACGGCTGGAGAAAAATGTCGCCCTTTGTCACCCTATGGCGCCCTTTGTCGTGTTGTGTCGTGTTGTGTCGCCCCGGCCAGCATGATATATTTAGAATGGGAGCCAGCGATTACATGATTGCTTTTCGGATCTAAAAATTGGCGGTTGTTGGCGGGCTTTGGCGGCTGTTGACACCCTTTGGCACCTCTTGGCACCCTTTGGCACCTTGTGGCACCCCGGTCGATATGATATAGTTATGCTGGAGAGAAAGAGGATACCAAAAGACATTGAATGATACCTATCAGGGCTGATATTATTACACTGCCGGGAAAAGATGATAGTAAAATACATTGAATGAGAGTATCCCGGTGTGATATCATTACAATACGGGAAGCAATAGAATATAGATTCAGAGGAATGCCGTTCGGGAAACCGAGCGGCACTCCTCTTTTTTTGTTGCTTCACATCAATATCATGTGGCTGCTGACGTAGGAAAGGAGGTGGAAGATGAAAAATAGCGATGTTCGCGTATGCGCCATTGAGCATGGCGTACGGATGTGGGAGCTCGCGGATCAGCTCGGGATCTCGCCGGAGACCCTGTCTCGCAAGCTGCGCCGGGAACTGCCGCCAGAGGAAAAAGAGCGGATGATCCAGGCTATCCAGACCATTGCTGTTCGAAGGTGGTGACGCGCGGCTGGTCTCGGCCGGAGGATGGAGGTTTATGGAGGTTTTTCTTATAAAATCATACGCGAAAAGAAATATAGAAAAGAATAGAAAAATTGCTCCAGTATGGTCCTTTCCTCCGTACCCGAGAATGGCGCAATCCGCAAAAACAAAAAGCATCAAAAAGGAGGTCGCATCATGAAAAAGATGACCAGAGAAAACCGGATTCCGGTATCGCGGTTGAAAGCATCAGATTTCAGTACACGCAGCTATGAGGGGAAGTATGTGCTGGTTGCAGACGACGGCACGCCCGTAATTATGCTCCGCAGCAAAACCGTTTCCCCCGTTATGTGGAGCCTGAAGAAAGGCAGGTTCCAGCTCTTCTTCCGTACATACGGAGAAGTACTCAACTATTGTGAAAACCACCATTATTCCTTTGTCTCGAAGGGGCAAGGGGGATCTTGATCTCTGTGGAGCTCGGTGTGGATAACGGCGCAGGGCTCCACGCTTGATTTCGGGAAATCAAGAAGGAATATTGGCGTTTTTTCAAGATTATTCAAGAAAAGGAGTAAAAATCATGAACGCAACTACCATGTATTACAACAAAGCATTCGAGCAGTACATCCGGAACACGGCTTCGGTCCATACGAACCGCGATCTGGAAGAGGCCTATCGGGAAGATAGCGATTCCTACGCTTTCCCGCAGGGATTCAGAGGAGATTACACTGGTGCGTTGGCAGAGGAAAACCTGTTCCGCCGGCGGGCAACGGTGATCGACACGTCTCCGGGAGACATGAAGATCCAGACGGTCGAATCTACGGCTGAAGCCGTCCTTTGTGATGAGCGGATGGCCTATGATGAGCAGGCGGACACGTTTGATTCGGTTGAATTCGACGCGTACAAGCTGGCGTCCCTTGCCAAGCTTCGCAGAGAATTCATCGCGGATAACAACTTCGACCTGCAGGCGTATTTGAGGAAAAACTTCTGCCGGCGCTTCGGTCGCGCGGAGGAGCGTCTTCTCCTGACCGGAACTGGTGTGGATCAGCCGACCGGCCTGCTCACCAGCGCCGTTGTGGGCGCTACGGCCAGCGAGCTCACGTATGACGATGTGATCAAGCTGTACTTTTCCGTGAAGCCGGAATATAGGCGCAAAGGCACGTGGATCGTAAATGACAAGACGGCCCTGGCTCTTCGGACCCTGAAGGATGACAATGGTGCATTCCTGTGGGATCAGGCGACCGGTACGATCCTCGGAAAGCCGGTCGAGTATAGCATGTATATGCCGGATGCAGACGCAGGCGCCAAGCCGATCGCCTTTGGTGATCTGTCTTACTACTGGATGCTGCAGAGGGAATCGCTGTCGGTCCGTCTTCTGAAAGAAAAGTACATTTTGGACGGCATGATCGGAATTGTCGGCTAT
Organism: Oscillospiraceae bacterium; assembly: GCA_017540645.1. Classification (GTDB taxonomy): domain Bacteria; phylum Bacillota; class Clostridia; order Oscillospirales; family Oscillospiraceae; genus Apopatocola. The sequence continues at coordinate 24,435 of JAFYAQ010000020.1, forward strand.
GAGCGCTTTGACGGAAAACTGATCCGGCCGGATGCAGTAAAGACGCTGCAGATCGCAGGATAATCAAGCAGGGGGAAGGTCCGGAGATTTCTCTGGACTTTCCCCTTCTATTCTGGTACCTTTCCGGTTACCAAAGGGGAAGGAGGTAAACTGATGGGAAAGAAACGAGTAGCCGCGTATGTTCGCGTGTCCACGGCCAGTGACGCTCAGATCCATAGTTATGAGTTTCAAGAACAGTACTGGCGAGGCAAATTCACAAACGATCCAGATCGTGAGCTTGTCGGAATCTATGCCGACCGCGGGATAAGCGGAAACAGCATCAAGAAGCGAGACCAGTTCCAGGCGATGTTGCAGGACGCCCGTGGCGGGAAGCTGGATGTGATCTATACGAAATCCGTCTCCCGCTTCGCTCGCAACACTGTGGATCTTCTGGATGCCGTGCGCGAGCTGCGGGATCTCGGCGTCGAGGTGGTATTCGAGAAAGAGAATATCAGCACATTCCAGCCGGCCAGCGAGCTATACCTGACGATTGCCGCCAGCATTGCCGAAAATGAGCTGCAGGTGGATTCCGAGCGGCAGCAATGGTCCGTACGGCATCGGTACGAAAACGGCTGGATCTCTATCGGGCATGGGATGTGCGGCTATCGAATGCTACCGGACAACACGCTGGAGATCGTGCCGGAAGAAGCAGAGATCATCCGCAGGATCTTCAATATGTACCTTGCCGGCCATGGCAGCGATACCATCGCCCGCGCCCTGAATAAGGATGGCCTGCGAACATCTGCAGGAAAGCCCTGGTCGCATCAGACGGTCCTACGCGCGCTGGAGAACGAGAAATACATGGGAGATACGCTGTCTATGAAAAGCGTAAAAAGGCACGGCGTAAAGCTCATGAACACGGATGGTCAATATGCGCCGCGATACTACATCGAGGATACGCACCCGGGAATCGTCAGCAAAGAAGATTTCCAGGCCGCGCAGGAGCTACGCCAGCAGCGGAAAAACGGGAAGATCACCGGCCAGAAGCGCGCCGAGCATCCGTTCTCCGGTCTGGTCGAATGCGGGCTCTGCCATTCCAGATACATCCACAAAGTGAATGGGAGCGGGCTGAAATGGCAGTCAGATATCTGGGCCTGCTACACCAATCTCCATAAAGGAGCGTCTGCATGCAGGAATACCCGGATCAAGGATGAGATCCTGAAAGAGAAGTTCGTGGAGGCATACAACGAATTCGTGAGGGAGCGGCCGTTAAGCAATGCTGCGGCAGAGATAACCGGCGAGATCCAGAAGTTGGAGCGGGCAGACGACGAACTCTCCTGGCTGGCGCTGCGCGGGCTGCTTCCGAAAGCAGCATACAGTGTGGAGCGGCAGCAGATAAAAGAAAAACTGAATGCAAAACGCTCCCAGCTTCAGAAGTTAAAACGCGATCAAAACCGAGATTTGGACTATTTCCTGATCACTGAGTTCTCTGAGGAAAAACTGAAAGAATTCATAACGAAGGTCATTGTGCTCAAGGGTACAGTGACCTTCGTCTTCTATAACGGGGTTGAGATTTCCCGATCATATACAAATGGCAAGCCCGGCAATGCGAAGGGCTGGAACAAAAAGGAGGCGTGAAGATGGAACAGGTGGTATCCAGGAGAGTTGTGCGGCGGGTCTTTTCGCCGGATCTCCTCTCACCGGTACAGGTCCAGGTGGAGCCCAAAAAGCTGGTAGTGGCCGCCTATGCGCGCGTGTCTACAGAGAAAGAGCAGCAAGAAAACAGCTACGAGCGGCAGGTGGAACATTATACTGCTCTGATTAAGGGAAACGACGCCTGGGAATTCGGTGGGATTTATGCCGATCCAGGGATCAGCGGCACCCGTGCAGAAAAGCGTCCAGAATTCATGCGTATGATCGCAGACTGCCGTGCCGGAAGAATCGATAAGATCCTGGCCAAATCCATCAGCCGCTTCGCGCGCAACACAGTGGATACGCTGAGCTACATCCGGGAGCTGAAAGAGCTCGGCATCGGGGTCTGCTTCGAGAATGAGCACATCGATACGCTTACGCCCGGCGGCGAGGTGCTCCTGACCATCCTTGCGGCCATAGCCGAACAGGAATCCCGTACCATGAGCACCAACATCAAGTGGACATACCAGAAGAAGTTCCAGAATGGTGAGGTGATCCTCAGCACCGGCACCATGCTCGGCTATACGAAAGATGCCGACGGCAACTACATAATCAATGAGCCGGAAGCAGAGATCGTCCGGCGTGTCTTCCGGGAGTATATTGCTGGCGCTTCCCTTACTCAGATCCGCCACGGCTTGGAGGCAGACGGCATTAAGACAAAACGCGGATGCAGCAACTGGCGTGCAAACGGAATCCTGGGGATCATAAAGAATGAGAAATATACCGGCAATGCCCTGCTCGGGAAGACATACAAACCGGATGTGCTCTCAAAACGCCGGCTAAAGAATACCGGACAGGCCCCGCTCTACTATGTCGAGAACACGCACCCGGCAATCGTTTCTCAGGAAGACTTTGACATGGCTCAGGCGGAGATGCGACGCCGAGGAGAGGAGAAAGACTCGGCAGCCGGCAGAAGCCATTATGCAAGCAAATATCCGTTCAGCGGGCTCCTGGTGTGCGGCTGCTGCGGGCACAAGCTCCGCCGGCACGTCCGGTCCTCTGGCGGGAGAGTGGTCGCAGCATGGGCCTGTACGAACAGAATTCAACATGGCCGGCAGGCGTGCGATTCCCATCATCTGAATGAGGACGTGCTTATCAATACATACCGAGCAGCCTTGGAAGAAATACCTGAAGAAAGCATCCAGGCCGTACTCGATGTTGGCCGGCAGGTCCTTGGCGGCGATGATACTGCAGAGGAGCATAAGAAGATCGAGGATCAGATCGTAAAGCTGCAGGAAGAGGCCCTAGAGCTCCACAGAGCGCGTCAGAACGACATGGTGCCGGATGACGAGTACGAGGCGAAGGTTACGTTCTACAGCCAGCGTATGGCCGATTTGCAGGCTCGACAGAAGCAGCTCAAGGCTGATGCCACCCGGCGTGCTGAGGCCCTCCACTGGCTCGAAAGCTTCCAGCAGCACATGGCAAGCGGCGAGGCTTACAACACTGATGAGGCCCGCGTCATGCGCGAAATAGTGGATCAGATCATCGTGTATGACGATCGACTGGAGATCCGGCTGCGGTGCGGTGTGAGTATAGCTCAACACATACGTTAGAAAGGCGCGTGTGTGCACGATACTATGCCATCGGCCAACAACTTTTACGCTTCAGGGGTTTTCCCGATTGAAATGTCTTCACAGCTGTGATAATATTTATTTGTTATTCTGAGAGGAATAATGGGTGGGGGTGTTTTAGTGAGCGCGTATAAACTAACTCAGCAAGAAGCAGATGAGATGATATCAATGCTGAAGCACACCCTTGAAGATGTTATTTGTTTTCCGGAGCGTGGGAAAAAGACGAGTTTCCAAGTTGAGGGAACAACAAAAAGGGATAATTTTACTATCCAAATATTCAGAGGTGCAATCAACAGGCTAAAGTATGATATTGGCGCGAGAATAACTGTCGCTGGTGTTCCTCTTCTTGAATTGCATATTAATCCTTCAAACAAGCATATAAACCCTGATGGAACGGTGATACTGGGATCGCATTGGCATATATATTCCGAAAAGCATGGGCGCTCATTTGCCGTCGAAGCAGAAGAAATCCAAAGTGATCAGTTTATTGAAAATACGTTGCGCCTGCTACAGCGGTTTAACGTGGTAGATTGCCCTGACATTCATATGCAGGTTGAATTGGTTTAATTTAACATCTATTTCACCGGAAGGGAGGGAATAAAATGGATATTCAAAAGCTGATTGATGACTATGCGAACTGGCTAAAAAGCGAGATCTCCTTTGAAAAACTTGGCGAGTACTATGAAATCACCACGCCATATTTGGATAGTGCTAATGATTATCTGCAGATTTACGTCCGTCAGGATGGGAATGACATTTTATTCACCGACGACGGTGCTACTCTCAGCGGGTTAGAGATGAATGGCTTTCAGCTTACTCCGAATAGAAAAACGCTGTTAAAAAGTATACTACTCCAATACGGCGTCAGCTTGCAGGATAATCAACTCGTGTGCAGAGGAAATGCCCATAATTTCCCGCAAAAAAAACACCTGTTTGTGCAGGCAATGATGCGCGTTGACGATATGTTTATGACAGCAAAAAGTAAAACGGCGTCTTTTTTTCTCGAAGATGTTCAAAACTTTTTTGCCGATCACGATATCTTCTATACAGACAATGTGCAATTTACTGGGACGTCTGGCTTCTCTCACAACTACGAGTTTCTTCTCCAAAGAAGTCGTTCGAAACCGGAGCGCTTGTGTAGAACTCTCAACAATCCAAATAAATCAAGCATGGGCAACATTCTTTTTGCTTGGGGTGATACGAAGCCTTCCAGGCGAGATGACAGCCGCTTAATTGTTTTTCTAAACGATTCAAATAACATAGCCCGCGGGATTGAGGATGCGTTTGCCAACTATGATGTTAGTGTCATTAAGTGGAGTGAGCGTGAATTGGCGAGAAATATAGAGCTACTATCGGCATAAATAGAACCAACGGCTTACTGCACCGAAGTATTGTAAAAGCTACGGTGCAGTTTTCATAGGAAAGCAAGATATAGTTCTTTGAAATAAGACACAGGAATCGGGGTAAAGGAAATGCTGCTTTTAGGAGAAGAAGTTAGGCATAAAATATACGGTGTAGGAACCGTTGTTGATCAGACTCCAACAATGATCACCGTTCGGTTTCCCTCTAAGGAAACTAAATTCCCGTACCCGAATCCAGACACTTTTGTCAAGTTTCTGAAGGCCGAGAAATCTGATACCCATGCTGCAATTCTGGAAGAGATCCGACAAGAGAAGGAACTGGCAGAAAAAAGGCGCGCGGAAGAGGAAGCTCGTAAAAAAGCTGAGGAAGAACGCCGGGCTGCGGAACAGCGGGAAGCGGATGAGCGTGCGCGTGCAGCCTTGTCCTGCAAGCCACGGCCTGCCGGTGAAAAGAAGCATGTGAAGCAGGAACGTATTCCTGGCAAGCGTATGACCTTCTTTGTGTTCCAGGGCAGCACATTTGATCGTGAGAGCCGTGGAGGGTACATTTGGGCCCCTGTTGCAAACAGAGCTGGCTTGAGCTTCCATCATTGGGATCGTCTTTTGGATATCCGTCCCGGCGATATCATTTTCCATGGATGCGATGGCTTTGTACAAGCAATCAGCACCGCCCGAGATGAGTGCTATGATTGCCATCAGCCGGAAGAATTGCGGTCTGAGGATTTGTGGGAACCCGAAGGCAGGCGCGTAGACTGCGAGTACATCCTGATCAAGAATCCAATTAAAACTACACTTGTCAGAGACGATATTCTCCGGCTTTGCAACGTGAAGTATGCGCCATTCGATCGCGACGGTAACGGCAACATGGGATACCTCTACGAATTGAATCGCGAGTTGGCGCGCATTTTCTTAAAAGAGACTGTCAAGCGGAATCCGCTGATTGGAGATGTCAATTTCGTGCGTGAGCTTCTTTCGGAGGCGGATGATGATTGAGGTTACTGCTGCAGTGATCCGGGAGAATGGAAAGTTCCTGATTTGCCAAAGGGCAAAAGGGAAAAACTGTGAGCTCCTATGGGAATTCCCCGGCGGCAAGATTGAGGCGGGAGAGACTGCGGAGCAATGCATTGTCCGGGAATGCCAGGAGGAGCTCGGCGTTACGCTCGAAGTTGAGCGGGAGCTTACAGATATTGTCTATACATATCCTGATCGGACCGTCCATCTGCATTTCTTTATCACGCAGATTATCGGTGGCCAGCTTCAGCGGAAGGAGCACAATGCTTTCGCATGGATCACTCCCGATAAGATCCCGCAATATGAATTCTGCCCGGCCGACGCAGAAATGCTGCAAAAATGCATCGTTGATCTGGGATAGCATTTTTTGCGCTTTTTCTACAACAAGCAAGTGAGAGATGAGATATATGACAAAACAGGAATTACAACTTGAGCTGTTGAAACTTCAGGAGCAAGGACTGCGAGTGTTGCAAATGTGCCAGGCTGGAATGCCTTTCAACCAGAATCCGCAATACTCTCAATGGATGACCTCTGTTTCATTGTTTGCTCAACGGCATTTACAGGATCACCCTCTTTTCAAAGATATTGAATCTGCGTATTTCTTTAGAAATGACAGGCAACAAGGTTTTGTCGCTATGCTTGGCTTATTAGATACAATTTCAAAAGACAACGAGTATTGGAAACAAACCAACGCTCTTCAAAGTGGGCAATCTTCCAGTGCTTTTGCTATTCAAGCAAACAATATGCTCTCACCCTCTCTCGGTAAGGAGGAGAGGCTCGCGGATCAAGCACCTGAGTCGAAGAAAATGCCCGGCCATAGGAACACCGTATTTATTAGTCACCGCTCTGTTGACAAAGCTGTGGCTGATATGCTGTTTAGCTTTCTTATCAAAACAGGGGTACCGCGTGAGTCTATTTTCTGTTCATCACTTCCTGGAAACGATGTAAAACAGTTAATCTCATCAGAAGTCAAACAGGCAATTCGAACGAGCTTAGTCAACATTGCAATTCTCTCAGAAGACTATTATGAGAGCGCCTATTGTGTAAACGAAGCAGGCATCTTGTGGTATTTGGATTCCGTTTGCGTCATTCCAATCACACTACCGGAAATTACATCGGACAAGATGATTGGTTTTCTAAACAAGGAGTATAAGCCACGCCACCTCGACAATTCTGATGATATTGCATACATCTATGACACAATCACAGAAAAGCTTAATATTTCACAGCAGAAATCATCTGTGATAAACACAGAAAGCAAAAAGTTGATCGCAGAATACACGGATTATGTTGCTAAGAGAGAGTCTTCTCAACACTTGAAATCAGAACCGACGAAGAGCCAACCTGCACTTGGTATTACAATTGTAAAATACGCTGTCACAAATACCCCAGAGAAAAACCCTCAGACTTATGAGTTCGAAGTAATCCTCTCTAACCAATCCGACAGAACACTATCTGTTTTTGAGAAATATCTACATTTCTATAAAAAAGATCAGGAAATAAAACGAGAAGAGGTCACTCGATTCGAAGTTCATCGCCGGAAAGACGCTTTAGATGATCTCTTTGTACTTGAGCCTGTAAACGGCATTATTACCCTTGCTCCTGGACACGCAGAAAGAGCCGGCATAATACGAGACTATAACGATGTGCGAGAAGCAGATAAAATCACATTCTCATGTCTTGCAGATCAAGAAAAATATGAGGTGATGGTGTTCAGCAAAGAATAATGAGAAAACAGCAGCTTTTGGTAAAACGAGTTATATCTTTCTGGTTGTTGATTTGTAGCAGAGAGTCAGAAGTAGTTATTTCACCGTAGATACACTGCAGAAGTGATAATCTTGCATACTTTTGATTCAAACGCACTTTGTATTCATCCGTTTGGTGCTTCACTGACATGAAAGGCAGGTAATTATGATAGAAATTGCCTGCCTTTTTATTTCGCCCGAAAACCCTTGATTTCAGGGCTTTTTCGCTGTCCGGCCATAAAAGCAGCCGCTGCGGAGTCGTTTCCGCAGCGGCATTTTTGCTTTTTCTGGTGTTCCCGGCACCCTTCTCCCGGACAAATCGTTCTTACGGCGGGGTATTGTTCAATTTGAGGGCTATCGTTCTCACAGAAGGTAATCGTTCAATTTGACTATTTCCTACTGTTTGGTAGTAGATTGACAGTGGATTTGTATTCTGTTACAATCGGTCGCGTCAGAGAGATTATGTAATATGGGGGAATTCCCGAGTGGCCAAAGGGGACAGACTGTAAATCTGCTGGCAATGATGAACCAGTGATTGTTAATGGACGTACTTATATTGATGGCGAGTTTGGCCATCATTATGCAGTAAAAAACGCGGAGAAATACCTGACAAAGACAGAGAAGAAGTGTTCACTCTGCTAAAGAAATGGCGGAATTGCTGAATTCCTGTTTGTCGGGATATTGCCAAAAACGGGATTCCCGGAAGTATTACAATGGATAACACAAATTACGAGCTCAAAAATAAGGGCCTTCACTTAGTGAAGGCAGACAAAGAAAACTTCTGGACGCTGATGGACCTTAGGGTTACAAAAGCCCAGGAAGACTTCGTGGCCTCGAACGCAGTCAGCCTGGCGCAGGCATATGATACCCTGGCTGACGGCAAATTTGTTCAGGCCTTTGGCATCTGGGATGGTGAAACTCCCGTGGGCTTCGCTATGATCGGTCACAATTCTGAAGAGTACGAAGAAATGGCTGAGGTCTATAGACATAGCTACTGCCTGTGGCGTTTCATGATCGATCAGCGATATCAAAAATGCGGCTACGGCAGGGATGCTCTTAAGCTCCTGCTGGACTACATCCGCAGCTTTCCTGACGGAAAGGAAGCGCTTTGGAGCACTTCCTGGGAGCCCGATAATAAGGTTGCTGCGAAGCTGTATCACGATTTCGGCTTTATAGAAAACGGCGAGATGGATGGAGATGAGATTGTTGCCGTTTTGGAACTCTAAAGCAGTTCGCCAAATTCCAGTTTGTTGGGACGGCCCGTTCGTTCGCTTTGAACCTCCTCTGGATTTTGACCCCCCCCCTCGGACCCGCTTGAACACCCCTAAAGGGCAGGTGACCCCCCCTCTCCGGTTAATTCTATCAAAATGCGATACCTTTTCCACATCGGTACACAGGCTATGATACAACAGCCTGTGTACTTTTTTGCGTTTCTCAAGATTCGCCAAAAGGTATTTCTGTCCTGAAGACGCTCGCTAAATTCATTTAGGTTTCAAACTCGGATACCAGTCAATGAAGTATCCCCGGCATAACCGGAACGGCAGGCTCTGAGGTAAGCGTTGATTTTTCAGCCTGTTCGTTATAAAATATACAGGAATTGCCGGAATCAGAGAAGTGACTGCGCAGAGCTCCGGACGATTACCGGGGCCCTGTTTTCAAGAGGAGACCGAAGCATGACAAAGAAAACGACACAGGAGCAGCGTCTTGACTATCTGGTAGAAGCTTTCAAGACGGATTCCGTTGAGTATAAAGATCTGCGGACGAATGCGGACACGGAGAGCAAGCAAAGGCTCCTGCGCTCCCTGATGAACATTCGCATGCCCCGTCCCATGGCGAAGGAGACCCTGCTGGTCCAGGACGAGTATCTGAAGGAACGGGCAGAGGAGCGAGGGATCGTGCGCCTTAACAGGATTCCTTCGATCGCGGAGAGCCTCGGCAGCAAACGGCCTTTTGCGGATACGCTGTCACTTTGGCAAGGTGACATCACCTGCCTCGCTGTTGACGTGATCGTAAACGCCGCCAATTCCCGGATGCTGGGCTGCTTCCGGCCCTGCCACAGCTGCATCGACAACTGTATCCACACCTATGCGGGTATCCAGCTCCGCGCCGAATGTCATCAGCAGATGCAGGCTCTTCGTTCCCGCTACGGGAGGAATTATGAGCAGCCGACCGCCTTGCCGATGCTGACGGACGGTTACAATCTCCCCGCGAAGAAAGTCGTGCACATCGTCGGGCCGATCGTGTTTGACGAGCTTACACCAGACTTGGAAAACGATCTGGCTGACTGTTACCGGAACACGCTCAATCTCTGTGCGAAAAACGGCTTGCGCAGTGTGGCCTTCTGCAGCATCTCCACCGGTGTCTTCCGTTTCCCCAAAAAGCGGGCCTCCGAAATCGCGGTACAGACCGTAATGGAATGGCTCGCCACCCATCCGGGAAAGGTGGATCGGGTCATTTTCAACGTATTCAGCGACAAGGACAGGTGTATTTATGAGCAGACCCTTCAATAACAGACCGAATGGGTATTCCGATTCCATCCGCAAGGGCATTTCCGCCGTGCGCGGCTTCGGTCATTCTTTGTGTGAGGGAACGGGAAACCGGGAAGAAAACATCGCCCGCCTCAGGGAGGAACTGAAAACCGCCGACGCCGTTGTAATCGGGGCCGGCGCGGGCCTCTCCACAGCCGCCGGACTGACCTACAGCGGCGAGCGCTTCGAGAAGTATTTCTTCGATTTTATCGAGCGCTTCGGCATTACGGACATTTACTCCGGCGGCTTCTATTCATTCCCGGACAGTGAGACCCGCTGGGCCTGGTGGGCGCGGCACATCTACTTCAACCGCTACATCGACCCGCCGAAGCCGGTCTATACCGATTTGCTGGCTCTGGTAAAGGATAAGGACTATTTCGTTATCACAACCAACGTGGATCATCAGTTCCAGCGCGCGGGTTTTGACAAGTCCCGGCTGTTTTACACCTAGGGCGATTACGGACTTTTTCAGGACGCGCAGGGACGCGGCGACCGAACCTGGGATAACGAGGACTGGACGATGCTCGCCATGGAGGCCCAGGGCTTCGTTCGGGGTATAAACGGCGTCTTTCAGGTGCCCGAGAATCGAAAGCTCTCGATGCGCTTGCCGCACGACCTGATCCCCGCCGACCCGAAAACCGGGCGGGCCGCGGCGATGAACCTGCGCGCGGACGATACCTTTGTGGAGGACGCAGGATGGTATGCAGCCTCGGCGAACTATGCGGCTTTTTTGAAAGCGCACAAGGGACAGCACGTGCTGTTCCTTGAGCTGGGCGTCGGAGGCAACACGCCGGTGTTAGCGGCACAGTGTACCAAAGACACGAAAAAACATAGGAAAACAGCGGATCTCAATCATTTTTCCCATAACCCTGCGAGGATGTCATTTAGGAGGTGTGCGTGATGTTCGGGCGAAGAATACCCAGGTCCCAGGACACACCGGATGGAATCAATAAACTGAAAAAAGCGCTGGAGGAAGCGGATGCGGTCATCATCGGAGCCGGTGCGGGACTCTCCACTTCTGCCGGCTTTATTTATACCGGAGAGCGCCTTGAAAAATACTTCTCAGATTTTGTCGGCAAATATCATTTCGAGGACATGTACTCCGGCGGCTTTTACGCGATGCAGTGGCCTGCCGAGGAACTTTGGGCTTACTGGAGCCGGTATATCTACATCAACCGCTACATGAATCCCCCAAAGCATGTTTACGAGGAACTGTTCGAGCTGGTAAAGGATAAAGACTACTTTGTCCTGACGACCAATGTGGATCATTGCTTCCAAAAGGCCGGATTCGATAAGCACAGGCTCTTCTACACGCAGGGCGATTACGGCCTCTGGCAGTGCAGCAAGCCCTGTCATGACAAGACCTATGACAATGAAGAGACCGTGCGCAAGATGGTTCTTGCTCAGGGCTTTGCCATCGAGGAAGACGGCACACTGACCGTTCCGGAAGGTGTAACCCTCAAAATGACGGTTCCCACAGAGCTCGTTCCTTGCTGCCCGGTCTGCGGTGAGCCGATGAGCATGAACCTCCGGGCCGATGATACGTTTGTGGAAGATGAAGGCTGGCATACTGCGTCACAGCGCTATTCCGACTTCCTCCGTAGGCACAAGAATATGAAGGTGCTCTTCCTGGAGACAGCCGTGGGATGGAACACGCCAGGCATAGTCAAATTTGCTTTCTGGCAAATGACGAACGAGTGGCCGGATGCCACCTATGCCTGCCTGAACTACAACGAGGCTTATGCTCCGGACGAGATCAAAGAAAAATCGATCTGCATCAACGGAGATATAGGAAATATCCTGGACAAGCTGAAGTAAGAATACGGGATGGTGGAGCAAAAGCCCATTCGTGCATATCTGCTCGAAGCGCTATGTTGATCGTACCGAGGACAGTATCGTGGTCAAGGTCTATTCCAATCAAAATGAGGTCTCACTGTTTGTGAACGGCGACAAGATTGAAACAATATGCGGTGAGCATATCTTCACCTTCACAGTGCCGATGAGCCCCGAAGTCAAGGTGCGCGCCGTCTCCGGTAAATGTGCCGACGAGGCTGTATTCCGCAAGGTCAACCGGCCAAATCCCGCCTATGTTCTCAAAAAGTTCGAAGATAAAGGCGCTAATCGGATAAATAAAAAGGTCAAATGTAGAAGATAATCGGAACGTAGATGTTTATAAATCAACATCTGTTGAAAAACGCAATCCATTTTTATGCCACGCAGAAGAGGATCGTCAAAGATTCCGCATGGAAACACAAAAGGATGATTGAAAAGAACGGGGCTTACTTATGAATCGAAGCACTTTTATCGGCATCGACCTGGGCACCAGCGCGGTCAAGCTCCTGCTGCTGGACCAGCAGGGAACCATTTTGAACACGGTGAGCCGGGAGCACCCCATGTACTTCCCCCATCCCGGCTGGTCCGAGCAGGACCCGGCGGACTGGTGGACGGCGGTACAGGACGGGGTCAAGGCGCTGCTGACAGGCTTTGAGGCCGCGAAGGTGGCGGGGATCGGCGTGGGCGGACAGATGCACGGACTCGTCACGCTGGACGCAAACGACGAGATCATCCGTAATGCGATCCTCTGGAACGACGGCAGGACCGCGGAAGAGACGGCATGGCTCAATACCGTGATCGGCAGGGATAAGCTATCCGCGCTGACTGCGAACATTGCTTTTGCGGGTTTCACCGCGCCGAAACTTCTCTGGATGCAAAAACACGAGCCGGAAAACTTCGCGCGCATCGCAAAAATCATGCTCCCCAAGGATTACATCAACTATAAACTGACGGGCGTCCATAGCTGCGACTTTTCCGACGCCTCCGGAATGCTTCTGCTGGACGTGGAACACAAACGCTGGTCAAAGGAGATGCTGGACGTCTGCGGCGTATCGGAATCGCAGATGCCGCAGCTCTTTGAGAGTTACGAGGTCATCGGCACGCTGCGCCCGGAGATCTCAGCAGCGCTGGGGCTGAGTACAGATGTAAAGGTCATCGCCGGCGCAGGCGACAACGCTGCCGCAGCCGTAGGAACCGGTACGGTGGGAGGTGGTGCCTGCAACATCTCTCTCGGTACCAGCGGAACGATTTTCATCTCTTCTGACAGGTTCGGCGTCGATCCGGGCAACGCCCTCCACGCCTTCGCTCACGCGGATGGGAACTATCATCTGATGGGCTGTATGCTGTCTGCCGCCAGCTGCAACAAGTGGCTGTGCGAGGAGATCCTGAAAACCACCGACTATGTCGCTGAGCAGGCGGATATCACGGACGACAGGCTTGGCAATAACCGCGTGTTCTTCCTGCCGTATCTTATGGGTGAGCGAAGCCCCATCAACGACACCGACGCGCGCGGCACCTTCATTGGCCTTTCGATGGACACGACCCGCGCCGACATGGTCCAGGCAGTGCTGGAGGGTGTGGCATTTGCCATCCGTGACAGTTTCGAAGTCGCAAAGAGCATCGGCATTTGCGTTGAACGTTCAAAATTGTGCGGCGGAGGAGCAAAGAGCCCGCTGTGGCGCAGGATCATGGCGAACGTGCTGAATATCCCGCTGGAGCTCCCGCAGACCGAGGAGGGCCCGGGCTACGGCGCTGCGATGCTTGCCATGGTGGGCTGCGGTGAATATGACAGTGCGGCCGACTGCGCCGCTGCGCTTGCCCGAACGACCGAGACGATCGAACCCGATCCCGAGATATCCGCCCGATATGAAGCGCAGTATCAGAAGTTCCGCAAGATTTATCCCTCGGTCAGAAACCTGTTCAAGGAAATCAAATAGGAGTGAAACATGATGAAAGAAATCTTTGAAGGAATCCCCGTAATCCCTTATGAGGGCCCCGCAAGCAAGAACGCCCTGGCGTTCAAATTCTATGATTCCGACCGTGTGATCATGGGCAAAAAGATGAGCGAGCATCTGCCCTTTGCCATGGCATGGTGGCACAATCTCTGCGCCGCCGGTACAGACATGTTTGGCCGCGACACAGCGGACAAGTCCTTCGGTCTGGAGAAGGGCACCATGGAGCACGCGAAGGCAAAGGTAGACGCAGGCTTCGAGTTTATGAAGAAGCTGGGCATTCGCTATTTCTGCTTCCACGATGTTGACCTTGTCCCCGAAGCGGACGACATTAAGGAAACAAACCGGCGCCTCGACGAAATCAGCGACTATATCCTTGAAAAGATGCAGGGTACGGACATCAAGTGTCTCTGGGGCACAGCCAATATGTTCTCCAATCCCCGCTTTATGAACGGCGCCGGAAGCACAAACAGCGCTGACGTGTTCTGCTTTGCGGCGGCGCAGGTCAAGAAGGCGCTGGATATCACCGTAAAGCTGGGCGGACGCGGCTATGTTTTCTGGGGAGGCCGCGAGGGTTATGAGACGCTCCTCAACACGGACGTAAAGTTCGAGCAGGAAAACATTGCAAAGCTTATGCATCTGGCTGTAGATTACGGCAGGAGCATCGGCTTTACGGGCGACTTCTACATCGAGCCCAAGCCGAAGGAGCCCATGAAGCACCAGTACGACTTTGACGCCGCTACCGCCATCGGATTCCTGCGCCAGTATGGATTGGACAAGGATTTCAAGCTGAACATCGAGGCCAACCACGCGACGCTCGCCGGGCACACCTTCCAGCACGATCTGCGCATTTCCGCCATCAACGGGATGCTCGGCTCCATCGACGCCAACCAGGGCGATATGTTGCTGGGCTGGGATACGGACGAATTCCCGTTCAACGTCTATGACGCCACCATGTGTATGTACGAGGTGCTGAAGGCCGGCGGACTGACCGGCGGCTTCAACTTTGACTCCAAGACCCGTCGCCCCAGCTACACCATGGAGGACATGTTCCACGCCTACATTCTCGGCATGGACACCTTTGCGCTCGGGTTGATCAAGGCCGCCGCCCTGATTGAGGACAGCAGGCTTGACAAGTTCGTCGAGGATCGTTATGCCAGCTACCGAAGCGGCATCGGAGCAAAGATTCGCAGTGGCGAGACAACACTTGCCGAGCTCGCAGCATACGCTGAGAAGCTGGGTGCGCCGGAGCTGCCAGGCAGCGGCCGGCAGGAGTATCTGGAGAGCATCGTCAACCAGGTGATGTTCAACTAACTACGAGACATCATATTATTATCAGATCAGAGGCCGGGAACTGTGTTCCCTGGCCTCTTTTTCTATGTTGACGCCTGCAACCGTCAACGTGCCTATCCAGAGCAAAAACTGCCTCCGATCCTATTGCAATCTCCGGAATCCTGAGTATAATAGCCTTATCTGGAACGAACCGTTCTCGATAGATCCGATGAAAGGAATGCCACCATGAGATCCAAAAGCCAGCAGCTGATGAATGAAATCAGTGCCTATGTTGATCAGTACTATAGCGAGAGGCATACTGCCCCTTCGGTGAATGAAATCGCCAAGGGTGTCGGGATTGCCAAGACAACCTCCTATCGCTACCTGGTTGCCATGAATGATCTCGGTATGCTGCGTTACGACGGTGCGTCTCGAACCATCACAACGCGGATGATCAGCAAGTTCTCGGAAAGCTCTGTTCCGGCACCGGTCGTAGGGGCTATCCCCTGCGGAACGCCGGAAGAGGAGGAAGAGAACATTCAGGAGTATGTAAGCCTTCCCGTGTCCCTTTTCGGGAAAGGCGAATTCTATATCCTGAAGGCGTCAGGCGACTCCATGGTGGATGCGGGCATTGAAGACGGGGACATGGTCGTTATCAGAAAGCAGCCGGAAGCTGCTGTCGGTGACATCGTTGTGGCACTGGACGAAACAGGCTCCAATACGCTGAAGAAGTACGGCGGTCTTGATCCGGAATCCCACTCCGTGATCCTGTTGTATCAGAATCAGGAAAAGTATCCCAACAAGCGGATCCTGGTGAAGGAGCTTACAGTCCAGGGAGTCGCACAACATGTCATCAAGGCGCTTTAAGCTGCGACGTTCAATCTGCCTGATATTCAGGCAACCCGAAGGGAGGCTGCGTGCTAAAATCACGGTGATTGAGATCTGTTGTTTCGGAAAGAGGGCTTTATGACAAAGAAGAAACAACAGGACAGAATCACTGCATTGTACTGTCGTCTCAGCAGAGATGACGAGTACAGCGGAGACAGTGTCAGTATACAGACACAAAAGGCGATGCTTTCGCAGTATGCGGAAGAAAAGGGATTCCTTAACTGCGAGTTCTTCGTGGATGACGGATATTCCGGAACCAATTTCAACCGTCCGGATTTTCAGAGAATGATCAGCCTTGTGGAACAGGGAAAGATCGGCGCGGTGATCGTAAAGGATCTTTCCCGCCTTGGCCGAAACTATCTGATGACCGGGAACTACACGGAGGTGATCTTCCCAGAGTACGACGTACGGTTTATTGCGATTAATGACAGCGTAGATACCGCAGCCGGAGACAATGAGTTTGCACCGTTCAAGAATATCATCAATGAGTGGTATGCCAAGGACTGCAGCAGAAAGGTCAAATCCGCATTTCGGACAAAGGCGATCAAGGGCGAATACACAGGAGGATTTCCCGCGTATGGGTACCGGAAGGATCCCGATGACAGACATCACCTGATCCCGGATGAACATGCTCCCATCGTAAAAAAGATGTTTCGCATGGCCCTGGAAGGGACGAGCTGCTATCATATAGCCAAATGGCTTGAGGCTGAACAGATTCCGACTCCACGGGCATATCTGATGGACGAGTACGGAAAGTATCGTGCAAATGAGCGTGTCAAACATCCGTACGCTTGGGCAAAAGGAACTGTCAATCAGATTCTGAGCAACCCGGTTTACCTTGGGAAGCTGGTCAGTCTTCGGTACCAGACGCGGTCTTTCAAGGACAAACGGATCATTCCGCGTCCCGAGACTGACTGGATCACCGTAGAGAATACACATCAGGCCCTTGTGGATCAGGAGACCTTTGATACGGTACAAAGGCGGATTTCGTTAAAGCAGTCTCCCAGCTGGGAAAACTCGGACAACAAGTACCGCGGTCTGCTGATCTGCGGCGGCTGCAATACGAGAATGGTCTTTGCCGTCAGGACAGGGCGGACATCCAAAGGCAATTTCTGCTGTAATAAGCACCGCCGCTACGGCGGGAGGGAGTGCTCCGCGCACTACATCACCCTGGAGCAGATTGAAGCCATCCTGCTGGAGGATATCCGGAGGCATGCAAGCCTTTGTCGTGAAGACAGGGACGCCTATATCGTATTTCTTGCGGAAGCATCTGAAAAAGGCTGTGGCGCAAAGTCAAAGCAGCTCATGAAGGAGATGGAGGCGAACAGGGCGAGACTGGACCAGCTGGACATCATCCTGAATCAGCTTTACGAGGA
The DNA here is from genome assembly GCA_017540645.1 of Oscillospiraceae bacterium. Lineage (GTDB taxonomy): Bacteria > Bacillota > Clostridia > Oscillospirales > Oscillospiraceae > Apopatocola. The sequence continues at coordinate 41,643 of JAFYAQ010000020.1, forward strand.
TCATGCACTGCATAAGATCCCGGATGACAGATACGTTGTCATGTCAGATAAGTACAGCGAAGAATACAGAGATCTGAAGCAGAAAATCACCCAGCTTGAGGCGGATCAGCAGGTCTTCGGACAAAAGCTCAATCAGGCAAACCGCTTTTCACAGCTTATTGAGGTATACTCTGAGATCAATTCCCTGACTTCCGAATTGCTGCACACATTGATCGATCACATAGTCGTACACGAGAAGGAAGAGATTGATGGCGAGGTCGTTATGCGCGTCGACATCTTCTACCGGTTCATCGGAAAGGTCGGGGATGCCAACGGAGATGACACCATCATAAAACCGACGAAAAACGCAACTACGATGTTCAAAAACAGGGTTTTGGTGCAAAATGGCGCGCAGTGCATATAACACCCCTGTCATCATCAAGTACCCCTTCTGGGCCATGACGGCGGAGAATCCCAGAGCTGTCTACGCCTGCCTCAACCGCAGTGAGGCCGTCTGCCCGAGAGTGATCGAAGATCGCTCCATCTGCATCGACGGTGACACAGGCGAAGTTTTGGAAAGGCTCCTGTAGCTCTCGGCAATATTCTGCCAGGGAAATCTTTGGGGCACAACGTCCCATTGGATGTATCCGGCAAAAAAGAATGGCGCAGGTAGTTTACATAATCCGAACCACCTTGCACCCACCTCCGTTTGCAGGTAAGAAATGCCGAATTGTGTGATTACTGGTGTCCCAACGCAAAAAAGAACGGTAATTTTGATAGAATTCCATGATCATGAATATTCTTCCTAGCTTCGACGAGTATTTTCATAACGGTGTATATCAAGCGTATTTCAAGCGTATTTCGAACGATAGGATCGAGACGCTGGAAGCCGGTATTCCTCGGGGCGCTGGGCGTATTCTTCGCCTCATACGTTCCGCTGATGGCCAAGTTCTTCCGCGTTATGGCGAAGAAAGAATAAAGACGAGAAAGGTTGACATAATTCAACACGAGCGGACGCAGCGATGAAAGGTTTACATAACTGCAAGCCTCACGCCGCCGCTCATACGGGAAAGAAAGCTCTTCTGTCTACCGGGGCAAGAGGGCTTTCTCGTTGTTATAATTATCGTCGTATGGTATACTCAGCCCAGAATACTGGAATTTGTGAGAATTGATTATGAATAAGCAGGCAATCCTGAGCAGTTTATCTGCATTTCCCTATGATAGAAATGAATACTGGGTCATCACAGGCGCCGCCATGGTCTTATACGATACTCGTGAGCAGACTGCGGACATCGATCTCGGATGCAGCGGCCGGTTGGCGGATCTTTTGGAAGCAGATGGTTATTTGTTCCGGCGAATGGAAGACGGAAAAAGATGGTTCAAATACGGGGAACACATTGAGCTCTTTGAGGGGTGGCTGCGGGATGCCATTGAGACAGTCAACGGTTTTCACATCATCTCCATCAATGGATTGATCGAGATGAAGCAGGGACTGGGACGAGATAAGGATAAAAGGGATGTTGAACTAATAAAAGCGTTCATAGACCGATAAATGCATTTCCGCCTTGTTCTGAAAGAACCTTTTCTTTTTGTGTTATGATAAAGCAACAGAGAAACCGGAGTGTCTGTTTTCGCCGCTGAAAGATGCTCGATGAGGAGTCAGAAATGAATCATTATAAATCCTGGTCTGGTCTAAATAAGCAGTTAAATGAAAGTCTGTGTGATTCACTTAAGGATCGGATATCCTATTTCCTGACGCGCTATCATGAGGTCCATAATTCCTATGGACGGGCATCGATCAAGCTGGATGGGAAAGAGCTTGTTGTCTTCTCATGGATCGACATGTACAGACAAGAAAGCGATGCAGACGATCGCTGGAAAGCGACCGGCGTCTATGACAGTGACGCTCCGGATCTGAGGAGCAAATGGGAAAAGGAAGGCACTCTTTCCGAATGGGATTTCTTACAGGCAGCTACGGATTTCATTCAAATGCCAATCGCTGACGCTCTCAAAAGCGACAATTGTCTGATACGTATTTTTGCTATTCTGGACAGAAGAGTTGGCAGGCGGACGATAAAGCAAATACAAGACAGTGAGATATATAAAACGTACCCTGAATGGGTACAGCAGTTTTATATTCTTCGCTTCGAATGCTGACAATTCCGGTTTGCCGGGATGACCTGCCGTTCTCTTTGCGCCCCCTTTTGGCAAGTGCCGCACTGACCCCGGCTGCACCCTCAAGGGGAAGGCAATTTGATATAGTTGAAAGACAAAATAATTTACATAATATGGTCCTGTATCTGCCTTTTAGGTGTACTTAGCTCGTCTTTGTACCTTTTGGGCGTACTTAGGCATCAAAGAATGCTCTTTTGTCAACCGCAGCCAAAAGAGCGTTCTTGTTTTCGTCGATGGAATATCGTATAATTCTCTTGACAAAACAAAGCTTGGAGGAGGCTCTTCAGGGCGATGAAAAAGACGATCATCTTGATCCTCCTTCTCGGCCTTTTGATGATCGCGGCGCTCCATGTTTTCCCTTCCTTTGAGAGCTGGATGCATCATATAACGGGATGGTACTAAAGGGGTCAGCCGCGGAACTGCGGAAGAAAACGACAAATCGAGTCAACGACGCATAAGCTTATGGAAGAAAAAACAGGAAGGAGAGCAGACATGAAAAAACTGTTTGAAGTCGCCGACCGCTATCTGGAGACCAGCGATTGGAAGATCATCGCCGTCCTGAAATTTTGCCTGATCGCGCTGGGAATGATGATCGGAATGCAGATCAAGCCGGAACACAGAAAGCCCGTATTCCTTGGGGCGCTGGGCGTATTCCTCGCTTCGTACATTCCGCTGATGGCCAAGTTTTTCCGCGTTTTGGCGGGGAAAGAATAAGAGCGAAAAAGGTTTACATAACTCGCACCATTGACGCTGCCCAAGGGGTTTACATAATACAAATCCGCTCAACGCCGCTCAAACAGGAGAGAAAGCTCTTTTGCCCGCCGGGGCAAGAGAGCTTTCTTGTTGTTATCGCCGTCGGTGCATGCTATACTCAGTTCGACAGATCAGAGTTTGTCGGCGGGAGATCGGCCTTCAAGTCACATCATGAAGAGGAGCCATATATGGAAAGATTCTTCTTTGAAGTACCCGGCATCTCAAGGAAAGAGGATGCGATCGATTACATCAGAGAATTCCGGGAACACGGATCGGATATCAACGGATCAGGCGGTTTGCACAGGTATCTGGATGATTATAATGGGTGGCTCCTGAAACTGAGCGAAGACTATAAGAGGAAGCCCGATGAGGACAAAGTACCGGCCCGGACTTATTTCCTGGTCAGGGAAAGCGACCGGAAGATCGTCGGGATGATCAATATCCGGCTCGTTCTGAATGAAAGGCTGAGTCATTATGGCGGTCATATGGGATACTCGATCAGACCGACCGAACGCGGGAAAGGATACAATAAGATCAATCTGTATCTGGGGCTGAAAGTATGCGATCAGCAAGGCATAAAAAGTGTTTTTTTGGACGCCGATCTGGAAAACCCCGCCTCATGGAAGACAATGGAAGCGCTGGGCGGGGTCAGGACCCGGGAGTACTATGACAGCCGGTATGCACACTGTACCGTGGTCGACTATACGATCAATGTTCAAAAGGCAATAAAAGAATACGGCGGATATTATGATCAGATGATTTCCCGCTTGCCGGAATCATGATGCTTCGGAAAAGCGGAAGTTCATCATACAGATCCAAGCCGGCCGCTCTTATTTGAAAGTATCGTTTCTTTGTGCTTTCCGGGGGTTTGCCCCTTTCCGGGCATGCTTACACATTCCGCATCGAAAAACGGGCAAAATAAGCCGCAGACGAACCGTTTGCGGCTTGTTTGTTGATCTGATTTGCGATATGATAAAGACAGAGCAGGTGAAAACCCGGAGACAAAACCCAAGGATCATCAGGGAGGCAGCACAATGAAAACACTTATCATCTATTTCAGCGCAGAACGCGGGACAACAAGGCGCGTCGCGAAAGACGCAGCGCAGGCACTGGAAGCGGATCTATACGAAATCACGCCTGAGAAGCCCTATACGTCGGCGGATCTGAACTGGAAGAACCCGCTGGCCCGCTGCAACCGGGAGTTTTTTGCCAAGAAGGATATTCCCACCGTCGGCCGGATCGAAAACTTCGCCGACTACGACCGCGTCCTGATCGGCTTCCCCATCTGGTACGGCTGCGCGCCGCTGGTGGTCAGCAGCTTCTGCAAGGGCTTTGACTGGACGGGCAAGACCGTCGCGGCCTTCGCCACCTCCGGCGGAAGCGGCATCGGCAAGACGGTGGAAAAGCTGCGCCCCGCCCTCCCCGGCGCCGATCTTCGCGGCGCGAAGCTCGTCCGCAGCGGCGAGGAAGTGACCCGTTGGCTTTCAATGTGAGCGGATTTGAGGTAGTAACTTCATGAAGACAGGAAAGCGCTTTTCCCGCCCCCGGAGGATCATCGGCGGTGTCCTTCTTGCGCTGGTCCTGCTGCTCATCGCAGACGTGGTAGCCGTTATACAGCACAAAATCATCGGCGATATCCTTCTTGCGCTGGCCCTGCTGCTTACCGCCGATGTGGCCGCCATTATGCTGCGTAAAATCAACGCCGTCGTCCTGAAAGCGGTTAATCGGGAGATTTTCCTGTATGAGCTCATTCTCTGCGCGACCCTTCTGCTGTTCGCGCTGGACCTCCGTTTCTGCCTCTTTACCTGGTCGAGAAACCTTGTCATGCGCGCTGTCGGCTGGGCCCTGCGGATCGCCGTGATCCTGTTCAGCGCGGTGATCCTGTTCTTCTTCGGAAGGATCGCCGTCGGCAGCCTGATCTGTACGGCCGGTCCGGCGGATCACGCCCTGGTGCTCGGGCTGGCGCTGGAGAAGGGGGAGCCGGTGCCCGATCTGCTCAGACGGCTGGACACGGCCCAGGCGTATCTGGAGGAGTACCCCGAGGCGCAGCTGATCCTGACCGGCGGCAACGCGGACGAGTCCGGCCGTACCGAGGCCGCCGTCATGCGGGAATTGTTGACCGAACGGGGCGTGCCGGAGGAGCGGATGATCCTGGAGGATCAGGCCCAGACCACGAAGGAAAACTTTGCCAACACCGTCCGGATGCTTCCGGCGGACGCCCCCATCGTTCTCATCAGCAGCAACTATCATATGGACCGGGCGGCACGGACGGCGAGAAACGCGGGGTTTACCAACATCCTGCGGCTGCCGGCGCCATCGTCCCCGCTCAGCTACGGGGCCAATGTGATGTATGAAATCGTTTTAGAGATCAACGAACTGACGTTCAAGCGCTGAAAAATCGGGTATCGAAACATGGACCATGCCACAAAAAACACGATGGAGCTCTTTTCCGCAAAGGATCGCTCTGCCTGGCGGCAGTATCTGGCCGAGCACTTTGAAACGGCGGAAGAGGTCTGGTTTGTCTTCCCCACCAAGGAATCCGGCGAGGAGAGCCTGTCCTACAATGACGCCGTGGAGGAGGCCCTGTGCTTCGGCTGGATCGACAGCACGAACCGGCGTTTGGACGAGAAGCACTGCATCCGCCGCTTCACGCCCCGGACGGCAGGGAGTGCCTATTCCCGGCCGAATATCGAGCGGCTGATCTGGCTGGACGCCCGGGGCCTGATCCATCCGAAGGTCCGCGAGAGCGTCCTGCCCGTGATCCGGGCGCCCTTCCTGTTCCCCGCGGACATTCTGGACGCGCTCCGACAGGACGAGACGGTATGGGAAAACTACCGGCGGTTTTCGGAGCCCTACAAGCGGATCCGTGTCGCCTACATTGACGCGGCGAGAAAGCGCCCGGAGGAGTTCCGAAAGCGTCTGCACAGCTTCATCGAAAAGACGCGCCGGAACAGGCTGATCATGGGCTACGGCGGGATCGAAAAATACTATGGCCCCACGGAATGATCGCGGAGAGCGCTACCATCCTTTCGGAGACGATGGGAGCGTGTTTGGAGTCGGCAGTTACTGACGAGGAAATCTGCGGGAAAAAATCGGGTCAAGCTGCGAATCTTGAGCGTTCCGGGGCCACCTTGCGTGGGTTTGAATCCTGCACTTTCCGCCCAAAAACAATCATCTCCCGCCGCAAAGCGGGAGATGATTGTTTTTGGGGAATTCTACGCGGGGGATTTGATCGGGAGCGGGAGTGAATGGAGTGCTCCGGCAGGGTTTTCTCCGATCACTTCAAAAGCCAGCCGATACCCCGGCGCGTCTACTACACGGCCGCAAAAAAAAGAAGCCAGACAGCCGGAAAGGCGACTGTCTGGCTAAAGGAGTGAAAAAGATTGAACGAAGCGTTCCGAAAAAACCGGAAACAAGGCGATCGCCGGTTACAGTTCGATGTCAAGGAGAGAGACATACTGCTGCCCCTGGTGCATATCCCTTTCATATTTGTGCCCTTGAATCTTTCTCCGGGGCATGGAAATTTTCAGCACCTTGATATTCGGAAGGTAATAATACTCGACCGAGGCCGGATCCACATTGAAAATGGATGCGATCCTTTCGGCGCCTATGTTCCCAGAACGGCAAATCTTTTCGTATGCCTCATCTGTATCTGCGAAGATCTCAATTGTCAGCGTAAACGGGCCCGCATTCTTGGATCGAACATATCGTGCTACTTCACCGATTGTTGCCATGCTTTATACCCCCATCTTGTCAGGTTGTAGAGCTAGAATACCGAACAAGCTCATCAGGAGACTGCGTGTCCACCACATGGTTCAGCTTGAATTCGTACAGCAGCCCCTTTTCGATCTCATTCGGTGAAAACGGGAAGGCAAAAGTGGGCATCTCGCCGGAGTGCAGATTAAAATGCAGTAGCTCCGGATTGAAGCTCTTGGCGATTTCTGTTGCGAGTGTTTGCGTGGTGGCCGTAACAACCAGCATGATACCCACTTCTCTAGGAACATATGAGCCGGGCTCGATTGTCTCGTCGGACACTGCGTTATAGCCGAACGCTCGCAGATCATAGGAATACTCGGCCTTATCAAATCCGAAAGCATCCAACTTCCGCTGTGTGTTCTTGGACAGCGCGTCGATCCACCCAATGGGGTCCGCCAAAACCTGGCGGTCTCTCACACCGACGATCGCGATCGTTTGGTAGCCTACCGGGCCGGAGCCCTCCAGCTTCATTGTGTAGGGCATGGGTATAACCTGAGAACCTTCTACGCGTACACGTCCGCCCTCAAGCTGCGTATAGGTGGCTTTAGTCACATCCAGCTTGACGCCCGGCTCATACAGCACGAAGGGATTGGAGTTTTCGTAAAGCATGTGGGCAGATACGGAATACGGGCTGCAGGCGGCATCCTCTGCAGATGCTTCAATGGTAAATCCGGTCTCGTCAACCGTCAGAACCACGCCCGTGCCTCCCCATTTGTTCGTACATCCAGCGCCACACTCGGCGGTTTTCGCGCCGTGCCAAGCTGCGCCGGGATTGCAGCCGCGCATCAAAGGCATGGCGGAGATGATGGCAGTATCTGTGCATCTGCCACAAATAACAATATCCGCGCCTTCCTGCAGCGCCTTGATGAACGGCTCGGCACCGCCCAGCGCAACGATATGCGAGCATTCGGCAAAGGTGTCCCTGGTGATGGCGGGCGCGTTCTTCAGCGGGTGAATCTTCCCCTCCGCGAAACGCTCTGCCAAGAGAGAAGCTGATTGCTCTGTATAGATCTTGACGATTTTTTTCCCGGTGATGCCCTCCTCCGCACAGATTTCCTTGATCAGTTTTTCCATGTGATCGACACCGGAATCCGTTCCGCTCGTGCCGCAGCTTCCGATAAGCAGCGGCACGGAGATCTTGTCGGCGCCGACAACGAGCTGACGCACGCAGCGCTTTATGGCGCCTTCAGAGTACTTGCAGACGCCTTTTCCGAGATAATACGGTCCTGAATCCGTCGAGCCGGCATCTGTTGCAATACAGTCGGGCTTTAGTGCAAGACCCCTGTCAAAAGCGTCCTGCGGAATAATCATTCCAACCGAACCGTAAGGAACAAACACCTTACATTCGTTCATAACGCCTTGCCTCCTTTGAGATAACATGACTTTGTCCTTTGTGAAAAGGAATGACCAGTGCGAATAGACATCCTCAGACAAAGTTAACTTCACAGTTCTCCGCCAGACGATTGCGGATTAGTCCGATAAGAAAACGTGAGGCCTTGGATAAATACATGTTCTTTTGGGTGCAAATATAAATATTTCTGGAAAGATTCATTCCCTCTACGGGACAGCAGACAAACGAGCCAAACTTTCCGTACATCGTCGCTGCGGTCTTGGCAATAAAGGTGAACCCGAAATTGGCGTTGACCAGTTCATAAGCCAGATTGATGCTGTCGGTTTCCATCACAATATGCGGAGTTATTTCCTTCTGTGAAAACACGGCATCCGAGATCCTGCGCATCCCTCTGCCTTTTTTCAGTAAGATAAACGGTTCCCCAAAGATGTCCTTTATATCCAATTGTTTGTTGTCAAATCCATAGTTCCAGCTGTCCTGCGACGAATAATACACAGGCGGGACCTGAATGTAGACCGGATCCGAGGCGAGATAGTGATACGACAGGTTTTCGTTGCTGTCCGCATACACGATAGCCATGTCTGAAATGCCGTCACGAACTCTGTTTTCCAATTCGTTGATCTTGCCCTCGACCAGTTCCAATCGGACATTCGGGTATGCCTCCCGAAACTGTCCCAGTATGGAAGGAAGGACAAATAACGCCATCTGATATGAAATGCCTAATCTGATCACGCCCGTTGTCTCGTCCTTGAGATCGTTGATCTCTTTTAACGTGGCGTGGTAAACGGACAGTACGTCATAACAGCCTTCTATGTATCGCCGGCCCTCCTCGGTCGGTACCAGCTTTTTGTCTCTGTACTCGAAAAGCTTTATTCCGAGCCGCTTTTCGGTGTCTTTGATAATTCTGCTCAGCGCGGGTTGAGAAATAAAGATGTTGTTGGCAGCGCGCGTGATATTTCCCTCTTTGCACACTTCCAAAATACTGCGTATCTGAGTTTCTTGTATCATATCAGTCATTCCCCCGCTGAAGATTGTTCTTCCTGTGCAGAGGCAGCCCTCTGCACAGGAAGACTTTTCTTTTACATTACCATACGTTTACGCCAATAATCAAACCGAAAATGAGCATCAGAATCAGAACGCCCCACAAGAACTTGTTGCAGTGTTTCCAGTAGTTCTTGAGGTCCGTGTCCATACAGTCGATCGCGACCCATGTGCTTGCGGTATACGGCTGGATGGCCGCGGATCCGGAAGTGAGCAGGAATGCCGTGGCAACACCGAGAGCGGAAACGCCGAACGCTCCGCAGACCTCGATGAACACGGGCAGAATCCCGTAGCAATAGGTGTCAACATCCAGGCACATCAGGAAGGGCACAGAGAGCGCGGCGACGATAAGATGCGCATATCTGCCCAGCATGTCGGGGAGCAGGCCCGCCAGCGTAAGACCCATCTGATTAATCATGTTTGTGTTCTTCAGGATACCGGTCATAACGCCGGCACCCATCAGCGTGAAGGCAATGCCGAGGATGCTGGGACTGAACTCAATGAGCTTCTTCCTCTGCGTATCCATCTTGGGATAGTTGATGATGAAGGCAATGACCGTGGCGAGCATCAGAACCATGCCTGCATTGGGGATGAAATCACTCTTGAGCATGAAGAACACGGCGGCAACGATGAGGATGCAGTTCACGATGAACTTGGGCTTGTTGCCCTGAGAACGGTCTTCAACTTGGTGCTCGCCCAACTCGACGACTTCGCCCTCGGAAAGGCCAGCGCCGAGCTTGACCTCTCTATAGGCCATAAAGAGGACGACACCGAAGCAGACGACAAGGCCGAAGATCTGAACGGGGAGCGCCTGCATGTAGAACTCGACAACATCCATCCCGACAACGGTTGCAAGTCTCATCGTCGGGCCGCCCCACGGGACCATGTTCATGATACCTGAAATCATGACAACCATGGCAAGCAGCGTGGATTCTCGGATCTTGAACTGCTTGAAAAGCGGGCGCATCATGCTGAAGGTGATGATGTAGGTGGTAACACAGGAGCCGTCCAGAGATGTGACCACCGTGACCAGGAAGACTAGGATCATAACTGAAAATACATTCAGCTTCATCCTTTTGAGAAGGAAGTTGACAATGACATCAAATACGCCGTTATCCATCATTGTAGAGAAGAAGGTGATGGCGAACATGATCATTGTCATCGTTTTCGTCATGGATGAGATTCCGCTGAGCGCGTAGTCAGTCAACTCAGCCATTGAGAACCCGCAAAGCAGACCACTGATAACAGGGACAGCGATGAGGATCAGAGTGGGCACAAATTTACGGGACATGAGAAGCGCGATAAGTGCTGCGACAGTAACGAAACTCATTACTGTAATCCACCAACTTGGCATATTATTTGACCTCCTTTTTATTTTTGGGTATGTCTATTCGCGTTTTAATTATATCATAGGAGAATTTGGACATAAAAATACTATTATAATATACATATATAACAATTATGGTATAATACCCTGATCTGTGCCATCGCTCTGCGCATACCCTCCAAACAGCGCGAAATCATGGCTTGGCAGCACCTGAACGACCCCGTAATGTGAGAGAAGTTCCAAACTGTTTCGGGCGTCCTCGAGATTGTCTAGGACCCCTCCCGGCGTTTTGGGCGTCTGTTCCCAGTTGGAAAGGAGGGGGATCAGATCCCCGGCAAAGAGCACCTTCCCTTTCTCCGTGCGGATGATCAGACTTTGAGAGCCCGGAGTGTGTCCCGGCGTGGGAACGGCTTCGATCCCATCGATAATCGTCTGATTCCCGTCGACAAGTTTATACTCGGTTTTGAGGAGAAGCTCGCGGAGAAATGGCTTTATCCTGTGATTGCTTTCGGAAGCCGTGAAATCGTACTCTTTTTTCTGTACATAAAAAACCGCATTTGGAAACAGTGCGTTATTACTTGCGTGATCCCAGTGAAGGTGGGTCAGGATAACCGTATCGATTGATCCGGGGTCAACCGAGATTTCTTTCAGTTTAGCGTCTACCCGCTCTTCCGGCTTTCTGATGTACGGTTCCCAGTGTTCACCGTCGGGCTCGATCCCGCCCGTATCGATCATTACCCTGTGATGTTCACTTTCCAGATAGAGAACGCTGAGTGGGAAAGGCGTTATTGCTTCATTTTCGCTGCCGTATGACATGTGTGAGTATTTTCTGAATACTGTTCCGACATGCAGCGGGGTTATTTTGTATATTTCCATAATGACGCCTCCTTATTATAAAACATGATATCACATCCCTCTTCCTGCAGTTATGAAACTGTGTAATGACACGATGCAGTTTTGGTATTGGATTCGAAGCTCTGATATAATATAAAATAAATAATAAACGAAATAACACGATCGATATTATACGGAGGGAGATTTACAGTGGAAAACGTGACCAATTTGCTGCTGGAAGGCGCAATTGACCTTCATGCCCATGCGTATCCCGAATACACGACCGCCATATTCCCCAGACTGAGCAATTACGAATGGGCCAAAATGGCTGTGCAGTATAAAATGCGCGGATTCGTGATGAAATCCCATATCTGGTGCACCGCCATGCAGGCATTTGACTTGATGCAGATCCCGGAGATCAAGGAAAGCGGACTGGAGATCTTCGGCTCCATCACTCTCAACCACACCAGCGGCGGACTGAACCCGCTGTCTGTCGCCATCGCAGGCGAGATGGGTGCAAAGGCTGTTTTTATGCCCACCTGGGGATCCACGAACGATGTTGAGCATTTCGGGCTGACCGCTCAAAAGCTGGCAAAGGCCTGGCCTGGTTTCCGGAACTATCTGAAGCAAACGGGAAACGGAATCACGATTCTCGATAACAACGGGAAAATAAAAGCGGAAGTCCACGAGATACTCGAGGTGGCCAAAAAATATAATATGTATGTGGAGTCGGCGCACATGTTCATCGAGGAAAGCACGAAGCTCGCAGAGGCTGCCGCGCTCCACGGAGTTAGGTTCTCGCTCACCCATCCCTTCAACACGACCATAGCCGCAACGGTCGAACAGCAGAAATACATCGCGGATACCGGCGCGTATATCGAGCAGTGCTTTATCACCTGCATGCCCATGCATATGCGGGTCAACATTCATAACATTGCCGACGCGATAGAAAAGATCGGCGTCGAACGCACTATCTTCGCAACGGATGCGATCGGCGAGTGGAATCCGCCCGAGCCCGAGCTGATGCGGATGTCCATAGGCTCGCTGCTGCGCCTCGGTTTTTCGCCGGAAGAAGTGAAAACCATGACGGCCAGAAACCCCGCCGTTATGTTGGATATCCCTGTGAAATAACCTCATCCTCTCTGTATCTGTTATCTTCCAGCGGAAAAGACCGGGCAAGCATCTCTGCCAGACGATAGCGATGTGCTCATACTGCGCGAACGGAAATGTGGCCGGGCATGCAGAATCCCTCCTTCCCTCCATAAAAGCACGGCAATTTTGATAGAATTGCCGTGCATTTCATTTTAGTAAACAGCTTCGTCAGGGAATGCGTCATATGCGGATATTCCGGCCTGTACGGCTCCCAGCTGGCCTGTCCGATAACCTTCCCGTTCTTAACCACCGTAACATGATGGAATTCAAGCGGCGATTCGTCCAGCGTTCTGAAAACCCTTCCAGATCAGCCGAACGGATGCCTTCCCGTTCCGGCACTGACCGCGGCAGCAGTGTACTGTTGTTTTTCATTATTCCTACCTCTTCTGAAGAACGTCAGTCGATCTGCACATCCAGCAGCACCAGCGGACGGTGGTACTGGCATCCGTAAAGGTCCTCATCCATAAAATCACCGGCCGGATATTTCCGCGGCATGGAGAATTTGACCGCATTTGCCAGCGGAAGCTCGTAACGCTTCATATCCTTTTCATCAATACCGTAAAGGCCGGCAATCCTGCCCCCGTCCAGGGCGCCGCTTTCCAGCACCTTTTCATAAAGCTCATGGCTGGGGAATATAATATCCATCGTAATACAGAAAGGGCCTGCGTTTTTGGACCGGATCAGCCTTGCAACTTCGTACAGTTTTTTCATGTCCGCGCTCCTTTCCTCACAGGTCATAATAACGGATGCGGCAGGTTTCCAGCGGATCCTGCACCTCCACCACATGATTCAGGCAGAAACTGTAGGTCTTCCCGCCCTCCTGCGTCTGGAGATCCGGAGGCGAAAACGGAAAAGCGGTCTGGCTCTGCCCCCCTTCCCATTCCGGGATCGGGACATGAAGCATGGTATGCCAGACATTGGTGATAATGCTGCCGGCATCCTCTTCATTCCGGGCAATAATGTCAAACATAACGCCGACCCTCTCCGTGCAGGGGTCATCCGGGTTTCCATAAACCACATAGCGCAGCCTGTACTCGTCCGGAGCCAGGCCCAGACCTCTGCGGATTTTTGCCCGGGAGTGTTCGACCACAGTCTCAAGCCAGCTGTAAAGCTGTTTAAGGATCAGGGGGTCGGAAACACCTGCAAGCGCCACACGCCTGTACCCTTCAAACTTCACGCCCTCCAGCTTGACAGTATACGGCTTTTTCTCCATCGTACTCCCGGTAATGCGGGTCACGCGTTCGTTCTCGGCTGTATATACACTGTCTTTTGTATGCAGGATTCCCCCGGGTTCGGTAAGAATATACGGATTTGCATTTTCATACAATGTATGGGAAACAACCGAAACCGGGGAGGCGGCCATGTCGGGATGCCCGGGCCATATGCTCGCAGAATCCTTCCTCACGGACGCCAGCATAGCGCCATGCTTCTTTTCGAATACGGTCGCCAGTGTCCCGCATTCAATAGTCTTGGCTGCATGCCACGCGAACGCGTTATCAAATCCGTACCGGATCGGAACACAGGCATATATTGCCGTATCTGTAGAGCGTCCCGCGATAATCACCTGGGCCCCGCCATCAAGTGCCGCATTGTACGGTTCCGCTCCTATCACCGAGATGCATCTCGTGAGTGTGTCCATATCCTTTTCCGAAAAGTCAGGCGCGCCTTCCAGCGCATGGAACCGGCCTTCCTCCATGTATTGTTTCAGCTGTTCCTTTGTAATTTCTGTTTTGATCTCCCCGAGGCGGAAATGAAAATCATTTTCTTTTGCGATTTCCTTTACGATACCGATCATCCAGTCTACATTCGGATCGGCGCCCGCCGTTCCCGCAGACCCGACAATTACCGGAATTCCTCTTTCCAGCCCGGCCCTGATCATCAGTGTCAGATCTCTCTTGACCGCCTTCCGGCTCATTCTGGGTACGCCTGCTCCCGCATAAAACGGCCCGGAATCGCAGGTTCCGGAATCGCACCCGATCATATCCGGATTCTGCATTAATGCTTCACGGAACCCTGTTTCATCGAATGAGGATCCCAGCATTCCCGCCACTGCAAGTACTGTTACCTGCTCCCGTTTTTTCTCTTCCATTTCCAAAAACAGTCTCTTCTCCTTTCCTGCTTTTCCATCCGCGCGCCCTGATGGTTTATGCATAAAGGATACTATTGACACATACGTTTGGGAAGCATATAATTTTAACGCCGATATAAAAACTGTTTATAGCAAGCGCCCCGGATTGTTTTGTTTCTCCGGGAAAAAGGAGAAATCGGCAAAAAAGCGTATTCAGGAAAGGGAATTCCCGTAACGATGGACAAAACCGACTGGCAGATCATAAAAGAAATTTCTGACAGGGGCAGCATTTCAAAAGTAGCGGAAGCCCTGTTCGTATCACAGCCGGGGATCAGCTACCGGATTAATAAAATGGAAGAAGAGTTCGGCATTCCACTGTTTGTGCGAAGCAATAAAGGCATCCGCCTCACTGACGCAGGCAGACGCCTTCTGACTTTCGCAAACAAAATGCTGCGCTATAATTATGAAATCACCGAAATTGTAAAAGAAGAAAGCGGAACCCGGGAAGGGACGATTACGATAGGTTCCACGACCAGCTTCATGAATATCTGCCTGATCCACCAGCTCCGGGACTTTAATCAGCTGTATCCTAAAATCAATGTAAACGTGGTATTGAAAACTTCTCCGACCCTGCTGCGTATGCTGGAAAACGGCGAGCTTCGAATCACCGTATACAGGGGAGAGAAGCCGCCTTCATGGCACGGATGTTCACAGATGGTTTTCCGCGAACCCCTGGTTATCATCGCCAATGAGCCTATTACTGCCGATTATCTTTCCTCACACCCGTTAATCAGCAACTCCCCGGATGCAGGAAAAGCCCCTGTCGATTCCCTGGTTGATGCATGGATCTCCAGGGCGTTCCTGAATCCCCCGCCGCAATCCGCAATCAGGACCTCAGGAGATTCCCGGACGAGTGTGAACCTGGTAAGGCAGGGCTTCGGATGGTCCGTCATCAGCAGCGGCAGACTTCTGGATACGGACGGGCTGTACAGCCAGATCATCCTCCAGCCCGACGGGACGCCCTATTACTTCGAAACATGGCTGCTGTACACCCCCGACCTGGATTCCTTTGATGTTTACAGGCATTATTTAAATCACATTCTCCAGTACTTCCAAACCAGCGGGAACAGATAAGAAGTATTCAGGAACATTCATCTCCGAAGCGCGGTCACGCTGCGCCACTCCCCGTCCGCGCCCAGCTCGACCACTTCAAATTCCCCGCTTTTTTCAAAAGCTTCCAGTACACCGGCCTCTTTCTCATCGATAATGCCGGAGCAGATGAACAGGCCCCCGGGCTTCAGGCACCGTGCGGCAGTCCCGCTTTCAACCAGGCTGATAATAACCGGCGCCAGGATGTTGGCCGTCACCAGGTCATAGATGCCCTCTCCCGCCGCGTCCCGTACCTCTTCATCCGTCAGGATATTGCCGATGACCAGGCGGAAATCCTCAGGGTCGATGCCGTTCAGCTGAAGGTTTTCCTGCACTGCTTCCACACAGGCTTCATCAAGATCAGTAGCGAACACGCGCCGGGCCCCGCTGAGCAGGGCCGCAATCCCGAGGATCCCGCTGCCGGTACCGATATCCAGCACTCTTTCGCCGCCGCCCACATACCGGCGCAGCTGCCCGATGCAGAGCCGGGTTGTTTCATGGGAGCCGGTTCCGAAGGCGGCGCCGGGATTGAGACTGATCATTTTCAGGCTCCCTTTTTTGTGCAGTGGTTTTTAGTACACCGTATAATTCACGGAATACGAAGTGATCGCGCCGTTCCTCGCAAACTCGCTTGCGGCCTTGCTGGCGTTTTCGCCCGCCTCCACATAAACAATCGCGGATCCGTGCCTTGCGAAATATCCGTCATCCCCGTCCTTCGCCGTCTTGTGGTCTGCCAGTATCGACCCGTTCACGTTAACGACATACGGGCACGCATCCACAGCGTTATAGGCAAGCATGTACTTGTCGTCCGGGTCCGCCGTAACCAGGAGCCCCATCTTGTAGAGCTTCTTTTCGTGGATACCGTTGTAGGCAAGCCCGCTCTTGGCAAAGCGGAAGGTGTAGACGTCGTCCGCAAGCTCGATCTTCACATTGCCTTAATCTTATATATCGTACTGCCGTAAGGAACTTGCCGGATCGCTTAAGGATCATGAGAAGGCTGTTTTTCTGCAGGTGTTTCAGTATCGCATTATTATGCTATGATGACAGAGCAACCGAGGCTGAGTGCCTGGCTGCATTGCTGGATGATGATTGATAAACAATAATTAAATCAGGATTTACAGGTCAGGTATGGTATTTAATTTGGATTCAGCCTTCTAAAACATCTTGACTGTCCCTTAGGGGGGTGGTGTATGGTTTAAGCGGAGGTGAAGCTAGTGTATATCCATGAAGCTGCTAAATCCTCAGGAACAACGAAAAAGCAATTGAATACCATTGTCAGAAAGGGTTATAGAGTCCACAGTTCACAGATAATGGATATAAGGATTTCACTGAAAAAGAGGATATAATTAAGCTTCAGAAAGCCAATCAGATCTTTTTACATCAATATTAGCAGTAAACAAATTCCAGTTTGTTAGCGTACCCCTGTCGTTTAAAATACACCCCTTTGACGTTTGCCCCCCCCCGATGAATTGTCCTCCCCGCCGTTAACAGGCGGTGCACCCCCCGCGGGAGATTCTATCAAAACAGTGCAACGAATCCAAACCGCGGCGAAACTGCACAAAACAAGCCGTAAGCATACAGCTTGCGGCTTGTTTGTTTATCGGATTCGCGGTATGATAAAGACAGAAAAAGTCGAAAAGGGACATGTACCAATGGCAAGGAAAGAAGCCGAAGAGAAAACCAACCTGGATTCAATCCTGTTCAAAAGCGCGGACATTCTGCGCATGGCGCGTAATTCCGGATCGTTCTTTGAGAAACGTGACATGATGCTCACGCTGGTTTTCCTGCGTTTTATTGGGGAAAAGTATGAAGACGGCATTGAAAATCTTCGCGCTCAACTGGCTGCCCAGGGAAACTATTACAAAACATATAAACAATGTCTCTGCATAGGCAGAACGGATTTTTAAATTTATATGGAAGCGGTCATTTGTCGCCTGGCAAACGACCACTTCTTTTTCGGGCCTGATATACTGTGGCCATAAAGAAAAAAGGAGGAGAGAAAATGTACGGAGCACTTTTGGGCGACATGATCGGCGCGCCCTATGAATTTGACAGAGGGAACAAGACCAAGGACTTCCCGCTCTTTTGCGAGGATTCTTATTTCACGGATGATTCCGTCATGACCATTGCGGTGGCGGAGGCGCTGCTGGACAGCCGGTCCCGGGATGACGACAGCATCAGAGCCGCGCTGATCGAATCCATGCGGAAATGGGGCAAGCGCTACCCCGACGCCGGCTATGGCCGGAGATTCTGCCGCTGGCTCGAGGAGGAAGACCCCAAGCCCTACGGCAGCTACGGCAACGGATCGGCCATGCGGGTTTCCGCGGCGGGCTGGCTGTTCGATACCCTGGAGGAGACCCGGGCGAAGGCACGACTGACGGCGGAGGTCACGCACAATCACCCCGAGGGGATCAAGGGCGCGGAGGCAGCGGCCAGCGCCATCTTCCTGGCCCGCACGGGCCGCAGCAAAGAGGAGATCCGGGATTACATCGTGAAGGAATTCGGCTATGATCTCTCCAGGACCTGCGATGAGATCCGCCCGGATTACTATCACGTGGAGAGCTGCCAGAAAACGGTGCCGGAGGCCGTCACGGCCTTTCTCGAGGGGACGGATTTTGAGGACGTGATCCGGACCGCCGTCTCCCTCGGCGGGGACTGCGACACCCTGACCTGCATTGCCGGGAGCATCGCGGAGGCCTTCTACGGCGTGTCCGCCGTCCTGGAGGCGGAGTGCAGGAGCCGCCTCCCGGAGGACATGGCGGATGTCCTCGGCCGCTTCGATATCTCCCGGGGGCACGAGCAGGATTCCTTCACTGACAGCTTTCTCTCCGGCAACGGGCCTCATCGAGGAGGGGATCATCCTCAACCCCTGGGGGCAGTCCTTTCTGCTGACAAAAGATTTGATCCAAATCATTCTGAAAGCCGATAAAGGAGGTCAAGTACAATGAGAACGATTCGTGTTACCGGAAAGGGCCAGATCAAGGTCAAGCCCGACATGACCCGCATCACCATGACCCTCACCGGCGTCTTCAAAGAATACGGGGAGACCCTGCGGCGCTCTTCCGAGGAGACGGAGGCGCTGAAAGACATTCTCTCCGCCTTCGGTTTCGAGCGGCCTGATTTGAAAACGCTCAATTTCAGCGTGGATACGGAGTACGAGAGCTACCGGGATAAGAACAACAACTATCAGCAGCGCTTCGTGGGATATCGGTTCAACCATGTGCTGAAAGTGGAGTTTGCGTCCGACAACGACCGGCTGGGCAAGATCCTGTATGCCCTTGCCAACGGGAAGGTCCGGCCGGAATTCCGCATCAGCTATACCGTGAAGGATCCGGAGGCGGCCAAGAACCGGCTGCTCGGGAAGGCGGTCACCGATGCCCGGGAAAAGGCGGAGGTGCTGACCCGGGCGGGCGGCGTCGAGCTGAAAGACATCCAGAGCATCGACTATTCCTGGGGACAGATCGATTTTGAGTTCCGGCCGATGATGGACAACCTGGCGGTGGGAAGATGCGCGGCGGGAATGGTGGAAAAAAGCGTTGCCCTTGACATGGAGCCGGACGACATCGAGGTCTCCGACACCGTCACCGTCGTCTGGGAGATCGCATAAGGCGGAAAGCAGGCCGGTTTCCGGGGATAAAACACCGAAAGCAAAACGGTTTTTCTATGGCTGGGCCGTCGGTTTTCGGCAATCCTTTATTGAAAAACGCGTCGGTTTTTGCTACTATCTCTATAGTGAGATACGGGCGTTGGCCATGGCTTTACGCGGGACAGAGGAAAACGCGGAAAACGCCTGTATCCCGTCCGACGGAATAATAAAAGCTGGAGGGAAATATCATGGAGACACGGCCTTATGTACCCTGGGATTTGATGAATTCCTTTATGATCGACGTATTCAAGGCGTATGGCGTGCCGGAGGAGGATGCGGCGATCTGCGCGGACGTGCTGCTGGAGTCGGACCGCAGAGGCATCGAAAGCCACGGCTGCAACCGCTTCAAGCCGATTTACCTTGACCGCATCAAAAACGGGACGCTGCTGCCGGTCACAAAAATCGATATCGTAAAGGAAACGCCCACCACCGTCGTCATGGACGCGAACAACGGCATGGGTATGGTAGCCAGCTACCGGATGATGGAAAAGCTGATCGAAAAGGCAAAGCAGTTCGGCATGGCGGGCGGTACCATCTTCAACTCCACCCACTACGGCATCGCCGGTTACTGGTCCACCATGGCGGAAAAAGCGGGCATGATCGGCATCACGGGGACAAACGCCCGGCCCTCCGTGGCGCCCACCTTCGGCGTGGAGCCCATGATGGGGACCAACCCCCTTACCTTCACCATGCCCACGGACGAGGACTTTCCCTTTAACTTCGACTGCGCCACGAGCACCGTGCAGAACGGCAAGATCGAGTTCTACCAGCGCAGCGGCAAGCCCACGCCCGCGGGCCTGGTGATCACGAAGGACGGCGGCACCATGACCGATTCCGGGAAGATCCTGAAGGAGATGCGCGCCGGCAACTGCGCCCTGCTCCCCCTGGGAGGCGCCGGGGAGGAGACCGGCGGCTACAAGGGCTACGGCTTTACCGCCGTGGTGGAGATCCTCTCCTCCGCGCTGGCCGGAGGTCCGTATATGAAGGCCCTGAACGGGAAGGACGCCGACGGCAACAACAAGCTCTATCGTCTGGGCCACTTCTTCTTTGTGATCAACCCGGAGTTTTTCATGGGACTGGACACCTTCCGGAAGACAGCGGGCGGCATCTGCCGGGATCTGCGCGCCTCGGAGAAAGCCCCCGGCGCGGAGCGCATCTACACCGCGGGAGAAAAGGAATGGCTGGCCTGGCAGGAACGGAAGGACAAGGGCGTTCCCGTGGGCGAGTCGATCCAGAAGGAATTCATCGCCCTGCGCGACGAGTACAAGCTGCCCTACCGCTTCCCGTTTGAAGAGACCTGAGCGGCGTTCCGCGCGGGGGAACAATCAGCGGCAAAGCAGCGGCTTGGAGGAAACCATGAAAAAGACAGTGCCTGCATGGATCATTATCGCAGCGCTCGCCTTGGCAGCGACGGGATGCGGGATCCGCCCCGATCCCGGAAGCGGGACGCCCGCCGTCCCGCAGACCGCGCCGCCCCAGATCTCCGGGCCTGGGGCCGCATCCGGAAGGATGGACGGCGAGCGCTTCGAGACAGTCATTATCATGGAGGGCATGGAGGAGACGGTTCGCTGCGAGCACATCCGAAATGACACCCTCGGCTTCGAGGCGGACTACGAATATGAACGCTTCACACGGCGCACCGAAGCGGATCGCGAGCGATTCGTCTCGCTCTGGGGGGATCGGGAGGATCCCGAAAACTATCTGGAGCTGACGTTCCGCGCAAAGGACGCCGAAACCGTCGCGGCAGCCGTAATCGAAGACCTTTCCCAGACCTATGACGTCCTTCAGGAGGATCGCGAGCTTGAACATGCGGGCAGCTGCCTGTATATCGAAGCATCCGTGCGGAAGGGCACGAACAATATGGCCGACCGGCTGCAGCTGGTGTACGTCATCCCGGCACCCGGCGGCTGTCTTGTGGCCACGGAGCACCTGGCTGCGGAGGCCGCCGAGGGCTTCGGGAGACGCTTCTCCTGTATGCTGAATACCCTTACCGTCTTTGAAAGGCAGGGCGGAAAAATCCTTACGGACGAAGAGGCGCTCGCCGCCGTCAGAGATCATTGTTATGCCGAAAACCCGGACCTGGAGAGGATCGTAAACGCCGGAGAATATCCGGTGTATTGGGAGATCGCTCCCGGTGAGGAACAGGAGATCGTGGTGCTGTTTCGGTCGTACACGGGAGCAGAGCTTCGCTATCATATCGATCGGGCCACCGGGGATACCTTTGTCACGGAGTTCGTCCCCGGGATCACGGCCGAAGAACAAAGGACGGAGGAGGAATTCAACATCTGGGAATACCTGCCCTGATGCCCGGCCTCCTTGCGCTTTCCCGACGTTTGTCTCCCAGGGAATATGTCCGATCAAAACACGGTACCTTTTCCATAAAAGCACGGCAATCCGGATGGAATTGCCGTGCTTTTTTGCGCAATGACACGCAGAAAAAGCCGTAGATTCGGCAAGACGCTCTTGCAACTGCCGGCAGAATTGTATATACTTGCTTTATCCATTTAGTTAATGTAGTACGGCCTGTGACGATCCTTTTTTTCGGAGGTCCATATGACGAGAGCTTATTTGAAAAAAGCGATGTGCGTCCTTCTGGCCGCCGCGTCTGTGCTGCTGAGCGGCTGCGGCCAAAAGAAGGACATCTCACCCACCGCAAAGGAGATCTCAGCCATTTCCAGCGCGGCGGGCTTCCTCGCCGCCAAGGTGGAGGCCAGCGGCGGCTTTATCGCCAGCGAGGCCCAGCGGGAGAAGGCCTCTGACTACGCGTATCTGTACGACAATGCCCTGGCGGCGGAGGTGCTGTCCCGGGCCGGAGCCCAGACCCACGCGGAGATCATCGCCGACGCGATCGTCTTTGCCCAGACCCACGACCGCACGTTCCACGACGGCCGGCTGCGGAACACCTACAACAGCGGCGACCCCGTGAGCGACTCCGGCCGCTCCATCGCCTCCAAAAATGTGACGATCCGCATCCCCGGCTTCTGGCATAACGGGCGTTGGGAGGAGGACTCCTACACGGTCTCCACCTCCACGGGCAACATGGCCTGGACGATCCTGGCCCTGTGCGCCACCGCGAAGAACGCCTCGGAGGAGAAACGTGCCGTTTATCTGGAGACGGCCGAGCGCGCCGCGGATTTTGTCCTCAGCCTCCGGGCGGAGAACGGCGGCTTCACCGCCGGCTACGAGGGATGGGACGACGCCCAGACGAAGGCGACCTATCTGTCCACCGAGCACAACCTTGACCTGACCGCCGCCTTCTCCGCGCTGGCGAATGCGCTGGAGACCGCTGCCCCGGAGAGGGCGGCGGCCTACCGGGACGCGGCCGAGCACGCCAAGGCCTTCGTCCTCTCCATGTATGATGCGAAGCTGCACTGCTTCTATACCGGGACCGAGGCGGACGGGAAGACGGTCAGCGACGGGGTCATCCCGCTGGATACCAACAGCCTCGCCGTCCTGGCCCTCTGGGACGAGCTGGAGGACCCTGCTGCCATCCTCTCCTTTGCGGAGGATCGGATGGCGGTGGGCGACGGCTATGACTTCAGCGCCGGGGATCTGGACGGCATCTGGAACGAGGGCACTGCCCAGATGGCGATCTGCTATCGCATGATGGGCGATACGGACAGGTACGCCTCCATCATGGAATACCTGAAGACCCAGACGGCCGGCGACGGGAGCATCCCCGCCGCGGACCGGGACGGCCTTTCCACCGGCTTCGTCATTGCGGGGTCGGACATGCTCTGGGAGTACAACAACGAGCAGAGCATCGGCGCCACGGCCTGGCTGGCGCTGGCGCAGCTGGGCGTGAACCCCTTTGATTTCGGCTCCTGAGGGCGCGGAGAGCGATCGACGCATCAGGACGCAGATCCGGCGGAACGGATGATCCGCCGCAAGATCGGACATCGTATGGAGTGCAGTATGAAGGCAAGACGGGAACCAAAAAAGAGACGCATCCCCGCAGCACTGGGCGAACGCGCCTGCGGCGTATGGCTGTATGTCGTCACCCTCCTTGTCAACGCGGGCGCGCACGCGGCGCTTTTCATCTCCTATGGGATGAACTGGCAGCGCTTTCCCCGGCTGTTCCTCTCCTTCATTTTCTTCATCTATCCCCTGTGCTATCTGGCAGACATAGTTTGGACGCTCCGGCCCTCGATCCAGGGCATCCTCTCCGGGAAGATCGCCGTCAACCGGAAGTATTACATGAACACGGTCCGCACGGAATTCGACCGGGACGCGCTCCTGCCGCTGACGATCAGCATACCCATCTATCAGGAGAGCAACGACGTGGTCTTCAAGACCATCCGGGACAGCCTGTCGGCGGCAGAGGGCTATCGGGAATTCAGCGGCAGAGAAGCCAATGTGGTGGTCTCGGACGACGGCCTTGCCCCCCTGATGGGCGGCAGCTGCACCCGCCCGGAGGCGGACCGGCTTTTCCGCCTGCCGCAGGAGGGGAGAGAGGCCCTTCCTCCGAAGGAGCGGATGGCGGCGGAGCGGATCCGTTTTTACCGGGAACACGGGGTCTCCTTTGTGGCGCGGCCCGCCCGGGACCGGGCCGGCCTGTTCAAAAAGGCGTCCAATCTGAACTATACGCTGCGCCTCAGCCAGGTTTCCCCCGACGGCACCCCGCCGGACGGCCTGTTCCGGGAGGGCGGAGACTTCGCCGGCGGATATGCGGAGGGACCGGTGACCATCCATGAGGCCATCCTGCTCCTGGACAAGGACTCCGGGCTCAACGGGAAGATCGTGGAGGCGGTCATGCCGGAGTTCACCGCGGATGGGGAGCTGGCCTATGTGCAGTGCGCCACGAAAGCGGACAACCTGGATGAAAACTACTACAGCTCCGCCACCGGCCACCAGACCAACGACCTGTTCCACAACATCTGGCCCTGCAAGGCGCTCCAGGGCTTTTTCGTGCCTCTCGTCGGGCACAATGTGTTCCTTCGCAAGAGCATGCTGACAGCGACCGGGCTCTGGTCCGAGGATCGGGTATCCGAGGACTACGATATGGCCATCCGTTTCTACGGCAAGGGCTATCACGGGAAATACGCCCAACTTCGGGGGCTGGAGTTCACCGAGTCTGCCAGCCGCACCTTCACGGAGGAGACCAACAAGCAGCGGCGCTACGCCTACGGGCTGTTCGAGATGATCTTCAACGGGACCATCTCGGTGAAAAAAGCGCGGGCCTGCGATATCTTCTACATGCTGCTGTACTTCTGCTCCGTGCTCAACCAGACGCTGCTGATCCCCACGGTGCTGATCGAAAACTATTTCGGGAATATCCACCTGCTGTGGGCCGGCTTCCTCCTGTGCATGGCCTGTTTCGTCCTGGCGCCGGTCATCCGGGGCCTGCTGCTTGAGCGGCTGCATCCGGAGGAGCATGTGGGGATCGTCCACTGACTGCTGCTGTCCCTGTCCTTCCTGGGCCACTCCTACTCGATCTTCATCGGCGCCTGCCGGTACCTGGCCAATGCGTTCAAGAAGATCAAGCGCTCCTTCCCGTCCACCAACGTGGACCAGCTGGACTACAGCTTGCGGGACGGTCTTAAGCTTTTGCTGCAGTTCTTCAGGAAAAACCCCATGTTCCTTGTGATCGCTTTTATGTGCCTGGACCGCGGGATCTACCTGCTGACCCGGAAAGGACTGGATCTGGCAACGGTGTTCACCTACGGATATATCCTGTTCGGTACCGTTCTGGTCCCCATATTGCTGACGCCCCAGCTCTTTCCCCGGGCGGGCAGAAAGCAGCCCGGCAGGCGGAGAGTGCAAAAGGGAGGCCGCGGCCCATTGCGAGCGCCCGGCGGAGAGAGCTGACGATCCGGCCTTAAGGGAAAATGAAAAGGGACAGTCCCGGTTTTCCGGGACAGTCCCTTTTTTCCTTATTGCGGAATGCCGCCTCGCAACCGGCCGGGCACCGGAGCAGCGCGGTGCGCTCCGCCCTTTTAGCGCGGTCCCTCTGCGAGAGACGGATATCCTGTTTATCTCGGCTCCAGCTCCGAGCGGGTGTCTCTCGCCATCAGGGAGAGGACCGCCTTCCGGGGGTCGGCAGATGCAAACACCACGCCGTAAAGAGCGCGGGTGATGGGCATTTCCACCTGATAGCGCTCCGAGAGGACCGCGGCGGCGGGCAGGGCGTTGATGCCCTCCACCACCATGCCGATCTCCGCCGCGGCCGCCTCCGGGGAGCGCCCCCGGCCGATCAGCTGACCGCAGCGGTAATTCCGGCTGTGGGGGCTGGAGGCGGTGACAAACAGATCCCCGATGCCCGCAAGACCGGCAAAGGTCTCCTCCCGGCAGCCCATGGCCAGGCCCAGACGGCGGATCTCCGCCATGCCCCGGGTGACCAGCGCTGCCTTGGTGTTGTCCCCGTAGCCCAGGCCGGCGCAGACGCCGGCGGCCAGGGCGATGATGTTTTTCACCGCGCCGCACAGCTCCACGCCCAGCAGGTCGCTGTTGGTGTAGACCCGCAGACAGCTGCCCTCAAACAGAGCCTGGACCGCCTCGGCGGCAGCAAGGTCGGGGCTGGCGGAGACCACGGCGGTGGGCAGGTCCAGAGCCACCTCCTCCGCGTGGGAAGGCCCGGACAGCGCGCCCAGCCGCACCCCGGCGGGAAGCTCCTGGGCCATGATGCCGGTCATGGTCAGCAGCGTGTCCTTTTCGATCCCCTTGGACGCGGAAAAAACCACAGTCCCGGGAGAGAGGAAAGGCGCGGCTGCCATGGCCGTCTGCCGCACATAGGGGGAGGGCACCGCCATCAGGGCGATCTCCGCTCCCCGGCAGGCGTCGGCCATGTCGGCGGTGATGACCATCGCCTCCGGAATGACCAGATCGGGCAGATAAGGGTGCCGCCGGGAGGTCAGGAGCGCTCCCGTATCCCGGTGGGACCAGACCGTCACACGGTGTCCCGCATTCGTCAGCACCCGCCCCAGGGCGGCGCCCCAGCTGCCGGCACCCCAGATGGTGATCACAGCCATAGTGTCCTCCGATCAGCGGATGGTCTGGTGGGGCACATCACGGCTGTATTTTTCCCGGAGCAGGTTGTACTCCTTCCGCTCGATCAATCCGATGCTCAGCCAGTAATCCAGCTGACGCAGCCGGCGCTGCCGGTCCCGCTCAAAGTGGTCCACACCGGTCTGGTCGCAGACCAGGCAGTAGGCGTCCGGCCCGCTGAGATTCGCCCGGGCCGGCGTACGGCTCGCCGGATGCGCCGCGGCACGGGACGTGGGGACCGGCGCCGAACGAAACGGAGTGCCCGTGCCCGCCGCGGCCTTTTTGGAGGCCGCCCGGATCACGGCGAAAACGGCTGCGAAGATCACCACCGCCGCGATCAGGGGGATCAGCATCATTCCCGCACCCTCGGGCAGCTCTTCCATAAGGCCGGCTATGAACATGATGAGGAAAAACACCGCAACGGCGGAAGGTGTTTTTTTCTTTTTTCGGGAGTTGTTCTCGTTCGCGTTCATGGCGCACCCTCCTTTTTTTACTTGTTTTATCATAGCACAGCTTTCCCCGGCGGGCAAGGAAAAAAGGAACTTGAAATGCTTTATAAATATGATATTATGATGAATAATCGAAAGGAAAAGGAGTATATTCATGCCTGTACCTGCGGAAAAGGACATCGCCGCCCTTCAGGTGGGCGATCGGATCACCGGCTTTTATATATTGAAGGACGCGGTCGTGCGCACCTCAAGCTCCGGAAAGCCCTTTCTGGCCGGAGCGGTGTCGGACAGGACCGGCAGCATCGACTTGAAGATCTGGGACTACGGCGGCCCCATGGGCAGCGCGGACGCGGGACGGGCGGTGAAGCTCTCCGGCGCCGTCACCGAGTTCAAGGGCAATCTGCAGCTGATCGCGGACCGTATCCGGCCCGTTCTGCCGGAGGATGGTTTTGATAAATCCCGGCTGGTGCCGGTGGCGCCCATCGACGCGGAGGAGCGCATGAGGGAGATCCGCGCCCTGGTGGACAGCATGGAGGACACCGACTACCGGTCCGTCGCCCGGGAGATGCTGTCCCGGCACGGGGAGACCCTTCGCCAGATCCCCGCTGCCAAAAGCGTCCACCACAGCTTCCTCTCCGGCCTTCTGATGCACACCTCCAACATGCTCCGTCTGGCGGATTTCCTCGCCGGGCAGTATGCCGAGGTTATCGACCGCTCCCTGCTGCTGTGCGGCACGCTGATCCACGACATCATGAAGGAGCGGGAATTCGTTTTCTCCGACCTGGGGCTGGCGGTGGATTACTCCCCGGAGGGACAGCTGCTGGGCCATCTGGTCATGGGCGCCCGGGAGGCGGCGGAGGTGGCCGAGTCCCTGGGCCTGCCGGAGGAAAAGAGCCTTTTGCTGCAGCATTTGGTCCTCTCCCACCACGGGGAACCGGAGTTCGGCGCGGCGGTGCGGCCCCAGTGCCCGGAAGCGGAGCTGCTCAGCTCCATCGACCTGATCGACAGCCGGATGGAGATCTATGCCGAGGCCCTGCAGGATGTGCCGGAGGGGGCCTTCAGCCCCCGGGTGTTTGCCCTGGACCGGAGAGTCTATCACCACAAATAAATTCCGTTCAGACCCGCTTCGCGGGACTCTGAACGGAGAAGAGCAACGCTGCGCGACAACACGGAGCAAAAACAGCAATCAAGAAAGGAAGAGAGCCATGAGCTACGCTGACCAGGTATTCATCCAAAACTGCCGGGACATTCTCCAAAACGGCATCTGGGACACGGACCGGGAGGTCCGTCCCCGCTGGGAGGATGGCGAGAGCGCCCACACAGTGAAAAAATTCGGCGTCGTGAACCGTTACGACCTCCGCAAGGAATTCCCCATCATGACCCTGCGCCGGACTTACTGGAAGTCCGCCCTGGACGAGCTGCTGTGGATCTGGCAGAAGAAGTCCAACGACACCCATCAGCTCCACAGCCATGTGTGGGATCAGTGGGCGGACGAGCAGGGGACCATCGGCAAGGCTTACGGCTACCAGCTGGGTGTAAAATACCATTTCCCCCAGGGGGAGATGGACCAGGTGGACAATGTGCTGTATGAGCTGAAGAACAACCCGGCCAGCCGCCGCATCCTGACCAGCCTCTATAACTTTGCCGACCTGCATGAGATGGCCCTCTACCCCTGCGCCTACTCCATGACCTTCAACGTGTCCGGCAACACTCTGAACGCCATTTTGAACCAGCGCTCCCAGGACATGCTGACGGCCAACAACTGGAACGTGGTGCAGTACGCCCTGC
The DNA here is from genome assembly GCA_017540645.1 of Oscillospiraceae bacterium. Lineage (GTDB taxonomy): Bacteria > Bacillota > Clostridia > Oscillospirales > Oscillospiraceae > Apopatocola. Next base: position 70,095 of record JAFYAQ010000020.1, read on the forward strand.
TGACGATCATGTTTGCCCGGGCCAGCGGTCTGGAGCCCGGAGAGCTGGTGCATGTGATCGCCGACTGCCACATCTATGATCGGCATGTGCCCATGGTGGAGGAGCTGATGGCGGCCAAGCAGTACGAGGCTCCCACTCTCTGGGTGGACCCGGAGGTGAAGGATTTCTACGCCTTTACCAAGGACAGCTTCCGTCTGGACGGTTATCAGTTCAACAGCTTTGACCACAAGATCCCAGTGGCCGTGTGATGGACTGCATCGTGAATGTCACGGAGGGATGGGCCATCGGAAACGGCGGCGCCCTCCAGATCACCATCCGGGAGGATATGCGCCGCTTCCGGGCCCTGACGGCGGGGAAGACCCTGGTGCTGGGGCGCAAGACCCTCTCCACCTTTCCCGGCGGCAAGCCACTTCCCCATCGGCGCAATCTCATCCTCAGCCGCAGCCTTGATGCCGTGGAGGGCGCGGAGTGCGTCTCCTCTCTGGAGGAGCTTTTTGCCCTGCTGCGCCGCTGCCCCCAGGAGGAAGTCATGGTCATCGGCGGCGCGTCGGTCTACCGGGCGCTGCTGCCCTGGTGCCGGCGGGCCTATGTGACCAAGACACAGGAGCGTCTCCCGGCGGACGCCTGGTTCCCGGACCTGGACGCAGACCCGAACTGGGTGGTGGAGGAGGCCGGAGAGGAGCAATGGGAGAACGGCGTGTGCTATCGGTTTTTCACCTACCGCAACCTCTGCCCCCGGGCGATGGACGATTGAAAACCTTATATTGAAACCTATCATTTGACAAAAAAGCCTGGGTCGGCTGCAAACGCAGCCGACCCAGGCTTTTTTGTCCCCGCTTAAAAAACCACGGTGACGCCGTAGGTGATCACCGATACGACGATCGCCGCGATGACCACACCCACGGTGATGGCCGGGAGGGATTTTTTCAGCGGGATGTCCATCATGGCGGCCACCAGCGAGCCGGTCCAGGCGCCGGTCCCCGGCAGAGGGATCGCCACCAGGATCACCAGTCCCCAGAAAGCATAGCGACGGACGGTCTCCTCTTTCCCGGCGGCCCGGGCCTCCAGACGGCTGACCAGGCTGTTGAGCCACTGGCTTTTGACCCGCAGCCAGGCAAAGAGCCTCCGGATAAACAGGATGATGAAGGGCGTGGGCAGAAGGTTGCCCAAAATGGCGGCAATGATGGCGCTCCACAGTCCCACCCCACGGGCCACCCCGAAGGGAATGGCGCCGCGAAGCTCGGCAACCGGGATCATAGCCATGAAAAATGTCAGTATCAGGTCACCAAATTGCTGCAAGGCAGTCTGTCCTCCTGTGATAGTCGATGATTAGCCCAACCCCGTTTCCCGAAGGGAGCGGAGTTTTCCCAGCGCGCCGTGCAGCGCTTCCCGGCACCGGTCGGTCAGCTTTTCCATGACCGTGAACACAGGGATTGCCAGCAGCACGAATACGCCCAGGATCAGAGCACTTAAAAAGTTCAGATGCACAAGACCGAAGATCGGCTTGAGCCAGAGAAAACTGATAACAAATCCGGCACTCACCCCGGCCAGCATGATCTTTCGGAGGGTGTTCAGCGGCTGGGCGGTGCGCCATACCATCAGCAGGCCCACCACGCCCATGATGCCGGCGCAGATGGTGCCCAGCGTCTGGTCCGGCAGGCGGGCCGCCAGATAAAAGAGAATGGTCCCCTCCACCAAAAAGGCGTCCGTCAGCGCCGCGGGCAGGGCCCGGAACAGCACATTGCGCAGGAAATGGCCCCGGATGCGCTCCTCGTTGGGCTCCATGGCCATCACAAAGGAGGGGATGCCGATGGTGCAGCCGTTCACCAGCCCCAGCTGGGCCGGGGTCAGGGGGTAGGGCAGGGCGAAGACCAGACTCAGCAGCGCCACGATCATGGAGAAGATGTTTTTCACCAGGAAGAGGCTGGCACTGCGCTCGATGTTGTTGATGACCCGGCGGCCCTCCGCCACCACCGAGGGCATGGCGGAGAAATCGGAATCCATCAGCACGATCTGGGAGACCTGGCAGGCCACCTCGCTGCCGGAGGCCAGGGCGATGGAGCAGTCCGCCTCCTTCAGGGCCAGCACGTCGTTCACGCCGTCGCCGGTCATAGCCACGGTGTGGCCCTGCTTTTTCATGGCCAGGACCAGCTTTCGCTTTTGCTCCGGCGTCACCCGGCCGAAGACGATGCATTCCTTCGCGGCTTTGGCGATATCTTCCTCCGTCTCCAGCGTCCGGGCGTCCACGCAGCGCTCCGCCCCGGGGATACCGGCCCGGCGGGCCACCTCCGCCACCGTCAGAGGGCTGTCTCCGGAGATCACCCGCACGGTCACTCCCTGCCGGGCAAAATAACCGAAGGTGTCCGGCGCCTCCGGCCGGATCTTGTTGGCCAGCAGGATCAATGCCACAGGCATTTTTGGGGCGTCCAGCGTCTGGTCGCTGAGCTGCCCGTCATACAGGCACAGCAGCAGCACCCGGCAGCCCAGAGAGGAATAGCGGTCGATCCGCTCCTTATAGGGGCCGATGGCGTCCCCCAGCAGGACCTCCGGCGCTCCCAGCAGCCAGGTCTCGTCCTCGTGGAAGGACACGCCGCCGTATTTTCTGGCGGAGGAGAAGGGCAGGGCGGACATGGCCGTCTGCATGGCCTGTCCGGTAAAGTATCTCCGCAGGGCGGCCATGGTATCGTTGTCCCCCTGCATGGCGTGGACATAGTCCGCCATGACCATGCGGATATCGTCGGCAATGAACCGATCCGGGCACAGAGGCACGATATCCTCCACGATCATTTTGTTTTCCGTAATGGTGCCGGTCTTATCCACACACAGGGTGTCCACCCGGGCCAGCGTCTCGATACAGCCCAGATCCCGCACCATGGTGCGCCGCCGGGCCAGCCGGAGGACCCCCGCCGCCAGAGCCATGCTGGTCAGCAGGAACAGCCCCTCCGGGATCATGCCCACCAGGGCGCCCACCGCGGAGGTGACGCCGGTGACCGGAGGCCGATGGAGGATCTCCAGTTCTTTGAAAATCAGCGCCGCTCCCAGGGGGATCAGCAGGATGCCGATGATGGACACCAGCTGGTTCAGCGAGCGCATCATGCCCCGGAGCCGGATCTTCTTCTGCCGTTTCGCGTCCAGAGTCAGGCGGTTGACAAAGCTCTCCGTCCCTACGGCGGTCAGCCGGGCCCGGACGCAGCCCGCCACCAGGAAGCTGCCCGACAGCAGCGCATCCCCCGGCCCCTTGCGGATCTCGTCCGCCTCGCCGGTCACCAGCGCCTCGTTGACCTGGCACTCGCCCGTCAGCACCAGGGCATCGGCGCAGATCTGGTCCCCCTGACGAAACTCCACGATGTCGTCCCGGACCAGCTCCTGGGCGTTGATGCGCTCCAGGGCCCCGTTTCGGACCACCGCCGCCTGGGGAGAGTTCAGGATGGTCAGCGCGTCCAGGGCCTTCTTGCTCCGCAGCTCCTGGACGATGCCGATCACCGCGTTGACGACGATCACCACGAGGAAGGAGAAATTGAAGATGGAGGCCCGGACCGTGAACAGCAGGGCTGCCAGGATGAGAAAGATGCCGTTGAAATAGGTGAGAGTGTTGGAGCGGATGATCTGCCCCAGTGTGCGGGTAGGAGGCTCCACAGGCAGGTTCTGCAGACCCAGGGCGGCGCGCTCCTCCACCAGGGAAGAGCTCAGCCCCTGCTCCGCGCCGGTCTCCGCCACGGGCAGCGACGATGCCTCGTCATCTCCTGTTTTCTTTTTCCAGAACGGCTGGAGCTTCAGAGCGATCCCCTCCTGTCCGCAAGCGAATAAACTCAGTTAATTTATTATTATACCACATTGAACGATTATTTCAACGGAAAAAACGAAGGATATCACGAAAAGAAGGGATCTTTTGCAAGTGGCAATTTGACGGGACACAGACCCGGCGGCGCTTTGGCGCCGCCGGGTCTGTTGCATCTTAATGGGAAAAAGGCGGCCGTTTACAGGCCCTTGCGGATTTGGCGATGCTGACGAAAAGAAAGAAATACACGAAACGTGCACTATCGGTAGAGTAGTAGGCGTCCAGGGAAAAGAAAATGCCGGGCGGACGCCGGCGGAAAGGAGAAGCAATGGACAGAAAAGACACAATGGCGGAGGGGACTGCGCTGCCGGCAGCGGGAGAGGCTGAGCCCCTGACGGAGCAGACCGGGCAGACCGAGCCGTCCCCCCGGGACGAGGAACGGGAGGCCATGCGGGAATTCATCCGCCGGGACGCGGAGGAGTTCCGGCGTCAGTACCCGGATGTGGACCTGCGGGAGCTGGACGCGGATCCCTTGTTCCGGCTGTTCTGCGGCAGCCGCTACGGCAAAGAGCCGCTGGCCGACCTCTACGGGGACTATCTGGCGCTGACGGAGCGGGCCGAGCTGACCCGGCGGCGCCGGGAGAGCCGCTATGAGCGAGCCACGGGCAGCGGCGGCAGCGGCGGCGGCGAGGCCCTGACCGCCGCCGAGCAGCGGGAGCTGAACGAGTGGAACAAGGCCTACCCCCAGATGAAGATGAGTGCCAAAGAGTATCTGGACAGAGCTTGAGAGACGGCGGGCCGTCGAGGACGCCGGCCCCTACGAACCACCGTCGGGTGGGATGAAGGCATGTAGGGGACGGCCTCCGGATGTCCCGCGGACAAAAGAAAGGAGAGGATTTTTCAGATGAAACCCATTCAGAACGCGGACGGGCATGTGGGCCTGACCGCGAGAGACTATCCCATCGCCGCCGCCACGGTGATCACCATGGGCCAGGTGGTGAAGCTCTCGGGCGGCAAGGTGGTGGCCGCCGGCAGCGCGGAGACCGGACCCATCCTGGGCATCTCCGGCGAAAACCACAGCGCCCAGCCCGATGTGCTCAACACCCGCAGCAACGGGGAGGCGCTGCTGGTCTGTGATAACCCCGGACTGCTGTTCGAGTGCCACGCCCCCACTGTGAAAGCCGGGAGCGGCAGCGCCACCACCATGGCGGCGGCCAGCGGCGAGATCGCCTCCGCCATCGCGGACGACGCCTTTAACGGCGGGGTGCTGGTGCTGGTCAAAAAGGCCGCCGGCAGCGGCAACACCGATCCCCTGGGCGCCAGGATCCCCGTGACGGACTATGCCAAGTCCGGCACCACCTTCACCAAGCCCAGCGGCGGCACCCCCGGCGCCGGGGATGAGTACGAGCTGTATCCCCCGGTGGGCAGCGCGGTGTGCGGTCTGGACGCCGCGGCCCAGAACCTGGTGGTCAGCGCCACCGGCGCCACCTCCATCCGGGTGGTGGGCCATGACTTTGCCCGCCACATGCTCCGGTGCATGGCGGCGCTGCACACGCTGAACTGATAGGAAAGGAGAGTTGACCTCTTGAACAATTTTCAGAACTGGAAGACCGACAACTACCGTTTTGTCGGCAAGGCCTTTGATTACGCCTATGCGGACCGGCTGAACAAGCTCTCCCCCGTGGTGGGCGAGGTGAACGCCAACAGCATCGACTACGAGCTGACCGGCTCCGGCGGCTACGGCGAGGCCCCCCGCTACGACGGGGAAAACCTGAACGAGGGCAGCCTGCACCGGGGCTTCAAGACCGTGATCACCCCGGTGGAGTATACCCTGTCCATCCCGGTGGCCTACAAGGCCGCCAAGGTGGACAAGATGGGCGAGACCAAAAAGGTGGGCACCAAGCTGGGCGACTCCATGGCCCTGACCGTCTACCTGCATGTGCTGCGCATGTTTGCCAACGCCTGGAACGCCGACGGTCAGCATAACGGCGGCGACGGCGTGCCCTGGGCCAGCGCCAGCCATCCCGTGGCCTCCCGGGGCTCCCAGGGCCGGAGCTTCCTCCCGGACACGGAGATGGGTACCTACTCCAATATCAGCACCGACGCCTTCTCGGTAAGCGCCATCACCGCGGCCCAGGCCCGGGCCAACCGCTTTCTCACTCCCGACGGCATGCCCTTCCTGTGCGATTTCGATACGGTCCTGATCGCGCCCGAACTGGAGGAGAAGGCCAAAAAGATGTTCGGCGAGAACGCCCGTCTGATGCCCACGGGGGACCCGGAGAGCGACTTCAACGCCGCCAACCCGGTCTACGGCATGCGCTATCTGGTGATGGGCGGCGGGGCGGACGGCTTCAGCGCCAAGCAGTGGGCGGTGTGCGACCGGAGGCTGATGAAGGAGCTGGTGAACGTGGTCTACAACACCCGCCCCACGGTGATGCGCTCTCCCCAGGATAATCCCCTGAAGGATCTGTACACCGCCTATGCCGACTTCGGCGTGGGCTGGGGCGACGCCCGGCAGATCATCTTCGGCGATCCAGGCTAAAAATCGCGATGACCGCTGCGGCGGTCATGGAACCGGCTGTCGCCGGCGCGATTTCAAGGGGGAACCATGTTCCCCCTTGAGGACCCCTTCTTTTTGGAACAAGGAGTAAGAACATGAATTACAAAATCGAAAAAGTCGAAAAGCTGACTGTAGGGACCTCGGCCCAGAGCGTGATGGTCAGCGGGCTGGCCTGCCTGATCCAGAACAACAGCGACAGCGCTGCCGTATATTTCAAGGAAAAACGCTATGACGGCACCGACGCTTCCAGCGCCAACGGCTACGCCATCGCCCCCGGCGGACAGACGACGATCCCCCTGGTGGCCATGGAGCTGTCCGTCGCGGCCAGCGCCGCCTCCACCGACGTCCGGGTGCTGATCCTGGACACTGAATGAGGAGCAAAAAAGGGGCCCCCATGAAAGGCCTTACATGCGCCTTTCATGGGGAGAGGACGAACCCCAGAATGAATGAGACCCGCCGCCGCAGCGAAGCCGGGGCGGTCGGGGCGAATGATATGGAGGGAGTGAGGACGACGTGACTTTAGGAGAAGGGAAAGCCAAGGTGTATATGCTCCTGGACGAGCACAGCGCCGGCGGAGAAGTGGAGCACGACGAGGATATCGAGGCCAAGATGGCCTTTTTCTTCGACATGGCCCAGAAGGAAGTGGCCAAGATCCAGCGCATCCTCCGCACGAAGCGCATCACGGTGACGGCGGACAAGCGGGAATACCGTCTGCCGGAGGATTTTCAGGGCCTTTACCGCATCTGGAAGAACGATAAACCGGCTACGGGCCGCTTCCGCTTTCGGGGCGGCAGGCTGCTTACCGACCGGGCGGACGCGGGCAGCGAGCTGCTGCTGGAATATTTTGCCATTCCCGGGACCATCACGGCGGACACCCCGGACGACTACGTCTTTGAGCTGCGGGAGGACGGCTGCAGCGCCCTGCCCTATTATGTGGCGGCCCAGCAGCTCCTGCCGGATCTGGTGATGGACTACACGGGGATGCTGGGCATGTACCAGCTGGCCCTGAGCACTCTCTCCACCGGGCTGCCGGAGGAGAGCGGCCGGACGATCCAGCGGCTGTACCGGGGGTGAGGAAATGGCAAAACGATCCGCCGTCCGCATTCGGGAGACCATCTATTCCACCTTCAAGGGGGCGGACTTTTCTACGGACCCCTCTCTGGTGGAACGCCGGCGATCCCCGCTGTGTACCAATATTGTGGCGGACGCCGGCGGTATGCCCCAGAAGCGAGCCGGCTGGCGGGTGCTGCACCGCCTGAGCGGCAGAGTGAACGGCCTGTACACCGCCGGGACGGGGGCTGCGGTGAGAAAGCTGGCCCATGTGGGCACGGGGCTTTACCGCTGGGACCGGGAGGGGGAGGCGGAGCTGCTGCTCACCGGGCTTCCGGATCACAAGAGCCGCGCCGCTTTTCTGGCCGGCAAGCTTTGGATCGCCACCGGCGGCGGGCTTTACTCCTTCGACGGCAGCACGGCAGAGCGGGTATACGGCAGCCCGGGGGCCTATGTGCCCATCACCACCATCACCCGGACGCCGGAAGGGGGCGGCGTGAGCTATGAGGATGTGAATATGCTGACGCCCTACCGGAAAAACGCCTTTCAGACCGACGGCACGGCGGTGACCTTCGCCCTGGACAGCGACGTGGACGAGAGCGGCGACGTCCGGGTCTGGGTGTGGGGAACGGAGACGGCGGCCTTCACCGTGGACCGGGCCGCCGGGACCGTCACCCTGGATCAGGCGCCGGCCGCCCCGGAGGCGGGCAGCCCGGACGGACTGGTGGTCCAGTTTCCCCACACGGTGGAGGGCTATGCCCAGCTCATCGACGGCTGCACCATACTGACCACCTACGGCGTGGGGACCAACGACCGGCTGGTGCTGTCCGGGAACGCCGCATTCCCCAACCGGGACTGGATCTCCGGGCTGAACGACCCCAGCTATTTTCCGGATCTCCAGTATGCCACGGTGGGCAGTGAAAACACCGCCATCATGGGCTACTGCCGCCTGGGGGAGAGTCTTGGCATCGTCAAAGCGGACGACGGGAAGGACAGCACCGTTTTCCTCCGCACGGCCGCGCTGGACCAGGACGGAAACCCTTCCTTTCCCCTGCGCCAGGCCATCGCCGGCGTGGGGGCTGTCAGCCCCGGGAGCTTTCAAAACCTGCTGGACGACCCTCTGTTCCTGTCCCGGACCGGCGTCATGGCCATCGCCAGCAACGCCGTCACCGGCGAGCGGCTCTGCCAGGGCCGGAGCTTCTATGTGAACGCCCGCCTGACCGGGGAGCCGGGTCTCGCCGAGGCGGAGGCGGTGACCTGGGGCGGCATGTACCTGCTCTCCACCGGCGCGGGCCACGTCTATGTCCTGGACGGACGGCAGGAGAAAAGCTACAAGTCCGACAGCATGGGGGACTTCGTGTATGAGGGCTATTATTTTGAAAACGTCCCCGCCCGGATGTGGCTGTGCGAGCGGAGCGGCACGGAGGAGAACCTGTACTTCGGCACGGAGGACGGGCGGATCTGCCAGGTGAACAGCGATATCGAGGGCATGGATCGCTACAGCGACGACGGCGCGGCCATCGACGCGGTGTGGGCCACGGTCTATGACGATGACGGCACGCCCGCCCTGCGGAAGACCCTGATCAAGCCCGGCTGCTGCGTCACCATCAAGCCCTATTCCCGCTCCAGCGCGGACATATACATCCGCAGCGACCGGACCGCCGGAGCGGAGCGGCCGATCGCAAAAAAGGAAAAGGATATCCTGGATTTCACGGATATCGACTTTGAGCGCTTTACCTTCAACACGGACGAGAGCCCCCAGGAGATCTTTCTGAACCGGAAGGTGAAAAACTATAAGCGCCTGCAGATCATCGTCCGGAACAAGGTCCTGAACGAGGGCTTTGGCATCTTCAAGATCACCAAGCACTATGTGCTGGGCAACTATGCCAAACGGTAAAAAGGAGGAAACATGAGCTTTTCAAGTCAGAAAATCAGCGCGTCGGAGGTGGCCGCCTACGGCGTACAGAGCCGACCCAACAAGCTCAGCGGTACGGCCGCTCAAAACAAGGCGGTATTCGACGCGCTGGTGGGGGAGCTGGTGGCCGTGAAGCTGAACGCCCTGATCGACGAGCTGTGCGGGGCGGGAGCGGCGGCCCAGATCGGCGTGGACACGGTGTCGGGCATCACGGCGGACAACCTGCAGGAGGCTCTGGAGGGCATCATGCTGAGTATGCAGGAGATGTCCCAGGGCAGCGTGGCCGACGGCGCCATCACCACGATAAAGCTGGCGGACGCTGCCGTGACAGGGGCAAAGATCGCCGCGGGCGGCGTGGGCACCTCCAACCTGGGGGACGGGGCGGTGACGAGCGCCAAGATCGCCGACGGGGCCGTGACCACGGCCAAGATCGCCCTGCTGGCCATCACGGCGGCGCTGCTGGCCGACGGAGCCGTCACCACGGACAAGCTGGCCTCTCTCGCCGTCACGGAGGGGAAGATCGGCGCTGCGGCGGTCAGCACCACCAAGCTGGCAGCCAACGCTGTCACCGCCGTGAAGATCGCCAGCGGAGCCGTCACGGCGTCGAAGCTGGGCAGCGACGTATACAACACGGCGCCCGGGAAGGTGGCGTCCGTCACGCTCTCGGCCACATGGACCGCCCAGACCGGCGACTGGACACAGACGGTGACGGTCAGCGGCGCCACGCCCACGGCCAACAGCAAGATCGATTTGCAGGCGGACAGCGCCGCCATCAGCCAAATGGTTGATGATGGCTGCGCAGCCATCTATATCGAGAACAATAACGGGACGCTGACGGCCCACGCGGTAGGAGCGCCTACCACGGCGGCGCTGACGATCCAGTGTACCGTGACGGAGGTGACGGCATGAGCATCATCGGAAACGCCATCCTGGCGGGAGGCGGGGGAAGCGCCACCGCCAGGATGATCCTGGGGGCGAAAAACGAGGTCATCACCTATGCCGGCCCCGTGTCCGGCACCGTCACGCTGAACGCCAGCGGGGCGGGGACGCTGAAACTCCCCAACGGCAGCTACCAGTTCAACGGCGGCACCAGCGGCTACGTCCGGACCGTGACCATCGACAGCAGCACCACCACCGTCCACGTCCGGCCCGTGGGGACCATCTACTGGTACGGCTCCTGGACGGTGAATCCCCAGTATTCGTATACGAAAGACCCCGGCGTGGTGGAGCATGACCCGGACACCGAGGACCCGAATATCTATTTCCGGTGGGCTTTCCCCGTGAACGGCACCTGGCACATCATCAACTCTACGCATGAGGGAGACGGGTACGGCTCCTGTACGATGCGGTATCGGGGCGTTTACAGCACGAGCTATGCCCGGCTGGGGTATGGCAGCGGCCTGAACCCGAACACCTCCGGGGACACGCTGTCTCCCGTTTTCGTGTCGTATGACAGAGTGAACTGGGCAAATGTCTCGTTCTCCTACACGGCGGCGTCCGGGAATACCATCCGGATTTACGGCTACAGGAACAACCAGGACTATTACCTGGACGTTCAGGAACTGTATCTGGGCGACCGATAAGGAGGCGAGGGAATGAAGGTAAGAGGAAGCAACCTGTCCATGACCCGAGGCGACAGCGAGAGCATCACCGTGAAATGCTTTCAGAGCGGCGCGGCGGTCCCCTTTGAAAACGGGGACACAGTGACCTTCACGGTCCGGGAGGACGTGGAAAGCCCCATCGCGCTGCAGAAGGGAGTCACGGCCTTTGACGAGAACGGCTGGGCCGTGATCGGGATCCTGCCAGGGGACACGGAGAGCATGGACTTCGGCAGCTATGTGTACGACATTCAGCTCACCAGGGCCGACGGCACGGTGACCACGCTGATCACCATATCGGACTTTGAGCTGACCGAAGAGGTGACCTACTGATGGCGGGCATCCTGACATCGGACATGGAGAACGGCGCGACCGTCAACGTGGAGATCACGGGCGGGGCGACCATCCAGGTGGAGATCGCCGGCGGCCCTACTATCGAGGCGGAGATCATGGGGAGCGGACCGGCCGGGGATGATTACGTTTTGACAAACCAGGATAAAGCGGACATTGCGGACCTTGTTCTTGCGGCCCTGCCGGTGTGGACGGGAGGGAGCTACTGATGGCGATTGACAAAGCCGTTGACAGCGCGCAGCTCGACGCCGATCTGGCGTCCGTTGCCAATGCGATCCGGACCAAGGGCGGCACGTCGGCGCAGCTGGCATTTCCGGCGGATTACATTACGGCCATTGCGGCTATTTCCGGCGGAGGGACGCCGCATATCATCCATCTCGAATTTGCGGACAACACCGACACGAACATTGAGGTGGACTATGACGATTCCTGGGTGGGCAGCCTGATCACGTCCACCGAGCCGACGAGCTACGGCAGCAAGACCGTGACGCTGGCCCAGCTGGATGGCGTGACGTGGTATCAGCCGCAGATCATCCCGCTGAACACGGAACTGATCGACTACATGGAGTGCTACCGGGACAAATCCATCAACAGCAGCGGCGAGGCGGTGACGACCGAGTGGTATTACGCCTCCGACTTCACGCCGATCGCCGCCGGTATGACCTTCAGCTACACCGCGAGCCTGTGGCATTACATCGGCTTTTATGATTCCGGGCAAAACGTCATCAGCACACTGTACGTCTACAGCGACGGCACCCCCGATCCCAGCGACAGCAACACGGGCCACGGTACACTCAGCGGCAGCAAAATTCCGGCAAACGCGGCCTACGCGAGGCTGTGCGGAACGTGGTACGACAGCGCCCACTTGTCGCTGGTCCGCACGGCATGAACAAGGAGGAGAGAGGATGAAACAGGCGGACAAGCTCCTGGCGCTGGCCAGGGAGCAGCTGGGGACCACGGAGAGCCCGCCGGGCAGCAACAACGTGAAGTACAACACGGCCTACTACGGCGGGGAAGTGCGGGGCATCGGCTACCCCTGGTGCTGCGCCTTCATCTGGTGGCTGTTCCGGGAGTGCGGCGCGTCCGAGCTCTTCTGCGGCGGGCAGAAAACGGCTTACTGCCCCTTTGTGGTGCAGTACGCCAGAGATAACGGCAAGTGGCGGACCGACGGATACCGGCCCGGGGATCTGCTGCTGTACGACTGGGACGACGACGGCGTGGCGGACCACATCGGCATCTGCGAGACCGACACCGACGAGGGAGGCCATCTCTGGGCCATCGAGGGCAACTGCGGCGACTCCGTGCAGCGGGCCAGGAGATGGACCGGCAGCATCCTGGGCGCCTACCGGCCGGCGTATGACGAGGCACCCGGCGCCGAGGCCCCGGAGGACCCTGCCGCGCCGGAGACCTATACGGTCCGTAAGGGGGACATGCTGGGCCGGATCGCGGCGCGGCACGGGACCACCGTTGAAGAACTTGTGCGGCTGAACAACATCAAAAATCCGAATCGCATCTATCCCGGGCAGGTGCTGCGGCTGCGGGAGAGCGGGGAGACAGTGACCGTCACACTGACTTTGAAGCGCAGCGTGTTTGCGCGCTACGGATCCGTCTCCCGGATCAAGGAGGTTCTGGCAGGTTGAACGAGGCTGTTCTGGCCGCCGCCATCACCGCAGCGGCGGGGATTATCTGCCAGCTGATCATCAGCCGGCGGAGCGGATCGGAGATGGACGCCAAGCTGGACAAGCAGCAGGCGGTGACCAACACCAAGCTGGACGAACTGACCCGGGAGGTCCGGCGACACAACGAATTTGCCGAGCGCATCCCCAAACTGGAGGAGCGCCTGGACGGGGCTCTGCGGAGGATCGCGGAGCTGGAAAGAAGAGAGGCATTATGAGACTCAAGGATAAAACCTATGACTGGCTGAAATGGCTGACGCTGATCTGCCTGCCCGCCCTGGGAGCGGCCTATTCCGACCTGGCCGGGATCTGGGACTGGCCCCTGGCGGAGCAGGTGGCCCGGACGGTGACGCACCTCTGCGCTCTGCTGGGAGCCCTGCTGGGCGTTTCCACCGCCGAGTACCGGAAGGGGGAGCGATGAGAAGACAGAAAAACCGACCGGAGGCAGCGGCGGATTATGACTATTCCGACCGGGAGAGCAGGGAGAGAACGGTGCAGGAGCTGTTTGCCCGCGCCAAAAACGCCCGGACGGCCCGGGAGCTGGAGTGGACCCGGTACAACGATTATTATAACGGCATCCACGATGCCACGTCGGAGATCATCGCCTACTGCCGGGAAAACGATCTGCCCTGGACGCCGGCCAACATGCCGGACCCCTGGATCCTGGTGGAGAGCCAGATGGATCCCACGGTGCCGGAACCGGAGTTCCGGGGAAGGGACGCGGATCTGGACAGCGAGAAGGCCCGGGAGCGGGAGTTCGCCGTGCGCTATATCGCGGAGAACAACCGGCTGAAGGACATGAACACCCGCAACGAGCGGCGGCTTCTGAAGCTGGGGGACGCCTTCTGGAAGGCCTACTGGGACCCGGCCATGCGCTGCGGCGTCCGGGAGGGGGACATCCGGCTGAAGGATATCCCGGTGGACGCCATCTTCCCGGACCCCTCCGTCCGGGACGGGACCATCCAGGACGGTCAGTACCTGTGTTATGTCTACCGAATCCACAAGGTCCTCTTCGGCCAGATGTTTTGCCGTGAGCTGGCGGAGCTGGGGATCAGCCAGGAGGACCTGCTCTCCCGGGACTATGTGGAGCGCGCCGGGCTCTTTGATCTGAGCACCGCCGTGGACGACACGGACGACACCATCCAGGTGCTGGAGCATTGGTTCCGCCAGCCCACGGATACCCGGGGCCTTCATGGGGAGCCTGTCCGCGCCGGAGCGGTGGGCTGCTCCATCCAGGCGGGCGGCCGGGAGCTGCGCTACATCCCCAATTACTGGGAACGGACGGGGGAGCAGAACAAGCTCTTTCCCTTCGTCCACTACTGGCGCATCCAGGATGAAAACCAGATCTGGAACAAGAGCGAGCTGTTCCCCATCCTGGATCTGGTGGACGCCGCCGACCGGAAGCTGGCCATGGGCCTTTTGAACGACGCCTTTATGGCCAACGACATCCTCCTGGTGGAGGAGGGCGCCCTGGCCGACGGGGCGGAGGTCACCAACGAGCCGGGGGCGGTGCTGAAGCTCCGGCCCAACGCCATGGGCCGGGTGCAGCGCCTGGGGGGCCTGCAGTCCATCGGCGGCGCCGCCCAGGGCGTGGACTTTTTCAAGGAGCAGATCGAGCGCACCGCCCGCAACTACGAGACCGCCCAGGGCAAGGAGGCCAGCATGGTCACCTCCGCCACGGGCCTGGCCCTGCTGCGCTCCGACGCCCAGACTCAGGCGGAGATCAAACGCCAGGACCGGAACGCCGGCTTTGAGCGGCTGTATGAGCTGCTGGACTGGCTGGCGCTGGAGTTCTTTGACGATGACCGGATGCTGTTTCTGGGTGCGGATCCGTCCCGGGGACGTCCGGCCCGGAGCATGCGCTTCAACGCCGACGATCTGTCGGAGGAACGACAGGAGGGCAGGCGATACTGGCCGCGCATCGATGTGACGGTGACGGCCTCCGACAGCGTGATCCGCAGCAAGGCCGCCACATGCCAGGCCCTCCAGGCTCTGTCTTCCTCCAACGTGACGGCGGAAAACTGGCGGCTGTTCGCCGCCCAGCTGGAGGTGCTGGATATCCCCGGCAAACAGGAGATCATCGATGATTGGAGGCGGCGATTTGAAATGCCCCGTATGTAAAATCGAAATGAAAAAGAACACCGCGGTCCAATGGGTGTGCCGGAATCCCAGATGTCACCGGTACGGAAAAGGAGGAGAGAACAATGGTAATGACAGCGATCGCCGAGCCCCTCGCTAAGAAGACCGGCTCGGGAGCAAAGGTCTACAACATCGGCAATAAGAAGAGCAACGGGCGCAATGCCGGGAAAAACTATATCAAATCCCATGCCGCCGACAACGCCTTCGGCCGTGGCGCGCGGCGGCGCTCCTCCGGCAGGAGTTCCGCGGCGGAGGAACCGGAGGAGGTCCAGACCGCGCCCCGGGAGGACCCCTATTGGGAGAACATGCGCAGCTACTATGAGACGGTCTACACCGACGCCCTGCGCCAGAGCGAGGAGAACGCGGAGCAGGCCTCGGCCGCGGCCCGTCTGGAGGCGGAGCAGCGCCGCGCCGCCATCGCCGGGGAGTACGACGCCCTGGACCGGCAGCTCTACCGGGACTACATGGAGCAAAGGCGGACTCTGCCCCAGGAGCTGGCCGCCCAGGGCTACACCGGGGGCGTCAGCGAATCGGCCCGCCTCCGCCTGCACAACAGCTACGAGGAGGCCATGGCGGAAAATCGCCGGGAGCGCTTCCGGCAAAGCACCCAGGCGGAATACCAGCGCGCCCAGGCGGAGGCGGCAGCCCGGGCGGAGGCGGAACGGAGCAATGCCCAGGCCCGCCGGGACTGGCAGCAGAGTCTGGCTGAGCTTGACAGGGAACGCCATGGCGAGACCCGTTCCGATGATCTGCTCCGGGCTCAGACCTTGGCCGAGGCCGGAGACTTTTCCGGCTACCGGGCTCTGGGCTGGTCGGAGGGGGAGCTGGCCTATATGAGCGCCGTCTGGGAGGCCGGTCACCCGAGGGCGGCTCCTGTGGCGTCCTACGGGCACTATGCGTAAATAAAAAAACCCGAAGGGCCGGGATGCCTCCCGCCCCTTCGGGCCATGGCCTGCGATGGGTTCTCACTGGCGGACGCGGCGCATCTGGACGGCCAGGATCAATGTGCCTCCGGCGCCGTCCAGCCACAGGCACTCGCCGCTTATCTCCCGGACCAGGATGGATTCCCCGGCGGAGAGCCGGTATTCCTCCCCGCCGACCCGGACGACGGCGCTGCCGGCGGCACAGTAGAGCAGCGCACATTCCGTCTCTCTGTCCGGCCGGAAGCCGGTTTCTCCCTCGATGCGGAGGGCGGTCATGCTGCCATCCGCCGCGCCCTTGCGGAGCATAAGGTTGAAATCCGTGCAGCGGCCCCAGGAGTGGGTCCGGTCGCCGCCGTCAAAGCAGTGGATATCCCCGGGCCGCAGCGTCAGCGCCGGCCCGCCGTTGTGAGAGAGGGTCATGTCCCCCCGGAGGGTGGAGATGAACCGGCGGTAATCGGGCAGGGCGGTGAAATCGGATTCCTCCAGCTCCACCTTGGCGCTGCTGATCCGCCAGAGGAAGTCCCTGTCGGCATAAAGCGCGCCGGCGGGCTCTATGGCAAGCTGGGTCGTGGTCCCGCCCGACCAGGCCGTGGTGACATAGTCGGCGGGGGTCAGCAGAGTCAGGATCATGGAACGCGCCTCCTTTGTGTATACAGATGTCGGCATATCCCGCAGGACGCGGGATATGCCGACGTTTTTTCCCTCGGGTCAGTTGCCCTCGATCAGCGCCGTGACCCTGGCAAGACCGGCGTCCGCCCGGGGCAGGGCACGCTGGAGCAAATCCTCTCCCCGCCGGCGGTATTCCCGGGCAAAGTCCCGGTCCTTCAGAGAGCCGATGTTGATCAGCACATTGAGCCAGGCGCCCCGGAGACCCGCGGAAAGGCTCAGAAACGCCACGCCCAGATCACTGGCGGAGCTGTCGTTGAAGCCGTGCTCCAGCAGGGAGGAGGCGAGGTCGATGCCCTCGGCGCACAGCTCCATCATCTCCATGGGCGTTTTGGTGCAGCCCTTCAGACCCTCCTGGATGGCGGCGCTGCGGGCCGCTTTTTCCTCGTCCGTATTCTTCGGCAGGGAAAAGGCGGCGCTGACGGCGTTGAAGGCCTGGGTGTCCCGGTCCATCACCGCGAGAAGCCGCTCCTTGAGAGCCTGCCCCTCCGCCTCCGCCTGGGCGGCGTATTCCGCGAATTGGGCGTACTTTTTCCGCCCCTGGGTCAGGTTGGCGACCATGGCGGTCAATGCCGCGCCGATGGAGCCCTCCAGCGCGGCCACAGAGCCGCCGCCGGGGGCCGGTGCGTCGGAGGCGACCAGATCCACAAACTCGGAGGTTTTCAGTTCAGCTAACAACATGGGGAACCTCCTGTCCGATCACTCCATCAGGTCGATGATGTGGTATTCCATCATCTGGTTCTTGCAGTCGAAGTTCTCCAGCTTGAGATAGAACTCCGCGCAGTCGATCAGGGCCTTTGCCGGAGCCAGACCCACCAGCTCGCTGCCGATCACCTGGGTGCCGTAGCGCTCGGCCAGGGTCTTGATCATCTCGTAGACCACGAAGATGGAGGTGTCCTCATAGTTCACCAGGTTCATGGACACCTGGGCGATGCCCCGGTCCTCCAGCATGAAGCCCATGGCCTTGCAGCTGCGGAAGCCGCCGGAGGAGGCCCGGATGACCTTGGCGATGTTTTTGGCGATCTGCACGTCGGAGGTGGCCAGGTTCACGTTGAAGGCCACCAGCGGGGGACGGGCGCCGATGGCGGTGATGCCGGCGGTGGGATGGATCTTCCGCTCGCCGAAGTCCGGGGCCCATTCGGGCTGGAGCAGCTTTTCGGGCATGCCCTCAAACTGACCCTTGCGGCAGGCGGCCAGATTCCGGCGCTCCGGTCTGGTGGCCGAATCCTCGTACAGGAAGGACGGGATCTTCAGCTCGTCCCAGATCCGCTGGCCCAGGCGCTTGCTGATGGCGACGCACTCCTCCACCGTGACATCCATGGTGGGGACGAAGGGGATCACGTCCGTGGCGCCCATCCGGGAGTGCTCGCCCACATGCTTGTTCATATCGATGAGCTCCGCGGCTTTTTTGGTCAGCTGGAAGGCGGCTTCCTCCACCGCCTCCGGAGAGCCAAGGAGTGTAAAGACGCTGCGGTTGTGGTTTCCGTCGGTCTGGGCGTCAAAGAGAACACAGCCGGGCACGCTCTTGGCGACTTCCACCAGGGCGTTGTAGCCGGCCTCGTTTTTTTCTTTGCTCAGGCTGAAATTCGGGATACATTCGACGAGTTTTGCCATGGCGGCACAATCCTCCTTTTTTGCTTTCGGTGGTCCGGCGGTCTGCCCGCTTTAAGAGGAGAGGGGGCGGGGGAGGACCGCGGCGTTGGTATATATCAGCCGGTGAAGCCCTTGACGAAGAGCTTGATGAAGATGATGGTCTGGGGCTGATAGATGATATCCACCAGGAACGCACCGACGATGGGGACGATCATGAAGGCTTTGCGGCTCATGCCGTATTTGTCCTTGACGGCGGTCATGTTGACGATGGCGGAGGGCGTAGCGCCCAGGCCGTGGCCGAGAAGGCCGGCGCACATGACGGCGGCGTCATAGTTCTTGCCCAGGATGCGGAAGACGACAAAGTAGCAAAGCAGGATCAGCACGACCACCTGGGCCACCACGATCAGCAGCACGGGCCCGATCAGGTCCAGCAGCTGGTAGAGGTTCAGGCTCATCAGGGCAATGGCCAGATACAGGTTCAGCATTACGTCGCCGATGCCGTCCACCAGCGGGAAGCTGAAGTTGTACCAGTGGAACTTCTCGTTCAGATTGCGCAGGATCATGGCGATGAACATGGCGCCCACATAAGAGGGGAAGCCCATGTTGATCAGCTTGCCGATCCAGCCGGAGACCTGGGAACCGATGGCCATGCAGGCAAGGATCGCCACCACGTTTTTGATGACATCCAGGGAGCTGAGCTTCTCGCCGGGGGCGGCGTTGACTTCCTCCACGGAGGTGTCCAGATTTTCGCTCTCGTCCGGGGTGAGGTGGTTCTTCTCGATCAGGAGACGGGCCACGGGACCGCCCACCAGAACGCCGAAGATCAGGCCGAAGGTGGCCGCGGCGGCGCCGACGGTCACGCCGGCGGGATAGCCCATTTCCGTAAAGGTGGTGCCGTAAGTGCCGGCCGCGCCGTGTCCGCCGATCATGGAGATGGCGCCGGCCAGCAGCGCATAGGGGTACTCAAGACCGGTGACGGCGGCCAGGCCCACGCTGATGAAGTTCTGGATGATGGACACCACGCAGGCCACCAGCCAGTAGATCACCAGCAGGATGCCGCCCTTTTTGAGCAGCTGCACCGAGGCGCCCAGGCCGACGGTGGTAAAGAAGGCCAGCATGAAGGGATTCTGCAGGCCGGTGTTGAAGTTAAAGGCAAAAGCGCCGGTCTGATGGCCGGCGAAGGTGATGAACATGAACAAAAATCCGCCGATAACCGGAGCGGGGATGCAGTACTTGGTCAGGAACGGGACCTTTTTCTTGATCCAGAAGCCGATGAGCAGGAGAACAGCGGCCAGGGCCGTAGTCATGATTAGGTCGCAATTGATGTTCAGGGTTTTTTCAATGGTTTCCAAAGTCAACATGATGTTTCCCTCCCTGTGTATTCTTTCCTTTTGCTTTTTAACAGATGCCGGCCTGCCCCCTCTCCTGTCAGACCGTATCCCTGTTATTGTACATATTATAATAGAAAGCTCTCTTCCGTCAAGCTCTATCTTGTGAAAACGGCACAGAAGACGAAGAAGACGAAACGCGCGAAAAAAATACTTTTCATGCGCTGCTTTCCGTGCTATAATACCTTTTTAGTTTGAAAAAAGTGGAGATGGAAACAACCTATGGAAATTCGGAACGTAGCGATCATCGCCCATGTTGACCACGGCAAGACCACGCTGGTGGACGAGATGCTCAAGCAGTCCGGCGTATACCGGGAAAACCAGGAGGTGGTGGACCGGGTCATGGACTCCGGCGACCTGGAGCGGGAACGGGGCATCACGATCCTGGCCAAGAACACCGCCGTCAATTACAAGGGCGTGAAGATCAATATCGTGGACACTCCGGGCCACGCCGACTTCGGCGGCGAGGTGGAGCGGGTGCTGAAGATGGTCAACGGCGTCATTCTGCTGGTGGACGCCGCCGAGGGCCCCATGCCCCAGACCCGCTTCGTGCTGGGCCGCGCCCTGGAGCTGGGCCACCGGGTGATCGTGGTGGTCAACAAGATCGACCGGCCCGACCAGCGGGTCCACGAGGTGGTGGACGAGGTGCTGGAGCTGCTGATCGACCTGAACGCCACGGACGAGCAGCTGGATTCCCCCATGCTCTTCTGCTCCGGCCGCAACGGCACGGCCTCCTATTCCCCGGACAAGGCCGGGGTGGACCTGCAGCCCCTGTTTGACACCATTCTGGAGTATATCCCCGCCCCCGAGCAGGACACCGCCGCCCCCTTCCAGATGCTGGTTTCCTCTCTGGACTATAACGAGTTCGTGGGCCGTATCGCCATCGGACGTATCGAGCGGGGCATCGTGCGGCAGAACATGGACATCTGCCTGTGCAACTACCACGCTCCGGACGCGCCGGTGCGCCGGGCCCGGGCCGTGTCCCTCTATGAGTACGACGGCCTGGCCAAGGTCCCCGTCACCGAGGCCGCGGCCGGCAACATCGTGGCCATGAGCGGCATCGGCGAGGTGTCCATCGGCGACACCATCTGCGCCGTGGGCAGCGTGGAGCCCCTGCCTTTTGTGAAGATCTCACCTCCCACCATGGAGATGACCTTCTCCGTCAACGACTCCCCCTTCGCCGGACGGGAGGGCAAGTTCGTCACCAGCCGCCAGATCCGGGACCGGCTGTACCGGGAGACCATGAAGGACGTGTCCCTGCGGGTCACGGACGTGGAGAACAGCACCGACAGCTTCAACGTGGCGGGCCGGGGCGAGATGAGCCTGTCCATCCTGATCGAGACCATGCGCCGGGAAGGCTATGAGTTCCAGGTGTCGCCCCCCCGGGTGCTGATGAACCGGGACGAGAACGGAACGCTCCAGGAGCCCATGGAGGAGATGGTGGCGGACGTGCCCCAGGAGTACGTGGGCGCCGTCATTGAAAAGATGGGCACCCGCAAGGGTGAACTGCTGGAGATGAACCCTGTGGGCAGCCGCATGCGTCTCAAATTCAGCGTCCCCAGCCGGGGCCTGTTCGGCTATCGGAACGAGTTTCTCACCGACACCCACGGGGAGGGCATCATGGCCTCCGTCCTCTCGGGCTACGCCCCCTTCAAGGGGGAGATCGCCCGGCGGACCACCGGCTCCCTGATCGCCTGGGAGCAGGGCGAGGCCGTGGCCTACGGTATCTGGAACGCCCAGGAGCGGGGCGCCATGTTCATCACCCCCGGCACCAAGGTCTACGGCGGCATGATCGTGGGCGCCTCCCCCAAGCAGGAGGACATCCCCGTGAACGTGTGCCGCACCAAGCACCTGACCAACACCCGGGCCTCCGGCAGCGACGAGGCCCTGCGCCTGGTGCCGCCCCGGCAGCTGAGTCTGGAGCAGTGCCTGGAATTCCTGGCGGACGACGAGCTGCTGGAGGTCACGCCCCAGAACCTTCGCCTGCGCAAGCGCATCCTGGACCACAGCCTACGGATGAAGAATCTCAAGGGCGGGAAAAAGGACTGAGACCGGAAAACACAAAGAGCCTGCCGTGAAAGCGGCAGGCTCTTTCTTGCGTCCCGAGCCGGAGACGCCCCCGGGGACAGGGCTAAATTCTGCAAAATCCCCTTGTTTTTCCCCATATGCCATGATAAAATAAAAGGTAAGGGTAAAAATCCCCATTTTTTCGGCAGAATATGAAGGAGGAGAGTATGACCTACACAAAGAAGATCGAGATGCAGTGTCCTGTGGCCCAGGGCGTGCATCACGGCGCCGCTCCCATCCCCGAGGAGGGCCAGTGGATCTCCGCCAAAGAGATCAAGGACATCAAGGGCTACACCCACGGCATCGGCTGGTGCGCACCCCAGCAGGGCGGCTGCAAGCTCAGCCTGAACGTCAAGGACGGCGTGATCCAGGAGGCCCTGGTGGAGACCATCGGCTGCTCCGGCATGACCCACTCCGCCGCCATGGCCGCGGAGATCCTGCCCGGTCTGACCATTCTGGAAGCGCTGAACACCGACCTGGTGTGCGACGCCATCAACACTGCCATGCGTGAGCTGTTCCTGCAGATCGTCTACGGCCGCACCCAGAGCGCCTTCTCCGACGACGGCCTGTCCATCGGCGCCGGCTTTGAGGATCTGGGCAAGGGCGACCGCTCCATGGTAGGCACTATGTACGGCACCCTGAAGAAGGGCCCCCGGTATCTGGAGATGACCGAGGGTTACGTCACCAAGATCGCCCTGGATGAGAATGACGAGATCATCGGCTATCAGTACATCAACTTCGGCAAGATGATGGACTTTATCAAGGACGGCGTGGAGCCCGCCGAGGCGATCAAGAAGGCTTCCGGCCAGTATGGCCGTGTGGCCGACGCCGCCAAGCTCATCGACCCGCGCAGAGAGTAAGGAGGAGAAGAGAATGGAACTGTTTGAATCCTATGAGGCCAGAATCGGCCAGATCCTTCCTGTGCTGAACAAGTACGGCATGTCCTCCCTGGAGGAGGCCAAGGCGGTCTGCGATGCCGCGGGGATCGACGCCTACCACATCGTGGAAGGCATCCAGCCCATCTGCTTTGAGAACGCCAAGTGGGCCTACACCGTGGGCGCCGCCATTGCCATCAAGAAGAACTGCCGCAACGCCGCGGACGCCGCCGCCGCCATCGGCGAGGGCCTCCAGGCCTTCTGCATCCCCGGCTCCGTAGCCGACCACCGGAAGGTGGGCCTGGGTCACGGCAACCTGGGCAAGATGCTCCTCTCCGAGGAGACCGAGTGCTTCGCCTTCCTGGCCGGCCACGAGTCCTTCGCCGCCGCCGAGGGCGCCATCGGCATCGCCAACAACGCCAACAAGGTCCGTCAGAAGCCCCTGCGGGTCATCCTCAACGGCCTGGGCAAGGACGCGGCCAAGATCATCTCCCGCATCAACGGCTTCACCTTCGTGGAGACCCAGATGGACTACAAGTCCGGCGAAGTGAAGGAGATCAGCCGTCACGCCTACTCCAACGGCCCCCGGGCCAAGGTGAACTGCTACGGTGCCAACGACGTCACCGAGGGCGTGGCCATCATGTGGAAGGAAAACGTGGACGTGTCCATCACCGGCAACTCCACCAACCCCACCCGCTTCCAGCACCCGGTGGCCGGCACCTATAAGAAGGAGCGCATCGAGGCCGGCAGGAAGTACTTCTCCGTGGCCTCCGGCGGCGGCACGGGCCGCACCCTGCACCCGGACAACATGGCCGCCGGTCCCGCCAGCTACGGCATGACCGACACCATGGGCCGCATGCACTCCGACGCCCAGTTCGCCGGCTCTTCCTCCGTCCCCGCCCACGTGGAGATGATGGGCCTGATCGGCATGGGCAACAACCCCATGGTAGGCGCCACCGTTTCCGTGGCCGTGGCCGTGGAGCAGGCCGCCAAGGCAGGCAAATTCTGATTTTGTAAATCGTATAGAAACAGACAAAACCGCCCATACTATGTGCGAAGGTACATAGGAAGGGCGGTTTTTGTTATGAAAATAGATTGGGAAAAATGGACGGGCATGCTGGAGCTGGGTATCCTGCTGCTGGGCTGCGCCGTACTGCTGTCCGGGGTGTGGGCCAGCGCCCGGCAGCGGGAGCTGTCGGACAAGGTGGTGCGGCTCCATGTGCTGGCCGTGTCCGACGAAAGCCGCGACCAGGAGGTAAAACAAAAGGTCCGGGACGCGGTGCTGGAGCGGGTGGAGCCTCTCCTGGCCGACGCCGCGGACGCCCGGGAGGCCCAGGCACGCCTGGCCTCCCAGTTGGACGAGCTGCGGCAGCTGGCGGAGACGGTCAGCGGAGAGCGGGCCCAGGTGACTCTGTCCCGGGAGGACTATCCCACCCGGAACTATCGGGACTTCTCCCTGCCCGCGGGGACCTATACCTCTCTCCGGGTGGTGCTGGGGGAGGGGAAAGGCCGCAACTGGTGGTGCGTGGTCTATCCGCCCCTCTGCACCGCCGGCGTGGAGGAGGCGGCCCAGACGGCCGCCCTCAGCCGGGACGACGTGAAGCTGATCTCCGAGAGTGACACGGGGTACCAGGTCCGTTTCCGGCTGCTGGAGTGGTGGGGGGAGCTCCTGTCAGATTTTAAATGAGACCCGCTTTGCTGGGTTTCTCCCGGGAGGTCTATTTTACCACCACATTCTCCGCACCGCAGCGCTCCCGCAGCTCCTGCACAAAGGCGGGGTGGATCATGCACGGCGCGCCCAGTCTTTTTCCGGTGTCGGCAAAATAGATCACCATTCGCTCGCTGCCCGGGAACATGGACTGCAGCAGCGTGAGGCGCCGGAACAGGGGATCCGACTGCCCCGGCAGGCGGACGAACAGGGTCCTGGCCTTGCCGGTCTCCGGGGAGAGGGGCGCCTTGGGCGCCGCACCGGGCATGCCGGGGGTGTCCAGGTCGCTGAGCGGCCGGATGCTGTCCACCATCAGCTGGGGATCCTTTTCATCCCGGAGGGAGATGCGCCCCCGGACCAGGATCGCCGAGGTCTCATGGATGTAAGCGCCCCCCTGGTCCAGCGCCCGCTGGAAGGCGATCAGCTCCATGGAGCCGGTGTCGTCCTCCAGATTGATGTAACTCATGAGGGAGTTGTTCTTGGTGGGCCGGGTCCGGACGGAGGCGATGATCCCGGCGATCAGAATGTTCTGGTTATCCTGGAAGCGCTGAGGATTCCCCTCGGCGAAATCGGCGAGGACCGCCCCGATGGACACGGCGCCGGCGTCCCGGACCCGGTCACGGTACTCGTCCATGGGGTGCCCGGTAAGATAGAGCCCGGTGGTCTCCCGCTCCATGGCCATCCGCTCCTGGCGGGTGAACTCCGGGATATCCGGCAGCGGCACGGTGCGCACCGTCTCCTCCTCCCCCATGCCGAAGAGATCCATCTGCCCGGCGATGTTTCGCCGGCTGTCCTCTGCCACGGTCTCCACGATGACAGGGGCGGCCTTCAGCATGGCGGAGCGCCGGAAGCCCAGGGAGTCAAAGGCTCCGGCCTTGATCAGGCTCTCCACCGCCCGCCGGTTCAGCTCCTTGCCGTTCAGCCGGCGGCAGAACTCGTCCAGACTCCGGAAGGGACCGTTCTGCTCCCGCTCCCGCATCAGGGACTGGATAAAGCCCCGGCCGATGCCCTTGATGGCTACCAGGCCGAAGCGGATGTTGTCGCCCACCACGGTGAAGTCCGCGTCCGACTCGTTCACATCCGGGGGCAGGAGCCGGATGTTCATGTCCCGGCACTCGGCGATGTACTCTGCGATCTTGGCAGAATTTTCCAGAACGCTGGTCAGCAGCGCCGCCATGTACTGCCGGGGCCAGCGGCATTTCATATAGGCGGTCCGGTAGACCACCACGGCGTAGCTGACGGCGTGGGCCTTGTTGAAGGCGTAGCTGGCAAAGTCCAGGATCTCGTCGTAAATGCTGTCGGCCACCGCCTCCGGGATGCCCTTGGCCACGCAGCCGGGGATGCCCCGCTGGGGATCCCCCAGGATGAAGGCGGCCCGCTCGGCGTCGATGACGGCGTGCTTTTTTTTGCTCATGGCCCGGCGGATGTTGTCGGCCTGACCCAGGGAAAAGCCGGCCAGGGAGCGGAAGATCTCGATGACCTGCTCCTGATAGACGATGCAGCCGTAGGTGACCTCCAGAATGGGCCGGAGGCTCTCGTGCTTGTAGCGGATCTTCTCCGGGTGCTGGGACCACTCGATGAATTTTGGAATAGAGTCCATGGGACCGGGCCGGTACAGGGCGATGATGGCGGTGATATCCTCGATGCTCTTGGCCCGGATGCCGGTACAAACCGCGGTCATGCCCGCGCTCTCCAGCTGGAACACGCCGGAAGTCTTGCCCGCAGCGAGCATTTCGTAGACCGCCGGATCGTCCAGGGGCACGGCGTCCACCTGGAAATCCGGCTGCTCCCGGCGCACCAGGGCCGCCGCGTCCTCCAGTACCGTCAGATTCCGCAGGCCCAGGAAGTCCATTTTCAGCAGGCCCAGCTCCTCCAGAGTGGTCATGGTGTACTGGGTGACCACGTTGTCGTCGTTTCGGGCCAGGGGGACGTACTCATAGACGGGCCGGGCGGTGATCACCACCCCGGCGGCGTGGGTGGAGGCGTGGCGGGGCATGCCCTCCAGAGCCCGGGCGGTGTCGATCAGCCGCCGGACCTTTTCGTCGGCGTCGTAGGCGTCCTTCAGGGGCTTGGAGAGCTTCAGCGCCTCGTCCAGGGTCATGTTCAGGGCCATAGGCACCATTTTCGCCACGGTGTCGCAGTCCCCGTAGGGGATGTTCAGGGCCCGGCCCACGTCCCGGATGGCCATGCGGGCGGCCATGGTGCCGAAGGTGACGATCTGGGTCACCCGGTCGGCGCCGTACTTTCGCCCTACATAGTCGATGACCTCCCCCCGGCGGCGGGGGCAGAAGTCCATGTCGATATCCGGCATGCTGACCCGCTCCGGGTTCAGGAAGCGTTCAAAGAACAGACCGTAGCGGATAGGGTCCACGTCCGTGATGTTCAGGGTATAGGCCACCATGCTGCCGGCGGCGCTGCCCCGGCCCGGCCCCACCGGAATGCCGGAGCTCTTGGCGAAGTGGACGTAGTCCCAGACGATGAGGAAATAATCCACAAAGCCCATCTTCCGGATCATATCCAGCTCGTAGCTGAGCTGCCGGGCCAGGGATTCGCTGCCCTGCCCGTAGCGGCGGGCGTAGCCCTCCCGGCACAGCCGGGAGAGATAGGCAAAGCTGTCCGTTTCCCCCTCCGGCAGGGGGTAGGCGGGCAGGTGGTAATGGCCGAACACGAAATCGTAATGGCACTTATCCGCGATCGCGTTGGTGATGTCCGCCGCGGCGCTCTCCTCCGGGAACAGGGCGCGCATCTCCTCCTCGGATTTCAGATACAGCTCCGGGGTGGAGAACTTCATCCGGTCCGTCTCGTCCACAGTGCGGCCCGTCTGGATGCACAGCAGCACGTCCTGGTTGACGGCGTCCTCTTTATTTATATAGTGTACGTCGTTGGTGAGCACCAGGGGGATGCCGGTCTCCCGGGACAGGCGGCGGGCGCCCAGAGCGGCCTTGGTCTCCTCCGGGATACCGTGGTTCTGGATCTCCAGATAGAAGTCCTCGCCGAACAGATCCCGCAGCTCCAGGGCCTTGGCCCTGGCTTTTTCATACTCGTCCTGGACGATGCTCCGGGCAATGTAGCCCGCCAGACACCCGGACAGACACACCAGTCCCTGGGCATGCTGGCGCAGCAGCTGCCAGTCGATCCGGGGCTTGACGTAGAAGCCGTCGGTGAAGCCGCAGCTCACCAGGTAGCAGAGATTCCGGTAGCCGGTCTCGTTTTTGCAAAGAAGGATCAGATGGGTATACTGGCTGTCCGTCCCATGCTCCTTGTCGAAGCGGGAGCGGGGCGCCACATACACCTCGCAGCCGATGATGGGCTTGATGCCCTCGGCGCGGCAGGCCTTATAAAAAGCCACGGCACCGTACATGACGCCGTGGTCCGTCACCGCCAGGGCAGTCTGGCCCAGCTCTTTGGCCCTCTTGGCCAGCTCGCCGATCCGGCAGGCCCCGTCCAGGAGGGAGTATTCCGTATGCACATGCAGGTGAACAAAGGACATGGTCTCGCTCCTTTTTCCGTCAGTCCCGGTTTTCGTTCTGGGCTACAAAGGCCCGGTAGTCCTCCGGACGGCAGTGGAAGAATTGTTCAAAAGCCTTGGTGAAGTGCCAGGTGTTGTGGTAAGCCAGACGCCTGGCGATCTCCGCGGGGGGCAGATCGTCCTGTAAAATGTAAACCTGGGCCTGCCGCATCCGGCTGTAGATCAGATAGTTGATGGGGGAGATGTGGTAGGTTTTCAAAAACACCCGGGAGAGATGGGACTGGCTCAGGGAAAAATGCTCCGCCAGCTCCTGCAGCGTCACCTTCCGGCCGATGTTTTTTTGCAGATAGACCAGGATATCGTTGGCATACTCCGGCGTATAGGTGGGCACGATCCGTCCCCGTTCGGAGAATTCCCGGCGCGCCGTGTCCAAAAACAAAAGGCAGAGGATCTGGATCTCCCGATCCACCGTGCCGCCGCTGGAGCGAAAGAGAGGCTCCATCATCTCAAACATCCGCCGATACAGCTCCGGCTGCTCCGTCTGAACAAGCCGGACCTGTCCGTCGGCGGAGAGTTGTTCCAGATCCGAGCCGCCGGGAAACGGACGAAAGCGGATGGCGACGTGCTCCAGGGGATCTTCCGCCTCCATCTGGTAGAAATGGGCCACGCCGGGCGGGATGAAGACGATGGTCCCCACCGTGAGCGGCTCCCGGCAGCCGGGCAGATTCAGCATGCCGTTTCCCCGGAGCACCAGCGTGCACTCGTACTCATCTGTGTGAAAATGGGGATAGGGCGTCCAGGACTGTGCCTGAGCCATGTAGCTGACCTGGGTGATATATACAAAGGGGGCCTCCCGAAAAGGGTTGGACGATGCGTCGGTGCGGTTGAAGATCCACATGACGGCCTCCGATGAAACAGGATGATTCAAGAGTAAAGCCAACGGGGTTTTTTGTCAACGGGAGTGAGCATATTTTTTTGCCAAAAGAGAAGAATTTTGCGTTTATTCCGAAATTAACCGGGAAAACAGGGGAAAAGGCCGTTTTAGGAGCAGATATTTGTGCCGGTAGGTGAGATTATTTTTGCACAGCTGTTATAATGAAAGCACAAACAAAAAAGCCCCCGAAACATAAAAAAGGAGGAAGCATCCATGAACACCGGTCTCATCCTTACCCTCATCGCCTTTGTCTTCGTCGCCTATTCCCTGTTGACCGGCAAGATCGCTCCCTCGGTGGCCAGCGGCATCGCCATGTGCTTTCTGTGGCTCAGCGGTGTGGTTACCGAAAAAGAGGTCTTCGCCAACTTCATCTCCGGCAACATCATCGTCATGATCGGCATGATGGTCGTCATCGCAGCCCTGCTGAAAACCAGCATTCTCCACCACATCGCCAACATTGTCCGCAAGGCCAAGGGCAACAGCGTCCACCTGGTGCTGTTCATCGGCATGTTCGTGCCCTTCATCCTCTGCCACTTCATCGGCGGCGTCACCGCCATGATCACCGTCATCCCCCTGATGATGGCTCTGGCCGACGAGGTGGGCATCGCCCCCACCCGCGTGGTGGCCCCCGTGTCCGTGGGCGCCCAGGCCGGCCTGCTGTGCCTGCCCATCGGCGGCGGCGCGGCCCAGTTCCTGACCTTCAACCAGATGGCCGCCAACGTGGGCAACCCCGAGCAGTTCGGCTTCTGGGATTTCTGCCTGACCCGTCTCCCCGCCACCCTGGTGGTCATGGCCTTTGTGATGTTCTTCGGCTACAAGCTGCTGCCGGAGCGGGGTCTTAAGAACACCGAAGCTCTGGATCACCGCCTGGACGTGCTGAAAAAGTCCGAGCTGCCCCGCTGGAAGGAGATCGCCGCTTACGTGATCTTCGGCGGTTCCCTGGTGCTGATGATCTTCTCCCGCCAGATGCACATCTCCATGTCCCTGATCGCCTCCGTGGCCGCCTTCCTCTGCGTGATGCTGGGCATCCTGAACGAGCGCGAGATGTACCGCTCCGTCAACTGGCCCCTGGTGTTCATGATGGCCTTTATCCTGTCCATGTCCACCGCCCTGAACAACTCCGGAGCCGGCGATCTGATCGCCAGAGCCTTTACCGGCGTGTTCCAGATGAAGAGCAACTTCGCCATTGTGGCGGTGATCTTCCTGGTGCTGGCCGCCATGACCCAGATCATGGACAATACCGCCCTGGTGAACATCTTCGCCCCCATCGCCATGATCGCCTGCCTGCAGAACAACGTGAGCATGCTGCCGGTGGTAGCCGCGGTCCGGGCCTCCACGCTGGTTTCCTTCTGCACGCCCCTGGCCTCTCCCAGTTCCCTGATGGCCTACAACCTGGGCGGCTACTCCATGAAGGAAATGATGAAGTTCAACCTCCCCTGCGTGCTTATCAGCGCGGTGATCTCCATCCTCTGGATCCCCATCTACTTTGCCCTGTAATTGTAAGAAACCGTCATGGCGGGAGAGAGCTTCTCTCCCGCCATTTCCGAAAGAAAACATGGAAAGGAGCTAGAAAATGGATCTCAACAACAAGGAACGCATTGCAATTCAGATCACGGACGATTATTATTATATCGGCCATCCCAAGGAGGGCTTCCACATCCTCCGCACCGACAAGGGACTGGTCCTCTTCGATTCCATGGACATCCCCGAAGCGGACGAGCGCTATCTGATCCCGGGCCTTGCGGAGCTGGGCCTGCAGGACGAGCCAATCAACACCCTGTTTCTGACCCACGGCCACTTTGACCACTACCTGGGCGCGGATCACGTCTGGCGCCGAACCGGCTGCGACGTGGCCCTGAGCCGGGAGGACTGCATCTTTATGGTGTCCTCCCTGGACAACCGGGACAAAAATCCCCTGATCCCCCGGATCACCCGGCTGGTGGAGGACGGCGAGCGCTTCGATTTCGGCTCCAACTACGTGTACGTGATGGCCGCCCCGGGCCACACCCCCGGCTGCCTGAACTACTTCTTCAACGTCCACGACAAGGGCGAGGAGCACGTGGCGGTGATGTTCGGCGGCTTCGGCATTTTCGGGCCGGGACACTACCCCGGGGTGTACCCCTTCTCCGCCCAGTACGCGGTGGAGCAGGCGCTGATTTTCGCCTCCACCTGCGTGAAGACCTGGGAATACTGCAAGGAAAACCGGGTGGACATCTATCTCAATCCCCATCCGCACCTGTGCCCGCTGCTGAAAACCCTGGAGACCAAGGACAAAAACGAGCTGATCGTCGGCACCGAGGGCGTCCGCACCTGGATCGTGGACCGCTTTGAGGACTGCCTGCGCTCGGCCCGCGGTTTTACCGATATTGAAAGGACCTACGAAGAGCCCAAGGGCTGCTGAAAGGAGGACATTCCATGCTGTCAATGGCGAGCGTTATGGAAGCACTGATGGTGGTTTGCTTCGGCCTGTCCTGGCCGCTGAACATCTCCAAGGCCTGGAGAGCCCGCTCCACCAAGGGCATGAGCCTGCCCTTCTACCTGCTGATCTGGGTGGGGTATGTGTTTGCCATCACCGGTAAGCTGCTGAGCATTTACTACCGGGTCCATGTGA
This sequence comes from Oscillospiraceae bacterium, assembly GCA_017540645.1. Taxonomy (GTDB): domain Bacteria; phylum Bacillota; class Clostridia; order Oscillospirales; family Oscillospiraceae; genus Apopatocola. The sequence continues at coordinate 101,396 of JAFYAQ010000020.1, forward strand.
CCGGTACCGCCGCCGTCTGGACAGAGGTGGTCCCCTGGTACGTCATGTTCTTCTATGTGGTGAACCTGCTGATGCTCAGCGCCGGGGTTTTGATCTACTTCCGCAACGCCCGGCTGGAGAAGCGCGGCGCTCCCGCGAAGAAAGAGGGGGAGAGCGCATGAGGATTTGTCATCGGGAACTGAAGCCTTATCCGGGCTATGAGGCCCATGTGACCATGATGCTGCAAACCGACCGGAACGGTACGGTGCCCATCGATGAGCTGCAGCGCATGCTCCGCAGCTATGAGCTCCGGGAAGGGGAGAGTATGGAGGATATCTCCATCCCCGGCGTCCATGAGGGCCAAACCATTGCGCTGCGGATCTTTCGCCCGGCGGAGATGATCCCCAACGCTCCGGTGATCCTGGACGTGCACGGCGGCGGCTTTACCCGCGGCAGCGTGGCGATCGACAACGACCGCTGCCTGAAGCTGGCGCGATACTCCGGCTGCCTGGTGGCCAGCGTGGAGTACCGGCTGGCCGGGGAGACGGTGAGCTTCCCGGAACCCCTGCTGGACTGCCATCGGGCCTATCTCTGGCTTTCGGAAAACGCTGCCTCGCTGGGCGGCGACGGGACGCGGCTGGGTCTCCACGGCACCAGCGCCGGCGGAGGACTCTGCGCGGGACTGGCGCTCTACCTCCGGGACCGGGGCGAGCCGACCCCCGCCCTGACGGTGCTGAACTGCCCCACGCTGGACAATGTGCCCAGCACCTCCAAGCACCAGTTCGGCAGCCTTGCCCACTGGGACGTGCCATATCCCCAGATCGGGTACGTACAGTATGCCGGCATGAACCGGGGGATCACCCCCAGCTATTACGCGCTGCCCAATAAATGCGAAGATCTGCGGGGACTGGGACCCCATCTGATCGTCACGGCGGAGTATGACCCCCTCCGGGATGAGGGCCTGGCCTACGGGCTGCGGCTGCTGGAGACGGGCATCCCCTGCGAGATGTTCTCCGCTCCCCGGGTGACCCACGGCTTTTGCGCGGTGGATCATCCCCTCAGCCGCTGGCTTCACCGGGGCATCGCCGCCTCCTTCCGGCGGGAGTTCGGACTGGAGATCACCGAGATCTGACGCAGCATATGAAAAAACCGCCTTCCCCACGCAACGGGGAGGGCGGCTTTGTTTTTGTATTATTCTCCGTCCGGGAGGAAGTCCATCAGCTTTTTCATCCGGTGGCTCATGCAGCTCTTGCTCACCGGCGGGTCCGCCAGGGAGGCCAGATCCGTCAGAGAGGAGTCCGGGTTTACGATGCGCAGCATGGCGGTCTCCTGCAGCGGATCGGGCAGGTTGCTGAGCCCATACCGCCGGTCCAGCTCCCGGATGACGGCCAGCTGCTCCTGGGCGGCGGAGACAATCTTGTCCGCGTTGGCGCTGTCGCAGTTGACCCGGCGGTTGACGGTGTTGCTCACGTCCTTTTCCATCTTGGCCTGCATCACCGCCATGGCGGCCAGAGGGGCGCCCATGGTGGTCAGCACGTCCTCGATGGCCTCGGACTGCTTAAAGTAAGCGAGACAGGCCCCCGCGCGCCGGGTCTCCTTGGGGGCAAAGCCCATCTCCAGCAGCAGGTTGTGGGCCTCCCGGCTGACGCTGGGGTGGGGGCACAGCAGCTCCAGATGGTAGCGCTTCATGGGGTCGGTGATGCTGCCCCCGGCCAGGAAGGCCCCCCGGAGGAAGCTCTGCCGGCAGCAGTCCGACTCCAGCACGCCATAGTTGATGTGGCAGGCCACGGCATTTTCCTGCCCAAATGTCGAGAAAATGGTCAGAAGCTTTTGCTCGTCGGTGATGAGAAAGCTCCGCTTTCCGGCGCTGTTTTCCGGGGGCAGGCGGTCGAATTCCAGACCGAAGGCCCGGCGGAACAGCCGGGGCAGCCGGGCGGCCAGGGAGTCGTTGGCCGTGACGATCCGCACCTCCCGCCGGTCAAAGGTATGGCAGTACAGGAGGATGCCGTAGGCCTCCGCCTGGGCGCAGCACTCCCGGCTCAGGGGCACGCGGCAGAGCTCGTCTTTTGTTTCAGAGGAAAAGGACATGCAAAAGGCCTCTTTCTGTGTCGGTTCAGGAAGTTTCGCCGGTCCGGTTCATATCCCGGCAGATCAGACGGGCGATCTGCCCGTGTTCCAGCAGATAATCGGTGATGGTCCGGGCCATGGCCACGCTCCGGTGGCGGCCGCCGGTGCAGCCCACCGCCACGGTCAGGGAGGTCTTGCCCTCTTCCTGGAAGCGGGGCAGCAGGAAGTCCAGCAGATCGCACAGCTTTTTGGCGTAGCCCTCCGCGTCCGGCTGCTTCATCACATAGTCGTAGACGCTTTGATCCAGCCCGCTCTGGCTTTTCAGCTCTTCTATATAATAAGGATTGGGCAGAAAGCGCACGTCAAACACCAGATCCGACTCCAGAGGGATGCCGTATTTATACCCGAAGGCGATCACGTTCACCGGCAGGGTGGACTTGCCCCCCTCGGCAAACAGACGGCTGATCTCCGCGTGGAGCTGGCTCAGGTTGGTGGAGCCGGTGTTGATGATGTAGTCCGCCCGCTCCCGCACCGGCTGCATCAGGGCGATCTCCCGCCCCACGGCCCCCTGGATGGTCTCCCCGGCCACGGCCAGAGGATGGGGGCGGCGGGTCTCCTTGTACCGCCGGACGATCACGTTCACCGGCGCCTCGATAAAGAGGATGCGGAAGCTGCAGTCCAGATCCCGCAGGGACTCCAGCGCGGTGAACAGATCCTCAAAGCGCCCCGCGGAGCGCACGTCCGTCACCAGCGCCACCTTGCGAAAACGGCCCTGGGAGGCCAGACAGAACTCGGCGAAGGGCTTCAAAAGCTCGGTGGGCATGTTGTCCACGCAGTAATAGTCCAGGTCCTCCAGGATGTTGGCGGCCTGGGTCTTTCCGGCCCCCGAGAGGCCGGTGACAATGAGAAATTCCATATCTATCTCCCTTTCCGGGTCAGCTGCGTATGATTTTCACTTCGGGCTCCAGGCTGATCCCGAAACGCTGAAGCACCGTCTCCTGGATCAGGTCCATCAGCCGCAGCACGTCGTCAAAGCTGGCGCCGCCCCGGTTAACCACAAAGCCCGCGTGCTTTTCGCTCACCGCGGCGCCGCCGATCTGCACGCCCTTCAGCCCCGCCTGGTCGATCAGCGCGGCGGCATAGCCCCCCACGGGCCGTTTGAAGGTGCTGCCCGCGGACGGAAGCTCCAGAGGCTGGCTGGCCTTTCGCTTTGCCATCAGCTGGCGCATTTTTTCCCGTATGGCGGTCTCGTCTCCCTCCGACAGGCGGAAGTCGGCACTCAGCACCACCTGCTCGGTGCCCGAAAACATGCTGTGCCGGTAGGAAAAATCCGGATCCTCTGTCTCCCGTAGGCACAGCTCCTCATCCAGATAGACCACGGACACCACCGCGTCCTTCATCTCGCCCCCGTAGGCTCCGGCGTTCATACTCACGCCGCCGCCCACCGAACCGGGGATGCCGTGGGCAAACTCCAGACCGGTCAGACCGGCCCGGGCCGCGGCCGTGGCCAGCTGGGACAGCAGCGCGCCGCTTTCGGAATGCAGGGTGTTCCCCCGGACGCTGATCCGGGAAAAGCCCTCGCCCAGCCGCAGCACCATCCGGTGCAGGGGGGCGTCGGTCACCAGAAGGTTGGTGCCGTTGCCCATGAGCAGGGGCGCCTCCCCGGCCTGGCGCAGAACGCGGCAGACCGTCTCCGCCTCCTCCGGGGAGGAGGGGAGGAGCATGGCGTCCGCGATCCCGCCGATGCGGAAGGAGCAGTGCTTTGCCATGGGCTCCTCGGGGAGGATCACCAGCTCCGGACAGCGGCTTTTCAGCTCCTGCAGCAGTGAACTTCTCATCCCAGATCCACCATATTGTCGTGCCGGTCCACCAGAGCCTGGGCCGCGTTGTAGCCCATCTTCCGCTCCCGGTTGTTCATGGCGGCCAGCTCCAGCAGGGCGGGCAGGTTCCGCCCGGGCCGCACGGGGATCAGGAAGTAGGGGATCTTGACGCCCAGGATCTCGTGGGTCGCCATGTCTGTGCCCAGCCGGTCGTAGAGCTTATCCTCGTCCCAGGGCTCGAAGTGCACCTCCAGATCGATGGACTGCTCCTGCTTTACGGCGCTGATGCCGAACATGTGGCGGGCGTCGATCAGACCGATGCCCCGGATCTCCATGAAATAACGGATCATCTCCGGCGCCGTGCCGATCAGGGTGTCCTGACCGGTGCGCTTTACCTCCACCGCGTCGTCGGCCACCAGCCGGTGGCCCCGGCGCAGCATGGCCATGGCGTTCTCGCTCTTGCCGACGCCGCTCTCGCCGGTGATCAGCACCCCCTCGCCGTGGACCTCCATCAGCACTCCGTGGAGCGTGGTACGGGGGGCCAGGGCGTAGTTGAGCGAAATGATGAGCTGGGCCATGAATTCGCTGGTGTCCTGCTCGGTGGTCAGGATGGTCACGTTGTAGCGTTTTGCCGCCCGGCCCATTTCCGGCGGCACGGGCATCCCGTGGGCTACGATACAAAAGCGGATGCCGCTGGACATGAAGCGGTCCAGCCGGTCCTGCTGATCGGCCAGCTCCATGGTTTCCAGATAGGTGTATTCCAGCTTGCCGATGATCTGTACCCGGGAGGGGTCATAGTAATTGTAAAACCCGGCCAGCGGCAGGGCGGGGCGGGAAACATCGCAGGTGGAGATACGGATGGAGTCAAAATCGCTTCCCCGATGATAGACGGTCAGCCCGTGCTTTTTCACGATGCTGCTCAGCGCGATGGAAAAGGGCGCCATGAACGCCACACTCCCTTCCGAATGATGATCAAAAAGATGATATGCTACTATTATAATCATTGTGCGCCCAATTGGCAACCAAAAGAGAAGAGGTCCTCGGGAAGAATTTGCGTTTTTTCCGGGTTTTTTAAAAAGTTTCTCTTGCAATCGGGAAAACACTCTGCTATTATTAATAAGCTGTCTGCCGTGGAGCTGTGTCTCCCGGCGGAGAATAGTACCATCTTGGATGAGGAGGTGCAGAAAGTATGGCAAAGTGTGAATTTTGTGACAAGGATGTCGCCTTCGGCATCAAGGTCAGCCATTCCCACCGGCGCGCCAACCGGGTCTGGAAGCCCAACGTCAAGCGCGTGAAGGCCATCGTAGACGGTACCCCGAAGCACGTTTACGCCTGCACCCGCTGCCTGCGCAGCGGCAAGGTCACTCGGGCCGTCTGATGTCTTCCTTTCGGGAAGACGTCGAATGAGCCGCCTCCGCGCAAAGCGGGAGGCGGCTCATTCGTCCCCCGAAACGCCCGAAAACTTTTTTCAAAATTTTTTGGAAAAAAGCTTGACAAAACCAAGACGGGGTGCTATATTAACCAAGCTGCCGGCGACGAGGGGCGACAAAAGCTCCAAAAAAGCGGGCGGCGAGGCGAAGAAACTTGTGTACCTTGTAAATTGAACAAAGTAAGAAAGCTTATGCAAATAAGCACCAGAAAGGGTTCTTACAGA
>JAFYAQ010000021.1 GCA_017540645.1 Oscillospiraceae bacterium
ATGACCTTGCCGACCTTGCCCTTCTTCAGCAGCTCCACCATGGGGCCGCAGATGCCGCCGATGGCCCAGCCCATCTTGATGCCGCGCTCGTCCATGTACTTCTCCAGGAACAGGTTGGCCGCCAGGGAGGGGCCGCCCACGCCGGTCTGGAAGGAGAAGCCTTCCTTGAAGTAGGGAGTGGCGGCGATGACGCGGGCCACGTTCTCGGCCATCATCAGATCCCGGGGGTTCTGGCTGATGCGGGCGGCGGCGGAGGCGATCTTCTTGGGGTTGCCGATGGAGTCAACGACCACAACGGCGTCCACGTCGATGGCTTCCACGCTGGCGGGCATGTTGGGGAAGTCCACCAGGCAGTCGGTGACGACCACCACGTGATCGGCGTACTTGGCGTCGGTCATGGCATAGCCCATGGAGCCGCAGTTGCTCTTGCCGCCGATGCCGCGGCAGTTGCCCACGCAGTCGCTGGTGGGAGCGGCGATGAAGGCGATGTCGATATGGACCTCTCCGCCCTCAATGGCGCGGGGACGTCCGCCGTGGGAACGGATGATGGCGGGGGTCTTCAGCTTGCCGGCGGAGACCACTTCACCCATCTTGCCGCGGATGCCGGAGGTCTGGATACCCACGACCTTGCCTTCCTCAATGTAGGCGGCAATGGGGTCATGGGCGGAGCCCAGGGAGCTGGCCGCGATGACCATATCCTTCAGACCCAGCTCCTCGATGGCGGCCTTCATGACCATGTTGACCACATAGTCGCCGTTGCGCAGGTGGTGATGGAAGGAGAAGGTCATGCCGTCGTGGGCGCCGCACTGCTTCAGAGCCTCCACCAGGTTGGCAACGACCTTGCTCTCCTGGGGCGCCTCACAGCGGCGGGTGCGGGGGGAAGCCTTCTGGATGTACTTGCCATCCATGTAATTCTTGCCCTGATATACCTCCTTGCCGTTGACAAGCAGGTAATCGGGAATCTCTCTGCCTACTGCGTTTTTCATACCAGATCACCCTCCCAAAGTCCGCAGGCACGGGCCAGCTTCAGTACGCGCTCCGCGCCGGGGATAAATGCGATGTCGATCATTTTGCCGTCCACGGTGAACACACCGACGCCGGCAGCGCTCTGCTCCCGATACGCCCGGACGATCTTCTCGGCCTGGACGACTTCCTTCTCGGTGGGGGCAAAGATCTCGTGCACCAGGCGGATCTGCTTGGGGTTGATAAGGCTCTTGCCGTCAAAGCCCATGGCCTTGTTCTGACGGACCTCAGCCTCAAAGCCCTCGGCGTCGTCCAGGTTGGTGAACACGGTGTCGAAGCACTGAACGCCGGCGGCACGGGCGGCTACCAGCATGGCGCCGCGGGCATAGACCATGTCGATGCCGTCGCGCTGGAAGGTGGTCTGCATGCTCTTGCGGAAGTCACCGCCGGAGATGGCCACGCCGAACATACGATCGGAGGCGGCGCAGATCTCATAGGCGTTGATGATGCCCTTGGGGCTCTCCAGAGCGGCCATGAGAAGGGTGCGGCCCTTCTCCACGCCGAACTCCTCTTCGGCCTCTTCCACGGCCTTTTCCACGATGTGCACGTCATTGGCGCTCTCGCACTTGGCGATACGGATGCCGTCGGCTCCGCCGGCCACGCACACGCGGATGTCTTCCTGCCAGTGGGGGGTGTCCAGACCGTTGATACGCACGATCACTTCGGTGTCGCCGTAGTCGATGGTCTTCAGGGTGTGGTACAGGGAGAAGCGGGCGGCGTCCTTCTGGTTCTCGGCCACCGCGTCTTCCAGGTCCAGCATGATGCTGTCCACGCCGTAGATGTAGGCGTCCTTGATCAGGCCGGGCTTCTGGGCGCTCATGAAGATCATGGAGCGGCGAAGACGGAAACGATCAGGTGTGGGTCTCGGGATCATCTCACAGCACCTCCCCAGGGAATGTTTTTCGCCGAAGCGTCACAGCTGCGGAATACCGCGCACTCCACACGGGCCTTCAGCGTGCAGTCCAACGCGCCCTTGTCAACAACGGTCACCCGGGCATTGTTCACGCCCAGACGATCCAGCGTCTCCAAAACGGTCTGACGGATCTGCCGTCCGTACTGATTGAGAACGCTGCTCTCCAGGGAAAGCTCGATCTTTCCCTCGCCGGGCTCCACTGTCACCTGCGCGTCGCTGGATTCCAGTGTGCCCGCCATTGCCGGTTTGAGAATTTCCATTAACCACTGCTCCTCTCGTATGATTTTTTAGGGAAAAAAACACGCTTGGATAGCTACTATAAAAGATACCATTTTTCTGCAAGTCCTGCAAATTCCTTTTTCGTTAATATTTTATAGGCAAATACTTATAACCGTTGACAAATATAATATAAACATTATATAATTATAAGCGAAATTATATGGCGGTTGATCATACTGCCAAAAAAAGAGGGGAAAATATGAACTTAAAGCAAGCAAATTATATACGCACGGTGGTGCAGGAGGGAAGCGTCACCGCGGCGGCGAAAAAACTCTATGTCAGCCAGCCCTCTCTGAGCCAGACCATCCGCCAGGCGGAGGAGGAATACGGGGTGGCCCTGTTCAACCGGAACGTCTCTCCCCTGCGCCTGACCTATGCCGGAGAGCGGTATCTGGAGGCGGCCAACGTGATGCTCTCGGCCAACGACCGGCTGGAGAACGAGATGCGGGAGATCCGCCAGGAGAACAGCGGCGTGCTGCGTCTGGGGATGAGCGTGCAGCGGGCCATGCAGGTGCTGCCCCTGGCCCTGCCCTGGTTTCTGATGCAGTTCCCCCATGTGTCCCTGGAGCTGACGGAGGAGGGCAGCACCACGCTGGAGGAGCTGCTGGAGCTGGGGCACATCGACCTGGCCCTGGCCGCCATCGAAAGCGTGGGAAAGCACCTGAACTACACCCTGATCGAGCGGGAGACCGTGGGCATTCTGGCCGGGAAGAACTCGGAGCTGGCCTCCCGGCTGCCGGCGGGTACGCCCATCACCCTGGACCAGGTGCCCACGGACAGCTTTGTCACCCTCCGGGAGGGGCACAGCATCCGTCTGGTGCAGGACAAGCTCTTCCGCCAGTACGGCATCAAGCCCCGGGTCCTGCTGGAGACCGACTCGGTGGAGATCGCCAAACGGGTGGCCATCTCCACGGGGGGCTGCATGCTCTGTACCAACAACCTGGTGGACGACCACGCCCGCCGTCAGGGGGCCTTCTATCCCCTCCGGGACTACGACAACCAGCGCCATTTCTATGCCTGCAGCCGGAAAAACGAGCAGCTGCCCCGCTACGCCGAGGGCTTCATCCGGATCGTCAAGCGGGTCCTGGCGGAGAACCAGGAGATGGTATAATCCCTTTTGCCGCGCTGGAAAAAACCGCTGGCTATAATTTCGACCCGTCGGGTGAAACTATAGCCCGACGGGTCTTTTCCGGCGGAGCCGGGAAAGCGCCGCCTCAATATAGATCGCGCCCCGGCGAAAGCCGGGGCGCAGTCATTTTTATAGGGTTATTAATCAGAACTTGACTCTCTGGGCGATATAATCCTTCACCTGGTCGATGGGCAGACGGATCTGCTCCATGCTGTCCCGCTCCCGGATGGTGACGCAATGGTCGGCGGGGGTCTTCTCGTCGCCCACGGTCTGGAAGTCCACGGTGATGCAGAAGGGAGTGCCGATCTCGTCCTCCCGGCGGTAGCGCTTGCCGATGGAGCCGGCGTCGTCGTAGTCCACCATGAACTCCTTCTGCAGCTCGTGGTACAGCTCCGTGGCGGGGCCGGCCAGCTTTTTGCTCAGGGGCAGCACCGCGCACTTGAAGGGGGCCAGGGCCGGGTGCAGCCGCAGCACGGTGCGCACGTCGTTCTTGGCCGCGTCCACCACTTCCTCGTCGTAGGCGTCGCACAGGAAGGCCAGGGTCACACGCTCTACGCCCAGGGAGGGCTCCACCACATAGGGGATGTAGCGGCGGTTCTTCTCCTGGTCAAAGTAGCTCATGTCCTTGCCGGAGACGGTCTGGTGCTGGGTCAGGTCGTAGTCGGTCCGGTCCGCCACGCCCCAAAGCTCGCCCCAGCCGAAGGGGAAGAGATACTCAAAGTCGGTGGTGGCCTTGGAGTAGAAGCTCAGCTCCTCGGGCTCGTGGTCCCGCAGCCGCAGGCACTCGTCCTTCATGCCCAGGCCGGTCAGCCAGCTGTGGCAGAACTCCCGCCAGTACTTGAACCACTCCAGGTCGGTGTCCGGCTCGCAGAAGAACTCCAGCTCCATCTGCTCAAACTCCCGGACCCGGAAGATGAAGTTCTTGGGGGTGATCTCGTTGCGGAAGCTCTTGCCGATCTGGCAGATGCCGAAGGGGACCTTCCGGCGGGTGGTGCGCTGGACGTTGTTGAAGTTGACAAAGATGCCCTGGGCGGTCTCGGGACGCAGATACACCTCGGTGGTGTTGTCCTCGGTGACGCCGATATGGGTCTTGAACATCAGATTGAATTTCCGGATGCCGGTGAACTCGGTCTTGCCGCAGCCGGGGCAGGGGATCTGCTTTTCGTTGATGAAGTCCACCATCTGGTCGTTGTTCATGGCCTCCACCACCACGCCCTCCGTGGGGTTCTCCGCCAGCCAGTCCTCGATCAGCTTGTCGGCCCGGTGACGCATCTTGCAGCATTTGCAGTCGATCAGCGGGTCGTTGAAGTTCACCACATGGCCGGAGGCCACCCACACCTGGCTGTTCATCAGAATGGCGGAGTCCAGCCCCACGTTGTAGGGATTCTCCTGCACGAACTTCTTCCACCAGGCGCGCTTCACGTTGTTTTTCAGCTCCGCGCCCAGCGGGCCGAAATCCCAGCTGTTGCTGAGACCGCCGTAAATCTCGCTGGAGGGGTAGACATAGCCCCGTCCCTTGCAGAGATTGACGATCTTTTCCATGGTCTTGTCGCTTGCGTTCATTTTCTCATCCTTTCTCCCGCGGCTGGCTGCCGCAGGAAGCAAAATATGCCATATTCTACCACGCCCGGGAGCAAAGGGCAAGAAAAAGATGGGAGAGGACAGTCCTCTCCCATCACTCGATGACGGGAAACAGGGCGTCGTTCCGGTGGGCCTTGTCAACGATGTTGTTGTACTGCAGCGCCTCATATCGGTCCAGCCAGAGCCTTTCCTCTGCGTTGGCCTCATCCAGGGACAGAAAGCGGCGCTCGGCCAGGGAGTAAAATCCGTTGGCGTTGATAGCGGGGATCGTTTGCTCCAGCTCCCGGAGAAAGCGGTTGTAAGGCGGCAGGGCCAGCCCCGCGGCTTCATACACATAAGAGGATAAATAATTCAGACTGACGCAGTCTATCCACTCGTCCTCCCGGTCGTAATTGGACCAGATAAAAAACGGGACCTTATAGAGCTTTTGCCGCTCATCCAGAGAGAACGCGGAGGAAGCGCTGACAGCCTCAAAAAACGCATCGCTGATGGAAGGCTGATGGTCACCGAAGAAAACGATCACCACGTCCTCCTCTACGTTTTGAAAGTAACGGATCAGCCACTCCACCGCCTTGTCGGTTTCGTGGATCAGGGAGAGGTATAGCTCCACATCCGGGAATCGACCGATATTGTCCGAAAGGGAGACGGTATTTGTAAAGCCTCCTCTGTAGTTATAGCTGCCGTGGTTTTGCATGGTCACACCGAAAAGAAACAGAGGTCGGCTTTTTTCTTTTTCGTACAGGTCTGCCAGATATTCAAACATTTCCTGGTCGCTGATCCGATCCCGCACATATTTCTCCTGTGGGAAGTCCTCCATAAAATGGCATTCGTCAAAGCCCAGATACCGATATGCGTTGGGCCGGTTCCATCCATTGGGCAGGTAAGGGTGCATGGCGATGCACTTGTAATTGCAGCGAAGCTTCAGCCAGGAGACCATGGAATAGGAGGGGGAACGGAGATACTGCTGATAGGGGACCGAGCTGGGCGACAGCCAGGCCATGGAATTTCCGGTAAGAAATTCATATTCCGAGTTGGCTGTGTTCCCGCCGTGGACGGAGACCAGAGCATAGCCGGAAACCGTGTTTTCCTTCAGAGAGGAGATAAAGGGCGTGACTTCCGTATCGGTGGAAAAATCGCCCAGTACGCCCAAATCCGAAAAGGACTCGTCCATGATAACGATGATGTGTGGAGGAGATGATTCGTTTTCAGCCACGCCTTCGTCCGGCGCGTAGTCATGGGCCAGTGCGTCGACCTCTCCGACACGGTAGGAATCGGGCTTTGCGACACGGAGTTCCTTGAGCTTGGATGTAAAATCCAGAAAGTATCCATGGAAAGAAGCTCCTTGATTGACCCAGTGGTATGGTTTCAGTCGAGAAGAATAAGCTATGACCGCGGCGATGACGATGATGCAGACCGGCAGCAAGAACCCACGAGCTTTTTTCGAGGATGTGGTTTTCACAAAATGATCCAGCCCGTAGAGCACCAGCAGTACGGCGGAAAAGACGCCCCAGCTGAAGATCAGCCGGATGGGGATGGGAAACAAACTGTAGCTCTCCGCAACATCCATGGCTGTGCCCAGAGAATAGAGGTCCGTAGGCTCAAATGGGCGTTTACGGAAACGGAAGGTATATGTATTGGCCGTGGCGATCACCATAAAGAATCCGGCGGCGAAAAAGACGGAGGGCAGCATTTTCCCTATGAAAACATACAGAAACAAAATCGCCGCTGCCACCAGTAGCATCCCCAACAGGAATTTCTCATATCCCATGGAAAAGGGCTTGCAATAGACCTCCAGCTGAGCCAGGGCTACCGTTATGGCGGCGGTCCCCAGGCATACGACCAGTTCCGTGGCCGGCCCGACCCGCAGCGGAACACGGGAAAGCCCTTCCGTGATGCGCCGGAGAATTGCGCAGACAAGAAAGAGCGAGAGCAGCGACAGCCCCGCGGCGACAAAGCCCAGCAAACCATCTGCCGGCAGCCTAAGCCTCTCGGCCATTGCCTGCAGTTGGGGAGAGGGAAGCCAGAGATCATAAAAAACCAGTCCCAGATACCCGCTGAACATAAGCGCCAAGGGGAGACGAAAATGCGTCGTCCCCTCCGAAATCACTCTAACTTGATCTTTTTTCCAAATCATGAATCCAAATCCTGCGGCAAAGACCACGCGGCCGATAGCCCTCCGGCGGTAGAATCAGGCAGCAGAAGCAGCAGCGCCCCGCAGAAGAGAATGGTCAACGATAATTGCGGCAGGAAAGTCACCTCCGAATCTTTGCTCAAAAACTGTCATTTTTTATTCGCCGCCGCCGTCCGCTTTCGCTTGCTGTACTTCAGCAAGGCCAGCACCGCGTGGGCCAGGGCCGCCAAATGCAGGGAGGCCAGGGGCCAGATCGGCAGCGTGTAGCGGCTGATGGCAAGAACGGTAGAGGTGGCCGCCACCAGCGCAAAGTTTACGGCCAGCTCCCAGAGCCGCAGACGGCGTTCGGGCCCGGCTCCGCCCAGGGAGACCATGGCGCCGACCAGGGCCATCAGGGTGCCGCCCTTCCAGTAGGAGAGAAAGATCACACTCATTTTCTTCATCGTGTTTTTCAAAAAGGTGCCGGGGTTTTCGCCGATCCACTGTCGGGCCAGGGCGGAGAGGGCGGCGTTTTTCTCCGTCGGGTCCAGGCTTTCGTCCTCCTGTATGGCGTAATACTCCTCCCCCAGGTATTCCTCACGCTCCTGGTTCTGGTAAGAGCGGGCGTGAGTATGGGGATTGTTGGCGGTATACATATCCGAACCGGAATAGTTCTCCATCCAGATCCAGTGGCCGGTCTCCCGGCAGTTCACCGCGGCGTTTCCCAGAAGGATCAGGGCAAACACTGCCCCCAGGATCAGAGCGCGGCCCAGCGGGAAGCGCTTTTTGATAACGCACCACAGGGTATAGCCCAGGATGGGCAGCCAGACCAGCAGCAGCACCAGGCGAGTGACAAAGGCATAAAAGCCTGCGAGGTTCAGCCAGAGCAGCTTTTTCTTTAATGGCATGCCCTCCTGGGACAAAAGCCATAGGATCAGGCACAGGGCCGGAAGATAGTAGTGCTCCACAAAAATATTGTCCGGCATAATGTCGGTGCGGAACAGAGCCAGACAGAATACCGCCGGGGCAAAGCCGCCGCGGCCGAAGCGGTCCCGCTCCGCAAGATACAGCAGCAGACAGGACAGGGAGACCAGCCCGTGCTGGATCAGTACGATGGCGGCATTGCTGGCGTGGAGAGCCCGGAACAGTGTCAGGGTCAGGGGAACGCCGAGGGGCACCACATAGCTCCCGGCGGGCCGGGTAGTCTGGGCAAAGTGGCCGGTAGCCAGAAAATTGTCCGCGATAGAGAGATACAGTCTTGCATCCGGGCCAAACCATTCCCGGGTGAGGGAACCATCCCAGAGACAGCGGGCCAAGAACAGCAGGAAAGGAAGCACAAACGCCAGCACCGCACCCGCTTGTTGGCGGGCAAAGAGATGATTTTTCATGAGTAAACCTCAAAAGCTTTATTTGATGGCTCCGGTCATCCGCGGGCGAAGAGACGTTCCAGCACCGCATGGGCCAACGCCGCCAGGTGCAGGGAGGCCAGGGGCCAGATCGGCAGCGTGTAACGCCCCATGACGAGCCCGATGGACGTTATCAAAGCCAGAAGGAGACACACTCCCAGCTCCCAGAGCATCCGGCGGCGGCAGGGACCGGCTCCGCGTATTTCTATCACGGCACCCGCCAGGGCAAAAAGCGTTCCGCCTCTCCAGCTTATGAAAAACATCCTAACAAATTTGATCGCTGTGTTTTTGATAAAAACGCCGGGGTTTGCAAGGACCCATTCCCGGGCGGCGGCGGCAAACACCGCGTTTTTCTCTGTCCAGTCCAGAGATTTATCCCGATAGATTTCGGTGTATCGCGAACCGCCGAATTCTTCCAACAAACTGCTGCTGAAGGATACCGGGCGGGTGGACGGATTGTTGGCCAGGAACAGCTCTCTCCCGGAATAGTTTTCCAGCCAGATCCAGTGACCCGTCTCCCGGCAGTTGACCGCGGCGTTTCCCAGCAGCAGCAGGGCAAACACGCCCCACAGGATCAAGGCCGTACGAAGGGGAAACTGTTTCTTTCGGATGCAAAATACCGTATAGCCTAAAATGGATAACCACACCACCAGGAGCACCGGGCGGATCACGAAGGCACAGAAACCGGCGACATTCAGCCAAATCAGTTTTTTCTTCATCGGGATATCATCCCGGGACAGGAGCCACAAAATCAGACAAAGAAAAAAGAGAAAATAACACTCCACATACAAATTGTCAGGAATCATCCGAAGCCGGAGCCAGGCCAGACAGAGTACCGCCGGAGCAAAGCCGCCGCGGCCAAAACGGTTTTTTTCTGTCAGATACAGCAGAAGACAAGTGCCGCCCATCAGAAAATGCTGAAAAACCACAATGGCCTCCACGCTCATGCCCAGAGCCCGGAACACTGTCAGGATCAGGGGCAGACCAAAAGGCACTACGAAGCCTTCTGGCCGGATAGCGTGCTGGATAAAATGGCCTCTGGTGAGAAATCTGTCCGCAACGGAGAGATAACACAGCCCGTCTGAAACAACATTCGCCAGGACCCCATCCCGGAGGCTCAGGACGAAAAACAGCGCCACCGGCACAAAAAAGGAAAGCAAAGCGCCGCCATAACGATAGAGGACTCCCGTGCGTTTCGACTCCATGTCGTTCTCCTTTTGATCTATAAAATGGGGTGGGAGACGAAAAATTCCCAGGATTGTCAAAAGGTACACCTTTTGATAATCCTGGGAGTCTTTCTGCACGGGATGTATGTATCTTTGAAAAAGTGGAAAGAAAACAAAACAATTATTGATTATTCGCCTTTTTGTTATTATAATTACATCGTTTTAGGAACTATCAAAAGGTGTACCTTTTGATAGCGGCGGCTTTACAGCTTATGCAGCCGATGCTCTCTGAGCCTCCGGTAAAAGGTCGCCTCGCTCATGCCGCTTTGCCGAACCGCCTCGGCAAAGGGCATTTTTTTTGCTTCCCAGGCCGCCACAAGCTCAACAAAGTTCTCCGGCGGCGGGATCTCCGGCCTCCCGAAGCGTACCCCCTTCCGGCGTGCCGCCGCGATGCCCTCCGCCTGGCGCTTTTTTATGTTTTCTCGCTCGTTTTGCGCTACAAAAGACAGGATTTGCAACACCAGATCGGCGATAAAGGTCCCCATGAGATCCTTGCCGTTCCGAGTGTCCAGCAGCGGCATGTCAATCACGCAAATATCCACCCCGATCACCTTGGTCAGTACCCGCCACTGGCGCAGTATCTCTTCATAATTCCGGCCCAGACGGTCAATGCTCAGGATGTAGAGCAGATCGCCGGGCTTCATTTTTTTGACCAGCTGTTGGTACCTTGGACGGTTAAAATCTTTGCCTGACTGCTTGTCTACATAGATGTTCTTTTCCGACACTGCCTTTTCCTCCATGGCCAGCAGCTGCCGGTCCTCGTTTTGGTCTGCGCTGGAGACACGGACATAGCCGTATGTCATATCTTGCACCCCCTTATGGGTATATTATAAAAAAGGGAGTCCGCTCTAAGTCTCTCCCTCCGCCGTCATCTTTACCAAAACCGGTAATGCTCCACGCCAGACTGCTTTTACCCCCAAAGAAACGAAAACGGCGGCGCCTGCGCGCCGCCGCTGCCGGGATTTCGTTGTTATAACCAAAAAACCGGCCTCCCAAACGGGAGGCCGGTCGATGTATAGACGCTTGGAACTCACGCCACCTTCTGGCCCACCTTGGCCCGGAGCACGAACAGAGTGCCCACGGTCAGGGCGATGCCCACCAGCAGGGAGACGAACACATTCTGGGTCAGGCCCGCCACGATGTAGCTGACGAAGCTCACCGCCGCCACGGTCAGAACGTAGGGGATCTGGGTGGAGACGTGGTTCAGGTGGTTGCACTGGGCGCCCGCGGAGGCCATGATGGTGGTGTCGGAGATGGGGGAGCAGTGGTCGCCCATAACGGCGCCGGCCAGGCAGGCGGACACGCCGATCACCAGCAGACGGCTGTCGGCGGGGAAGACGTTGGTCACGATGGGGATCAGGATGCCGAAGGTGCCCCAGCTGGTGCCGGTGGAGAACGCGAGGAAGCAGGCCACCAGGAAGATGATGGCGGGCAGCAGGTTATAGAGCCCGGCGGAGGCGCCCTCCATCAGACCGTAGACGTAGTCGGCGGCGCCCAGCATGCCGGTCATGTTCTTGAGGGTGACGGCGAAGGTCAGGATCAGCAGGGCGGGGACCATGGCGTTGAAGCCCTTGATGATGCAGTCCATGGCCTCCCGGAAGCTCAGCACCCGGCGGCAGAGGAAGTAGATCACCGCAATGATCAGGGCGATCAGGGAACCCCAGGGCAGACCCACGCTGGCGTCGGTGCCGGCAAAGGCCTCCATGAAGGGGGTGCCGTCGTAGTAGCCGCCCACATACAGCATGCCGATGATGCAGCAGATGATCAGCACCGCCACGGGGAGGATCAGATCGATGACCTTGCCCCGGGGAGAGACCTCCAGCTCGGTGTCATCGTTCCGGCGGTCGGCGGTGGTGAACAGGTCGCCGCGCTCAAAGGCGTTTTTCTCGTGCAGGGCCATGGGGCCGTAGTCAAACTTCATCAGGCTCAGGCCGATGATGAACACCAGGGTCAGCAGGCTGTAGTAGTTCCAGGGGATGGCCCGGATGAAGAGCTGGGTGCCGCTCATGATCTCCGGGTCCACAATGCCGCTGACGGCGGCGGCCCAGGAGGAGATGGGGGCGATCATGCAGATGGGGGCGGCGGTGGCGTCGATCAGATAGGCGAGCTTTGCCCGGGAGATCCTGTGGCCGTCGGTCACGGGACGCATCACGCTGCCCACGGTCAGGCAGTTGAAGTAGTCGTCCACGAAGATCAGCACGCCCAGCAGGAAGGTGGCCAGCATGGCGCCCACCCGGGTGCGCACGTGCTTTTCGGCCCAGCGACCGAAGGCGGCGGAGCCGCCGGCCCGGTTCATCATGGCCACCAGGATGCCCAGCATGACCAGAAACAGGAAAATACCGGCGTTCCAGGCGTCCGCCACGCCGGAGATCAGGCCGTCGTTGACCACCGTGTTCAGCGCACCGACGGGGGAGAACTCCGCGATCAGCAGGGCGCCGGCCACGATGCCCAGGAACAGAGAGGAGTAGACCTCCTTGGAGATCAGCGCCAGAGCGATGGCGATCACCGGGGGCAGCAGGGACCAAATCGTACCGTAGAACATGAGTAAATCCTCCTTGCGTATGCAAAAAGCCGCGATCCCCGGTGGAAGGATCACGGCTGACGCACACAAAAATAGTTTTGTACTTGCACGTCTTGACAGCTCTCCACCGAAGTGACAGTCCGGAGGATGTTCTCCTCCGACCCAGGTGCCCGCCGGCCAGACAGCCGACAGACCCTTCGGCGGCCTCCCCTTTCGGCTCCCCCGCTGTCTGCCGGGATCACGGAGCCTACTCTTGTCAGCCGCGCCTCTATTCAAGATTGCTTTCATTATAATAAAGGAAAGGAAAAATGCAACCGGGAATAATCCACAAAGAAAACCGCGGACAGTGCCGGAATTGCGTCGATTTGCTGTATTACATCGCGAAAGAGGTATACAGGAGGTTGATGAGCGGCATGGTGACGATGCAGAGGATCACGCTCATCAGGTTCACGATGGAGGCCTGTTCCCGCTCGTTATCGAACAGCACCGCGAACTGGGAGATGGAGGAGGCGGTGGGAGCGCTGGCGGCCAGCATGGTGATCATCAGAATGGGGGCGGTCCAGGGCTGGCTGCGGGTGATGCCGCAGGCCCAGATGACCAGCAGTGTCAGCAGCGGGCAGACGATCAGCCGCAGGAAATTGACCAGCAGGGCCCGATGGTTCAGGATCACCCGCCGCAGGTCCACCTGGGCCAGGACCATGCCCACGGTGAGCATGGCGGTGGGGGCCAGAGTGGCGGCCAGGGAGTTGAGGGTGTTGCCCAGGATGGAGGGCAGCCGTACCCGGAGGATAAAGCAAAAGAGTCCGGCAAAAATGGCGAGGACATTGATGGTGGTGAAGATCTTCCACACGTTTTCCGGCTTTTTCCCGCTCATCAGCGTCTTGCCGTGGGTCCAGACCAGGAAGGTGGAGATAAAGATGTAGCCGCAGGAGTAGAGCACCATCTCCTGCCCCAGGGTCATCTGCACCAGGGGGATCACCAGATTGGCGGCGTTGGAGTAGATGACGGAGCCCCGCTCCATGGTGGTCAGCCGGAGAGGCTTTTTGAGCACGGAGGTCAGGGCGATGAACAGAATATGGCAGACGATCCCCGCTCCCATGGCAAGCAGCAGGCCCATAAGGGTCTGACGGCTCAGCTCGATCTGGAAGGAGTTGAAGATGGCCGCCGGGGCGGAGACGTAGAGATGGAGCTTGGTGATCACCGTGATGGCCTCGTTGCCCACCACCTTGGACTTAAACAGCGCCATGCCCACCAGGATCATCAAAAACATCACCGAGATGGACTGGATCAGGCTGATACTCATTTGCATGCTTGCTTACTCCTTTTGCATTGTTTGGCTCTCCCGCTCCCGTCTGCGCACATCACGCATGACCCGCAGGGCGATGGGTACGGCCAGGCACAGCACCAGCATGTCCGCGATCCCCTGGACTGCGGCCACGCCCCACACGCCCCAGAGCCGGACCACGATGGGCAGGATGGGGAAGAAGAAGATCCCCTGCCGGGCCATGCCCAGCAGCAGGGAGGCCACAGGCCGCCCGATCCCGGCGCAGAGCATGTTCACAATGATGCCGAAGCCGTGGAAGGGCATGGCCAGGCACTGAACACGCAGAGAGAACACGCCGATGCGCACCATCTCCGCGTCGCTTTCCGTGAACAGCAGCAAGATGGGCCGGGCCAGCAGGGCCACCAGCGCCGCGGCCAGGGCGATGCCCGCCGTGCATGTCACGGCGGAAAAGCGGAAGGCCTGCCGTACCCGGTCATAGCGGCCCGCCCCCCAGGAGTAGCCGGCCACCGGCTGGAAGCCCTGCCCGAAGCCCAGACAGGCGGAGGTCATGAACATGGTGATCCGGTTGCTGACGCTGATGGCCGCCAGGGCGCTGGTGCCGAAGGTGACGGCGATCCGGTTGAGGATGATGGCGGCCAGGGTGCCCAGACCGGTGCGGAAAAAGCTGGCGCTGCCCATGGCGGCGACCTCCCGGATATCTCCCCAGCGGAGCCGGATCTGCCCCGGCCGGATGGTCAGGATGGTCCGCCCCCGCCAGTAGGGGAGCATGAGGATGGTCCAGCTTACCAGCTTGGAGATGGCGGTGGCGGCGCTGGCCCCGGCCACGCCCCAGTTGAAATAGAAGATGAACAGGGGATCCAGGCCGATGTTCAGGATGGCGCCGGTGACCATGCCCGCCATGGAGTAGATGGCGCTGCCCTCCGAGCGGAGGCACTGATTCAGCACAAAGCTGGTGGCCATGAAGGGCGCGGCCAGCAGGATGTAGCGGCAGTACTGCTCCGAGTAGGGCAGGATCTCCTGGTTGGCCCCCAGGAGCAGGAGCATTTGGTCCTGGAAGGCAAAGCCCAGGACCAGCACCAGGATGCCGAAGAGAAAGGCGGCATACCAGCAGGTGGACAGCACCTCCCGGGCGTGCTGATCCTTTCGGGCGCCCAGCAGCCGGGCGGTGTAGCTGGCCGCACCCGTGGCGAAGAGCGAGCCCGCCATCATGATGATCAGGTCGATGGAGCTGTTCACACCCACCGCTCCGGTGGCGCCGGTGCCCAGCTGACTGACGAAAAAGGTGTCCGCCAGGTTATAGATGCTGGTCACCAGCATCCCGGCAATGGACGGCAGGGCCATCCGGGGAACCAGCCGGTGGATAGGGGTGTTGAGCATGAATTCGTGTTTTTTCTGTGGGTCCCGGATGGTGGGCATGGCAGGCTCCTTTTCTTATGGGTGGATACAAGGGCAAAAAGCCTCGCAGAGTTCGCCGCCGCAGCGGCGAATACTATGGGATCATTTTCTCCGGCGGCGTGTACGTCGGAGAAAATACCGATGGGGGCGCAAACGTGCGCGAAGCGTGCGCTGCAGCGCCCCGCAGCCCACTCAAATGAGAGCCCAGCGCAGCGGGTCTCATTTGATTACTAGTACTTATATTTCCCTCCGCCCATGAACTCCCGCAGCAGGGCGTCCGGGGCCAGCAGATCCGGCGACACGTCCTCAAAAAGCTCAAAGGCGGGCAGGATGGAGCGCAGCTCCTGGTAGCGGGGGGTATCCTCCGGCATGGCGTTGAACAGGTCCGTCACCGTGTTGTTCATCACCGGCACCTCGTAGGCAAAGGAGGTGTCAAAGCGAAGATCGGACTTGTCCGCGTAGGGGGATATGTACAGCTTTTCGCCCCGGCGGACGTTGGCCCAGTTGGCCAGAGTCTGCTGGGCCTTGGTGCCCCGGAACTGATAGTCCCGGATGGTCCGGCGCATCAGGCGCATCCAGGTGCCCTTGAACACGATCTTCCCGTCGTCATCCAGAATGTGGCTCCGGGCGCTGATGGAGAGCTTGAAGGCCTCCGGGTGTACGTCGGTGATGGCGTCGTTCAGGGCGTGGATGCCCTCAAAAATGGCGATCTCGTTTTTCCGCAGCCGCAGCGCCTTGCTGGGCTCCTCTCTCCGGCGTTGGTGGATGAAGTCAAAGTGGGGGATCATCACCCGCTGACCCCGGGAGAGAGCGGAAAAGTGCTCGTTCAAAAGCTCCATGTCCAGGCAGAGGGGAGACTCCAGATCATACTTCCCCTCCGGAGTGCGGGGGGTGTCCTCCGGCGTCACGTCCTTGAAGTAATCGTCCATGGAGATGCTGTGGGTGCGGATGCCCCGGGATTCCAGCACCTCGCAGATCTTCATGGCCGTGGTGGTTTTGCCGCTTCCGGAGGGCCCGGAGAGCAGCACGATGGGGCTGCGGGTCATGTTTTCCTGTATGCGGTCGGCGGCGGTGACGAGCTTGGCGTCATAGGCCCGGTCGCACTCGGCGATGAAGCCCGGCGCGTCCTCCCGACAGCGGCGGTTGATCTCGGTTAGGGAAAATGCCATGCTTACTCCTCCTTATTTTGAAAAAAGCCGGGGATCGATCCTTTGGCGGCGCAGAGGTCCTCTATGCGTTCCATGTATTCCCGGGGATATTTGGGGTTTACCTGGCGGCGTACCAGACCGCCGGCCCCCACCAGCTTGGTGGAGCCCCCGGCCCCCAGGGCCAGGATGGAGCAGAGCTCCTCCATGATGCAGATGTTGTACAGATTCTCAAAGCCCGGCCGGGACCAGCCCACATTTTCAAAGCTGCCGGACATGAACTTCTGCCGGTACATATAATATGGTCCGTAGCCCGCTCTGGGGAGGGCTTCTCCGGCAAAGGAGAGCATCTGCCCCACCGCCTCTCCGGAGGGGAGGGCCGTGCCCTCGGTGAGGAAGCGGGAGCCCTTTTTCAGCGCCAGAGTGTGGACGGTGATGTTCTCCGGCCCCATGGCGATGACCTCCTCCATGGTTTCCCGGAAGCTCTCGGGGCTGTCCCCCGGCAGACCGGCGATCAGGTCCATGTTGAAGGCAAGGCCCGCCTCTTTCACCATCTCCACCGCCCGGCGCACCTCTTGGGCGCTGTGACGGCGGCCGATGGCGGCGAGGACCGCGTCGGACATGCTCTGGGGGTTCACGCTTACCCGGTCCACCCCCAGCTGCCGCAGAACGGCAAGCTTTTCTCCCGTGATGGTGTCCGGGCGGCCCGCTTCCACGGTGAACTCCCGGCACCCCGAGAGGTCAAAGATCCGGCGTACGGCGGTGATGAGCTCCCGCAGCTCCTCTGGAGACAGGGTGGTGGGGGTGCCTCCGCCGATGTATACCGCCGCGATCCGCCGCCCGCTCTCCCGGACGGCAGCGGCGGCCGCCTCCATCTCCCGCCGGAGGGCGGCAAGATAGGCGGGGATGGTCTGCAGCATCCTGGGCGCGTCCACGCTGACAAAGCTGCAGTAGGCGCAGCGGGTGGGACAGTAGGGGATGCCGATGTAAAGGCAGATATCCTCCGGAGAAAGACTCTCCCGGGCCGCCTGTGCCGCCCGGGCCGCCGCGGCGCACAGGGCCGCCCGGTCCGGCTCCACGCCGTAGCGCCGCACCAGAGCCCGCTCCGCTTCCTCAAAATTCAGCCCGTCCCGGTCCATCAGTCCGGCGAAGAATTTGGCCGGGCGCACCCCGGTGAGGCAGCCCCACACCGGCTTTTCATGCCCGGCGCTGAGAGCCGCCCGGTAGAAGGCCAGCTTCAGCAGATGCCGCTCCCGGCGCACCGCGTCCGGCCCCGCCCCCAGACGGGCAAGACTCTGCCGGGCCTGTCCCCGGAAGGCCTTTCCCCCCAGGGAGAGACGGCAGGCCGCCGCGACAAAGCGCTCCCCCCGAAAAAGGCGGAGCGTCACGCTGTCCCCCTCCGCGGGCCCTTCCGGATAAACGGGCCGCTCGGTGGGGTAGAGGGTCAAAAGCATCTGCTCGGCCCCGTACTTGTCGTCGTTTCCGATCAAATAGATGTTCATATTACAGATTATACGCAGAAAAGGGGAAAAGCGCAAGGCCGCCGACTTGCTTTTTTGCCGGAAAGCGGTTACACTTTATGGGCTTATCCGCAAACAGAGCATGGAGGAACAAGGAATGCTTTATACATATTGCGCCCCCTGCCTTTTCGGGCTGGAGGGCCCCCTGGGCAACGAGCTGCGGCACATGGACATGGAGGACGTGTCCCCGGAAAACGGCCGGGTCTATTTCAAGGGGGACGAGAGCGCCCTTGCGCGGGCCAATATCCGCTCCCGCTTTGCCGAGAGGATATTGCTGGTCATGGGCCGCTTCCCCGCGGCGAGCTTCGACGCCCTGTTCGAGGGGACCCGGGCCCTTCCCTGGGAGGACTTTCTGGGAGCGGACGCCGCCTTTCCGGTGAAGGGCTGGAGTCTGGAGGGCGCCCTGCACAGCGTGCCCGACTGCCAGAAAATCGTGAAAAAGGCGGTGGTGGAGCGGCTGCGCGGCGCTTACGGCGGGGACTGGCTGCCGGAAACCGGGCCGGTGTACCCCATCCAGTTTGCCATCATGCGCGACGAGGCGGTGCTGTATCTGGACAGCAGCGGCACCGGACTGCACAAGCGGGGCTATCGTCCCGCCCAGGTGGCCGCCCCCCTGCGGGAGACCCTGGCCGCCGCCATCGTGGACACCGCCCGCTACCGGGGAAAGGGAGACTTCTGCGACCCCTTCTGCGGCAGCGGCACCATCGCCATCGAGGCGGCCCTGGCGGCCCTGAACCGGGCCCCCGGCCTGGAGCGGAGCTTCCTGGCCCAGAGCTGGCCCTGGCTGGACAAAAGCCTCTGGGAGCGGGAGCGCCAGAGCGCCCGCAGCCGGGAATTCCGCGGGGAGTATGCGATCTTCGCCTCGGACATCGACCCCCGGGCGGTGGAGCTGGCCCGCCAGAACGCCCGCCGGGCGGGAGTGGAGGAGCTGATCCGCTTTTCCGTGGCGGACGCCCGATCCTTTGACCGGCACACGGAAAACGGCACCCTCTGCTGCAATCCGCCCTACGGAGAGCGTCTGATGGAAAAGGAGAGCGCCGCCGAGCTGTGCCGGGCCTTCGGCAGGGCCATGGAGAAAAACCCCGGATGGCGGGTGTATATCATCTCCTCCCTGGAGCAGTTTGAGAACGCCTACGGAAAACGGGCGCAAAAGCGCCGGAAATTTTATAACGGCATGATCCCCTGTCAATTATACATGTATAACGTCCGTTGAGACCCGCGGGGCCGGGCTCTCACCGGAAAAGACCGCGGGGCTGTTTCGGCACATCCGGCGGGCAATTATGAATTATTTTTAAAATGCGTCGAAAAACACTTGCATTCACTCTGCCCCTGTGCTATCTTATACCAAGAATTAGCACTCCGGCATTTTGAGTGCTAATCTGTAAAGCTCGTTAATTAAAAAATCATATAGGAGGCGTAAGCAATATGAAACTGAAACCGTTGGCGGATCGTGTGGTCCTGAAGCGGACGGAAGCGGAAGAGAAAACCGCGAGCGGCATTTTCCTGACCAGTGCGGCCCAGGAGAAGCCCGAGGTGTTTGAGGTCATCGTGGTCGGCCCCGGCGGAATGGTGGACGGCAACGAGGTCAAGATGGAAGTCAAGCCCGGGGACAAGGTCCTGGCGGGCAAGTACACCGGCACCACCGTGAAGCTGGAGGGCGAGGAGTACACCGTCGTCCGGCAGAGCGACATTCTGGCGATCGTGGAATAATCGGGAGGATACGAAATTATGGCTAAGAATCTTGTATATGGCGAAGAGGCCCGCAAGGCCCTGCAGACCGGTGTTGACAAGCTGGCCAACACCGTGAAGATCACCCTGGGCCCCAAGGGCCGGAATGTGGTGCTGGATAAGCAGTACGGCACCCCGCTGATCACCAACGACGGCGTGACCATCGCCAAGGAGATCGAGCTGGAGGATCCCGCGGAGAACATGGGCGCCCAGCTGATCCGCGAAGTTGCCACCAAGACCAACGACGTGGCCGGCGACGGCACCACCACCGCCACCGTGCTGGCCCAGTCCATCATCCACGAGGGCCTGCGCAATCTGGCCGCCGGCGCCAACCCCATGGTGCTGCGCCGGGGCATCGCCAAGGCTGCCGAGGCTGCCGTGGCCGCCGTGAAGGCCGCCTCTCAGCCCGTCAGCGGCACCAAGGACATCGCCCGCGTGGGCACCATCTCCAGCGGCGACGAGCAGATCGGCTCCATGATCGCCGAAGCCATGGAGAAGGTGGGCCAGAACGGCGTCATCACCGTGGAGGAGAGCAAGACCGCCGAGACCTACAGCGAGATCGTGGAAGGCATGCAGTTCGACCGGGGCTATATCACCCCCTACATGGTCACCGATTCCGACAAGATGGAGGCCGTGCTGGATTCCCCC
>JAFYAQ010000004.1 GCA_017540645.1 Oscillospiraceae bacterium
CGAATACGACGCCGAGGGCAAGGCAGTTCTCAGCGCCAAGAAGGCCGCCAACGCCACTCTGGGCGACAAGACCTTCCGGTTCCAGCTCCTCGATGAAGAGGGGAACGTCCTGCAGACCAGCGACCCCGTCAAGCAGAATGAGACCGCCACCTTCACGGAGATCACCTACAGCCTGGCCGACCTGGATGGTGCGGCCTCCAAGGAATTCACCTACAAGATCCGCGAGGTCATCCCCGATGGCGCGACCGAAGAGAACAACTACACGCTCGACGGCGTCAAGTACGATCCCAAGGTCGTCACCACGGTCGTGACCGTTTCCGACAACGGCGACGGCACGCTGACAGTCAAGTATGACGGCAATGAGAGCTTCACCACGCCCGAGTTCGAGAACGAATACGACGCCAAGGGCAAGGCCGAGTTCAGCGCGAAGAAGGCCGGCAACCCCACTCTGGGCGACAAGACCTTCCAGTTCCAGCTCCTCGATGCCGACGGCAACGTGATCGAGACCAGCGACCCCGTCAAACAGGGCGAGACCGCTGCCTTCAAGGAGATCACCTACAAGCTGTCCGACCTGGAGGGTGAGGACTCCAAGACCTTCACCTACCAGATCCGCGAGGTCATCCCCGATGGCGCGACCGAAGAGAACAACTACACGGTCGACGGCGTCATCTACGACGCCCATGTCGAGACCGTCGAGGTCAAAATCGAGGACAACGGCGACGGTACCCTCAAGGTCACCTACGACGGCAATACCGAGTTCACCACGCCCGAGTTCGAGAACAGATTGATGGAATACGGCAGCCTGAAAATCCGGAAGAAAGTGACGGTGAACGGAGAAGAGACTACCGGCACGGTGGCGGACGGGACGTATACCTTTAACATCACGGGCCCGAACGATTACAAAAATACGGTAACGATCCAGATCAAGAACGGCGTGAGCAACGAGGTACAGCTGGACAACCTGGTGCCGGGCGAGTATACCGTCAGCGAAGACACTTCAAAGAATCCTTCCGATATAGCGCTGGTAGGGGAGAACGACAAGAAGGTGACCGTAAAAGGTGGCGAGACGACCAACGTCCCGACGGCCGAGTTCACGAACAACAAGACGATTGAGACCATCGAGATTCCCGTTGAAAAGCGCTGGGTCCGTACAGCCGGAAAATCGGCTACCATTAAACTGCTTGCGGACGGCAAGGTTATTCAGCAGGTCGTGCTCAACAAGGCAAACAGCTGGAGACATGTTTTCACGGACCTGCCGAAGATCGACAGCACCGATGGCCACACGATCAAGTACACTGTCACTGAGTATCCCTTGTCCGGTTACATTTTTAAGATAACCGGAGACGTTATCCACGGCTTTGTGGTCACAAACACTCCTTCGGACTCGCCCCCAACAGGGGATAATACGAATCTTTCCAGCTATCTCTGGATCATGATGCTGTCCGGACTCGGATTGATGGGAGTCCTCCTTGCGGAAAGGAAAAAACCCCGTCGAAAGAGATCGGGAGCCCATGAACGGGGTCCGAAAAACTAATTGACAAGGTAAAAATGCGGCGGAACGGTTAAACACCGCCGCCGCATTCCCTTTGCCTGGAAAAAGAGATGGTCAAAATGGGATATCAAGCAAGGCACAAAAACAAAAAGACGCTCCGACGCAGTTTCGTGGTCGTGCTGGTCATTTTGCTGCTTCTTACCTTTACCTATTCGGCCGTAAAGCTGACACAGGTGCTGCTGGAGGCAAAAAAGGCGAAGGACTCGTTTTCCGCTCTGGCTGAGATCGTTGCGAGAAATACAAATCCAAGTGAGCCGTCGGTTGTCCGGGAAGAAGCTGAACCGCCTGCCCATGAGGAGGAGAGCGCTGGAAAAACCGAGCCGGGTCCGGTCATGGCGCAGACGACAGAAGAAACCCAGCCGGATACGGATGAGCCAGCGCAGAAAGAGAGGATCGTACTTCCGCAGTATAGGGAGCTTGCTGAAATGAATCCGGAGCTTCTGGGCTGGATATCCATCGAAGGAACGAACATTGACTATCCCGTGATGTATTCACCGGACAGACCCGAGTTTTATTTGGAACACGCGTTTGATGGGTCCGCCTCCGGCAGCGGAGTCCCCTTTATCGATTTCCGGTGCCCGGAGGACGGAAACTATTACCTGATCTACGGCCATCACATGCGCAACAAAACCATGTTCGCTCAGCTCCTGCAGTACGATAAGCAGCGCTTTTATGAGGAGCATCCGGTACTCCGTTTTGATACCATATATGAAGAACGGGAATACCAGGTCATGGCAGCGTTCAAGAGCCAGTTAGTCGGAGACGAAACAGACGTGTTTCGCTTCTATCGCTATTTCGACTTGTCCCAGAAGGAAGTGTTTGACGAATATGTACAGCAGGTGCTGGCCTTGGCAAAATACGATACCGGCGTGAGAGCTGAGTATGGGGATGAGCTTATCACCCTTTCGACCTGCAGTTACCATGTGGATAACGGCAGATTTGTTCTTGTGGCAAAGAGAGTGGCATGACGGTCGTCAGGGAGGAAAAGCTTCCCGGGTCAATTTCAGAATCGACGGCCGCGGTTCTTCGTATTCTGCCGCGACCCGCTGACGCTGGGCTCGCGTCTGATAGAGAAACGGCTTCGGATTTGGATTGCCCCGGCGCACTATGACTCTGATTTCGAAACAGAATCAGAGTCATTTTTTTGCTTTGAAAGACAAGAATTGTATGATACAATCGACCCGGTAAACCAGCATTCATTGAGGTGACGGACATGAAAAACGGAAAGAATCCTGACCCGAACGTGATCCATCCGATAGCGGGATATGAGAAAGAGATATATGTTAAGCCGACGGTAATGAATCCCAATATCATGGTCGGAGATTTCACGTATATCGCAGATGCAGAGTTTGAAAGCCATGTCACGCACTTTTATCCCTGGAGCAGAGACAAGCTGATTATCGGGAAATTCTGTCAGATAGCGAGCGGCGTTGAATTCGTGATGAACGACGCCAATCACCAGATGAACGCCGTATCTACCTTCCCATTTTATACACTTGAGGGCTGGGAGATGGAAGCTCCTGATACAACGGATATGCCGTTCAAGGGCGATACCGTGATCGGCAATGATGTGTGGATCGGGCAAAATGCCGTTATCCTTCCGGGCGTTCACATCGGTGACGGAGCGATCATTGGTGCAAACAGCATTGTCGGCAGTGATGTCGATCCTTATACAGTCGTTGTCGGAAATCCGGCAAAACCTTTAAGGAAACGTTTTGATGCTGAGCTGATCGAACTCTTGCTTCGTTTCAAATGGTGGGACAGGAGCATAGACGAGATAAACGAATTGATCCCGTTTCTGACCTGCAGCGAATTGGATAAAGTCAAGGATGAAATAAAGAAACGGATAGAGTGATGAATTCCGGTCTGACGAGGTAAAAACCGGTATATATTATTACAGAGTCATCCCGTGTCGAAAAGATGCTTCTGGCATAACTTTATACTATAAAAGGCACAGCCGCCCCAAACGGGGCGGCTGTGCCTAAAACATCTCGACAAAACCGAGTCAGAGGGCGCGTCAGCCCTCGCCGTTTTCCGTCGCCGCTTCTGCCTGCTGTTTCTTGAGCGCCTGCTGCGCCTGCGAGAGGAGCTGATTGGCGTTGGGATGATTGTAGCTCTTGGCCAAAGTCAAATACTCCACAGCCTTTTCATAGTCAGGTTCGGAGGAAAAACCGACATAGTACATGTGCCCGGCCATGAAGGCGGCGTCGGAGCCGACATACTTGTTCGGGAAAACGGCGGCCTGCTCGTAATAGGCCAGGGCTTTGCCCATGTCGTGCACGGGGCTCTTAATATTGCTGTAGAGACCGTAATACAGGTCCGCGGCTTTGCCCGCCGCCTGGTGATTGCCGAGCGCCGCGCTCTGTTCAAAGCAGTCCACTGCGGTCTGGACCTCCTCCTGCGATTCGCTCCGCATCAGGATGATGCCGGCCGCATAGAGCAGGCGGGACTGGAGATAAGGATCGTCCGTCTCCGCGGCCGCCGCGATCAGCTTGTCCGCCAGACCCTCTTCGAGCTCCTTCGCTTTGGCGGTGTCCTTGCGCACGCCGGCGCCGTTATCATACGCGACGACCTGGCCGTAGATGCCTAACAGGTCGCCCTGATCCGCTGCCAGCGAATAGATCTTAAAGGACTCGGCTTCGTTTTCCCTCGCGCCGAAGCCCCAGTAGAGCAGATAGGCATAGAAGGACTGGAGCGGGGCATAGCCGCTTTCCAGTTTTTCCTCGGCGAGCCGGGCGGCGCCTTCGAGATCCAGGTCTTCAAAGAGCAGGCGCTCGGCCTCCCGCAGGGCCAGTTCCTCGGGCGCAGGCTCGGGGGTCGGCTCGGGCGTGGGTTCCGGTGTGGGTTCGGGCGTAGGCTCCGGTGTGGGTTCGGGCGTGGGTTCTGCGGTGGGCTCCGCGGTCGGCGCGGGGGTCTCCTGTGGGACTGCGGCGCCGCAGGAGGCGAGCGCCAGCAGCATCACGGCGGCAAGAAGAGCCGCAAAAAGACGTTTTTTCATGCTTTCCTCCTATGATAATTACGTGTTGCGGGATAACTGTCGTTCAGTATACGCTTGCAGCGTCTGTCTGTCAACGGAGGGATCCTGCGGCGCAAAGCCGTTCCTTTAGGGCGGCGGAGGCCGCTTCTGGCTCTGACGTGCCCCCCCCGGCACGTCATTCTCTACCGCTCTGGTTCGAATCCCATGCAGGGTCTTCTAGAAAGAAAACAGCCATCCTTTCGGATGACTGTTTCTTTTTGGCGGAGACGGCGGGATTCGACCTCCGCTGCGGCGGAGGCCGGGTTGCGGCTCTGGGCTGCCCCGGCAGCGTTCTGGAGCCGGTTATACGGAGACGAAGCCAACGTGTTTTGCTTCTATCGCTATTTCGACTTGTCCCAGCAGGAAGTGTTTGACGAATATGTACAGCAGGTTTACATACACTCGGAAAGAAATATATCAAAAAACATCCAGCTGGAGGCAGACCTCCCCGGAACAGAATGCCGGAATCAATCTACTGTTTTTTCAGAGGTGATACTGCTTCTTCCACGGTATAACAGCCAGTGTCATGCTCTTTAGCCTTTTCTATCTGAAAGGCCATAACCTGATTCAGAATCTCTTCTGAAAACCTGACGCGGGAGTATTCATCGATCAAATCATCAAACAGCTCCGCCCGGCGCATAAGATCCGCCCGTACAACGTAAAGAGCGTCATTATCTTCCGGAGGTAATGGGTGAGGGTACGAGGCGAGTGCTGCTTTTCTGCATATAATTGCGTTGTCGCGGTCTCCGGCGTCATCACAGGACCAGGCCGCATGCTGAGCAGCATCAAAAGCGTCTTCCTGTTTGTGATCGGCAAGATTGGTCAAATAATACTTGTAAAAATTATGTGCCAGGTCAGATTGAAAACCTTTACCCGTGCTGGCAGGAAGATGCACCAATTTCAGCCACTCAATATCAACATTTGTTGGTTCAGAGATGTCGCTTGCGATATACCCACAGCAAGGGCACTCCTGAATCCACCAATGCATTGTACTTCTCATCATTTCCGGAGGACGCAGATCAAGGTCTGGTGAGCCAAAACGATTTGTACTGGCTAAACCGGTCTGAATGGATTCGGTGCCGCATACAGAGCATTTCCTTAAAAAACTGACAGGCATGGTCATGAGGATTCCGCTCCTTTCCCTTCTAAATTATTTGTCCCTCTATTACTATTATACAGTTTTTTGTATTACATTATGTAAACCAAATGGCGATTTTCTAAAATTTTACAAAATCTTCATAAAATACAAAACGGCCACCCCTGACGGGATGACCGCTTTATATTTGGTGGAGACGGAGGGATTCGACCTCCGCTTCGGCGGAGGCCACCTCGCGGCTCTGACGTGCCCCCGGCACGTCATTCACTACCGCTCGGGTTCGAATCCCTCGCAGGGTCTTTTAAAAAGAAACAGCCATCCTTTCGGATGACTGTTTCTTTTTGGTTAAAGATTGCTATTTTAACAAAATGAGGGTAATCGTTAATTATTATTACGACCTTTACTTTCCGGAAAGGACGTCCATAAAGCATCTTCCGAAGCAGGCAAAACCGGGGTATACTACATCTCGTCAACTCGGGATTTATAGAGAACTTGACTATGGAATTCCAGTTTGTAAAGACAGTAGTCTATTGTTACGTAAAGATGCATAAGAGAACTCAGAAAGCATGAAAAAGGATTCCGAGAATTTCACCTTGATGAGGTATTTTTCCGGGATTTTTTACTGTTCTGTCAATAGTAATGCTTGTTGGAAAGCGCAAGGTCTGGGCTGAACAAGTATTGTCAGGTGGCAGCAGACTGTGGAATAATTTTCATAAATCTGATGAGCCATTATACTGCCTAGCTGTGATCCAAAAAAACAAATGTTAAGTTACAAATTATAGCATAGCGCACAAACAGGGTTTAATCCCGTTATACATATTGAAAACTGCACAGGGAAGGGGGTTGTTCGTTGAATCTGGAAGAGCAATATGACCGGATCTATAAATATCTGTATTTCCGCCTTCATGACCAGCATACAGCG
This sequence comes from Oscillospiraceae bacterium, assembly GCA_017540645.1. GTDB lineage: Bacteria > Bacillota > Clostridia > Oscillospirales > Oscillospiraceae > Apopatocola. The sequence goes on from JAFYAQ010000004.1 coordinate 6,587, forward strand.
GAAGACCTGACACAAGAGACCTTCCTTCGGTTTATTGGAAGCAGAACGTATCAGGAGGAAAACCGACAGTTGCAGTACCTGTACACGATTGCACGCAATCTGTGCAGTCAGTATTACAGAGACAAGATGATTGTTTTTATCATTGATGAAGCGCTGGATATCCCGCAACTGGAGGAATCGGAACAGTCATTGTTAGAGCGTATCATCCTGATTGACGCTCTCCAGAAGTTTTCACAGGAGGAGCGGGAAATGCTGCTTTTGCGGTATGTTAATGACGTCCCTGTCCCTGTAATAAGCAGACTGTACCATATATCAAGGTTTGCTGTATACAGAAGGCTGAAAAGGATACTGAAAAAGATCAAAGATGAAATGGAGGGAGATAATGGATAATGGCAGTATCATCGAGCATCTGAAAGAAATCTGCCGGACTCCGGAACCGGAAGAGAAGAAGGCTTTCTTTCAAGGATTAGAAGAGCGAGGCCTGACATCCAGACGGCCTGAAGTCATAAATTATGGAGACTTTCTCCTGAGACAGTTTTTTTATGTTGGCAAATGGATATGGCTGTTGGCGGCGATCTTATTGTTGTGCATTGCGGGAATCTGTTATGGCAACACAGGAAACTATCCGTTTGCATTAACTTCCCTTTTGGCGGTTGGAATCCTTGTGGAGACAGGGAGATCTTTTCGGTGGAAAATGGCTGAACTGGAGTATACTGCCAGATTTTCATTAAGGAGCGTAATGCTTGCAAGGATGTTTCTGGTGGGAGTCGTGGAGACGGCAGGCCTCATGGTTGTTATTCTGGTGGTACGCCCATGGTTTTCGTATTCTCTGATCAGAGTATTCCTATACATGATGGTGCCGTATTTGTCAGCCTCGCTGTCAGGATCAGTGTATGAGCGGAAGAACAGGTCGGACAATGGCTGGGGAAGCATAATAATCTGCTTTCTGTCATCAGGATTTTTTGCGGCGGTACCATATTGTCTAAGCACCTTATATGAAGAAAGGTTTACTGTCATTTGGACAGTGGTGTTTATCCTGCTAATTTTAAGTCTTGTCGTCAGCGTGCACAGATGGATTTGTGAGTTGGAGGAACCGGTATGGAACTTATAGCAGACAGAATCACCAAACAATATAAGAACAAGATTGCGGTTGACCGGATGTCATTTACCTTGACAAAAGGAGTAACAGGACTTCTGGGTGCGAACGGCGCAGGAAAAACAACACTGATGCGACTGCTTTGTGGGATCCTCAATCCTGACAGCGGAACCGTTTCATGCGACGGTATGGGTGTGGGGACAGAGGAATATCGAGATATTCTTGGGTATCTGCCACAGGATTTTGGCTATTATCCGGAATTCTCCGGAAAGGATTTCTTGTTTTATATGTCCGCTGTAAAGGGACTTACAAAAAAGGATGCCGATCGTAAAACAAAGGAACTGATCGAGCTGGTCGGACTGGGAGATTCCGCCGGGAAAAAGGTGCGTACTTATTCCGGCGGGATGAGACAGAGGCTTGGAATCGCGCAGGCACTTTTAAATGATCCGCAGATTCTGATTATGGATGAACCGACAGCGGGTCTTGATCCACAGGAGAGAATCCGCTTCCGTAAGCTGATCTCGGGATTAGGACGGGAAAAAATAGTACTGCTCTCTACACATATCGTATCGGATCTGGAGCACATCGCAGACCGGCTGATGATTATGAAAGACGGGCAGTTGCTCTGGCAGGGAAGCCGGTCTGCCGGCGGAGAAGATCTGGAGGCATTCTATATCTCTAAGATTGGGGAAAAGAGGTGAATTTGAGTGGTGCTTCGGACTTTGTATTTATACGAACTGAAGAAGCTATTTTGTACAAAGGTAAATCTGATTGCACTCGCAGGAGCAGTCATTATGCTTGTGTTCCTGGTGATATCTTCCATCTCGGAAGTCCAGCCAGTATCCCGGGAAGCAGCAAAAGAACTGGACGGCAGAGTCATTGACGGAGAACTGATAGAGGAACTGAAACCTGCCATGAGGGTTGAGAACGGATCTACGGTGATTGAGATCAGTGCGGAGTCTGAAAAATATGTTCCTATTCTGGATGTGATTACTTCTGTGACCGGTTATGACATGGATCTCACCCAGCTTCAGGGAACAGAGTTTTATGATCTTCGTGATCAGGAACTCAATCAGCGAATTGAAAAACAAAGACTATCAGAAACAGAAAAGGAATTCTGGCGCAGCCAGGAGGCGCAGGTTTCCAAACCCTTCGTTTATCATTATCATAGTGGACCTGCGAACCTGCTTAAATCTTTCCAGGCACTTGGTTTCTTTATTCTGCTGCTGTCTGCCGTCGGACTGTCCGGAGTTTATGCAAGGGAAACGGCCGATAACATGAACCAGCTTCTGCTGTGCAGCTACTATGGAAAGAAAGAACTTTATTTGATCAAATTTGCAGCCGGACTCACATGGATTCTGGCAGTAGCATTATTTGTGACTCTTGCTATTTTCATTCCGTTCTATTTTGTTTACGGGATGGAAGGCCTGGGCGAAATGTTACAGTTGGTGAAACCCCTGTCTATGCTTCCTTTTACTCTTGGTCAGATGCTGGGGGTGTACATAGTAGTTTTCCTTCTGACAGCAGTCCTTTATGCTGCTGTGACCATGCTGCTGTCTGTGATTACACAGAATCAGCTTGCCGTGACCTGTGGACTATTGGGATATCTGCTGATTGATCTGTTTGCAGAGCTTCCGGATAACTTTGGCATATTACAGAAGATATGGCTTCTCCGGCCGAATGCAGTTCTGATGAATACAGGATTCTCCAACTATCGGTTGATACACCTGGCAGGCAGATTGTTTTTGAACTATCAGGCAGCACCTGTAATATACACAGTGATAACTGTGGCAGCTGTTCTGTTTGGACGAAGGAAGTACCGTAAGCTTCAAGTTGGGAATTGATGCCAACCTAAATAGGAATGTCAGCAAAGCTTAGATGCTAACAAGAAAAAGCGGAGTAAACATGGCAATCAAGCCAAAAAAGAAAGAATCCTGAGCCGACACAAACCCGGTTCAGGATTCCTTTTATATTATAGTGGAGAAATGCCAAGAACAGCCGTATTACAACGCATTCAAAGTACTATTGGGGAAAAAGTAGGATTGCTATCTTGTTAAAATAGCAATCCTATTCTGGTGGAGACGGAGGGATTCGAACCCTTGACCTTACGGATGCGAACCGTACGCTCTCCCAGCTGAGCTACGCCCCCATATTCCTTTTGAGCAAAAGGATTATATCACAGTTTTTTGATTTGTAAAGCCTTTTTTTCAGCCGTTTCCCGCCCCGGGGGATTGGGACTTGAAAAAGATCTTCCGATATGTTAACATAAGACGTTATCATGAGCCAACTATCGCATAGATTTAAGGATAAATCAAAGAAGGAGTGAGGACAGTGTCTATTCTCAGCGCGATATTTCTCGGCCTGGTACAGGGCGTGACAGAATTCCTTCCTGTTTCCAGTTCCGGTCATCTTGCCGTACTGCAGAACATTTTCCACCTGCAGACTGCCGAGCAGGGTCATATGTTTTTTGACGTGCTGCTGCATCTGGGTACGGTGATCTCCATTCTGGCGGTGTACTGGAAGGATGTGGCGTACATCGCCACCGACTCCGTGGACCTGGTCCGCGCCATGCGGGGAGCGTCGGAGGGGGATCGGGAGCACCCCGGCGGAAGAATGCTGCTGATGCTGATCATCGGGACGCTGCCCCTGTTTTTGATCCTGCCGTTCCATGACCGGCTGGAACAGCTCTATTATAAGACCGGGTTCATCGCCGCGGCCTTCCTGCTCACCGGCTGCATCCTTTTTATCTCCGACAAGATCCAGCCGGGACGGAAAACGGCGCGGACCATGACCGTGGTGGACGCGCTGCTGATCGGCGTCTGTCAGGCCATCGCCACCATCCCCGGCATTTCCCGCTCCGGCAGCACCATCTCCGCCGGTATCGCTACCGGGCTGAACCGTTCCTTCGCCATGAAATACTCTCTGCTCATGAGCGTGCCCGCCGTGCTGGGGGCCAATCTTCTGTCCCTGATCAAGGCTCTGAAGGACGGGGTGGACTGGTCGCTTCTTCCGGCCTATCTCATCGGCATGGCGGTGGCCATGGTCACCGGGTATTTCAGCATCCTGCTGCTCCAGCGGCTGCTGAACAAGGGCAAATTCGGAAAGTTCGCGTACTATCTCTGGGGCCTGGGCGTGGTGACGCTGATCGCCTCACTGTTTTGAGCGCTAATATCGCAATACAAGGGAGAGAATTACTTCAATGGCAAACAAAAAGTCCGCTCCGCGGACAAAAGCGAAGACAAACGCCGGCCGGCCGGCCCCCGCTTCCAAACCCATCCCTCGGGAGGTCTGGGCGGCGGGATGTGTCGTTCTGGGTCTTTTCACCGTCCTCGGGTATTTTGTGAAGGACTACTGGCTGATCGACGCGCTGTGCCTGTATGTGTTCAAGGGCCTGTTCGGCTGGGGTTTCCTGCTGACGCCGGTGTGCTTTTTCATCGCGGCCTGGATCCTCTTCACCGATCCGACCCGGTCGGTCCGGGGACGCCTGATCGCCGCGGCGCTGATCCCCCTGTTTTTCGGCGCGGTGGTGCATCTGCTGCTGGCCCAGGAGAGCTACGGTCTGGACTGGCTCTCTGTCCGCAGTCTGTATCTGGGGGGCCGGAACATGGAGTCCGGCGGCGTGCTCTCCGGCGCGCTGGCCGACATTCTGAGGAAAGCGGTCAGCATCTACGGCGCCGCCCCGGCGCTGTTCATCGGCCTTTTTGCCATGGTCTTCATCGCCTTCCGGGTCTCCCCCCGCAAGATCGTCTCGGACGTGAAAAACCGGGAGCGCCCGGTGCGAGACCCCATCCCGGAGGCCATGCCTGCGCCGGTCCAGCCTGCCCCTGTCCGCTCCCGCCGCCGGGATAACGCCGCGCTGGAGACGGAGATCTATGAGGAGATCCCGGGCATCGCCTCGGCCAGAACGACCCGACGGGCCCCGGTGAAAGACACCGCCGCGCCCCGCCGAAAGCGCCCCATCGATATCCCCATGGACAAAGAGCTGGAGGACGACGGCGCCTCCATCGAGGAGACCGCCATCCCGGACATGCCCTCCGGCATCCTGTACCGTCCCGACAGGGCGCAACCCATCGCCTCTCCCCGGCAGAAGGCCCGGGAGGCCCGCCGCCTTCAGGACGCCCCGCCGCCCATCGAGGAGGACCCTTTCATCATCGACGAGACCCGCAAAGCCGGGAATATCCCCGGCCGTCCGGCATCGCCGAAGACCGAGCCGGAGCCGGAAATCGAGGAGATCGCCATCGAGCCCCTGCCCGAGCCGGAGCCGGCGCCCGAAGCCGCCACGCCCGCCGCCGCGTCTGCCCGGCAGGGATCCAACAGCGAGGAGGTCCGGGCCGCTGCGGACGAGATCTCCCGCGCCATCGAGGAGGCGGGAGCGGCCCCGGCCTATCGCTATCCGCCGGTGACTCTGCTGCGGGAGGGCACGGGCATGGCTCCCGGCGGTCAGGAGGAGATCGCCCTGAACCGGGACCGGATCGAGACCACCCTCCACAGCTTCGGCATCGGCGCCTCCGTGTGCGAGATCACCCACGGCCCCACCGTGACCCGCTACGATCTGGAGCTGGAGGCCGGTGTCAAGCTGAACAAGATCACCAATCTGGCCGGCGACCTGGCTCTGGCCCTGGGCGTGGCCAACGTGCGCATCGCCCCCATCCCGGACAAGATCTCCACCGTAGGCGTGGAGGTCCCCAACAAGATCGTCAGCATGGTCTATCTCCGGGACATCATCGACTCGCCCGCCTTTGAAAAGGCCAGCTCCAAGCTGAGCTTTGCCATCGGCAAGGACATCGCCGGCAACTGCATCGTGGGCAATATCTCCAAGCTGCCCCACATGCTCATCGCCGGCACCACCGGCAGCGGCAAATCCGTGTGCATGAACAGTCTGATCATCAGCCTGCTGTACAAGGCCACCCCCGAGGAAGTGCGGCTGATCATGATCGACCCCAAGATGGTGGAGCTGGGCATTTATAACGGCATCCCCCATCTCTACATCCCGGTGGTCACCGATCCCAAGAAAGCCGCCGGCTCCCTCCAGTGGGCTGTGGTGGAGATGATGAAGCGCTACCGCCTGTTTTCCGAGGCGGGCGTCCGGGACATCCAGGGCTATAACAAGTATCTCATCAAAAACCAGCAGCCGGTGCTGCCCAATGTGGTGATCGTGATCGACGAGCTGGCGGATCTGATGATGACCGCCGCCAAGGAAGTGGAGGAGAGCATCTGCCGTGTGGCCCAGATGGGCCGCGCCGCGGGCATGCACCTGGTGATCGCCACCCAGCGGCCCTCCGCAGACGTGATCACGGGCCTGATGAAGGCCAACATCCCCAGCCGCATCGCCTTCACCGTCTCCAGCGCGCTGGAGTCCCGGATCATCCTGGACACCCAGGGCGCGGAAAAGCTGATCGGCCACGGCGATATGCTCTATGCGCCTCTGGGCATCGGAAAGCCCCTGCGGGTGCAGGGCGCCTTCGTCACCGACGAGGAGCGGGAAGAGGTCATCAATTTTATCAAGCAGGAATCGGAGCCGGATTACAGCCCGGAGATCATGAACGCCATCGAGCAGGCCGCCTCCAAGGACAAGGACAAGGAGGAGAGCGAGGGCTCCGGCGATATCTCCGGCGAGGGGGGAGAGAACCCCTTCAGCGAGTTTGACGAGCTGCTGCCCCAGGCGGTGGACGTGATCCTGGACACCAAGCAGGCCAGCGTATCCATGCTCCAGCGACGGCTGAAGCTGGGCTACTCCCGGGCCGCCCGTCTGGTGGACCAGATGGAAGAGCTGGGCGTGGTGGGACCCTTTGAGGGCTCCAAGCCCCGGCAGCTGCTGATCACCCGGGAGCAGTGGCAGGAAATGAGCATGACCGGCAATTCCCCGGTGGAGCGGCTGATCAACGAGCAGAAGGACGACTTCTCCGGAGGGACGGGCCTGTGATCGTGACGGACGCGGAGCTCAATGCCATGAGCTCTCTGGCCCTGGCCCATATGGGGGACGGGGTGTACGAACTGCTGGTCCGGCGGGAACTGTGCCGGGCCGGCGGCCTGACCGCGGGAGAGCTGCACCGGCAGACCATCCGCCTGGTCACCGCCCCGGCCCAGGCCCGGGCCGCCCGTCTGCTGCTGCCGTCCCTGACGGAGGCGGAGGCGGCGGTCTTCCGCCGGGGCCGGAACACCCACAGCCACGCCGCGCCCGCCTCCTGTACGGAGGGGGAGTACCACGCCGCCACCGGTCTGGAGGCCCTGTTCGGCTGGCTGTTTCTCCGGGAGGAGAAGGAGCGGATCGAGGAATTGTTTGCGCTGATTTGGGAGGACCAATATGCCGCTGGACGCCATCGTGCTGACGGCTCTGCGCCGTGAGCTGCTGCCGCCTCTGCTGGGGGCGAAGATCGACAAGATCAATATGCCGGAGCGGGATATGCTGCTGCTGTCCGTCCACTCCCGGGAGGGGGGCAGCCGGCGCCTGCTGATGACCACCCGTCCTGGCAGCGCCCGGGTGCATCTCACCGACCACAATATGGAAAACCCGCCCCAGCCGCCCATGTTCTGCATGCTGCTGCGCAAGTACCTGCTGGGCGGACGGATCACGGACATCAGCCAGCCCGCCGGAGAGCGGCTGCTGCTTTTCCGGGTGGACGCGGTGGACGAGCTGAGCGTCCACGCCCAGGTGACCCTGGTCCTGGAGCTGATGGGCAAGGGCCTGAATCTCCTGCTGGTGGACGGGGAGGGGCGGATCCTGGACTGCCTCCGGCGGGTGGAGTACGGGGAGACCCGCCGGGCCCTGCTGCCTGGCCTTTTTTACACCCTGCCGCCCGCCCAGGACCGGCCCAATCTGCTGACCGTGCCGGAGGAGGAGCTGGAGTCCCTGCTTTCCGCGGCACCCCGGGAGGGGGAGCCGGACCGCTGGCTGCAGCAGAGCTTCGGCGGCCTGTCGCCCCTGCTGTGCCGGGAGCTGGCGCTCTCCGGCTGGGAGGGCCTGCCCGCGGCCGTGGGGGAACTGCGCCGCCGTCTCCGGGAGAACGATTTTACCCCCGTCATGCTCTCCCAGGGCGACACGCCCCGGGATTTTTCCTTCCTGCCCATCCGGCAGTACGGGGAGAGCATGACGCTGACCCGATATCCGGATTTCAGCCGCCTGCTGGACGATTTCTATTATAAAAAAGACCGGCAGGAAAACCTGCGCCGCCGCTCTGCGGAACTGACCCGCGTCGCGAAGACCGCCCGGGACCGGCTCTCCCGCAAGACCGCCGCCCGGGAACAGGAGCTGCAGGCCACGGAAAAGAGGGAGCTCTACCGCCGCCGGGGCGATCTGATCACCGCCAACATCTATCGCATGAAGCGGGGGGATACTATCCTGGAGGCGGAGGATTACTACGCCGAGGGCTGCCCCACTGTCTCCATCCCGCTGGATCCCCGGAAGACGCCTCAGCAGAACGCGGCGGCCAACTACAAGCTCTATACCAAGGCCAAGACCGCCAACCGGGTCCTGACTGAGCTGCTGGCCGCCTCCCGGGAGGAGCTGCAGTATCTGGACAGCGTGCTGGACGAGCTGAGCCGGGCGGAGACCGACCGGGATCTGGGGGATATCCGCCGGGAACTGACCGAGGGGGGCTACCTCCGGGAAAAGACCGGCGGCAAACGCCAGAAGCTCCCGCCGCCCCGCAAGCCCATGCGCTTTCTCTCCCACAACGGCACGGAGATCCTGGTGGGCCGGGGAAACGTGCAGAACGATGAGCTGACCTTCCGCCTTGCAAGAAGGGGAGACCTTTGGCTCCATGTGCAGAAGATCCCCGGCAGCCATGTGATCATCTCCCAGGCCGCCGGTGAGGCGGACGAGCAGACGCTCCGCGAGGCCGCTGCCCTGGCCGTGACCTATTCCCAGGCCAGAGAGGCAGGCCGCACCGCCGTGGATTATACCCTGGTGCGCCATGTGAAAAAGCCCGCCGGAGCCAAGCCGGGCCGGGTGATCTATACCGACTATGCCACCGTGATCGCCCAGGCGGACGAAGCCCTGGCGGAGCGGCTGCGGCAGGAGAGATGAGAAATGGATGATTTGAGCTTTCGGGAAAAGGAAGTGCGGCACCTGGTGGAAAACCGCTGGATCGACCTGCGGGAGGTCCGCTACACCATGCCGGACGGCGGCATCAGCCCGCCCTATTACACCTACAGCCGGAAGAACTACTGCGTGATCGCCGCCACGGACGAGGAAGGGCGCTGTATCTGCGTCCGCCAGTTCCGCCCCGGTCTGGGGAAGGTGACCTGCGAATTCTGCGCCGGCGGCATCGAGCGCAGGGGGGAGCGGCAATACGGCAGCCCGGCCAGCGCCCAGGAGGACCCTCTCGAGGCGGCCAAGCGGGAGCTCCTGGAGGAGACGGGATATGAGTCGGAGGACTGGCAGCTCCTGCTCACCGTGCCCTCCAACGCCACCATGGCGGACAATTACGCCTATCTCTTTTATGCCCGGAACTGCCGCCGGACAAGGAAGCAGCAGCTGGACGACAGTGAGTTCCTCCATGTGGAGCTGCTGGACGAGACCGAGCTGCGCCGCCGCATCCGCTCCGGGGACTTTGAGCAGGCCATGCACATCCTGGCCTGGCTGCTGTCAAAGAATACGATCGGAGCATAAAATTTTTCTTGCAATTCCCGGATCGTTATGTTATCCTATCAGAGCCTGTGCAGGAGCACAGAAACCAGGCGGTCCGCTGCCGCAGTGCTTACGCGGTAAGAACGTCTATATATAAGGAAGGGCATACCCATGGATCTCATTCAAACTCTTACCGCGAACTACATGAAGCCTGAGCTTCCCTCCATGAAGGTTGGCGACACTGTGCGCGTCACCCTGCGTGTCAAGGAAGGCTCCCGGGAGCGTACCCAGGCCTTCGAGGGAACCATCATCGCCAGAAAGCATGGCGGCATCAACGAGACGATCACCGTCCGCCGCATCTCCTACGGCGTGGGCGTGGAGAAGGTTTTCCCTGTCCACTCTCCCAGCATTGTCTCCGTGGAGACGGTCCGGAGCGGCAAGGTCCGCCGGGCCAAGCTGTACTACCTGCGCGACCGCGTGGGCAAGGCGGCCAAGGTCAAGGGCCTTATCGGCTGATCACGGCAAGACGAAAAAAACCGGTCCGATTTTTCGGACCGGCTTTTTTCATGCGAAAAAGATTGCGTGTATGTCGCAAATGGTGTATATATAAATAATACTTACAATAACTGGTCAGGAGAACATGGTATGAACGAGACATGGCCGGAGATCAAAAAGAGAAAAATGCGGGAGCGCCGGGGGGAGACCTTTGACTGGATCCAGTCCCTGGTGATGGCTCTGCTGGTGTGCGTGCTTTTGTTCACCTTTGTGCTGCGGGTCATCAATGTCTCCGGCACCTCCATGCTGGACACCCTGCAGAACGGAGACCGGATTGTGATCTCCAACCTCTTTTATACCCCCAAGCAGGGGGACATCGTGGTGGTGCGGCAGGAGAGCTTCAACTCCGAGCCCATCGTCAAGCGGGTGGTGGCCACTGGCGGCCAGGTGGTGGATATCGACTTCGAGGCCGGCATCGTATACGTGGACGGGGAGGCCCTCTCCGAGCCCTACACCTATACCCCCACCAACCGTCGCATCGACTTTGAGGAGGCCATAACGGTGCCGGACGGCTGTCTCTTCCTGATGGGGGATAACCGGAACGGCTCCACGGACAGCCGGGACGAGCGGATCGGCTGCGTGGACACCCGGCTGGTGATGGGCAGGGGCTTTTTCCTGCTGATCCCCGGCGCGGATATCGCCAACAACGAGAAGGCCGACTGGGGCCGCGTGGGGTTCATCGGCTGATGGCAGCGGAAATGAACATCAACTGGTACCCCGGCCACATGAAAAAGGCCACCCGCATGATGGAGGAGAACCTCCGGCTGGTGGACGCGGTGGTGGAGATCCGGGATGCCCGCATCCCGGAGAGCAGCCGGAACCCGGATGTGGACAAGCTGATCGGCGGCAAGCCCCGGCTGATCGTGCTGAACCGGGCGGACCAGGCGGACGGGGAGATCACCCCTCTCTGGCGCCGGGCGCTGACCGCCGACGGGACCATGGCCCTGGAGATGGACTGCCGCAGCGGCAGAGGGGTGAACGCCTTTCCCAAGGCGGCCCGGACCCTGCTCAGCGAGCTGATCGAGCGCAGCGAGGCCAAAGGTCAGGTGGGCCGCGCCCTTCGCTTCATGGTGCTGGGCATCCCCAATGTGGGCAAATCCAGCTTTATCAACCGGCTGGCCGGACGCAAAGCCGCGGATACCGGCGATCGCCCCGGCGTTACCCGGGGCAAGCAGTGGATCACACTGCCCAACGGCATCCTGCTGCTGGACACCCCCGGCATCCTCTGGCCCAAGCTGGAGAGCGATGAGGTGGGACTGCATCTGGCCTGGACCGGCGCTATCCGGGACGATATCCTGGACGTGGAGCTGGTGGCCCTGAAGCTGCTGGAACGGATGCGGGAGCTCTACCCCTCCGCCATCGAGGAACGCTATAAATTCACCCCGGACCCCGCCGCCACGGGCTATGAACTGCTCCAGGCCGCGGGGCGCAAGCGGGGCTTTCTCATCTCCGGCGGGGAGATCGACACCGAGAGAATGGCCCATGTGCTCCTGGACGAGTTCCGGGAGGGAAAGCTGGGCCGCGTCACATTGGAGAGACCGTGATGGAAGAACTGGACCTTTATGCCTATGAGCGCGCCCTGGCGGGGGAGCGCAGGCCCTTTTGCGGCGTGGACGAGGCGGGCCGCGGCCCCCTGGCCGGGCCGGTCTGCGCCGCGGCGGTGATCCTGCCGGAGGACGCGGTTCTGCCCGGGCTGAACGACTCCAAGCGCCTGAGCGCCAAAAAGCGGGAGGAGCTGTACGATCTCATCTGTGAGCAGGCGATCAGCTTCGGCATCGCTTTTGCCGCCGTGGAGGAGATCGAGACGCTGAATATCAAGGGCGCCACCTATCTTGCCATGGATCGGGCCATCGGGGAGCTGGACCCGGTTCCGGCTTTGGCCCTGGTGGACGGGAATGACAAGAACAGTCTGTCCGTCCCCTCGCTCAAGGTGGTCAAGGGGGACAGCCTCTGCGCCTCCATCGCCGCGGCGTCCATCCTGGCCAAGGTGACCCGGGACCGGTATATGCTGGAACTGGACGCCCGATACCCCCAGTACGGCTTCGCCGCCCACAAGGGCTATGGCACCCGGGCCCACTATGAGGCTCTGCGTCAGTACGGCCCTTCTCCGGTCCACCGGCCCAGCTATCTGAGGAAGATGCATTGAAAGACACCCTGCTCCTGGGCCGCTTCGGAGAGGCTTTCTGCGCCGAGCAGCTTCGGCGAAAGGGTTATCGCATCCTGGCCATGAACTACCGCACCCGCCTGGGGGAGATCGACCTGATCGCGGAGGACCGGCGCTATATCGCCTTCGTGGAGGTAAAGCTCCGCCGCAGCCCGGACTTTGCCCAGGCGCGGGAGTTTGTCACCGCCCGGAAGCAGCAGCGCATCCTGGCCGCCGCGTCGTCCTGGCTGGCGGAGAATCCCAGCAAAAAACAGCCCCGCTTTGATGTGGCGGAGGTCTACGCCCCCCGGGGGGCGGACACGGCCTGCCCGGAGTTCCGGTATATCGAGGACGCCTTCACCGCGGATTGACCGACGGAAAAAACATAGGGAGATCGCAATGTCACTGTACGCCATCGGCGACCTGCACCTGGCCCTGGGCGCGCCGGAAAAGACCATGGAGGTCTTCGCCGGGCGCTGGCAGGACTATGTGGCAAAAATCGAAAAGGGCTTTTCTCTCCTGTCGGAGGAGGACGTCTGTGTGATCTGCGGGGATTTCTGCTGGTCCATGGACCTGGAGACCGCCCGGGAGGACTTTGCCTTCCTGAACGCTCTCCCCGGGAAAAAACTGATGGTGAAGGGAAACCACGATTACTGGTGGACAACGGCGAGAAAGATGCAGCGTTTTTTCGCGGATAACGGTTTTGATTCCATCTCTCTGCTCCATAATAACTGTGTGCAATGGCAGGACCTGGCATTGTGCGGCACAAGGGGCTGGTTTTTCGAGGAGGAGACCGGCACCGCCCACGATGAAAAGATCCTCCGCCGGGAGATCGGCCGCCTGGATACCTCCCTCCGGGCCGCTGGGGACCGGGAGAAGCTGGTCTTTCTCCACTATCCCCCCATCTACCACGCCTACACCTGTGACGGCGTGCTGCAAAAGCTCCGGGACTACGCCGTGAGGGAGTGCTACTACGGGCACATCCACGGGAATGGCATCCGCTCTGCCTTCCAGGGGGAGCGGGAGGGGACGGCCTTCCGTCTGATCAGCGCGGATTATCTTGATTTTGTGCCTTTAAAAATCCGATAAATTCGTTGCAATTGACTTTTTGTTCTGCTATAATACTACGGCTTACTATTATGTACATTCAGTTCTGGCTGAAATATAGAGAGGAGTATCACCCCCATGATCGTCAAAAGCTGCAAAAACGAGAAAAATTCCGTCACCTTTGAGGTGGAGCTGGACGCCGCCGAGTTTGAGAAGCACGTCAATGCCGCCTACCTGAAGAACCGTAGCCGCATCATGATCCCCGGCTTCCGGAAAGGCAAGGCCTCCCGGTCCCTGATCGAGAGCATGTACGGCGCCGACTTCTTCCATAACGACGCGGTGGACGCCGCCGCCCCCGAGGCCTTCAACTTTGCCGTGGAGGATCAGAAACTCCAGCCCGTGGGCCGTCCCGCCCTGACCGACTTCAACGTCAGCGCCGAGAAGACCGCCGTGCTGACCTTCCGGACCGACGTGTGGCCGGAGGTCACCCTGGGCCAGTACAAGGGCCTGGAGGCCGAGAAGAGCCCCGTGGAGGTCACCGAGGAAGAGATCAACGAGGACGTGGAGCGCATGCGCAAGCAGAACGCCCGCATGGTCACTGTGGAGCGCGCCGCCCAGATGGGTGATACCGTGAACATCGACTACGCCGGCACCAAGGACGGCGTCGCCTTTGAGGGCGGCTCCGCCGAGGGCCACGATCTGGAGCTGGGCTCCAACTCCTTCATCCCCGGCTTTGAGGAAAAGCTGGTGGGCATCAAGGCCGGCGAGGAGCGGGATCTGGACCTGACTTTCCCGGAGGATTACCACGCCGCGGAGCTGGCGGGCGCCGCCGTTGTGTTCCATGTCAAGTGCAACGAGGTCAAGTTTGAGGAGCTGCCCGAGCTGGACGACGAGTTTGCCAAGGACAACGACTTTGACACTCTGGACGAGCTGAAGGCGGACATCCGCAAGCGCCATACCGAGCAGAAGGAGACCGCCGCCAAGAACCTCTTTACCGACGCCCTGGTGGACCAGGCCGTGGCCAACATGACCGCGGACATCCCCGCTTCCATGGTGGAGGAGCGGATGGACGGCATCCTGAACGAGTACTCCCAGTACATCTCCAGCATGGGCATGAAGATGGAGGACTACCTGAAGATGACCGGCACCACTCTGCCGGCCTTCCGGGAGACCACCCGCGCCACCGCCGAGAAGCAGACCCGCACGGACGTGCTGCTCTCCGCCGTGGCGGACGCCGAGGACATCCAGGTCACCGACGAGGACAAGCAGGCCGAGTACAAGCGCATGGGCGAGTCCTACGGCATCGACCCCAACGATGTGGAGAAGTATGTGAACGTGGAGGAGCTGGTGGCCGAGCTGCGCCGCCGCAAGGCCATGGAGTTCATCACCGATAACGGCGTAGCCGTAGCGCCCAAGGAGGAGAAGGCGGAGTAAGTTCCCCGCCCTCCTTATGATTCCTGAAGGAGGATTTCAATGAGTTTGGTTCCCTATGTGGTAGAGCAGACGTCCCGGGGAGAGCGTTCCTACGACATTTTCTCCCGCCTTTTAAACGATCGGATCGTCATGCTCTCCGAGGAGGTCAACGACACCACCGCCTCTCTGGTGGTGGCTCAGCTCCTGTACCTGGAGGCCCAGGACCCGGACAAGGATATCCAGTTTTATATCAACTCTCCCGGCGGCAGCGTGACCGCGGGCATGGCCATCTATGACACCATGCAGTATATCAAGCCCGACGTATCCACCATCTGCGTGGGTATGGCGGCGTCCATGGGCGCGTTTTTGCTGTCCTCCGGCGCCAAGGGCAAGCGCATCGCCCTGCCCAACGCGGAGATCATGATCCACCAGCCCTCCGGCGGCAGCCGCGGCCAGGCCAGCGATATCAAGATCCAGGCCGACCAGATCCTGCGCATCCGGCAGAATCTGAACAAGATCCTGGCGGAAAACACCGGCAAGAGCATCGAGCAGATCGCCCAGGACACCGAGCGGGACCACTACATGTCCGCCGAGGAGGCCCGGGAATACGGTCTCATCGACCGGGTCATCTACAAGAGATAAGCATTGGAGCATTTATTTCATGGCAAGATCGGAAGATAAGCAGATCCGCTGTTCCTTCTGCGGCCGGACCCAGGATCAGGTGGAGCGGCTGGTGGCCGGGCGCGGCGCCTACATCTGCAGCGACTGTGTGCGCCTGTGCATGAACATCGTGGAGGAGGAGCTGCCCCAGGCCGACACGGGCAAGGAGCAGCCTCTGGCCGCCATGTCCGATATCCCCAAGCCCGCCGGGATCAAGGCGGTGCTGGACGAGTATATCATCGGCCAGGAAAACGCCAAGATCGCCCTCTCCGTGGCGGTGTACAACCACTATAAGCGGATCTATTTCGGCAAGCAGAACGATGTGGAGCTGCAGAAGTCCAACATCCTTCTCATCGGACCCACCGGCAGCGGCAAGACCCTCTTCGCCCAGACCCTGGCGCGGGTGCTGGATGTGCCCTTCGCCATCGCCGACGCGACTACCCTTACGGAAGCCGGCTATGTGGGCGAGGATGTGGAGAATATCCTCACCCGCCTGATCCAGGCGGCGGATTACGATGTGGAGCGGGCCCAGCGGGGCATCATCTATATCGACGAGGTGGATAAGATCGCCCGCAAGAGCGAAAACATGTCCATCACCCGGGACGTCTCCGGCGAGGGCGTCCAGCAGGCCCTGCTGAAGATCCTGGAGGGCACCGTGGCCGCGGTCCCGCCCCAGGGCGGACGCAAGCACCCCCACCAGGAGTTCATCCACATCGACACCAGCAACATCCTCTTCATCTGCGGCGGCGCCTTTGACGGTCTGGACAAGATCATCGAAAAGCGGATCAGCCAGAAGACCATGGGCTTCGGCGCGGACATCACCAGCAGCAGGGAAAAGAACGTGGGAGAGCTCTTCTCCCACATCCAGCAGCACGATCTGCTGAAGTTCGGCATCATCCCGGAACTGGTGGGCCGTCTGCCGGTGATCACGCCTCTGGAGAGCCTGGACCGGGAGGCCCTGGTACGCATCCTGACCGAGCCGAAGAACGCCATCACCAAGCAGTACGCCGCCATGCTGGCGCTGGACAATGTGGAGCTGGTGATCCGGCCGGAGGCCCTCACCGCCGTGGCCGACAAGGCCATCGAGATGGACATCGGCGCCCGGGGACTCCGGAGCATTATGGAAAAAGTCATGACCAAGGTCATGTTCCAGGTGCCCTCTGACGGGGATATCCGGCAGGTGATCCTTACGGAGGAGTGCATCCGGGACGGAGCGGAGCCTCTGCTGATCCGGAAGTCCGGGGAAAAGAAGCTCCCCGATCCCAAAACCGAAGAGGCGCCTCTTCCCGGAGCGAAAACCGGAGATGACATCTCCGCCTGATAATAGCTAAAGCGATCAGCGGGGCCTGCCCCGCTGATTTGCGTACGAGCCTTTTTTCACTTGATCATTATAGGAGAGTTCTCATGGCAGAAATAGCAAGCCGCATCATGACCCTTCCCACCCTGGCGCTGCGGGGGGTATCGGTGTTTCCCGGTACGACCCTCCACTTTGACGTGGAGCGGCCCGCCAGCATCGCCGCGCTGAACGCGGCCATCGGCACGGACCGGATGATCTTTCTGGTGGCGCAGCGGGATATAGGGCAGGAGTTCCCCGGAGCCGACGATCTCTACTCCGTGGGAACGGTGTGCCGTCTCAGCCAGATCCTGCGGGCCCCCGGCAATTCCAACGGCGCCAAAGCCATTGTGGACGGCCTGTACCGGGCCCGGATGCTTCGTCTGACGGCGGAGACGCCCTGCCTGTGGGCCAACGTGCAGATCCTGTCGGACGAGAAGGCGGACAACAGCTCCCTGCGCTGCGCGGCCCTGCTGCGCACCTGCAACAGCCTGTTTTCCGAGTATGCCTCTGCCACCGGCTCCATTCCGCCGGAGGTGCTTCTGCGCTGCGCCAGCCGCCAGGACGCCTCCTTCGTCTCCGACTATATCACCCAGAACGTGTTTCTGCAGCCGGAGAGCAAGCAGCAGCTGCTGGAGGATCTGGACCCCATCCACCGCCTGGGCGAGCTTGCCGTGCTGCTGCGCCGGGAGCTGGAGATCATGGAACTGCAGCAGTCCCTCCAGACCGCCACCGCCGAGACCGTGGCCCGCAGCCACAAGGAGTACTATCTCCGGGAGCAGATGCGTCTCATTCAGGAGGAGCTGGGCGAGGAGCCGGAGGGGGACGAGCTGGAGGAGTACCGGAAGAAGATCCGGGCGCTGAAGCTGGGCGAGGAGATCGAGACCAAGCTCCTCAAGGAAGTCACCCGGCTGCAGAAGCAGCCCTTCGGCAGCGCCGAAAGCTCGGTGATCCGCAGCTATCTGGACACCTGCCTGGAGCTCCCCTGGAACCAGCGCACCAAGGATGTGACCGATATCGCCCGGGCCCAGAAGATCCTGGACGAGGACCACTACGGTCTGAACAAGGTAAAGGACCGGATCCTGGAGTACTTGGCCGTGCGCCAGCTCTCCAGCCAGGTCAAGGGCGGCGTCCTCTGCCTGGTAGGCCCTCCGGGCGTGGGAAAAACCAGCATCGCCATGTCCATTGCCCGGGCCACCAACCGGAAAATGGCCCGCCTTTCCCTGGGCGGCGTCCATGACGAGGCGGAGATCCGGGGCCACCGGAAGACCTACGTGGGCGCCATGCCGGGCCGGATCATCGCCGGCATCCAGCAGGCCGGGTCCCGCAATCCCGTTCTTGTTCTGGACGAGATCGACAAGCTGGGCTCCGACTACCGGGGCGACCCCTCCGCGGCGCTGCTGGAGGCGCTGGACGCGGAACAGAATTCCACCTTCCGGGACCACTTCCTGGAGATCCCCTTCGATCTGAGCGAGGTGCTGTTCATCACCACCGCCAACACCTCCGACACTATTCCCCGGGCGCTGCTGGACCGGATGGAGATCATCGAGCTGGGCAGCTATACCGACGAGGAGAAGCTCATGATCGCCAAGCAGCATCTCCTGCCCAAGCAGCGGACCCGCCACGGCCTGAACGGCAATCAGCTCCGTCTGACAGACGATGCCATTCGGGAGATCATCTCCCTCTACACCCGGGAGAGCGGCGTTCGCATGCTGGAGCGGGAGTTGGCCGCGGTGTGCCGGAAAATGGCCCGGTCCATCGCCGCGGGAGAGCGGCGCTCCGCCCGCATCCACGCGGGAGAGCTGGAGCCCTGGCTGGGGCCCATCAAGTATAAGCCCGAGGCCCTGTTCACCGCGGATGCGGTGGGCCTGGTCCACGGTCTGGCCTGGACCAGCGTGGGCGGCGAGGTGCTGGATGTGGAGTGCGCCGTACTGCCCGGCACCGGCCGGCTGGAGCTGACCGGCAACCTGGGAGATGTGATGAAGGAGAGCTGCCACGCGGCCGTCACCTATATCCGCAGCCGGGCGGCCTCCCTGGGCCTGGATCCGGAGTTCTACAAGACGACCGATATCCACCTCCATTTCCCGGAGGGCGCGGTGCCCAAGGACGGGCCCAGCGCCGGCGTGGCCATCTGTCTGTGTGTGGTGTCGGCCCTCACCGGCCGCAGCGTGCGCAGCGACATCGCCATGACCGGAGAGATCACCCTCCGGGGCCGGGTGCTGCCCATCGGCGGCATCCAGGAGAAATCCATGGGCGCGCTCCGGGCCGGCATCCATGATATCCTCATTCCAGAGAAGAACGTGACGGACCTGGCCCAGATCGATCCCCAGGTGCGGCAGGCGGTGAATTATACCGCCGTCTCCCACATGGACCAGGTGCTGGAAAAGGCCCTGGCTCCGGCGGCCTCGGCCCGGAACGTGGACGCGCTGCCTCTTCCGGTCCCCGAGACGGGGGAGGGAGCGGGAATGGTGATCCGCCAATGATCAACACCCAAAAAGTCAGCTTCGTCCGTTCGGCGGCGGAGAAGAAGAACTTTATTCACGACGGACGTCCCGGCGTGGTGTTCGCCGGGCGCTCCAACGTGGGCAAGTCCTCTCTGATCAACAGCCTTCTGAACCGGAAGAACTTCGCCCGGGTGGGTTCCACCCCCGGGAAAACGGCCCAGGTGAACTATTTCCTGGTGGACGGGATCTACTTCGTGGACCTGCCCGGCTACGGCTACGCCAAGGTCTCCGGGGACGAGCGGCGGCGCTGGGGCGTGCTGATGGAGGACTTTTTCTCCGATATCGGCCACATGGCCGCCGGCATCCATATCGTGGATATCCGCCACGCGCCTTCCGCGGACGATCAGACCATGCGGGAGTTCTTCCTGCGCTCGGGCCTTCGGTGCATCACGGTGGCCAATAAGGCGGACAAGCTGAAGAAGAGCGAGCTGGAGCCCTGTCTCCGGGCGATCCGCCAGGGCCTGGACCTGGGGGAGGGAGAGCTGCTGCTGCCCTACTCCTGCCAGAACAACACCGGTCGGGGCGAGCTGCTTTCTTTCATCGAAAAATCTCTTTGATTGTTGTTTTTTCCCTTTGGATTTGTTACTATAGATCATAGGTATGAATGCTGTAACGAACATTTGGAATCATCTGGACTGGACGGTACCGCTCAGGCTCATCCTGGGCATCCTGCCGTCCCTGATCTGCATCACCCTCCATGAGCTGAGCCATGGCTATGTGGCCTGGCGTCTGGGCGATCCCACGGCAAAAAACGCCGGTCGTCTGACCCTGAACCCCATTCGCCACATCGACCCCATGGGCCTTTTGATGATGCTGGTCTTCCACTTCGGCTGGGCAAAGCCCGTGCCGGTGAATATGGCGTATTTCCGCCGTCCCAGGCGGGACATGGCCCTGACGGCCCTGGCCGGGCCGGCCGCCAATCTGCTGATCGCCATCGTGTTCCTCTTCCTTTACGGACTGCTGTATATCCCGCTTTCCGGCGCCGCTCACATGGGCTGGCTGCTGGAGACGGTGGAGCTCACGGCGTATATCAGTCTGGCGCTGATGGTTTTCAACATCCTGCCCATCTCGCCCCTGGACGGCAGCAAGGTGCTCTACTCCTTTCTGCCGGAGGAGAGTTACTATAAGCTGATGCGCTATGAGCGCTACGGTATGCTGGCGCTGTTTGCCCTGGTGGCTACCGGCGTGCTGGGCTCGCCCCTGTCCGCCGCCACGAATTGGGTATACGACAAGCTTTTTGTCATCGCCCAGCAGGGCTTTGATCTTTATAAGGTGTTGGCCAAGCTATGACACAGGAACCGAGTTACCATTTGGAGGGCGTGATCCGCTCCAAGGACGAGATGGAGGACTTTACCGGGCCTCTGGACCTGATACTGCTCCTGCTCTCCCGGGACAAGATCGAGATCCGGGATATCCAGATCTCCGTGCTGCTGGATCAGTATCTGGACTATCTTCGCATGATGAAGGAGATGGACCTGGATATCGCCAGCGAGTTTGTCCAGATGGCTTCTCATCTTGCCTACATCAAGACGAAAATGCTCCTGACGGAGGAGAAAGAGCCCACGGAGATGGAGCTGCTGGTCTCCGCCCTGGAGCAGTTGAAGGCCCGGGACACCATGACCGCCCTGCGCTCTGTGGCGCCGGAACTGGGAGAGCGGATCGAGCAGGGCGCCCGCTTCCAGACCCGCGGACCGCTGCCGCTGCCGAGCCGGCCCTATGACTATCATCACGAGCCCCGGGAGCTGATCGCCGCTCTGGCCCAGATCCTGCTGCGCGGCACCGGCGAGGTGGCCCCGGAGGACGACGGGCTCCGCCGGGCGGCTCCCAAGCCCATCATCTATCACGTCCGGGACAAGAGCCGGGAGATCAGGTCGCTCCTCCGGGAGCGGGGGCACATCAGCCTTCAGGAGCTTTTCACCCTCTGCCGCAGCCGCAGCGAGCTGGTGGCCGCCTTCCTCTCGGTGCTGGAGCTTTGCTCCGCCGGGGACGTCCGGGTCAGCGGTGAGCGGGGCAGTTATGAGGTCTATGAGACCGAACAGGAGCAGGAGCAGTCGGAATAATGGATAGCAGAGAGATTACCCCGGCCCTGGAGGCCATTCTCTTCACGGCGGGGGACAGTGTGGAAATTTCCCGGATCGGCAAGGTCCTGGGCGCGGAACCCTGGGATGTCCGCCAGGCGGCGGAGGAACTGGCCCGGGAGTATGAGACCCAGGGACGGGGCATCCGTCTTCTACGTCTGGAGGACAAGCTGCAGATGGTCAGCGCCCCCGACTATGACGAGGCGGTGAACCGCTGCCTGGAAAAGCGGCGGGCGCCCAAGCTCTCGCCCACGGCCCTGGAGGTCCTCTCCATTGTGGCCTATTACCAGCCGGTGACCCGGGCGTATATCGAGCAGCTCCGGGGCTCGGACAGCTCCTATACCGTGGCGGTCCTCTCGGAACGGGGCCTGATCGCCCCGGTGGGACGGCTGGAGGCGCCGGGACGTCCGGTGCTGTTCGGCACCACCGAGCAGTTCCTGCGCATGATGGGCATCTCCTCCATCGAAGAACTGCCGCCCCTGCCGAACATCGCGGTGGGCGAGGGCATCCAGGAACTGCAGGCGGCCATCGAGGCGGCCGGTGAAAAGCAGGAGCAGCTGGAGATCACAGAGCTGACGTAAACGACAGGGAACAAAAACGAAAGGGAGGTGAGGGGCCATTATCGGACGGATATTGCTGATCCTTTTGCTTTTGCTGATCGTTTTGATCTTTTTCGTCCCCTATGGAGTGGATCTGGCTTTCGCCGACGGGGTCTTTCGCCTGGGAGTCCGGGCCGGCCCCGTCCGCATCGGACTCTATCCTCCCTCCCCGCTGATCCAAAAGCTCCTGTCGAAAAAACAAAAGGGGAAAAAGCCGAAGCAGGAGCCGGAGCAGAGCGAGGAAGCCCCCAAGCCCGAGCCGCTGGACAAGACCGAGAAGATACCCAAAAAACGGGAGTGGGATCTGGACACCATCCTGGCGCTGCTGAAAATGGGCATCCACGCCGTACGGCGCTTTTTCCGCAGCTTTACGGTGGATTTCTTTCAGCTCCATCTGCTGCTGGCCTCCAACGACCCCTATACCACGGCCATGGAGTACGCTGCGGCCTGTTCCGCAGTGGAGGCTTTGCCCGCCATGTGCGCCGACGCGATCCGGGTCCGGCGGCGGGACATTCAGATCGGCTCGGATTTTCTCACGGAAAAGCCGCAGATCAAGCTGCGTCTTGTCCTGACGCTCCAGCTCTTCCGCCTGGTCCACCTGGCGGTGGCGCTGGCGGCGGAGTTTATCGCCTGGAAAATCAAAACCCGCAGAGCAAACGCTGCGGCTGCATCGGAAAGGAAGGCTGACAATGGAAGACACAAGGTTCAATGAGGTCATGGACGCCACGGTTTCCAAGATCCGGGAACTGGCGGACGCCAACACCGTCATCGGCAAGCCCATCCAGACACCGGACGGGATCACCGTGATCCCCATCTCCCGGGTGACCCTGGGCTTCGGTACCGGCGGCACCTCCGGCAGCAAGGGCATTTCCTTCACCGGCGGCAACGGCGGCGGCGTTAAAGTGGAGCCCATCGGCTTTTTTGTCATCAAGGACGGCAACTGCCGCATGATCAGCGTGGCGCCGCCTCCGCTGACCACTATGGACCGCATCGTGGAGATGATGCCGGACGTGCTGGACAAGGTGGACGGCATCGTCAACAAGAATAAGGAAGAATAAACCGGCCCCTGTCCGGCAAACATAAGCACCGCCCGAAACAAACGATGGGTGGTGCTTATTTTGAAACGGACGATCCTTATCTCTTTGCTGGTAGGCAGCCTTCTGACCCTCTCCGCCCCGGCGGCCGATCCGCGCCCCGGGGACTCCGCCGCCTCCATGATCCTGCTCCACGGGGACACCGGTCGGGTGCTGGCGGAGAGGGACGCGGACACGCCCCGGCTGATCGCCAGCACCACAAAGCTTATGACCGCCCTGGCTACGGCGGTACAGGGCCGGCTGGACGCCTCCGTGGAGATCCGCCCGGAATGGACGGCGGTGGAGGGCTCCTCCATGTATCTCCGGCCCGGGGAGAGCTACACCCGCCGGGAACTGCTGACGGGACTGCTCCTGGCCTCCGGGAACGACGCCGCTCTGGCCGTGGCCGGGAGCGCGGACGGGGGCGCGGAGGCCTTTGTCCAGCGGATGAACGCCATGGCCCGGGAACTGGGGATGGAGAACAGCCATTTCGTAAACCCCCACGGCCTGGACGCCCCCGACCATTATTCCACCGCCCGGGATCTGGGCCGGCTGATGATCCGGGTGATGGCGGAGCCTGTCCTCCGGGAGATCCTCTCGCTTCCGTCGGCGGAGATCCACGGCCGGGTCTACCGAAACCACAACAAGCTCCTGGACCTGTGCCCGGGGGTCAACGGGGGAAAGACCGGCTACACCCTGGCCGCCGGACGCTGCCTGGTCACCAGCTGCGAGCGGGACGGACTGTGGCTCGTGTGCGTCACGCTCTCGGACAAAAAGGACTGGGACGACCACCGGGCGCTTTATGACTGGGCTTACGGGAACTATCGGGCCTTCCTCCCGGATACGGCCGGCATCCCGCCGGTGGAGGTGATCTCCGGGGAGCGGGACCGGGTCGACGCCGTGTGCGAGACCCTGCCCCGGCTCTGCCTGGGGGAGGGAGAACGGGCCGTGCTCCGCTGTACGCTGCCGGACTTCGTTTTCGCTCCGGTCAAGGCCGGAGAACCGGCGGGGACGGCGGCGCTGCTGCTCAATGGGGAAAAAACGTACACCGCCGCCCTCCGCTGGCGGAGCGACGTGGGCGCGAAAATGCCCTCGCAATAGATAGAGTGATCGTTTTGGAAGGGAGGCCGTGCTATGCGGCTGCAAAAATATATCGCCTCCTGCGGCGTCTGCTCCCGTCGGCGGGCGGAGGAGCTGATCCGCGCGGGGCATGTCACGGTGAACGGACGCGCCGCCTCCCTGGGGGAGAGCGTGGAGGAGGGGGACGCCGTCTGCCT
Organism: Oscillospiraceae bacterium; assembly: GCA_017540645.1. Lineage (GTDB taxonomy): Bacteria > Bacillota > Clostridia > Oscillospirales > Oscillospiraceae > Apopatocola. The sequence goes on from JAFYAQ010000004.1 coordinate 30,934, forward strand.
GGACGGGAAAAAGCTGACGCCGCCCGCCTCCCGTACATATGTCATGCTCAACAAGCCCCGGGGTTACGTGACCACCGCCTCCGACGAGCACGGCCGTCCCACGGTGCTGTCCCTGGTAAAGGACGCCGGCGTGCGTCTTTTTCCCGTGGGCCGTCTGGATTTCGAGAGCGAGGGCCTGCTGATTCTGACCGACGACGGGGACATGGCCCAGCGCCTGGCCCACCCGTCCCACGGCGTCGCCAAGACCTATCGGGTTACCGTCCGGGGCACGGACATCGCCGCGGCGGCGGAAGGGCTGCGCCGCCCCATGACCTGGGAGGGCGTTGCCTACCGGGCGGCGGAGGTGCGCATCGTCCGCGCCTCCGAAGACCGGGCGGTGCTGGACGTGACCGTACGGGAGGGGAAGAATCGGGAGGTGCGCAACATGTGCGCCGCCGTGTCCCTGCGCGTGGAACGCCTGGTCCGCATCCGCCAGGGGGAGCTCGCTCTGGGCGCGCTGCCCTCCGGCGAGTGGCGCTATCTGACGGAGAAGGAGATGGAATTCCTGCGTTCTCTGGAATAAAACGCCGGATTTCTGCCGGAAGGACCGGCATAAATGCAGGTTTTCCTTGCATTTCCTTCAAAAAAGGCATAGAATAAACCACAATATGACGATTAAGCGGAGAGACGGAAAGAAGGGAAGTCACGCTTGGACAGGGATATTCTCTCTCTCATGAACCGGGAGAGCCATCGCTTTTCCAAGGGGCAGCGGATGATCTGCCGGTACATCACGGAAAATTATGACAAGGCCGCTTTTATGACGGCCGGCCGGCTGGGCCAGGCGGTGGGCGTCAGCGAATCTACGGTGGTCCGCTTTGCCACAGAGCTGGGCTTTGACGGCTATCCCGAGATGCGCCGGGCCATGCAGGAGATGGTCCGCAGCCGGCTGACGGCGGTGCAGCGCATCGAGGTCGCCAACGAGCAGCTCGGACAGGGCAACCTCCTGGAGGCGGTGCTGACCACAGACATGGACAGACTGCGCTCCACCCTGGAGGAGATCGACGCCGAGAGCTTTGACCGGGCTGTGGAGATGATCCTGAACGCCCGCACCATCTACATCCTGGGCATGCGCTCCTCCACGTCACTGGCCAGTTTCCTGGGCTTTTATCTCAACCTTCTGCTGGACAATGTACGGCTGGTGCAGGACACCTCGGCGGGGGAGATCTATGATCAGCTGTTTCGGATCGGCAAGGGGGATGTGTTCATCGGCATCAGCTTCCCCCGTTATTCCTCCCGGACCATCCGTGCCATGCAGTTTGCCAAGTCCGCCGGGGCCCTTGCCATCGGCCTGACCGACGGCCCCAGCTCCCCCTTTGCCGACCTGGCGGACGTAAATCTCTGCGCCAAGAGCGACATGGTCTCCTTCCTGGACTCCCTGGTGGCCCCCATGAGCCTGATCAATGCGCTGATCGTGGCCCTCGGCAACCGTCGGCCGGAGAGCCTGTCGGCCACCTTCCGCCGCCTGGAGGGGATCTGGGAGGCCCATGACGTGTATGAAAAGCTGGACGGCCAATGAAGTATGATGTCGTGATCGCCGGCGGCGGAGCTGCCGGACTGATGGCGGCGGTGGTATCCGCCCGCCGGGGCCTTCAGGTGCGGGTGCTGGAGCCCAACGGCAAAACCGGGAAAAAGCTCCGCATCACCGGCAAGGGCCGCTGCAACCTGACCAGCGACAGCGAGCCGCGTCCATTCCTGGAGAGCATCTGCACCAACGCCAAATTCCTCCGCAGCGCCCTGTACGCCTTCCCGCCCTCCGCCGTCATGGCCTTTTTTGAGGAGTTGGGAGTGCCCTTGAAAACCGAACGGGGAGCCCGGGTGTTCCCCGTCTCCGACCGGGCCGACGATGTGGCCGACGCCCTGGAGCGGGCCGCCCGGTCCGGCGGCGCGGAATTCGGACGGGAGCGGCTCCTCTCCGTCCGCACCGAGAATGGCCGCGTTGCCGCCGCCGTCACGGACCGGGGAGAGATCGCCTGCCGTTCGCTGATCCTCTGCACCGGCGGCCTCTCCTATCCCGGCACCGGCTCCACCGGCGATGGTTACGAGATCGCCCGGGCCCTGGGCCATACGGTGGTCCCGCCCCGGGCCTCGCTGGTGCCGATGGAGGCGGAGCCCCTCTGCGCCCGTCTTCAGGGCCTTTCCCTGCGGAACATCGGCCTTTCCCTGTATGAGGGGGAAAAGCTTTTATACCGGGAGCAGGGGGAGATGCTCTTTACCCATTTTGGCGTCTCCGGCCCGCTGGTCCTGACCGCCAGCACCTACCTGCGCCGGGAGGATCTGCGGGGCTGCCGTCTGGAGCTGGACTTAAAGCCCGCTCTGAGCGAGGAAAAGCTGGACGAACGGCTGCTCCGGGATTTTGCCGAGAACCAGAACCGGGACTTTATCAACGCCCTGGACGCCCTGCTGCCCCAGAAGCTGATCGCCCCGGTGGTGGAGCTGTCCGGCATCCCGCCCCGCACCAAGGTGAACAGCGTCACCCGCGCCCAGCGCCAGCGCCTCCGGGAGCTCCTGAAGCGCTTTCCCATCCGGCTCATCCGGCTGCGTCCCGCGGCGGAGGCCATTGTCACCGCCGGCGGGGTGGACGTGTCCCAGGTGGACCCCCGGAGCATGGAGTCCCGGCTGGTTCCGGGTCTCTATTTTGCCGGGGAGCTGCTGGATTTGGACGGACGCACCGGCGGCTTCAATTTACAGATCGCATGGAGTACGGCCCATGCCGCCGCCCTCTCTGTGCGGGAAAGGGAAGACAATGAGTAAGAATTTTGCCGTCGCCATCGACGGCCCCTCCGGCGCCGGGAAGAGCACCATCGCCCGTACCTGCGCCCAGACCCTCGGCTTCCTCTATGTGGACACCGGCGCGATCTATCGCACCGTGGGCCTGGCCGCCCTTCGTCGGGGACTGGACTCCCACGACAAGGGCGCGGTTTTGGCCATTCTGCCGGAGCTGAACATCGAGCTGAGCCACGCCGCCGACGGGCTGCAGCACATGATGCTCGACGGCGAGGACGTGACCGCGGAGATCCGCCGCCCGGAGGTCTCTCTGGCCGCCTCCGCCGTGTCCGCCTACCCGGAGGTCCGCGCTTTCCTGATGGAGCTGCAGCGCTCCCTGGCCCGGACGCACACGGTCATTATGGACGGCCGGGACATCGGCACCGTGGTGCTGCCCGACGCACCGCTGAAGATCTTTCTTACCGCCAGCGCCGAAGCCCGGGCCAAGCGCCGCTGGAAGGAGCTGAAGGAGAAGGGACGGGAACAGCCCTTTGAGGAGGTGCTGCGGGAGATGGAGCTGCGGGATAAAAACGACTCCGAGCGCGCCGCGGCCCCCCTGAAGGCCGCCGAGGACGCCGTGCTCCTGGACACCACCGCGCTGGATTTTCAGCAGAGCTGCGAAGCCGTTATGAAGCTGATCCGGGAGAGGTGGACGCCGTGAACGAGACGAGAGAAAAGCAGGAGAAGGAAAAGCTCCTGCGCAGCCAGAAGCGCTGGTACCGTTTTTATTACAGCATCGTCTGGGTCGTTGCCCTTATCTTCTATCCCCACAAATTCCGGGGCCGGGAAAACATTCCCGAAGGCCCCGCCATCATCTGCGCGCCCCACTCCAATTTCATGGACCCGCTGCTGGTCTCCATTGCCATGGGCCGGAAGCACTTTGTCCACCACATGGCCAAGGAGGAACTGATGCACTCGGCGCTGGCCAGCTTTTTCATGCGCAAGGCGGGCTCCGTTTTCATCCGCCGGGGAGCGCCGGACATCGAGGCCTTCAAACAGTGCATCCGGGTATTGAAGGACGGGGAAAAGCTGATGATCTTCCCGGAGGGGACCCGGGTCCGCGATCCGGAGATGGGCTCCTTCAAGCCCGGGGCCGTCCGTCTGGCGCAAAAGCTCCAGGTCCCGGTCCTGCCGGTGTATATCACCCGGAACAAAAAGCTTTTCCGTCATATGGACGTGGTTTTCGGGGAACCCTATCTGGTGCCCCGGGACAAAAGCGCGGACGCGGACGCCCTTTCGGAGGATCTGCGGCAGCGCATCCTTGCGCTGGAGCCGAGGTAAGAGACGATGGCAAAGTATATCCTGGCCCGCAGCGCGGGATTTTGCTTTGGGGTGGAGCGCTCCATCCGCACGGCAACGGCCGCCCTGGAGGACGGCCCCTGCTACTGCCTGGGGGAACTGATCCATAACCGGGACGCGGTGGAGGAACTGGAAAAGGCCGGCCTCCGGGTGGTGGACGAGCCCGAGGAGCTGCCCGCCGGGGAGCGGGTGGTCATCCGGGCCCACGGCATCGGGGAGAGCGTTTACCGCTCGCTGGAGGAGCGGGGCGCCCGGGTGCTGGACGCCACCTGCCCGCTGGTGCTGCGCATCCATAAGATCGTCCGCACCGCCGACCAGAACGGCCGGCAGGTGGTGGTCATCGGGGATGAAAAGCACCCGGAGGTCCGGGGCATCTGCGGCTGGTGCCGGAACGCGGTGGTGCTGCCCGACGCCGACGCCATGGAGCGATGGCTGGAGGACGGGGGAGCGGGCCCGGGAAAACCGCTGTCTGTTGTCTTTCAGACCACGCAAATCCGTGCAAATCATGTACAAATCGAAAATTTTTTAAAAAAAAGATGTACAAATGCTGAAGTATTTGATACAATATGCGGAGCAACGTCTGAAAGGCAGCAGGAGGCCATCCGCCTGGCGAAGCAGTGCGACGCCATGGTGGTCATCGGCGGCGCCCACAGCGCCAACAGCCGGCACCTGTGCGAGCTTTGCCGCCAGAGCTGCGGCCGTGTCCTGTTCGTGGAAAATGCGGACATGCTGGACACTTCCGCGCTGAAGGACGCTTGTCTGATCGGTATCACCGCCGGCGCTTCGGTACCGGCGAGGATCATAAAGGAGGTAGTAAAAAAAATGTGCGACGAGATCAAAATCGAAGAAGCCAACGCGGAGGTTCCTGCGGAGGATGTCGCGACACCCGTGGCTGAGGAGGCCGCAGCCGTAGAGACCGAAGCCGTTGTCGAGGAGGCCGCACCCGTGGAAGCCGAGGCTGCAGCAGAGGAAACAAAGCCCGACTCTGAAAAGACTTTTGATGAACTGTTGGAGGATTCTCTCAAGCCGATCAGCAGCGGCGACACCGTTGCCGGCTATGTGGTCAGCATTTCTCCCACGGAAGTCACTGTTGACCTGGGCACCAAGCATTCCGGATACATTCCTCTGACAGAGTTTACCAACGACGGCGCCCTTAAGGTGGAGGACGTGGTCAAGATTGGTGATATGGTGGAAGCATGTGTCATCCGCGTGAATGATGTGGACGGCATCGTGACATTGTCCAAGCGCCGTCTGGATGCCATCAAGTCCTGGGAGGACGTGGAGCGCGCCCAGGAGGAAGGCACTGTAGTGGAAGGCAAGGTCACCGAGGACAACAAGGGCGGCGTGGTCGTGAACGTGCGGGGCATCCGCGTGTTCGTTCCCGCCTCTCAGACCGGTCTGCCCCGGGAGGCTGCCATGTCTGAGCTGCTGGGCCAGACGGTCCGCCTGAAGATCACGGAGGTCAACCGCGGCCGCAAGCGCGTGGTGGGCTCCATCCGCGCCGTCGCCAGCCGGGAGCGCAAGGAGCGGGCCGAGAAGATCTGGAACGAGATCGAGGAAGGCAAGCATTACGAGGGCGTTGTGAAGTCCATGACTTCCTATGGCGCCTTTGTGGATATCGGCGGCATCGACGGTATGGTCCATGTCTCCGAGCTGAGCTGGAACCGGATCAACAAGCCCTCCGACGTGCTGAATGTGGGCGACAAGGTCGACGTTTACGTCATCGGCTTTGACAAGGAAAAGCGCCGCATCTCCCTGGGCTACCGGGATCCCGAGCGCAACCCCTGGAAGATCTTCACCGAGACCTATTCCGAGGGCGATGTTGCCAAGGTCAAGATCGTGAAGCTGATGCCCTTCGGCGCCTTTGCCGAGGTCCTTCCCGGCACCGACGGTCTGATCCACATCTCTCAGATCGCCAACCGCCGCATCGGTCAGCCCTCCGAGGTGCTGACGGTGGGCGACGTGGTGGATGCCAAGATCACCAAGATCGACATGGAGAAGCAGAAGATCTCCCTGTCCATCCGCGCTCTGGGCGAGCCCGCCCCGGCGGCCCAGCGCGAGGCTGAGCCCGAGGAAGCGGAAGAGCCCGGTGAGGACGCTCTGGTCTACACCGTCTCCGCGGACGGCGTCGCCGCCGGCAACGCCCCTGACGAGGACTGATCCTGTATTTGATCAAAGAAAAAAGACTTGCCTTCGGCAGGTCTTTTTTCTTCTCTTGCGAAAAGCCATCGGGGATCGTATAATAGAAAAAACATTCTTAATAGGGGAGATCGGAATGACAAAGCTGGCGGACGGACTCCGAAAATGGAAAAACACCCGGTGCAGCGTGGTGGTGGTGGCCGGCGGATCCTCCCGGCGCATGGGAGAGGACAAGTTGATGATGGATCTGGGCGGTATGCCCGTGCTGGCCCGTACGCTCACGGCGCTCAACGCCTGTTCGTGCGTGGAGGAGATCGTCCTGGTGGCCCGGGAGGATGCGCTGGAGCCCTTTGCCCGTCTCTGCAAGGATTATGGGATCGGCAAGGTGACGAAGGTGGTGGTGGGAGGACCCACGCGCAACGCCTCCGCCCTGGCGGGCCTGACCCAGATCAAGCGGGATGCAAAGCTGGTCCTGATCCACGACGGCGCCCGGCCCCTTGTGACGGAAAAGGTGGTGCAGGACGTGATGCACGCCGCGGCCATTTATAAGTGCGCCGCGCCGGCGGTCCCGGTGAACGACACCGTAAAGGAGACCCAGGGGGACGCGGTGGTCCGCACCCTGGAGCGGTCCCGCCTCGCCGCGGTGCAGACCCCCCAGGCCTTTGTGCCGGAGATCATCAAGGCGGCGCTGACCAAGGCCGTGAAGGAAAAGAGAGAATTCACCGACGACTGCGCGGCGGTGGAGGCCATGGGCATCCCGGTCCGCCTCTCGGAGGGAGACGGGGAGAACATCAAGATCACCCGCCCCATGGACCTGGTGACGGCGCAGGCCATTTTGCAAAGGAGGGCCGGGGCATGATCCGCATCGGTCAGGGCTATGACGTCCACCGGCTGGTGGAGGGCCGAGCTCTCATTCTCGGGGGCGTGGAGATCCCCTGGGAAAAGGGCCTGCTGGGCCACTCGGACGCGGATGTGCTGCTCCACGCGGTGATGGACGCCCTCCTGGGCGCCGCGGCGCTGGGGGATATCGGCAAGCTCTTCCCGGATACGGACGAGCGCTATGCCGGGGCGGACAGCCGCCTCCTCCTTTCGGAGGTCTGCGCTCTTTTGCGAAAAAACGGCTGGGAGATCGGCAATGTGGACGCCACCATCGTGGCCCAGCGGCCGAAGCTCGCCCCCTATATCCCTGCCATGCGCCAGCGCATGGCGGAGAGCATGGGCGTGGATCCCGGCCAGGTCAGCGTGAAGGCCACCACCGAGGAACACCTGGGCTTTACGGGCCGGGGGGAGGGCATCTCCGCCATGGCGGCGGCCCTGCTGGAAAAGACGTAAACGCAGCTTCTCCCTCCGCATAGAATGGAGCGAAAAATCATTCTATGCGGAGGGATTTTCATGTCTGCGCTGATATTGTTTCGCACTCTGCTCTATGCCCAGCGGGCCCAGCGCTTCCTTGCCCAAAACGGGATCCCCGGCACGGTGGTGAAAGCGCCCCGGTCCGTAGAGGACCGGGGCTGCACCTACGCGGTCCGCCTTGCCGATCGGCGCAGGGTCCGGGCGCTGGAGCTGATGGAACGCCAGAGGATCGACCACGGCCGTGTGTTTGTCCTCCGGCCGGACGACACTCTGGTGGAGGTGGGCCCGTGATCTATCTGGACAGCGCGGCCACCTCGCTTTTAAAGCCGCCATCCGTTGCCTCGGCGGTCTATCGTGCCATACAAAGCTGCGCCACACCGGGCCGGGGGACCCACGCGGCGGCCATGCGCGCCTCGGACGTGGCGCTGAGCTGCCGGGAGGAGGCCGCGGCCCTTTTTCACATGAGGGAGCCGGAGAAAGTGGTATTCACCATGAACGCCACCCATGGGCTGAACATTGCCATTCGCTCTCTGGTCCCGCCCGGCGGGAGAGTGCTGATCTCCGGCTGGGAGCATAACGCCGTCCTCCGCCCGCTCTACGCCCTTGGCGCGGAGATCGAGGTGGCGGCCTCGCCGCTCTTCGATCCGGAGGCGGCCCTTCGGGCGTTTCGGGAAAAACTGGGAGGCCAGTGCGCCGTGATCTGCAGCCATGTCTCCAATGTGTTCGGCTTCATCCTGCCGGTGGAGGAGATCGCCGCTCTCTGCCGGGAACGGGGTGTCCCCATGATCATCGACGCCTCCCAGAGCGCGGGAGTGCTGGACCTGGACTTTCCCGCCACCGGCGCCGCTTTCTGCGCCATGCCGGGACACAAGGGCCTGCTGGGTCCCCAGGGCACCGGCCTGCTGCTGTGCGCCGGGAGCGCGGAACCTCTGCTGACGGGCGGCACCGGTGGCCGCAGCGAGAGCCATACCATGCCCGAGGAACTGCCGGACCGGCTGGAGGCCGGCACCCAGAACATCTGCGGTGCGGCGGGCCTTCTGGCGGGGCTCCGGGCTGTGCGGGCCATGGGACCGGAGGGGGTCCGCCGTCGGGAGCAGCCGCTCTTTGCCTTTCTGCGCCGCGGCCTGCAGTCGCTCCCCGGCCTGCGGGTGTTCGCGGCAGAAACGGTCGGCGTGCAGACCGCCGTTCTCTCCGTCGTGTCGGAAGCCATGAGCTGCGAGACCATGGCCGACGCCCTGGGGCGGGCGGGTATCGCCGTCCGGGCGGGACTGCACTGCGCCCCTCTGGCCCACACCACCGCCGGGACCCTCGCCACCGGCACACTGCGCCTGAGCCTCTCACCCTATAACACACGCCGGGAGATGGAGCGCTGTGTGGCGGCGCTGGAGAAAATTTTAAAAAATTAGTAACAAACTGTAATCTTCTGTTGGATATGATAAAGGGCATAAAGTATAATTAACTGATAAAACCGCGCGAAAGCGAGGGCAGGCAATGCATAACTTCTTTTCTTCCATCCCCGGCTTCTTTTCCAGTATCCGGTATCTGCGCCCCATGGATGTCGTCGACATCCTGATCGTGGGAGTACTGATCTTCCTGGTGATCCGGCTGATCCGCAAGGCGAACAGCGGCAAGGTGTTCGAGGGGGTGTTGATCCTCCTGCTGGTCCTGTGGCTCTCCAGCGCCCTGCAGCTGTATACTCTGAACTTTATCCTGCGGAGCGTGGTACAGGTAGGCTTTCTCTCCCTGGTCATCGTATTCCAGCCGGAGATCCGCCGCGCCCTGGAAAAGCTGGCCTCCGGAACCTCTCTGAGCAAGCTGCTGGGCTTCGGCCGGCAGTACACCGGAGAATCCGCCATTACCCAGACGGTGATGGCCTGCATGGATATGTCCGACACCCACACCGGCGCGCTGATCATCTTTGAGCGGGACAACAAGCTGGATGAGCAGGTCCGCACCGGCACCGTGGTGAACGCGGATATCTCGGCGGAGTTGTTAAAGAACATCTTTTTTGTCAAGGCCCCTCTCCATGACGGCGCTGTGATCATCCGCAACGGGCGCATCCTGGCGGGAGGGTGCATGCTGCCCATGTCCAAAAACACCAATCTCAGCAAGGACCTGGGCATGCGGCACCGGGCCGGCATCGGCATGAGCGAAGCGTCGGACGCCCTGGTGGTGATCGTCTCGGAGGAGACCGGCGCCATCTCGGTGGCGGAAAACGGCGTCCTCAAGCGGCATCTGGATGCCGAGACGCTGGAGCTGCTCCTGCGCAGCGGGCTGATGAAGGACGAGGAACAAAAAAGCGCGGGATTCCGGTTTTTCCGGGGAGAGTGAGGGGGAATATGGAAAACAACACGGAAAACAAGACCTTTTTCCGGAACATTTCCCGGAGCAACGTTTTCTGGGCCATCGTTTCGCTGGCTCTGGCCATCCTGCTTTGGATGTATGTGACCTCCACCGAGGGCGTGGAGGTCAGCGTGACCTTTTCCAACGTCCCCATTGAGTTTCTGGGGGAGGACAGCCTGCGGGAATCCAGCGGACTGATCGTCACCGAGCAGGACCGGACATCGGTGAATCTGACCCTGTCGGGGGCGCGGAGGGTGATGAACAAGCTCACCAGCAACAATATCTCCGCCACCATCAATCTTAATAAGATGTATACGGACGGGCGCTATTCCGTGTCCTACGATATCAGTTATCCGGCGGATGTGGACCCCGACAGCGTAACGGTGCTGCGTTCCAGCGCCAGCGTGGTGAACTTCTATCTGGACCGGGTCGTCCGCAAGACCGTTCCCGTGATGGGTGATTTTACCGGCAACACCGCCGAGGGCTACATGGCGGCGGACAGTCTGAGCTTTGATCCCGTGGTGGTCACCATCAGCGGGCCCAACGCCACCGTCAGCCAGGTGGACCACGCTTATGTGAACATCAGCCGGGAGGGCGTGAGCAAGACCCTTTCCTATTCCACCACCTACGATCTGGTGGATGCCGACGGGAATATGGTGAACGACGCAGAGATCCTCCTGGAGACGCCGGACGTCAACGTGACGCTGAACGTCCTCTCCACCCGCACCGTGCCCCTGGATGTCACGGTGATCGACGGGGGCGGCGCTACCCGATTTGAGAACGCAGAGATCACCATCACCCCCGCCTCCATCGTCCTGGCGGGCGAGGCCGAGGTGATCGACGCCACTACCAAGCTGATCCTCGGCACCATCGATCTGTCCTCCTTTACCTCGGATTACGCCGCCACCTACACCATCGCACTGCCGAACGGGACGGAAAACCTGACCGGTGTCAACGAGGCCAACGTGACCGTCTCCATCCGGGGGCTCAGCATCCGCAGCTTCAATATCCCCAAGGACAATATCTCCTGCATCAACGTGCCGGAGGGCTACACCGCGGAGATCATCACCCAGACCATCAATGATGTGCTTGTCCGCGCCGGGGAGGATGTGATCGAGTCCATCGGCACCCACAATCTGCGGGCGGTGGCGGACCTCTCGGGCATCACCCCCGGGTCCGGGAATGTGTTCAATCCCATCGTAAAGATCTATATCGACGGGTTCCCCACGGCCGGCGTGGTCGGAGAAGAGCGGATCTATGTGAGCCTGAACGCGGAGAACGAGGGGTAAGCGCCGGATGTACGGATACATTCGCCCGGACCGAGGCGCTCTGACGGTTTTGGAATACCGGCGGTTTCAGGCCGCCTACTGCGGCCTGTGCGAGGCGCTGCAAAAGCGCTGCGGTGCGCTGGCCCGCTTCGTCGTGAGCTACGACCTGACCTTTCTTGCCATGGTGCTGTCCCGGGGAGCCTGCACCGAGTGGCGGCGCTGTCCGGCCCATCCGCTGCAAAAGCGCCCCTGCGCCGTGGACGACCCCGCCCTGGACGCCGCGGCGGACTACAGTGTGATCCTCTCCCGGTGGAAGCTCCGTGACACGGTCACGGACGAGAGTCTGGCGGTCGGACTGCCGTCCCGCAGCGCCCTGGCGCTGCTGCGCCCGGCCTATGAAAAGGCGGCGGAGCGCCAGACTGCCTTTGATGAAAACACCCGGGCCTGTCTTGAGGAGCTCTCGGCGCTGGAAGAGGAGCGCTGCCCCTCCCTGGACCGCGCAGCCGATTGTTTTGCCCGGATCCTGGCGTTTGCCGCGGACGGGGAGGAATCGGAGCGGCGCATCCGGCGGGAGATCCTGTACCATGTGGGGCGCTGCGTCTACATCCTGGATGCCGTGGACGATTTTGAGCAGGATCGGAAGGACGGCGGCTACAATCCACTGCTCTGCCGTCGGGAACAGCCCGGGGACAAGCTCACCCGGGAAGAGAAGGAAGAGCTGCGATCCACGCTCATCCTGTCCCAGCGCTGCGCCGCCAAGGCGCTGGAGCTGCGGCAGGAGGATGTGTGGCAGCCCATATTGCGGAATATCCTCTGCCTTGGCCTGCCCCAGGCGATGAACGCCGTGCTGGCCGGCAAGTGGAACAAAAGAGACAGACAAACGCGTTATCCGGAGATTCTGAAACAGGAGGAAGAGCTGAAATGAACGATCCCTATGTCACCCTGGGCGTAGCCCGGACAGCTTCCGATGACGAGGTGAAAAAAGCCTATCGGGAACTGGCGAGAAAGTATCATCCGGATAACTATGCGGACAACCCCCTGGCCGATCTGGCCCAGGAGAAAATGAAAGAGATCAACGAGGCCTACGACGCCATCGAAAAAGAACGGGCCGGGGGGAGCGGCTACTCCTCCTACGGCTCCGCCTATCAGACCCAGAGCAACCCCTACACCCAAAACCAGAACCACAATGCCACCGGTGTATATAAAGAAGCCCGGGACGCCATCAACGCCGGGGATCTGAACCGGGCGGAGCTGCTGCTGGGCTCCATTTCGGAGCGGGGAGCGGAGTGGCAGTATCTCATGGGCCAGCTCTGCTTCCGCCGGGGCTGGATGAACGAGGCCTCCCGCTATTTCCGGGCGGCCGCCGTGATGGATCCCTCCAACCCGGACTACCGGCAGGCGGTGGCCTATATGGACAACGCCGGACGCACTGCCTACACCACGGCCCGGCCCGCCCCGTCCACCGTGGACAGCGACATGTGCTGCAACGCCTTCACCAATCTTATGATCGCAGACTGCTGCTGTGAGTGCATGGGCGGCGACCTGATCCGGTGCATGTAATGAAGACTCCTTCCAAGGCCCTGGCCTATACCGGCCTGGCGGCCGCTTTGGGGACTGTGCTACTGCTGATCGCCGGGGTGTCGCCCGGCGGCAAGATGGTGATGGTGTGCCTTGCCTCCCTGGGCGTGGCGTTCATCGAATGCCTCTTCGGCTGGAAGTGGGCCCTGGGCACTTTTGCGGTCACGTCGATCCTGGCCCTGCTCCTTCTGCCGGCAAAGGCCGTGGCCGTCTACTACACCGCTTTTTTCGGATATTACCCGCTGTATGCCCTGCTGACAGAGCGGATCGGAAACCGGATCGTCCGCTGTATCCTGCGCCTGGCGTTGTTCAACCTGGTCATGCTCCTGTTGTATTTTGCGGCCAGGTCATTCCTCACCCTGGATTTTGGGACGCTCTCCGGATACCCGCTGCTTTTGCTGCTGGCGATGAACGCCGCGTTTTTGCTCTATGACTGCGCGCTCCGGCAGGGGATCCTCTATCTGATGCAAAACATAGCAAGGAGAATCAAGTGATGGGACAACTTCTCAGTATGACCGGCTACGGCAGCGCCGTAGGGCCGGTGGAGGGTCTGGAGACCACGGTGGAGCTGCGGAGCGTGAATAACCGCTTCCTGGACTGCTCGGTGCGCCTTCCCCGCAGCCTTCTGTTTGCGGAGACCGTCGTGAAGGAAGCGGTGTCCGCCGCGGTGGCCCGGGGCAAGGTGGACGTGCTGATCACCTGCAAGGCCTCTCAGTCGGGGGACAGCGTGGTGCTGGTGAACCGGGAGCTGGCCCGGGAGTATGCCGAGGCCATCTCCTCTATCGGCGCGGAGCTGGGTCTCAGTACGGACATGACCGCCGCCTCCATCGCCCGGATGCCGGACGTGCTGACGGTGGAGCGCCGGGAGCTGGACAAGGACATGGCTTCCGCTGCCCTCCGGGAGCTGACCGTCCGGGCGGCGGAGGACTTCAACGCCATGCGCGCCCGGGAGGGCGAGCGTCTGGGCCGGGATATGCTCCAGAAGCTCAACACCATTGAGGAATACGTCACCCAGGTGGAGACCCGGTCCCCGGAGACCGTAAAGGAGTACCGGGAGCGGCTGGAGACCCGTCTGCGGGAGATCCTGGAGGATCGGAGCATCGACGAGCAGCGCATCCTCACCGAAGCGGCCATTTTTGCCGACCGCGTAGCGGTGGACGAAGAGACCGTGCGGCTGCGCAGCCATATCGCCCAGTTCCGCAGCATGCTGGCCCAGGGCTCCCCGGTGGGAAGAAAAATGGACTTCCTTGTGCAGGAGTTCAACCGGGAGGCCAATACCATCGGCTCCAAATGCAGCGACGCCGCGCTCTCCCGCGTGGTGGTGGAGCTGAAGAGCGAGATCGAGAAGGTCCGCGAGCAGCTGCAGAACGTGGAGTGACAGGCCCCATGAGATTTATCAACATAGGCTTCGGCAATCTGGTGGCCGCCGGCCGTCTGGTGGCGGTCGTGGCCCCGGAATCGGCCCCCATCAAGCGGATCGTCCAGGATATGCGGGAGCAGGGCAAACTGATCGACGCCTCCTATGGCCGGCGCACCCGCTCGGTTTTGATCATGGACAACGGCAGCGTGATCCTCTCGGCCCTGACCACCGAGACGCTGAACGCCCGCATCAACGGCAAGACCGGGGAAGAACCGGAGGAGGAGAGGGAAGATGAGGAATAAAGGCGTTCTGCTGGTGGTTTCCGGACCCTCCGGGGTAGGAAAATCCACCGTGATCCATAAGCTGATGGACCGGCGGGGGAACATGGAATTCTCCGTCTCCGCCACCACCCGCGCCCCCCGCCCCGGCGAGGTGGACGGGAAGGATTATTATTTTGTCACCCGGGAGCGCTTCATGGAGATGGTGGAGCATGGGGACCTGCTGGAACACGCGGAGTTTGTTGGAAACTGCTACGGAACCCCCCGCGCCCCGGTGGAGGCAAAGCTGGCGGAGGGGATCTGCGTGGTGCTGGATATCGAGGTCCAGGGCGCCGAGCAGGTGAAGGCCAAGATGCCCCAGGCCCTGACCGTGTTTCTCGCCCCTCCCAGTCTGGAGGTCCTGGAGCGCCGGCTTCGTGGCCGGGGCACAGAGAGCGAAGAGACGATTCTGTCCCGCCTGGAGCGGGCCCGGCAGGAGCTGCCCCTGGCCGAGAGATACGATCACACGGTGATCAACGACGATGCGGACCGGGCAGCCCTGGAACTGGGGGACATCCTCAGCCGCTGGGAAAACAAAGAAGAAGAAAAATAAGAATATAAGCTCCCCGGCGATGCCGGGAAGGAAAGGAAGTCTTGCTTTATGATGCTTTATCCCCCCATGGCCGCGCTGATCGACAAGGTCGGCAGCAGCTATCTTCTTGTCAACGTGGTGGCCCGCCGGGCCAGAGACATCTCCGCCAAGGCGGAGGAAGAAGAGGACGTGCTGGTTGAGAAGCCTGTATCCACGGCCATCAATGAGATCTATTCCGGACGCCTTGAGGTAGAGGAGACCGATGCGTGAGGAGCCGGTAACGGCAAAAATCGCGGTGGACGCTGCCACCTACTGGGTGGACCGGCCCTACGACTACCTCATCCCCGCCCCCCTGCGGGAGAAAGCCCTGCCGGGGGTCCGGGTCACGGTTCCCTTCGGCCGGGGCAACCATCGCACGGAGGGGATCATCCTCTCGGTGGGCCCTGCGCCCGAGGGAAAAAAACTGAAGACCATCGCCGCGGTGCTGGACGATGAGCCGGTGCTCTCGCCAGAGCTGCTGCGGCTTGCCGTCTGGGTCCGGGACCGGTATTTCTGCACCGTGTACAATGTGGTCCACGCCATGCTCCCCGCCGGTCTCTGGTATCGGATGGAGGGGATGTACACCCTCTGCGCGGGGGTGGATCGGGAGAGCGCTTACGCCGCGGCGGGCCGGTCCCAGCAGGAACAGCTGGTGCTGGACGCGGTCTTTGCCCACGGCGGCAGCTGCCCCACGGCGGACCTTCTCCGGGTCTTTGAACAGAGTTCCCCCTCCCATGCGCTCCAGTCCCTGGTGAAAAAGGGGATACTGGAGACGGACAGCCGCCAAAAGCGCCGGATCGGAGACAAGCTGGTGCGGATGGTCTCTCTGGCCGTCTCGCCCGCGGAGGCCCAGGAGGCGGCTGACCGGCGGGAGCGCCGGGCGCCGCTTCAAGCCGCGGCCCTGCGCCTGCTGTGCACCCTGGAGCGGGTCTCCCTCTCGGAGCTGGGCTACTTCACCGGCGCCTCTCCGGCCACGGTAAAGGCGCTGGAAAAGGCGGAGCTGATTTGCATCACCCAGGAGGAGGTATTTCGCCGTCCCCGCTACAGCGCGGGGGAGAGCGCGCCTCTTCCGGCTCTGAACGACGAGCAGCAGCGCTCCTTTGAGGGCATCCTCTCGCTCTATGACGAAAAAACCGCCTCCGCCTCTCTTTTGTACGGCGTCACCGGCAGCGGAAAGACCTCCGTGTATGTCCGATTGATCGACGAGATGCGGAAAAAGGGGAGAGGCTCCATCCTCCTGGTGCCGGAGATCGCTCTGACGCCCCAGATGATCCGCATTTTCTCCTCCTATTTCGGGGAGGACATCGCCGTGCTGCACAGCTCTCTGGCAGTGGGTGAGCGCTACGATGAATGGAAGCGCATCCGCAGCGGACAGGCCAGGGTGGTGATCGGCACGCGCAGCGCCGTCTTTGCCCCGGTGGCGGACCTGGGACTGATCATCATTGACGAGGAGCAGGAGTACACCTATAAATCGGAGAATACGCCCCGGTATCACGCCAGGGACGTGGCCAAATACCGCTGCAAGCAGAACCGGGCCCTGCTGCTTTTGGGCTCCGCCACCCCGGATCTGGACAGCCGCTACCGGGCCGAGACCGGGACCTACCACCTTTTCACGCTTCAGGAGCGCTTTGCCCGGCGTGCTCTGCCCCAGGTGGAGATCGTGGACATGCGCGCCGAGCTGCAGAGCGGCAACGGCGGGGATCTCAGCGGTCATCTCCTCCGGGAGCTGCGGAAAAACATCGACCGGGGGGAGCAGAGCATCCTGTTCCTCAACCGCCGGGGCACCGCCAGCCTGGTGGCCTGCGGCGAGTGCGGCTATACCTACAGCTGCCCCAACTGCAGCGTGCATCTCACCTGGCACGGGGCCAACGGCCGTCTGATGTGTCACCACTGCGGCTATACCCGTCGGCTGGACGATGCCTGCCCGGAGTGCGGGGGACTTCTCCACAGCTTCGGCACCGGCACCCAGAAGCTGGAGGACCAGCTTCGGGAAGCCCTGCCGGGCACGGAGCTTTTGCGCCTGGACGCGGACGCGGTCTCGCCCATAGGCTCCCATGAGAAGATCCTCTCCCAGTTCCGGGAGAAAAAGGTCCCCATCCTTTTGGGCACCCAGATGGTGACCAAGGGACTGGATTTTGAGAATGTGACCCTGGTGGGCGTCATCAGCGCGGACCAGTCCCTGTACACCGGGGATTTCCGGGCCTCGGAGCGCTGCTTTTCCCTGATCACCCAGGTGGTGGGGCGCTCCGGCCGGGGCGAGAGACCGGGCCGGGCCGTGATCCAGACCTTCACCCCCCAAAACCCGGTGATCCGCATGGCCGCCCGCCAGGACTATGAGTCCTTCTACCGCTCGGAGATCGAGCTGCGGCGCATCCAGTACTGTCCGCCCTTCGCGGATATCCTGACCATCACCGCCTCGGCCCTGTCGGAAGCCGCCGCCCTGGGCTGCTGCGCGAACATCCGCCGCTGGCTGGACAAGGATCTGGGCCGCCGGGAGGATGTGCGCCTTCTGGGTCCGGCGCCGCTGCCGGTGCTGCGGGTGAACAACCGCTTCCGTTACCGGGTCACCGTCCATGGGACCTTTGATAAGGAGATCCGCGAGCGGGTGGCCGGCATATTGTGCAAGTGCAATACGGAAAATGAATACAAGGGCGTGTCTGTGTTTGCGGACCTGAACCCGATGGAGTGAATCAAATGGCTTTACGCAAGATTTTGACGGAGGGCAACCCCTCTTTGAAAAAAACATGCCGACCCTATACGGAGTTCGGCCCCCGGCTCTGGCAGCTGCTGGACGATATGAAGGAGACCATGACCGATGCCAACGGCGTGGGCCTTGCCGCGCCTCAGGTGGGCATCCTGCGCCGGGCCTGCGTGGTGCTGGAGACCAACGTGGCCGAGGGGGAGGAAGAGTACTTCATCGAGCTGGTGAATCCGGAGATCATCGCCTCCGACGGGGAGCAGGAGGGCGGCGAGGGCTGCCTGAGCTTCCCCGGTCAGTACGGCATCGTCAAGCGCCCGGAGCATGTGGTGGTCCGGGCCATGGACCGGAACGGCCAGAGCTTTGAGGTGGAGGGCCACGGCCTGACCGCCCGCTGCTTCTGCCACGAGATCGACCATCTCAACGGCGTGGTGTTTGTGGACAAGGCCGAGCGGATGCTCTCCGAAGAAGAGCTGGCGGCCCAAGAGGGCGAGGAATGAACATCGTATTTATGGGCACCCCGGATTTTGCCGAGGCGTCCCTTCGGGCCCTGCTCTCCGCCGGGGAGAACGTGATCGCCGTTTTCACCCAGCCGGACAAACCCCGGGGCCGGGGGATGAAGGAGAGCTTTTCTCCCGTCAAGACCCTGGCGCTGGAAAAGGGCATCCCCGTGTACCAGCCCGCCACCTTCAAGGACGGCGCGCCCACGGAACTCCTGCGCTCCCTTGACCCGGACCTGGTGGCGGTGGTGGCCTACGGCCGCATCCTGCCCCAGAGCTTTCTGGATGTGCCCCGTCTGGGCTGCATCAATGTCCACGGCTCGCTGCTGCCCCAATACCGGGGAGCGGCGCCCATCCAGTGGGCGGTCCTGAACGGAGACAAAACCACCGGCGTCAGCGTGCAGTACATGGCCCAGGCCATGGACGCCGGGGACGTGATCGCTGCCCGGGAGACGCCCATCGGGGAGTATGAGACCGCCGGTGAGCTGTTTGACCGGCTGAAGCTCCTGGGAGCGGAGCTGCTGGTGGAGACCGTCCGGGCCATCGACCGGGGCGAGGTCGTCCGCAGGCCCCAGGACCATGCCCAGGCTACCTATACGAAGATGCTGGATAAATCCATGAGCCCCATTGACTGGACCGGCTCTCCCCGCCGGATCGTCAAGCACATCTGCGGGCTGGACCCCTGGCCGGTGGCCACTATGGAGCTCCAGGGCCGGGAGGTAAAGGTCTTCCGGGCGGAGTATACCGATACCGTCACCGCTCTGCCCCCGGGGAGCGTCGTCTCCGCCGGCAAGGCGGGCATCGAGATCGCCTGCGGCGGCGGGAACACCGTCCGCATCACCGAGCTGCAGCCCGCCGGGAAAAAGCGGATGAGCGCGGCGGCCTATCTTCTGGGCCATGAGGTGAAGCTGGATGGCTAAGCCGCCCGCGGCTGCCCGGGAGGCGGCCCTCTATGTCCTGGGGCGCTGCCGCCGGTTCAGCGCCTGGAGCCAGCAGACCCTGGACGCGGCGGTGAAAAAATACGCCCTGGATCGGCGGGACACGGCTCTGTGCAGCCGTCTGTGCCTGCTGGTGCTGCAAAACGCGGCCCTCTGCGACTACTATATCGACAGTTATTCCAGCCAGCGCTCCCAGCGTCTGGAGCCCCAGGTGCGGGATATCCTCCGGCTGGGTGTGGTACAGCTCCTCTTTATGGACAAGATCCCCCCCTCCGCCGCGGTGTCGGAGGCGGTGGAGGAGGTAAAGCGCACGGCGCCCCGGGCGGCGGGACTGGTGAACGCGGTGCTTCGCCGGATCGCCGAAAACCGGGAGGCCCTGCCCCCCATCCCCGGCGCGGGCAGCGCCGCGGAACTTGCGATCCGATACAGCCATCCCCTCTGGCTGTGTGAAAAGCTGGTGGGGGAGTACGGCTATGACCATGCCGGGGCATATCTGGAGCAGAACAACCGGGAGAGCGGTCTGACGCTCAGCGTCAACCTCTGCCGTACAAGCACGGAGGCGCTGCTGCAAAAGCTGGGCGCCGCGCCCAACGCCCTGTCCCGCGTTTCCCTGGATCTCCCCAGCCAGGATGTGACGGCCCTGCCCGGCTTTGCCGAGGGAGAGTTTTTCGTACAGGACGCGGCGGCGGCCGCCGCGGTGCTGGCCGCGGATCCCCAAAGCGGCATGCGGGTGCTGGACGCATGCGCCGCCCCCGGGGGGAAAAGCTTCCTCTGCGCCTCCCTGATGGGGGACCGGGGGGAGATCATCTCCTGCGACTTACACGCCAAGAAGCTGGACCGGCTGGCACAGGGCGCGGAGCGTCTGGGCTTCCGCTCCATCCGCACGGCGCCCATGGACGCCTCCCGGCCCTATGAGAGCTTTCGGGGCGGCTTTGACCTGGTGCTGGCGGACGCCCCCTGCTCCGGCCTGGGCGTGATCCGGAAAAAACCGGAGATCCGCTATAAAGACCCGGAGGAGCTGCGCTCCCTGCCGCCGATCCAGAGGCGGATCCTGGACGGGGCCGCGGCCTGCGTCCGGCCCGGCGGGGTGCTGGTCTATTCCACCTGCACGATCCTGCGGGAGGAGAATCAGGCGGTCAGCGGCGCCTTTCTGGCCGACCATCCGGAATTCACCCGCCTGGACGAGCGCACGATCTGGCCCCAGGATTACGGGAGCGACGGATTTTATTATTGTAAGATGGTACGTCATGCTTGAGATCAACGGAAAAATCGACATCAAATCCCTGCTGCCGGAGGAGCTGGAGACCCTGCTCCGGGAGCTGGGACAGCCGGGCTACCGGGCCGGGCAGCTGTTTTCCTGGCTGAGCCGGGGCTGCGGAGACTGGGACGAGATGACCAATCTCCCCAGGAGCCTCCGGGCCGCTTTGCAGGAGCGCTGCTTTCTCTCCGCGCCCCGGGTGCTTCGCCGACAGGAATCCCAAGAGGACGGGACCATCAAATTCCTCTGGGAGTTTGCCGACGGCAACGCGGTGGAGACGGTGGTCATGCGCTATCACTACGGCAACACCGTCTGCATCTCCTCCCAGGTGGGCTGCCGCCAGGGCTGCGCCTTCTGCGCCAGTGCCATCGGCGGAAAGGTGCGGGACCTGCTGCCCTCGGAGATGCTGGACGAGGTGCTGTTCTCGGAAAAAGAGTCCGGCCTGCCCATCTCCCATATCGTGCTCATGGGCATCGGGGAGCCGCTGGACAACTTTGACAACGTGATGCGCTTTCTGGAGTTGATCAACCATCCCAAGGGACGGAATATCGGCATGCGGCATATCAGCCTCTCCACCTGCGGCCTCCTGGAGCGCTTTGACGATCTGGCGGCCCGGGACCTGCAGCTCACCCTGTCCGTGTCCCTTCATGCGCCGGACGACGAGACCCGCAGCCGGCTGATGCCCGCCAATCGGGGCCGCAGTGTGGATGCGCTGTTTGAAAAGTGCCGGGAATACTATGAGAGGACCGGTCGGCGCATTTCCTTTGAATATGCCATGATCGACGGCGTAAACGATTCCCCCCGGCAGGCCCGGGAACTGGCTCGTCGGGTCCGGCCGCTGGAGGCCCATGTGAATCTGATCCCCTTGAATCATGTGGAGGAGCGGAGCTTTCAGCCATCCAGTCCGGATAATCTGAAACGCTTTGTGGATATACTTACCAGGAACGGGGTAAACGTGACCGTTCGCCGACGCCTGGGCAGCGACGTGGACGCCTCTTGCGGGCAGCTTCGAAGAAAGACAGTCAAGGTGGAGCAATGAAGGTATTTGGCATTACGGACCAGGGAAAGGTCCGGGAAAAGAATCAGGACAGCTACCGCATCGTCTCCGAGCCGGAGGGAGCGCTGGCCATCGCCGTGCTCTGCGACGGCATGGGCGGCGCCCGGGGGGGCGAGGTGGCTTCCCAAATCGCGGCGGAGGCCTTCGTTACCTGCGTTCAGGGGGAACTGCTGGACCCCAGCGGACCGGATCTGGCCGATATCGGCCGGGAATCCGCCGCCTACGCCAATCTGAAGGTCTATGACCACGCCCAGCGGGACGACAGCTGCCGCGGCATGGGCACCACGCTGGTGGCGGCCCTTGTCCGGGAGCAGGAAGCGGTGCTGGTCAATATCGGCGACAGCCGGGGCTATTGGCTGGCGGAGGGACAGCTCCAGCAGGTGACACGGGACCACTCCATGGTCCAGGGCCTGGTGGACCAGGGGATCATCACCCAGGAGCAGGCCCGCTCCCACCCGCGGAAAAATCTGATCACCCGGGCCGTGGGGCTGTATGACCGTATCCGCACGGATATTTTCCGACTGGATCTCCTGGAGGGGGACCGGCTGCTGCTCTGCTCGGACGGACTCAGCAACCTTCTCACCGACGGCGAGATCGCCGACGTACTCGCGAATAACGAGATCGAAGAGGCCTGCCGCCAGCTTCTGGACGCGGCACTGAACCGGGGCGCCCCGGACAACGTCACCATAGTAGCGTTGGAGCGCTGATCACCGGTACCCTTATGGATCGTGAGGAATCATTTATGGATAATGAAAACAGGGATATGTACCTGGGCATGGTGCTGGATGAGCGCTATGAGCTGCAGGAATGCATCGGCAGCGGCGGCATGGCCATCGTGTACCGGGCCATGGATATGCGCCTGAACCGGCAGGTGGCCGTGAAAATCATGCGCGAATCGCTGGCCAATAACGAGAAATTCCGCCGCCGGTTCCAGACGGAGAGCCGGGCCATCGCCATGCTGAACCATCCCAACATCGTCAGCGTGTACGATGTCAGCCGCTCGGATACGCTGGAATATATCGTTATGGAGCTGCTCAACGGCGAGACGCTCAAGCAGTATCTGCACCCCCGGGGCCGTCTGTCGGTGCGGGAGATGCTGCAGTTCTCCATCCAGATCGCCAACGCGCTGTCTCACGCCCACGGCAAGGGCATCGTCCACCGGGATATCAAGCCCCAGAATCTGATCGTTATCGACGGCGGCACCATCAAGGTCGCTGATTTCGGCATCGCCGATCTCCAGTCGGAAGTGCCGGATGTGGAGAACGAGGCCATCGGCTCGGTGCACTATATCTCCCCGGAGCAGGCCAAGGGCCTGCCTGTGGACTCCCGCAGCGACCTCTATTCCTTCGGCATCGTCATGTATGAGATGCTCACCGGGCAGCTCCCCTTTGACGGGGAGGATGACCGGGATATCGCCTTGAAGCACCTCTCCGCCGTGGCGAAGCCCATCCGGGAGATTGATCCCAAGATCCCCAAGGAACTGGAGCGGATCGTGATGAAGGCCATGGCCACCAGCCCGGGGGATCGGTATCAGACCGCGGATGAACTGGCCGCCGATCTGGAGAAGTTCCGCCGGTCCATTTCCGCCGCCTTTGAGGCGCCGGACGGCAGCGTGGTGCCCATCAGCTCCAACGGGGAGCTGAACCGGGAGAGCTATCTTCGCCGTCGCCGCCGCTCCAAGCTGGTCAGCATGCTCTCCGGGATCTTCGGCGTCATGGTGTTCATCCTGGCCCTGGGGATCTTCCTGTGGAACTACTGGCTGAAGGATGTGTTCTCCGTCAACGAGCGGATCACCATTCCCAATTTCGTGGGCAGCTATTACGACACCATTATCAACAGCAAGAGCTATCACAATGATTTCCACTTCAACCTGACCTATGAGATCGACCCGGATGTGGAGAAGGGCATCATCATCGGGCAGGACCCGGAGCCGGGGAAGAGCTATATGCTCACCGCCGAGGGCATCAACGTGGACCTGACCATCTCCACCGGCGTGCTGATGACCCAGATCCCGGACTATCGGGGCATGGAGTATCAGGAGGCCACCAGCGAAATGGAAAAGCTGGGCTTTTCAGTGGAGAAGCTGTATGTCTCCTCCAACGAGGTGGAGCTGGACCATATCGTGGATATCAGCCCCTCTCCCGGGGAGATGCTCCCCGCCGGAGCCACGGTATACGTCACCATCAGCGCCGGGCCGGAGGAGACCACGGTGATCATGCCCTATCTGGTATCCGCCAGCCGCTCGGACGCGGAAGAGCAGATCCGCTCTCTGGGGCTGAAGCTGGTGTCGGTCAGCGAGGTCTATAACAACAACATCCCCGCCGGCTGTGTGGTCAGCCAGAACGTAGAGGCCGGCACCGAGATCCCTGTCGGTTCCAAGATCTACCTCCAGGTCTCCCTGGGGCCCCAGGTGACCCCCAGCCCCATCCCCACGGAAGTGCCGGAGGAGGGTGAATGAGCCTTACGGAAGGAAGGATCGTCAAAGCCCTCAGCGGATACTATTATGTGCAGACTGCCGATGGCGGGCTGATCACCTGCCGGGCCAGAGGCCGATTCCGTCTGGACGGCACCAGCCCCCTGGTGGGGGATCAGGTGGAGGTGGAATGCTCTGTCGACGGCAGCGGCTCCGTGCGGCGCATCCTGCCCCGGCGGAACTGGTTCGTCCGGCCGGCGGTAGCCAATATCGACCTGATGGTCATGGTGGCGGCGGCGGTGAACCCGGTCACGGACCCCTTCCTGATCGACCGGGTCTCCACCCTGGCGGCTTATCACCACTGCGATTTTCTCGTATGCGTCAATAAGGCGGACCTGGATCCCGGAGAAAAACTCTTCTCTGTCTACTCCGCCGCCGGGATCCGGGTGGTACGCACCAGCGCCGTAACCGGCGAGGGACTGGAGGAACTGCGCGAGCATCTTCGGGGCAGGGTCTGCGCCTTTACCGGCAACTCCGGCGTGGGGAAAACCAGCCTGCTGAACGCTCTGGACCCCCGTCTGACTCTGGCCACCGGCGAGGTCAGCCGCGCCCTGGGACGGGGCAGGCACACCACCAGGCATGTGGAGCTGTTCCCGCTGCCCTTCGGCGGCTATCTTGCGGACACCCCCGGCTTCGGCTCCTTTGATGTGGATCAGATGGAGTCCATCCGGCCCCGGGAGCTGCAGTTCTGCTTCCCGGAATTCGCCCCCTACCTGGACCGCTGCCGCTTTACCGACTGCAGTCACCGCAGGGAGCCGGACTGTGCCGTGAAAGCCGCGGTGGAGGCCGGCGAGATCCAGCCCTCCCGCCATCAGAGCTACGTCCGCCTTTGGGAGGCGGCGGATCAGATCAAGGACTGGGAGCGATGATCCGGCCCAGCGAAATACATATGGAACACCGATCCCCCCCGGCACGTAGCATGGAACAAAAGCTGTGCTTGCCGGAGGGGATCCTTATGCGCCGCAGGAAAAACCCATATTCGCTTGCCGCCGCGGCGGCCGTCGGGGCGGGAGTGTTGATTTTGTTCTCTCTGGTCCTGCCGTCCAGCTTCTGGTGGTTCCTGTTGGGGGTGGGGCTGATCGTGCTGGGCATCTCCCTCCATCGCCGCTGCTGAGGGAAGGATACCGATGAAGAATAAGCCCCGGCCTTGCGTCATAGGCTTTAGGGAAATGACTGCAAGGAGAGGTTCATATGGAAATATCGCTGCATCAGGAGGAATTGACCTGGTATTCCCCGGTTTTCTCAGCCTGCGTCAGCCAGGAATTCGGCGCGGACAGCGTGGTGCCGGACCGGCTTCCGGATGTGAGCCGTGTGCTGGATACGGACGCCTCGGTGTATCTGCGCCGCCGCAGCGCGGCCGCCGGAGAGATCACCCTGGAGGGGGATATCCGCGCCGCGGTGCTGTTCCAGGGAGAGGGGGATCCGGCACTCCGAAAGCTGGACTTTGAACTGCCCTGTGCTTTCTCTATCCCGGCGGAGGGCGTCCGGGAGGAGGACCAGCTGCGGGCCAGACTGGTGATGACCCGCGCGGAAGGGAGGATCATCAATCCCCGAAAGCTGGGCCTTACCGCAGAGGTCAGAGCCATTGCGGAGCTTTACCGCGGGGACACCGCCGCCATCACCACCGGCGCGGACAGCGACGAGCTGGAGACCCTTCTGCGGGAGGAAACGCTGACCTATGCCGCTCAGGTGGAGGAAAAGAGCTTTTCCGTCATGGAGGAGTGCCAGCTGCCCGCCGGACACCCGGCCATCCGGGAGATCCTCCATGCCCGGGCGGACGCCGATATCACCGACCAGAAGACCGTAGGCGGCAAGAGCATCCTTCAGGGCAGCGCCCGCTGGGAGCTGCGGTACCTGGACACGGAGGGGGAGATCCGGCAGGAGCGCTTTACCGTGCCCTTCTCCCAGCTCATGGATATCCCCGAGGAGGCTGTCGGCGACGGGGATGTGATCCTGACGGCGGAGAGTGCTTACGCGGAGATCATTCCCTCTCCCGGCGGTACGGACACCGTCTCCCTGGAGCTGCATCTCCTGGCCCAGAGCCTGTGCTGGGCCCGGAGGACCATGACGGTGCTGTCCGACGTCTACAGTATCCGCCGGCCCTGCCAGACGGAGACGGCCCGGCTTGCTCTCTCCGCCCCGGCGGAGCATCTGATGCTCCGGGGCACGGCGGACAGCTCCCTGGAGCAGGGGGAGAGGATCTCGACCGTCCTATGCAGCTACGTACAAGCGGGCATCCCGGAGGTGTCGGAGGGCAGTCTGCTCCTGCCGGTCCGATTCCACGCCCTGTGCCGCACGGAGGACGGGGAGTTGAGCGCCGTCAAACGCAGCCTCTCCCTCCGATTTCCCGGGGTGCAAGCCCCCGAAACCCTCCGATTCGGAGAGCCGATGTGCGCCGAGCCCGGTTTGACGGTATACGGGGACCGGCTGGAGCTGCACCTGACGGCGGAGCTTCCGGCGCTGCGTCTGGCGGAGACGCCCGTCTGTTTTATCACCCGAGCGGAGCTGGGGGAGGAGACGGCTTCGGAGACGTCGGCGCCCTCCCTGATCGTGCTTCGTCCCGGGGAGCGGAGCCTGTGGGAGCTTGGAAAGCGCTATCACTCCACCGTGGAGCTGATCCGGGCTGCCAACCCGGAGCCGAAGGAGCTGCTGCTGATCCCCAGAGCCAGGTGATCTCCCGCTCCGGCCGCTCTCCTAAAACCAGTTGAAATGCCCGAAGAAGTATGCTAAAGTGATTCAATATGAAAAAGATCATGAAAAACGACATACTTTTGGTGGGGATTCTTTTGCTGATCTCCGCGGTCGGCTTCCTGCTCCGACACGTTCTTGGCGAGGAGGGGAAGACGGCGGTGGTCCGCCTGAACGGGGAGATCGCGGCCCGGTATTCGCTGGAAACGGAAGGGACATTTCCCCTCAACGGAGGCAGCAATGTGCTGGTGATCCGGGACGGCTGTGCCTTTATGGAGTCCGCCGACTGCCCGGATCGGATCTGCGTCCGCCAGGGCCGGATCTCCCGCACCGGGGAGGTCATCACCTGCCTGCCGAACCGTCTGACCGTGACCGTGGAGGGCGCGTCAGAGGAAGTCGATATGATCAGCGGAGGTGGCGGCGGATGAAGAACCGGACGCTGGCGGAGCTCTCTCTGCTCTGCGCGCTTGCCATGATCCTATCCTATCTGGAGAGCCTGGTCCCCATCCCCATCCCGGTCCCCGGGATCAAGCTGGGGCTTGCCAATCTGGCGGTGGTCTTTGCCGTGTACCGCCTGGGGATCCGGCAGGCGGCCGCCGTTTCCCTGGTGCGGGTGGTGACCATCGCGCTTTTGTTCGGCTCGGTCCTCTCCCTGGCCTACAGCCTGTCGGGGGCGGCCCTGTCCCTGCTGAGCATGGCTCTGCTGAAGGCCGCAAAGCGCTTTTCCCCTTGGGCGGTCAGCGTGGCGGGGGGTGTAGCCCACAACATCGGGCAGCTTCTGGCCGCCGCGGTGCTGCTGGAGACCCGGCTGTTCCTCTACTATCTCCCGGTGCTGATGCTCAGCGGCGTCGTGTGCGGCGCGGCCATCGGCATTCTGGCCGCCGTGCTGATCCGGCGTGTCCGACGGCCGGAGTAAAAGCCGCCCATACAACAAAAGGAAAGCGGGGATTTCACCTGATGGAGATCATCCGATCCAGAAAAAATGCCCAGCTCCGGTATTTTCGGGAGCTGGGTCGGGACAGCGCCCTTCGGAGACAAGAGGGGCGCTATCTCTGCGATGGGGAAAAGCTCCTCCGGGAGGCCGTGGAGAAGGGCGTTTCCATTTCCGGGGTGCTGCTCCGGGAGGGGGGCAGCCAGCCGCCGCTGCCGGATGTGCCGGTGTATACGGCGGGGGAGGAGGCCTTTGCCTACGCTTCGCCTTTGGAAAACAGCCCCGGTCCGCTCTTCATCGCGGAGCGCCGCCCCATTCCGGTCCGGGAGCGCCCGGAGCGGGTGGTGGTTTTGGAGAACGTACAGGATCCCGGCAATGTGGGCACGGTGCTGCGCACCGCGGCGGCGCTGGGGACGGACGCGGTCATCCTGGTGGGACAGTGCGCCGACCCCTGGCAGCCCAAAACCGTCCGGGCTTCCATGGGCGCGCTGTTCCGGCAGAGCCTGATCGAAACGGACCTGGACGGGCTCTCCGCGCTTCTGCGCTCCTGGGAGCTGCCCCTCTGGGGGGCGGCGCTCTCGCCGGAGGCGGAGGACATCCACGCCGTCTCTCTTCGCCGGGCCGCGGTGGCGGTGGGCAATGAGGGCCGGGGACTGACGCAGGCGCTGCTGGCGCGCTGCACGGGGAAGCTGATCATCCCCATGACCCCCGGCAGCGAATCCCTGAACGCCGCGGTGGCGGCGTCCATCCTGATGTGGGAGATGGCACGATAGAGAGAAAAGGAGGCAGCGCCATGGCACAGCTGCGCTATTGGGTATGGCTCTCCTCGCTGCAGGGGCTGCGGCCACTTGCCGTGCGGAGGGTGCTGGAGCATTTTTCCGACCCTATGGAGGCATACTATGCACCTGCGGACGGATTTCTGTCGGTTCCGGACCTGACGGAACGGGAACGCGCCCTTCTGGATCGGCGGGATCTGGGCCGGGCGGAGGAGATCCTGGAGATCTGTCAGCGGGAGAATATCCGCATCCTCACGCTGCAGGACGCCCAGTACCCCGAGCGTCTGCGCCAGATCCCCGATCCGCCCTGCGTACTGTACATCCGGGGGAACCTTCCGTTTTTGGACGAGCTGCCCGCCATCGCCCTGGTGGGCACCCGCAAGGCCAGCGCCTACGGGATCAAGATGGCCCTGCGCCTGGGAGCGGAGATCACCGCCGGCGGGGGACTGGTGGTCACCGGCCTTGCCCTGGGGATCGACGGTGCGGCGGCCCGGGGCGCTCTCAGCGCCGGGGGCGGATGCGTGGGAGTCCTGGGGACCGCCATCAATGTGGATTATCCCGCCGCCAACGCCGCTCTGATCGGGGACGTGGCCGCGGTGGGCGCCGTGATCAGCGAATTTCCGCCCCTCTGGCCCACGCTGCCGGAGAACTTTCCCCGCCGCAACCGGATCATCTCCGGCCTCTGCTGCGGCACCTGCGTGGTGGAGGCGCCCGCGCGCAGCGGCGCGCTCATCACGGCGAACCTGGCGCTGGATCAGGGCCGGGATCTCTTTGCCGTCCCGGGCAACGCGGACAGCCCCCTGAGCACCGGCACCAACGGCCTTTTGCGGGACTGCGCCAAGGCGGTCACCCGGGGCTGGGACATCCTGGAGGAGTATGAGGGCCTGTTTCCCGACCGTCTGCGGGAGGTGAAAGCCCCCGAGAAAGCGCCCGAGACGATGAAAAATTCGCCCGCGGAGGGGCAAAGGCCCATTGACAAGCAGCAGGGTATACCTTATATTGACTTGGAAAGCCGCCTTTCCGGCTATTCGGAGGACCAGAAGACCATGCTCCGTCTGCTGTGGAAGGGAGACGCCCAGGTGGATGAGCTGATCGCCTCCACCGGTTTTTCCACGGCCAAGGTGCTCTCGGAGCTGACGATGCTGACCATCCGCGGCGCCGTAAAGTTCCTGCCGGGAAAACGATATACATTGAACCTAAAGTAAGGAAGAATCAAATGGCACAGGCAAAAAAGGATCTTGTCATTGTGGAGTCCCCGGCCAAGGCCAGGACGATTGAAAAATATTTGGGGGAAAACTACCGGGTCATCGCCTCTATGGGCCATCTCCGTGACCTGCCCAAGAGTAAGCTGGGCGTGGACATAGAGAACGACTTTACCCCGGAGTATATCCCCGTGGCCGACCGGAAGGATGTGATCGAGGAGCTGCGCCGCCGCGCCAAGTCCGCGGGCACCATCTATCTCGCCACGGACCCTGACCGGGAGGGGGAGGCCATCAGCTGGCATTTGAAGGAGCTGCTGGGCATCCCGGACGAAAAGGCGCGGCGCGTCACCTTCAACGAGATCACCAAAAAAGTCGTACAGGAGGGCATCGCCCATCCCCGGGACATCGACCGGGATCTGGTGGACGCCCAGCAGGCCCGCCGGGTGCTGGACCGGATCGTGGGCTACAAGCTCTCTCCGCTTCTCTGGAGGAAGATCCGGCGGGGCCTGTCCGCGGGACGGGTCCAGTCCGTGGCCATCCGCATGGTGGTGGACCGGGAGCGGGAGATCCGCGACTTTCATCCGGAGGAATACTGGCATCTGGACGCCCACCTGGACCGGAGTTCCAGGGAGGGCGGCTTTGTCGCCCGTTATTACGGCGACGGGGAGAAAAAGCGGGAACTGCATACGGAGCAGGAGGTCCTCGCCGTGATCGGCGATGTGGAATCGGCCCCCTGGTCCGTCACCGCCGTCAAGCGGGCGGAGCGCCAGCGCAGCCCCTCGCCCCCCTTTATCACCTCCACCCTGCAGCAGGAGGCCAGCCGCCGCCTGGGACTGACGCCCCGGCGGACCATGAGCATCGCCCAGCAGCTCTATGAGGGCGTGGACATCACCGGCGTGGGCACGGTGGGTCTGATCACCTATATGCGTACCGACTCCCTCCGGCTCTCCGAGGACGCCCTGGCCGCCGCCGGGAGCTTCATCCGGGAGCATTACGGGGCGGAGTACTATCCCGGCAAGCCCCGGCGCTACAAGACCAAGGCCGGAGCCCAGGACGCCCATGAGGCCATCCGGCCCAGTGATGTCACCCTCTCTCCGGATCGGGTCCGCCACGACCTGAGCCCGGAGCAGTATCGGCTCTACCGGCTGATCTGGGGCCGCTTTACCGCCAGCCAGATGTCCAACGCCGTCTATGACAACATGACCATCGACGCGCTCAGCGCCGGACACTGCTTCAAGGCCAACCAGTCCGTTCTCCGTTTCCCCGGCTACACCAAGGTCTACGAGGACCAGAGTGACGAGGAGGAGCAGAGCCTCCGCCGCCCCCTGCCCGATCTGTCGGAAGGGGAGGCGCTGGTGCTGAAAAAGCTGGACAAGGAGCAGAAGTTCACCGAGCCTCCCGCCCGCTACACGGAGGCCACCCTGATCCGGGCCATGGAGGAGAAAGGCATCGGCCGCCCCTCCACCTATGCCCCCACCATCAGCACCATCACCGGCCGGGAGTATGTGGCCAAGGAGGGCAAATATCTGAAGCCCACCACTCTGGGGGAGACGGTGGACCAGCTGATGGAGGACCGCTTCCCGGACATCGTGGATCTGAAATTCACCGCACATATGGAGGACCGTCTGGACGAGATCGAAAGCGGCAAGGCCAACTGGAAGGCCGTGCTGCGGGACTTCTACGGCGATTTTGACAAAGAACTCAGCCAGGCGGAGAGCGCCCTGGACGGCGTGAGGATCAAGGTCCCCGACGAGCTGAGCGACGAATACTGCGAAAAATGCGGCCGCCAGATGGTGGTCAAGTCCGGGCGCTTCGGCCGTTTCCTGGCCTGCCCCGGTTTCCCGGAATGCGATTTCACCAAGCCCCTGGTGGTGGAGATGCCCGGACGCTGCCCCAAGTGCGGCGGCCGGATCCTGAAGCGCACCTCCAAGAAGGGCTATACCTATTACGCCTGTGAAAAGGGCGCCGCCTGCGGTTTCATGACCTGGGACGTACCGGTGAAGGAGAACTGCCCTGTGTGCGGCAAGACCCTCTTCAAGCTCTCCGGCCGCGGCGCGCGCAAGAGCTTCTGCGTCAATCCCGAGTGCGAGGCCTTTGTGCCGGAGGACAAGCGGGGCTACCGGAAAAAGAAGACCGATACGGAAAAGAAGGCCCCGGCGCCGAAGGAGAAGGCATGAATCCGGTGACGGTGATCGGCGCCGGTCTGGCCGGCTCCGAGGCGGCCTGGCAGCTGGCCATCCGGGGCATCCCGGTGAAGCTCATCGAGATGCGGCCCGGCCGGTCTACCCCCGCCCATGTCTCGCCCTGGTTTGCGGAGCTGGTATGCTCCAACTCTCTGCGCAGCGATGAGCTGACCAACGCGGTGGGGCTTTTGAAGGAAGAACTGCGCCGGCTGGGCAGCCTGATCATGGCATGCGCGGACGAGCACCGTGTGGCCGCCGGGGGCGCCCTGGCGGTGGACCGGGAGGGCTTTGCCAGGGCCGTCACCGAAAAGATCCGCAATCACCCCCTGATCCAGGTGCTGGAGCAGGAGGTCACGGACTTCCCGGAGGGGGAGGTGGTGGTAGCCACCGGCCCGCTGACCTCCGACGCCTTTGCCGAGACCATTTTGAAGCGTACCGGCCAGGAGGGACTGCACTTTTATGATGCGGTGGCCCCCATCGTTACGCTGGAGTCGGTGGACATGGACAGCGCCTTCCGGGCTTCCCGCTACGACAAGGGCACGGCGGATTACATCAACTGCCCCATGACCGAGGAGGAGTATCTGGCCTTCTGGCAGGAGCTGTGCCAAGCCCGCCAGGCGGAGGTCCACGGCTTTGACGACGCCGGGGTTTTTGAAGGCTGCATGCCCGTGGAGGTCATGGCCCGCCGGGGGGTGGACACCCTGCGTTACGGCCCCTTAAAGCCGGTTGGCCTCCGGGACCCCCACACCGGAAAAGAGCCCTATGCCGTGGTCCAGCTCCGGCAGGACAACGCGGAAGGCACGCTCTTTAATCTGGTGGGCTTCCAGACCCACCTGGCCTTCGGAGAGCAAAGGCGGGTGTTTTCCATGATCCCGGCTTTGAAAGAGGCGGAATTCGTGCGCTACGGCGTTATGCACCGGAACACCTATCTCCAGTCTCCGGGCTGTCTGGACCGGTATTACCGGTTGATGGCGGAGCCAAGGATCACCTTCGCCGGGCAGATCACCGGGGTGGAGGGCTATGTGGAGTCCTGCGCCAGCGGCATGCTGGCCTCCCTGGAACTGGCGGCCCGGCTGCTGGGACTGCCCCCGGTGGATTTCAGCCAGCAGACGGCCATCGGCGCCCTGGGACTGTACGTCTCTCACGGCAGCGTGGGGGATTTCCAGCCCATGAACGTGAATTTCGGCATCATAGCCCCGCTGGACCAGCGCGTCCGGGGGAAGAGAAATAAAAATCTCGCCATTTCCCAGCGCTCTCTGCGGGAGATCGACGAGCGCAGGAAAGGAGAGCTGTGGCAATGCGTATCCTGATCGACGCCATGGGCGGCGACAACGCCCCCGGGGAGATCGTCCGGGGCGGGGTGGACGCGGCCCGGGAGTTTGCCGTGGACGTGTGTCTGGTGGGACAGGAGGAGAAACTCCTTCCCATTTTGAAGGAATACGGCGTCAGCCTCCCGGACGAGCATATCAGCGTGGTCAACGCCTCCCAGATCGTGGAGATGGAAGACGACCCGACCAGCATTACCCGGAAAAAGCCGGACGCCTCCATGATCGTGGCGCTGCGCATGCTCCATGAGGGCAAGGGCGACGCGGTGATCTCCGCCGGCAGCACCGGCGCTCTGCTCAGTGCCGCCACGCTCCTGGTCCGCCGGGTCCGGGGCATCCGCCGGGCCTGCTTTGGGCCCACGCTGCCCAACGGCGGCAAGGGCACCCTTCTGCTGGACTGCGGCGCCAACGCGGAGTGCACGCCGGAATATCTGCTGCAGTTTGCCTATATGGGCAGCTTTTACGCCAAAGAGCTGATGGGGATCGCCGATCCCCGGGTGGGCCTTCTGAATATCGGTGTGGAAGAGACCAAGGGCACGGAGCTTCAGAAGGAAGCCTACCGCCTGCTCAGCGACGCCCAAGCCCAGGGACGGCTCCGTTTTGTGGGCAACGTGGAGGCCCGGGAGGCGCTCTCCGGCGATGTGGACGTTCTGGTGACGGACGGCTTTTCCGGCAATGTGCTGCTCAAGGGCATCGAGGGCAGTGCGAAAATGCTTATGAAGGAATTAAAGGCCGTTTTCTATAAAAACACGAAGAACAAGCTGGCGGCACTGGCGCTGAAAAAGGACATGAACGGTCTCAAGGCGCTTTTTGACACCAGCGAGGTGGGCGGCACCGCCCTTCTGGGCATTTCCAAAACCGTTGTCAAGGCCCACGGCAACGCCAACGCGCGGGCGATCCGCAGCGCGGTCAAACAGGCGATATCCTTCACCAATGCCAATGTAATCGACAGCATTGAGAAGAATATTCAATACATGAGAATTACAGCCAATGGAGGAGAATAATCATGGTTAAGGAAAAAGTGATCAAGATGGTCGCAGAGCAGTTCATGGTGGAAGAGGACACCGTCACCGGCGATACCTCCTTTACCGATGATCTGGGCGCGGACTCTCTGGACGTGGTGGAGCTGACCATGGCTCTGGAGGAGGAGTTCTCTCTTCCCGACACCCCGGACGACGAGCTGCTGAAGATCCGCACTGTGGGCGATCTGGCGGACTATATCTCCCGCGTCACCGGCCAGGACTGAGCCCGTGACCGTACTGGAAGAGCGTCTTGGCCACCATTTTCGGGACCGGACGCTGCTGGAGACGGCTCTGACCCACAGCTCCTATGCCAACGAGAGCCGGGAGGCGTGCCTGTGCAACGAGCGTCTGGAGTTTCTGGGCGATTCCGTTCTGGGCGTCACGGTGGCGGAGCATCTTTACCGCAGCTATCCGGATATGCCGGAGGGCCGGATGACGCGCCTGCGCGCCGAGCTGGTGTGCGAGCAGTCTCTCTATCTGGTGGCAAAAAAACTGGATCTGGGCCGCTATCTCCGCCTGGGCAAGGGGGAGGAGCGCAGCGGCGGCAGTTCCCGCCCGTCCATCCTCTCCGACGCGGTGGAGGCGCTGATCGCCGCCATGTACCTGGACGCGGGTATGGATACAGCACGCAGCTTCATCCACCGCTGTATTCTCTCGGAACTGGGAGCCAGCGAACCGGGCTTCAGCACCGATTACAAGACCGCCCTCCAGGAGACCGTTCAGCGCCATAACGGGCAGGTGCTCAGTTATGAGCTGATCGGCGAATCCGGCCCGGATCACAACAAGACCTTTGAGGTCCAGGTGCTGCTCAACGGTCGTCCCCTGGGAAAGGGGAAGGGCCGGACCAAAAAGGAGGCCGAACAGCTGGCCGCCGAGAACGCGCTGGGGGCTCTCCAGTGAAGACGCCCCGGCGGCGGGTATTCCCTGTTTTCATCCCCCATCTGGGCTGCCCGCAGCAGTGCGTCTTCTGTGACCAGCACGAGATCACCGGCTGCCGCGCACCGGTAGACCCGGAGGCGGTGGCCCGGGCCCTGTCCGCCCTGCCGGACCGGGCGGGCCTTGAGCTGGCTTTTTACGGCGGCAGCTTTACGGCTCTGCCGGCGGACTACCAGAAGGAACTCCTGTGCGCAGCGCTTCCTGCCAGAGAGCGGGAAGCGGTGTCCTTTTTGCGTCTTTCCACCCGGCCCGACGCCGTCAGCCCGGGCGAACTGGACCTTCTGCGGCGCTTTGATGTCCGCACCATAGAGCTGGGGGTCCAGTCCATGGATGAGGAGGTGCTGCGCCTTTCCCGCCGGGGACACAGCGCCCGGGATACCCGTGATGCCGCCCACATGGTGAAGGAATACGGATTTCAGCTGATACTGCAGATGATGACCGGCCTTCCCGGCAGCAGCGAGGACTCGGACCTTCGTACGGCGGAGGAATTGATCGCCCTCGGACCGGACGGCGTTCGGATCTATCCCGCGGTGATCCTCCGGGGCACAGAGCTGGAACGGCAGTGGCGGCAGGGGCTCTATCGGGAGCATACGGTGGAGGACGCGGTGCGCCTGTGCGCCCGGATCGTTCCCCGGTTTGAGGCAAATGCCATCCCGGTGATCCGTCTGGGTCTGAATCCCACGGAGGAGCTGTCCGGGGGTCAGGCGGTCGGGGGCGCCTATCACCCGGCCCTGGGAGAACTTGTCCGGAGCCGGATCCTGCGGCAAAAAGCGGAGGAGCTCCTTTCCGGCGTGTCGGCGGGCAGCGCTGTGACTCTGGGCGTTTCACCGCGGCGGATCTCCGCCATGACCGGGCAGCACCGCTGCAATATAGACTATTTACAGCAGACATTCCGCCTTTCCTGCGTCAAGGTCGCGGCGGCGAATACGGCGGGGGAGGGCGTGGTCCTTCTTGCCTCCGGAGAGAAAGGATAAAAAAGAGACTATGGAATCTATCGTTTTCGACTATATCAGAAGAGAGGAACAGCGCCAGCGGGAGAACATCGAGCTGATCGCCAGTGAAAACTTTGCCAGTGAGAACGTCCGGCGGGCGATGAGCTCCTGCCTGACCAACAAATACTGCGAGGGCTACGCCGCCAAGCGCTCCGACGGTGTGGGGCGAAAGGGCCGCTATTACGGCGGCTGCCAGGTGATCGACGACCTGGAGGAATACTGCTGTCAGAAATGGCGGGAGGTATACAAAACCGATTACCATGTGAACGTCCAGCCCCACAGCGGCTCCCAGGCTAACCAGGCGGCCTATTTCAGCGTCCTGCAGCCGGGGGACAGGGTCCTTGCCATGGACCTGCAGAACGGGGGCCATCTGACCCACGGATCCGCCGTGAATTTCAGCGGCCGTATCTATGATTTTCATTTTTACGGCGTGGACGCCCAGGGCTTCATCGACTATGAGGATCTGGAGGAAAAGGCCAGAAGCTTCCGCCCGCAGCTGATCCTGGCCGGGGCAAGCGCCTACAGCCGTATCATCGACTTTGAGCGCATCGCCGCAGTGGCCCGGGAGGTGGGCGCCTACTTCATGGTGGATATCGCCCATATTGCCGGCCTGATCGCCGCGGGAGAACATCCCAGCCCCTTCGGCCTGGCGGATATCATCACCTCCACCACCCATAAAACCCTTCGCGGTCCCCGGGGCGGCCTGATCTTCTGCCGGCCGGAGCTGGCCGGGAAGATCGACGGCGGGGTGTTCCCCGGCACCCAGGGCGGTCCTTTGGAGCATGTGATCGCCGCCAAGGCCATCGCCGCGGAAGAGGCGCTCACGCCCGAGTATAAGGCCTATGCCCATGCGATCGTGGTCAACACCGCCGCCATGTGCCGGGAATTCCAGCGCCTGGGCTACGATATCGTCACCGGCGGCACGGACAACCACCTGTTTTTGATCGATCTCAGCCGCAGCCATCCGGACATCACGGGAAAAGACGTGCAGGAGTGGCTGGACAAGCATCATATCACCGTGAACAAAAACTGCGTCCCCGGCGACCGGCGCAGCACTTCTCTGACCAGCGGCATCCGCATCGGCACCGCGGCGGAGACCACCCGCGGCAGGACCGCAGAGGACTTCGTGGCCATTGCCGACCGGATCGACGCCCTGATCCGCGAACTGCGGGACAGCAAAGCCGAATAAACGAAAAAAGAGACCTCAAACGATCTATTTTGAGGTCTCTTTTCAACAGGAGGGTATACAATGGAAAACTATGAACAGGAACATGCCCGCTTTCTGCGCAGCGCCGGCGCCGAATGTGCCGTGCTGCTCAAGCAAAACGGCGCCTTTCCCCTGAGCGGGACCGGGGATCTGGCGCTCTACGGCAGCGGTGCCCGCCGCACCGTCAAGGGAGGCACCGGCTCCGGGGAGGTCAACTCCCGCTATGCCGTCACCATCGAGGAGGGCCTGGAGGCCGCGGGCTTCACCATCACCACCACCGCCTGGATGGACGAGTATGAAAGAGTGTATCAGGCGGCCAGACGGGACTTTGCCCGCAAGCTCAGAGAGGAGGCCAGAGGGAAACTCGGGATCGCCGCTCTGGACAGCATGGGCGCCGTCATGCCGGAGCCGGAGTTCAACATCCGTCTGCGCGGGGCGGGGGACACCGCGGTGTATGTCCTCTCCCGGATCTCCGGGGAGGGCTCTGATCGGCAGGCCGTGCCCGGCGACATCCTGCTCACCGAGACGGAAGTGCGGGATATCCTCCTGTTCAATGAAAAGTACAAAAACTTCCTCCTGGTGCTGAACGTGGGCGGCGTGGTGGACCTGTCTCCGGTGATGGAGGTGGGCAACATCCTGCTGCTCAGCCAGCTGGGAGTGGAGACGGGCAGCATCCTGGCGGACATCCTGCTGGGGAAGAGCGCGCCCTCCGGCCGACTGACCACCACCTGGACCTCCTGGGAGGACTATCCCGCCGTGGGCCAGTTCGGGAAAAAAGAGGACACCCGATATATCGACGGTGTTTATGTGGGCTACCGCTATTTTGACAGCGTAGGCAAAAAACCCCTGTTTCCCTTCGGCTTCGGCCTGGACTATACCGATTTCGCCCTGACGGCGCCGGAAACAAAGGAAGAGGCCGGGATCGTAAGTCTGCGGTGTGGGGTAAAGAATACCGGGACCCGCGCCGGCAAGGAAGTGGTCCAGCTCTATGTCTCTCCGCCGGAGGGGGCGCTGGACAAGCCCTTCCAGAGCCTGGCGGCCTTTGCCAAAACCGCCGAGCTGCAGCCGGGGGAGACGGAGGAGCTGAGCCTCTCCTTCGATCTCCGGGACCTGGCCTCCTACGATCCGGAGCGCTCCGCCTGGGTTTTGGAGGCGGGGGACTATGTTCTGTACCTTGGCCGCTCCAGCGCGGACACCACAGCTGCGGCCGTCCTCCGTCTGGACGGGGAGGCCCTGGTGCGCCGGTGCAGGCGCTGCCTGGGAGAGGCAGGCTTTGCCGACTGGAGGCCGGATGCCCGCCCCCGGAGGGTCCCGGAGGGGCTGCCGGTGCTGCGCCTGGACGCCGCTCGCTTTGAGACGGAACAGGTGGAGTATGCGCTGTCGGAGGACGTGGATCCCCGGATGGAAAAGCTCAGCGACGAAGAGCTCTGCTATATGAACATCGGCGCCTTTGACCCGAAAAAGAGCGCCCTGAGCCTGGTGGGCGACGCGGGAAAAACCGTGGCCGGTGCCGCCGGAGAGACGGCCGGCTGCCTGAGGGAAAAGGGCATCCCGTCCCTGGTCATGGCCGACGGTCCCGCCGGTCTGCGCCTCGCCCGCCGGTACACCGTGGATAAAAATGGCGGCGCCCATTCCTTGAGCGCCGGCATCCCGGAGAGCGTATTGGAACTGCTTCCCGCTCCCGCCGCCTTTGTGATGCGGCATGTGAGCGGCAAAGGCAAGGTCAAAGGGGAGGTCCGGGAGCAGAACTGCACCGCCATTCCCATCGGCACCGCCCTGGCCCAGAGCTGGAATCTTGCCTTTGCCGAGCGCTGCGGCGATCTGGTGGGGGAGGAGATGGAGCGCTTCGGCGTGCATCTCTGGCTGGCCCCGGCGCTGAACATCCACCGGGACATCCGCTGCGGCCGCAACTTTGAGTATTTTTCCGAAGACCCTCTGATCGCCGGGAAATTCGCCGCCGCCATCACCCGGGGCGTGCAGAAGCACTCCGGCTGCGGCACCACCGTCAAGCACTTTGCCGCCAACAACCAGGAGCTGAACCGCTACAACAATAACAGCGCCGTCAGCGAGCGGGCCCTGCGGGAGATCTACCTCCGGGGCTTCGGCATCGCCGTAAAGGAGAGCCAGCCCCGGGCGCTGATGACCTCCTATAACCTGATCAATGGCGTTCACAGCTCGGAGCGTCGGGATCTTCTGCAGGACATCCTCCGGGCCGAGTTCGGCTACCGGGGCATCGTGATGACCGACTGGATCATGCCCATCATGAACCGCCGGGACAGCAAATACCCCGCGCCCGACCCGGCCAAAATCGCCGCGGCGGGCAACGACCTTACCATGCCCGGAGGACCGGGGGATCTGAAAAAGATGCTTCGGGGCCTGCAGAACGGCCTGGTGACCCGCCGCCAGCTCCAGATCAACGCCACCCGCGTCTACCGTCTGGCCAGGGAACTGACCGGACGCTGACTCAAAGCTTCAGAAAGTTTTCAAAGTTTTCCGCCAGGACCATCTCCAGCAGCCGGTCCGGCAGACCCAGCGCCAGCAGCCGCTGCAGCTCGATCCCCGGATCCCACATGGGGTAGTCGCTGCCGAAGAAAATGTGGCTCTCATCGAAGGCCGCAAAGCCTTTCATGGCGGCGTCCTGTCCGCAAAATCCCAGGGTGCTGCTGGTGTCCACATACACATTGGGCAGCACCAGGCACTCCCGGGCCTCCGCCCACTGGCTCCATCCGCCGAAGTGGGCCGCGATGATGCGAAGATCCGGGAACAGCCGGGCCACGCGGGCCATGCGCAGAGGCGTGGAGAAATCATAACGGTAATCGCCGGTGTGGGCGATCAGGAACAGCCCCTCGCCGCTCATCAGTTCATAGAGGGGCAGCAGCATGGGATCGTCCAGGGCGAAGCGCTGGATGTCCGGATGGAGCTTGATGCCCAGCAGTCCCAGCTCCTTGATCCGGGCCACCTCCGATGCAAAATCCGGGTAGTCCTTGTGCATGGTCCCCACCCCGATCAGAGAGGGATGCTCCCGGCAGCTGTCCGCGATGAAGCTGTTGATGCTCTCCACCTGGCGGGGCGCGGTGGCGGTGGAAAACACCACGGAGCGCCCGATCCCCGCCGCCGCGGAGCGCTCGACCAGATCCCGGGCGGTGCCCGGAAAGGCGGAAAACTCCTCCGGGGCGCGGACCTGGTCCGACGCAGCGCCGGAATAAAAACGATTGGTGGCCGCCACGGCGGCAGAGGCGATCTTCTCGGGAAATATATGCGCGTGGGCGTCGATGATCTTCATAAGCCTGCTCCTTTTCCGGATACTGGGTAGTTTAGCGATGTAAAGTATAAATGTCAAGCCGTTCGGACGTGAAAATCTGTGGAAAAACACGATTGACGAACGGCCCCGATCTGTGCTACCATGCAGAAAAATGAAAAAGCGATGACGGAAAATCGTCTCCGCACCGGAAGGTACAGAGAACCGGCGGTTGGTGTGAGCCGGGCCTTTGGTGGGAGAACGTCTGGTTCCCGAGCAGGATCTGCCAAAGCCTCCGGCAAGTAGTGGATCACGGGTGGTCCCGTTACAGGCCGAGGATCTGTTTGGATCTGACAGAGCCCGCGTTAAGCGGGGAATCAGGGTGGTACCACGATAGTTTACTGTTGTCCCTGAGGTCGTTCGACCTCAGGGATTTTTAATTTTCTGGGAGATGATGAGAATGGAACTGGTTCGGATCAGCGACAGCACCATGAGACTTCTGGCACTCCGGGGGGACAGCCCCCTGACCTTCAAGGGCAAGCTGGAGATCGCCAAATACCTGGATAAACTGGGCGTTTCCGTCATTGAGCTGGAGGGCCTGAACGGGAGCCGAGCGGACGCGCTGCGCGTCAAATCCATCTGCTCCGCCGTAAAGGGCAGCGTGATCGCCGTCCCGGTGGAGCTGACGGAGGAGAGCGTGGACGCGGTGTGGGAGGCCCTCAAGGGCGCCGCCCATCCCCGGCTCCAGGTCATCGCTCCCGTCAGCACCGTGCAGATGGAATATATCTCCCGGAAGAAGCCGGACGCCATGCTCGAGTGCATCCGCGGCGTGGTGAGCGCCTGCGCCGCGAAGACCGGGGACGTGGAATTCCTGGCCGCGGACGCCACCCGGAGCGAGCCCGCCTTTCTCCGCACCGCCCTGAAGACGGCCATTGCCGCCGGGGCGAAAACGGTGACCGTTTGCGACGCCGCCGGCACCATGCTGCCGGACGAATTCGCCGCTTTCATCCGGGCGCTCTTTGCGGATATACCCGCTTTGCGGGATGTGACCGTGGGGGCGTCCTGCGTGAACACCCTCTCCATGGCCGACGCCTGTGCGGTGGCCGCCATCCACGCCGGTGTGCGGGAGGTAAAGGTCTCTGCCGCCTGTCCGGACACCGCCTCCCTCCAGACCGTGGCCGGGATCCTCGCCGTCCGGGACGACCTGCTTCAGGTCAGAAGCTCTCTCCACACGGTGGAGCTGCGCCGGATTGTGCGGCAGATCGTATGGCTGTGCCAGACGAAGCGCAGCAAGAACTCTCCCTTTGACGACGGCGTCCAGGACAAGGCCCCGGAGCTGTCCCTGGCCCTGGGGGACGATGTGGAGGCCGTTCTCAAGTGCGCCGGCAAGCTGGGCTACGATCTCAGCCAGGAGGACGCCCAGACTGTCTGGGAGGCCGTCCAGGAGGTGCTGCGTCACAAGGAACAGGTGGACGCCAGAGAGCTGGACGCCGTCATCGCCTCGGTGGCCATGCAGGTGCCCCCCACCTACCAGGTGGAGAGCTATCTGATCAACAGCGGCAACAACATCTCTGCTCTGGCCCATCTGAAACTCAGCCGCGGCGGCCAGACCACGGAGGGCGTGGCCCTGGGCGACGGCCCCATCGACGCCGCCTTTATGGCCATCGAGCAGATCATCCACCACCACTATGAGCTGGACGATTTCCAGATCCGGGCGGTCACGGAGGGCCACGAGGCCATGGGCGAGACGGTGGTCCGGCTGGTGTCCAACGGAAAGCTCTATTCCGGCCGGGGCATCTCCACGGATATCGTGGGCTCCAGCATCCAGGCCTATGTGAACGCCCTGAACAAGATCGCCTATGAGGAGGCAGAGCAATGAAGCTTTCCTTTTCCACCAGAGGCTGGCAGCAGCTTTCCTGGGAAGAGCTGCTGGAAACCGCCCGGGAGAGCGGGCTGGACGGCGTGGAGATCTATGACCTGCCCAAGCGCCGGGATCTGACGGAGCGGGGCGCCCCCTTTGATCGCTACAACGCCTCCGCCACGGCCCGGGAATTGAACGACCTGGGCCTCCGGATCCCCTGCCTGGACACCCCCCTGGATCTGAGCGATCCCGGAGAGGATATGAAGGCGCTCCGGGTGCTGTTTGAAACGGCCCGGGCGCTGCGCGTCCCCTATGTCTCCGCCGTAGCCCTGAGGGAAGAGGAGCCCCTTGTGATCCAAAGGCTCAAAGACCTTCTCCCGGAGGCGGAGGGCGCCAATGTGGTCTTTCTGATCAAAACCACCGGCATCTACTCCGATACCCGCCGTCTGCGCTCTCTCATGGACAGCTTTGCCAGCGATAATCTGGCCGCGCTGTGGGATATCCACCATCCCTACCGGGACAAGGGGGAGAACGCCGACACGACCATCACCAACCTTGGCGCCTATGTAAAGCATGTCCATCTCCGGGACTCCGACGATCAGGGCTCCTATACCATCCTGGGAGAGGGCTCGCTGCCGATCGACGAGATGATGGGCGCCCTGGCCTCCATCGACTATGACGGCTTCATCTCCCTGGAGTGGAAGCCAATCTGGATGGCGGATATGGACGACAAGGATGTGATCTTCCCACATTATGTAAACTATATGAGCCAGTTCGAGAGCACCCGGGGAAAGAAAAAGCGCCTCTACCCCAACCATGACGGCACGGGCGAATACGTATGGAAAAAGGATGAACTGCTGGATCTGACGTTCTCCCAGGTGCTGGACCGGATGGTGGAGGAATTCCCCGATCAGTACGCCTTCAAGTACACGACACTGGACTACACCCGGACCTATGAGGAATTCCGGGAGGACGTGGACGCCTTTGCCCGGGCCCTGGTCTCCCTGGGGGTGGGACCGGGGAAGAAGGTGGCCATCTGGGCCACCAACATCCCCGCCTGGTATATCACCTTCTGGGCCACGGTCAAGCTGGGCGCGGTGCTGGTGACGGTCAACACCGCCTACAAGGTCCACGAGGCGGAGTATCTGCTCCGTCAGTCGGACACCCATACCCTGGTGATGATCGAATCCTGTCTGGATTCCGATTACCGGGCCATCATCAACCAGCTGTGCCCGGAGCTGCAGGGGCACGACAAGGAAACGCCCCTCCACTGCCGCCGGCTCCCGTTTTTGCGGAATATCATCACCGTGGGCTTTCGGCAGCCGGGCAGCCTGACCTTCGAGGAGGCCATGGCCCGCTCGGACATGGTATCCCAGGACACCATCCGCGCCATGGCCCAGCGGGTAAAGCCGGACGACGTGTGCAACATGCAGTATACCTCCGGCACCACCGGCTTCCCCAAGGGCGTGATGCTCACCCACTACAACGTGGTGAACAACGGCAAGTGCATCGGCGATCGGATGGGCCTGTCCACCGCCGACCGAATGATGATCCAGGTCCCCATGTTCCACTGCTTCGGCATGGTTTTGTCCATGACTTCCTCCATGACCCACGGCGCCACGCTCTGTCCCATGCCCTATTTTTCCGCCAAATCCTCTCTGGCCTGCATCCAGCAGGAGAAGATCACCTGCTTCAACGGGGTCCCCACCATGTTCATCGCTATGTTCAATCACCCCGATTACCGGAAAACGGACTTTTCCCACATGCGCACCGGGATCATGGCCGGGTCCGGCTGTCCGCCGGAGCTGATGCGCCGGGCGGCCATGCCGGAGGAGATGAACATGCGGGGCATCGTCAGCGTGTACGGCCAGACGGAGTCCGCCCCCGGCAGCACTAT
Source organism: Oscillospiraceae bacterium (assembly GCA_017540645.1). Classification (GTDB taxonomy): domain Bacteria; phylum Bacillota; class Clostridia; order Oscillospirales; family Oscillospiraceae; genus Apopatocola. The sequence goes on from JAFYAQ010000004.1 coordinate 75,146, forward strand.
GTCGGCCTGGGAGGACCCGCTGGATCTGCGCTGCGACACGGTGGGCTATGACTTCCCCCATGTGGAGTGCAAGATCATCGACCCCGAGACCGGGCGGAGAGTGCCCGACGGGGTCCAGGGCGAGTTCTGTTCCCGGGGCTACAACACCATGAAAGGCTACTATAAAATGCCCGTAGCCACCGCCCAGACCGTGGACGCGGAGGGCTGGCTCCACTCCGGGGATCTGGCGGTCCGGGACGCGGAGGGCTGCTACCGCATTACGGGCCGGCTGAAGGACATGATCATCCGGGGCGGGGAGAACATCTACCCCCGGGAGATCGAGGAGTTCATCTACACCCATCCCAAGGTCCAGGATGTCCAGGTGATCGGCGTCCCGGACAAGCAGTACGGGGAAGAGGCCTGCGCCTGCATCATTCTGAAGAAAGGGGAGAGCATCAGCGCCGAGGAGATGCGGGCCTATATCTCCGCCCATCTGGCCCGGCACAAGGTCCCCCGCTATATTGAATTCACGGACAGCTTCCCCATGAACGCTGCCGGCAAGATCCTCAAATACAAGATGCGGGAGGACGCTGCCCGGAGGCTCGGCCTGAGCTCGGCCGAGTAAAAAAACCCGATTCCCAAGATTTTTCCCTTGACATTTTCATAAAACTGCGGTAATAATTGAGGCAATTCAAATAAACAAAGGCTTTGACGAAGACGGTCGAAGGAAAACGTCTGCAGAGAGCCGGCGGTTGATGCGAGCCGGTGACAATTTCTTTCAAAGACCCATCACTTCCGAGCCGGGGACCCGAGAGTCATTTGTAGGCATCCCCCGTCTGCCCGCGTTAAGGGACAGGGTCTGTTGGGACCTGGAGCGGCAGTCTTTGACTGCAATTTGAGTGGTACCGCGGGTTAATAAGCTCGCCTCAAGAAAACTTGAGGCGAGCTTTTTTGATGAAAGAAAAGGAGAGGGAAAATGACAGTTACAACTACCTCCAACCAACTGATGGAAGTCGCCCTGCGTATCCGCGAGCTGCGGGAGATCATGGGCTACTCCACGGAGGAAATGGCAAAACGTACCGGCGTCAGCGAGGAGCAGTACCTTGCCTACGAGATGGGAGCGGAGGATTTTCCCTTCACCTTCCTCCACAAGTGCGCCCTTGCCCTGGGCGTTGAGCTGATCCAGCTGCTGGAGGGCCACAGCGCAAAGCTCTCCAGCTACACGGTCACCCGCCGGGGAATGGGCCTTGTCACCGCCATCGAGGACGGCATCATGATCCAGGACATGGCGGCCATGTTCCGGCAGAAGCTGGCCACGCCCTACTGGGTCACCTATCAATACTCCGACGAGCTGCAGGACCAGCCCATCCACACCACCACCCACGGCGGCCAGGAATTCGACCTGGTGGTAAAGGGCACGCTGAAGGTCCAGGTGGGCGACCACACGGAGATCCTCCATGTGGGGGACAGCATTTTCTATGACAGCGCCACGCCCCACGGCATGATCGCGGTGGACGGGGAGGACTGTGTCTTCCTGGCCATGATCATGGCGGCGGACGAGGCGGAGAAAAAGACCGCCGCCGAGATCCCCCTGCCCGCGCCGGAGGAGGAGCAGCTCCTGTGCCGGAAGTTCATCCAGACCCAGGAGGACGAGAACCACTGCCTCACCGGGATCGAATTTGTCAACACGGATCAGTTCAACTTCGCCTTTGATATCGTGGACGAGGTCGCCCGCAAGACCCCGGATAAGCTGGCCATGGTCCATGTCGCCAACGACCTGACTGAGCGCCGCTTTACCTTCAAGGACATCAAGGACGCCTCCTCCCAGGCGGCCAACTATTTCACCTCTCTCGGCATCCGCCGGGGGGATCGGGTGATGCTGGTCCTGAAGCGCCACTTCCAGTTCTGGCCCGCCATCCTGGCCCTGCACAAGATCGGCGCTGTGGCTATCCCGGCCACCAACCAGCTGCTGGCCCATGATTTTGCCTATCGATTCAAAACCGGCAAGGTGAACGCCATCGTCTGCACGGCCGACGGAGACACGGCCCATCAGGCGGAGGTGGGCGCTGCCGCCATCGACGCGGAGCTGCTGAAGATCATGGTGGGAGGCCGGCGGGAGGGCTGGCACGATTTCGACGCGGAATACGGCCTGTTCAGCCGCCGGTACAGACGGAGGGATAACTCCCCCGCGGGGGACGATCCCATGCTCATGTTCTTCTCCTCCGGCACCACCGGCTATCCCAAGATCGTGACCCACAGCTACAAATACGCCCTGGGCCACTATGTGACCGCCAAATACTGGCATCTGGTGCAGCGGGACGGCCTGCACTTCACCATCTCCGAGACGGGCTGGGGCAAGGCGCTCTGGGGCAAGCTCTATGGACAGTGGATGTGCGAGGGCGCAGTGTTCGTTTACGACTTTGACCGCTTCGACGCCGAGAAGATCCTGCCCATGTTTGCCAAATACAATATCACCACCTTCTGCGCGCCTCCCACCATGTACCGCATGCTGATCCGGCAGGACATCTCCCACTACGATCTCAGCTCGGTCCAGCACGCCACCACGGCGGGGGAGGCCCTGAACCCGGAGGTGTTCTACCGCTTCGAGCAGGCCACCGGGCTCAAGGTGGCGGAAGGCTTCGGTCAGACGGAGACCACCCTCTCCATCGGCAATCTGGCCGGCCAGCCCATCAAGCCGGGCTCCATGGGCAAGCCCATCCCCGGCTACGGCGTGGAGCTTCTGGACGAGAACGGCCGCTCCGTGGACGTGGGCGAAAACGGCGAGATCTGCATCCGGGCGGCGGACGGGGAGACCAAATGCGGCCTGTTCCTGGGCTATTACGAGGACCCGGAGAAGACGAAGGCCGTCTGGCACGACGGATATTACCACACGGGCGACGTGGCCTGGCGGGACGAGGACGGCTACTACTGGTATGTGGGCCGGGCCGACGACGTGATCAAGTCCTCCGGCTATCGGATCGGGCCCTTTGAGATCGAAAACGTCATCATGGAGCTGCCCTACGTGCTGGAGTGCGGCGTCTCTCCGGCGCCGGACGAGCTCCGGGGTCAGGTGGTCAAGGCCAGCATCGTGCTGGTGCCGGGCGTGGAGGGCACCGAGGAGCTGAAGAAAGAGATCCAGGCCTACGTCAAGAGCCACACCGCCCCGTATAAGTATCCCCGGATCATCGTCTTCCGGGATTCCCTCCCCAAGACCATCAGCGGAAAGATCATGCGCAACAAGCTTTGAGGACCATGAAGTACAAACGAATGACGCTCTTTGCCGGGCATTACGGCAGCGGCAAGACCAATATCGCCCTGAACTACGCCCTCTGGCTGCGTCGGCAGGGCCTGGCGGTGACGGTGGCGGATCTGGATATCGTGAATCCCTACTTCCGCACCAAGGACGGGGCGGACATCCTGGCCCGGCAGGGGATCGGACTGATCGCCTCCCCCTTTGCCAACTCCAATGTGGACCTTCCGGCCCTGCCCGGAGAGGTCTACGCCCTGGTGGAGGACCGGAGCATTCACGGCGTGATCGACGTGGGGGGAGACGACCGGGGCGCCCTCGCCCTGGGCCGGTATGTGCCCGCCCTTCGGGAGGAAAACGACTACGATATGCTCTTCGTGGTCAACAAGGCCCGGCCGCTGACCCGCCGCGTGGACGACGCCCTGGAGGTGTTCCGGGAGATCGAGAGCGCCTGCGCCCTGCCCTTTACCGGCATTGTGAACAATACGAACCTGGGCCCCGCCACTACGGCGGAGCTGGTGATCGACTCTGTGGCCTATGCCGAGGAGATCGGAGAGCGGACCGGGCTGCCGGTGAAGATGACCTGCGCCATGGAGAGCCTGATCCCGCAGCTACAAAACAAAGTGAGCGATTTATTTCCCATATCCGTTATGCAGCTTTATTACATGGAGAAAGAAGGGACGAGTATTGGCAAAATTAACCTTTAAAGAGGAGCTTTGCAAGGGCTGCGGCCTGTGCGTAGACGCGTGCCCGAAGCATATCCTGCGCCTTTCCAAAACCAAACTGAATCAGAAGGGCTATTCCCCCGTGGAGCAGACGGAACCGGAAAAATGCATCGGCTGTGCCTTTTGCGCCATCATGTGCCCCGACTGCGTTATCACCGTGGAGAAATAAGAAAGGAACGAGGCATGAAAGAGACAGTTCTCATGAAGGGAAACGAAGCCATCGCCGAGGCCGCCATTCTGGCCGGCTGCCGCCATTACTTCGGTTATCCCATTACCCCGCAGACAGAGGTCGCCGCCTACATGGCCAAGAAAATGCCCAAGATCGGCGGAACCTTCCTCCAGGCGGAGAGCGAGATCGCGGCCATCAACATGGTCTACGGCGCCGCCTCCACCGGCAAGCCCGCCATGACCTCCTCCTCCAGCCCCGGCATCGCCCTGAAATGTGAGGGGATCTCCTATCTGGCCGGCGCCGATCTGCCCGCGCTGATCGTGAACGTCCAGCGGGGCGGCCCGGGCCTGGGCGGCATCCAGCCCTCACAGGCGGATTACTTCTTGGTCACCCGGGGACCCGGACACGGGGATTTCCACGTTCTGGTCTTCGCCCCCGCCTCCGTGCAGGAGATGGCGGATCTCACGGGCCGGGCGCTGCATCTGGCCTGGAAGTACCGCATGCCCGCCATGCTCCTGGCCGACGGCACCATGGGCCAGATGATGGAGCCGGTGCAGCTCCCGGAGCCCCACAACGCCTTCGGCACAGACAACCCCTGGGCGACCACGGGCACGGAGCTGAAGCGTCCCCACAACATCATCAACTCTCTGGAGCTGTCCCCGGAAAAGCTGGAGCAGAACAACTTCAGCCGCTATGAGCGCTATCGCCAGGTGGAGGAGAACGAGACTCTGTGGGAGGAGTATCTGATGGACGACGCGCGCATCTGCATCGTCGCCTGCGGCATCACGGCCCGCATCTCCCGCAACGCCATCGCCGAGGCGCGAAAGGAGGGCATCAAGGTGGGCATGATCCGGCCCATCACACTCTGGCCCTTCCCCAAGGCGCCCTTGGCCCGCGCCGCGGAGCAGGTGGATTCACTCCTGTGCGTGGAAATGAACATGGGCCAGATGAAAGAGGACGTGGTGCTGGCGATCCGCTGCCAGAAGCCCGTGGATCTCTGCGCCAGAGTGGGCGGCATGATCCCCACCCCGGACGAAGTGCTGGCCCATATCCGTACCCTTGCGAAAGGAGGAAATGCGTAATGGTCGTTTTTGAAAAGCCCCATGCCCTCACCGACGCGGTGCTTCATTACTGCCCGGGCTGCACCCACGGCATCGTGCACCGCCTGGTGGCCGAGTCCATCGACGAGCTGGGAATCGAGGGAAAGACCATCGGCATCGCTCCGGTGGGCTGCAGCGTGCTGGCGTATAACTATTTCAACTGCGATATGATCGAGGCCGCCCACGGCCGGGCCCCCGCCGTAGCCACCGGCGTAAAGCGGGCTCTCCCGGACAACATCGTCTTCGCCTACCAGGGCGACGGCGATCTGGCCTCCATCGGCCTGTGCGAGACGGTCAGCACCGCCTGCCGGGGGGAGAACGTCACCATCATCTTCATCAACAACGCCATTTACGGCATGACCGGCGGCCAGATGGCCCCCACGTCCCTGCTGGGCCAGGTGACCCAGACCTCCCCTTACGGCCGGGACCCCAAGACCCAGGGCTATCCCATCCGCATCTGCGAGCTGCTGGCCACGCTGGACGCTCCGGCCTATCTGGAGCGGGTCACCGTCAACAGCGTGAAGAACGTGAACCGGGCCAAGAAGGCCATCAAAAAGGCCTTCCAGAACCAGATCGACGGCAAAGGCTTCTCCCTGGTGGAGGTCCTCTCCGCCTGCCCCACCAACTGGGGCATGACGCCGCAGAAGGCCCTCCAGTGGATCGACGAGGCCATGATCCCCGCGTATCCGCTGGGCGTATTTCGGGATAAGGGGGCGGAATAAATGGCAGAGCATGAGATCGTGATCGCCGGCTTCGGCGGGCAGGGACTGCTGTTCACCGGCAAAGTCCTGGCCTACGCCGGACTGCTGGAAAAGCGCCAGCTCAGCTGGCTGCCCTCCTACGGCCCCGAGATGCGGGGCGGCACCGCCAACTGCAACGTGATCCTCAGCGACAAGACCGTGGGCTCGCCCATCGTGCAGAACCCCAACGTCCTGATCGTGATGAACAACCCCTCCCTGGACAAGTACGAAAACGCCGTGGTGCCCGGGGGAAAGATCTTCCTGGATTCCACCCTGATCACCCGGAAGGTGGAGCGCACGGATGTGGATGTGTTCTATATCCCCGCTACCCAGATGGCCACGGATATGGGCATCCACGGCCTGGCCAACATGATCCTGCTGGGCGCCGTGATCCGGGAGACGGCCTGCATCAGGGAGGAGACCCTGCCCGAGGCATTGCACCATGTGATCCCCGCCCGGAAGGCCGATCTCTTCGATTACAACATGAAAGCGATCCAGGCCGGGAAGGATTACCGCTGAAAAACCAAACGACATCAACATAAAAAAGGAGAATAAAACGATGGAGTATACCTTTCCTGTGACCCGCACCACCAACCCCAAGCCCCGTCCTGCGGACGAGACCAAGCTGGGCTTCGCCAACTACTTTACCGATCATATGTTCGTCATGGACTATGACGAGGGCCAGGGCTGGCATGACGGCCGGGTCGTACCCCACGCTCCCTTCCTGATCGAGCCCGCCTGCATGGTGCTGCACTATGCCCAGATGATGTTCGAGGGCATGAAGGCCTACCGCACCCCCGACGGTCATATCCAGATCTTCCGCCCCGACATGAACATCGCCCGCATGAAGCGCACCAACGAGCGTATGTGCATGCCCGAGCTGCCCGGCGATCTGTTTATGGCGGCGCTGAAGGCTGTCATCAAGGAGGACATGGACTGGGTGCCCTCCGCCCCCGGAACTGCGCTCTACATCCGGCCCTTCATCTTCGGCGATGAGGTGTCCTTCTCCGTGCTTCCCGCCAAGCACTACAAGTTCATGATCATCCTCAGCCCCGTGGGCTCCTACTACGCCTCCAACGACGGCGGACTGAACACCGCCCGCATCTATGTCTCCGACAACTACATCCGGGCTGCCCGGGGCGGCACCGGCTACGCCAAGGTAGGCGGCAACTACGGCAACGCCATGCGCGCTTCCGAGGACGCCATGAAGGTCCACTGCAAGGACGTGCTCTGGCTGGACGCCCATGACAACAAGTATGTGGAGGAGATCGGCACCTCCAACGCCTTCTTCCGTATCAACGACGAGATTATCACCGCCTCTCTGGAATCCGGCACCATTCTCCCCGGCATCACCCGGGACAGCGTGATCCAGCTGTGCAAGAAGTGGGGACTGAAGGTCACCGAGGGCAAGCTCTCCATCGACGAGATCACCGAGGCCTCCAAGAACGGCACCCTCCAGGAGATCTTTGCCAGCGGCACCGCCGCCGTGATCTCTCCCATCGGCTGCCTGCACTACAAGGGCGTGGATTACCCCGTGGGCGACGAGAAGGTCGGCCCCGTGGCCCAGAAGCTCTACGATACCCTCTACGGCATCCAGACCGGCACCGTGCCCGACGATATGGGCTGGACCGTCCGGCTCTTCTGACACGCTTTCGCCGCCGATGATGCGGTGTGCGGCAAACCATGGAAACCCGCTTTTGACGGTTCGTCATAAGCGGGTTTCCCGCGCATGGAAGGAAAACGATTTCTTGTACTTGAAACATGGGAGCAAGGTGTGGTAAAATAATCTGTCTGATTGCAAAAACAAGAAATCAAAGATGATATGAGGCGTTTATGTACCTAAAGGCACTGGAGATACAGGGCTTCAAGTCGTTTCCGGAGAAAACGATCCTGAGCTTTGAAAAGGACATCACGGTGATCGTGGGTCCCAACGGCAGCGGAAAATCGAATATCTCGGACGCTCTGCTGTGGGTCATGGGCGAGCAGAAGACCCGCATGCTCCGGGGCGGCAAGATGGAGGACGTGATCTTCGGCGGCACGGAGAAGCGGGGCGCCATGGGCTTTGCCCAGGTGACCCTGGTATTGGACAACAGCACCCGCATGCTCTCCATCGACACGGACGAGGTGAGCATTGCCCGCCGCTATTATCGCAGCGGGAACAGCGAGTACTATATCAACCGGAAGGAGGTCCGCCTCCGGGATGTGACGGAGCTGCTGATGGACACGGGCCTGGGCGCCGACGGCTATTCCATCATCGGCCAGGGCCGCATCAGCGAGATCGTCTCCGCCAAATCCACGGACCGTCGGGAGATCTTTGAGGAGGCGGCGGGCATCTCCCGTTTCCGCAGCCGCAAGGACGAGTCCGAGCGGAAGCTGGCCCGCACGGAGGAGAACCTCCTCCGGGTGGGAGACAAGATCGCGGAGCTGGAGATGCAGGTCGGCCCTCTGAAGCAGCAGAGCGAGACGGCCAAAAAGTATCTGGCCCTCCGGGACGAGCTCCGAGCGGAGGAGGTCAGTCTGTGGATGGCGAATCTGGACCGCCTCCAGGAGCAGGCCGGGGCTCTGCGCGCGGAGTATGAGCAGTCTGTGACCGATTGTACCGCCGCCCGCAGCGAGCAGGACCGGCTGTACGCCGAGAGCGAGCGGCTCCGGGAAAAGATGCTGCAGAACGATCTGGCCGCCGAGGAAAAGCGCCAGCAGCTCCACACCACGGAGGAGACCGCGGCGGAGGCGGAAAACGAGTCCGCCGTGCTGCGGACCAAACTTCAGCACAATGAGGACACCCTTCGCCGCCTCCAGCAGGAGATCGGCGAGCAGAACGACCGGGCCGAGGGGCTTCTGAGCCAGGTGGAGGAACACCGGCAGCGCATCGCCGCCATCGGAGCGGAGCGGAAAGCGCTGGAGCAGGACGCCGCGGCGTCCCGGGCCCAGGCGGCCGGAAACGCCGCCGCCATGGAAGCGCAGGAGCAGAAGCTGCAGTCGCTGACCGATCGGCAGAGTGAACTGGAGCGCACGCTGGCCCAGAGCCGCACGGCGCTGGCCATGCTCTCTGAGACAGAGCAGCAGGCGGAGGAGCGGGCGGCCCGTACCCGGGAGGAGCGCCGCGCCGCGGAGGAAAAGAGTCAACAGGCTGCCGACGCGCTGCAAAGCGCCCGGGAGAAGCTCGCCGCTGTGCAGGAAAAGTCCCGGGAAGTGCAGAATGTCATCGCCGGCTACGGTATGCGCATCACATCCCGGGAGCAAAAGGCCGTCGAGTGCACCCAGCGCGAGACCCAGCTGACCGTGGAGCTTCGCTCCGCGGAGAGCCGGATCCGCATGCTCCAGGAGATGGAGAGGGAAATGCAGGGGCTGGCCAACGCCTCCAAAATGGTGGCGCGGGAGGCTGAGCGGGGCACTCTCCGGGGAGTTCACGATCCCATCGCCCGGCTGATCCGGGTGGAGGATCGCTATGCCCTGGCGGTGGAGACCGCTCTGGGCGCCCACATGGGGGACATCGTGGTGGACAACCAGGACGACGGCAAGGCGGTCCTGGGCTTTCTCAAGAGCCGGAACGGCGGCCGTCTGACGGTGCAGCCCATCGACGTGATCCAATCCTCCCGCCTGCGGGATGAACCCAAAGGGGAGAGCGGCTATATCGGCATCTGCTCCGATCTGGTGGAGACACAGCCCCAGTACCGGAACATCATTGAAAATCTGGCGGGCCGCATCGCCGTGGCGGAGAGCCTGAGCGACGCCATCCGCATCGCCCGCCGCCATAAAAACGCCTTTCGCATCGTCACCCTGGACGGGCAGCTGGTGAACGCCGGCGGCTCCCTCACCGGCGGCAGCGCGGCAAAAAACACGGGCATTCTGTCCCGGGCCAATGAGCTGACACGGCTGCAGCGCGACAGGGAGAAGCTGGAAAAGGAACTGCGCCGCGCTTCGGAGGAGAAACGGGAGGCGGAGCGGGAGCTGAGCAAGGCCCGCCTCGCCCTGGAGGATGCCAGGCAGCAGCAGTCCGAGCTTGCCCAGGAGATCGCCCGGACCGAAGGCCTTACGGCCCAGGCGGAGCTGATGCGCGATACAGCCCAGGCGGCTCTTACCGCCATGGACGAGGAGGAGCGCAGCGCCGCCCGGTACCGGGAGGAGAGCGCGGAGCGGCGGGATGTCCTGTGCCATGCCGCGGACAGCGCCGACCAGGAGCTGAAAGACCTGACCGAGCAGCTGGAACAGGAGATGTCCGCCCAGGCCGGACTGGAAAAACGCCGGACAGAGCTGGAGGACGATCTGAGCGCCATCCGTGCCCGCGGGGCGGCGCTGGACGCGGAGGAGGCCACCGCCCGGCTGGCCATCGGCCAACTGGAGGAGCTGCACCGGGAGCTGATGGGCGACGGACAGCAGCGCCGGGACATGGTGGAGACGGTCCGGAAAGCCAGCGCGGAGATCCGGGAGAGCCAGGAGATCTACGCCCAGCGCCTGACGGTTCTCCGGGACCAGATCGACACCCAGAAGCAGGAGCTCTCCCATCTCACCGCCCAAAAGCTGGAGATGGAGGGCCGCCGGAGCGCCGCGGACAAGGCTGCCCAGGAGAAAAACCGGCAGCTGCTGGATCTGGAGCGCTGGAGCGCCCAGCTGGAGCAGAAAAAGCTGGCCGCCGATCTGGAGGAAAAGCAGATCGTGGACAAGCTGTGGGACAGCTACGAGCTTTCCCGCACCGAAGCCCAGAAGGTCCGCCAGGAGATCGAGAGCATTCCCAAATCCACCCGCCATGTCAGCGAGCTGAAGCGCAGCATGTCCGCCCTGGGCAATCCCAACCTGGGGGCCATTGAGGAATACAAGCGGGTCAGCGAACGCTATGAGTTCCTGACCGGGCAGCGGGACGATGTGGAAAAGTCCCGGCAGGAGATACTGAATATCATCCGCGAGATCACCGTCCAGATGGAGGATATCTTCCGCCGGGAGGTGGAAAAGATCAACGCCGCCTTCGGACAGATCTTTGTGGAGCTGTTCGGCGGGGGCAAGGCCGCCCTCTCCCTGGAGGATGAAAACGATGTGCTGAACTGCGGCATCGATATCCGCATCCAGCCCCCGGGAAAGGCGGTGTCCAACATCAGCCTCCTGTCCGGCGGCGAGAAGGCCTTCGTGGCCATCGCCCTGTATTTTGCCATCATCCGTGTACGGCCCACGCCCTTCTGCGTCATGGACGAGATCGAGTCCGCCCTGGACGAAGAGAACGTGACCCGTTTTGCCCAATACATGCGGCGTATGTGCGCCAAGACCCAGTTCATCGCCATCACCCATCGGCGGGGCACCATGGATGAGGCCGATCAGCTCTACGGCGTCACCATGCAGGAGAAGGGCGTCAGCTCTGTCCTGACCATGGATATGGACGAGGCGCTGAAAACCATACGCTGAGGAGGAATATCCTATGGGTTTATTTGACAAACTGAAAGAGGGTCTTGCCAAGACCCGAAACAACATGAGCGCGGCGTTCAACAACGCCATCGCCGATTTCACCGGCGAGAATGAAGAGGTTTTCGACGATCTCCAGGATATGCTGATCATGGCCGACGCGGGGGTGGAGACCTCCGGGGAGATCATCCGCAAGCTGCAGGCCTGGGTCTGGGAGCGGGGCAGCCGGGGCGAAAAGCAGCTCCGGGAGGTCCTGGTACAGCTCCTGGCGGACTATGTGAACGTGGGAGATACAGCTTTGAAGCTGGACACCAAGCCCTCTGTGATCCTGGTGGTCGGCGTGAACGGGGTGGGGAAGACCACCACCATCGGCAAGCTGGCCTCCCGCCTGAAAGCCGAGGGAAAGTCGGTGCTGCTCTGTGCCGCGGACACCTTCCGGGCTGCCGCCGCCGAGCAGCTCACCGTCTGGTCGGAGCGGGCGGGCTGCGACATCGTGGCCCACGGGGAAGGCAGCGATCCCGCCGCCGTGGTCTATGACTCCATCTCCGCCGCCAAGGCCCGGGGACGGGACGTGATCATCGTGGACACCGCCGGCCGGCTCCACAACAAGGCCAATCTCATGAACGAGCTGAACAAGATCCGCCGGGTCATCGACCGGGAGCTGCCGGAGAGCAGCGTGGAGTGCCTGATGGTGCTGGACGCCACCACCGGCCAGAACGGACTGACCCAGGCAAAGCTCTTTGCCCAGACCGCGGGGCTGACCGGCATCGTTCTGACCAAGCTGGACGGCACCGCCAAGGGCGGCATCGTCTTTGCCATCACCCGGGAGCTGCAGCTGCCGGTGAAGTTTATCGGCGTAGGAGAGGGCGTGGACGATCTGATGCCCTTTGACGGACTTGCATTTGCGGAGGCGCTGCTGTCATGAAACTGATTTTGGCTTCCAATAACGCCCATAAGCTCCGGGAATTCCGGGAGCTGTTCCGCACTCTGAATGTGGAGCTTTTGAGCCAGGGCGAGGCGGGCATCCACGTGGACCCGGAGGAGACCGGGGAGACCTTTGCGGAGAACGCTTTCATCAAGGCCGAGGCGGTGATGAAGGCCAGCGGCCTGCCCGCCATCGCGGACGACTCCGGTCTTTGCGTGGACGCGCTGGGCGGCGCCCCGGGGGTCCATTCGGCCCGCTATACGGGCAATCACAATGATTCGGATGTGGACCGGTATGAAAAGGTCCTCCGGGAAATGCGGGGCGTGACGGACCGGAGCGCCCGCTTCGTCTGCTCGCTCTGCTGCGTTTTCCCCAACGGGGACACCCTGCGCACGGAGGCGGCCATGGAAGGGGTCATCCTGGACGGCCCGCGGGGGGAGAACGGCTTCGGCTACGATCCCATTTTCCAGGCTCTGGGCTATGACCGCTCCAACTCCGAACTGAGCATGGAGGAAAAAAATGCCATCTCCCACCGGGGAAAGGCTTTGCAAAAAATGAAGGAAGAGTGGGAAAAATATCATGCTGACAAGTAAGCAGCGCGCTCAGCTCCGCGGCCTGGCGGCCGAACTGGATACGGTGCTGCAGATCGGCAAGGGCGGCATCACGGAAAACGTGATCACCCAGGCCCGGGAGGCCCTGCGCGCCCGGGAGCTGATCAAGGGCCGGGTGCTGGAAAACTCCATGCTGACGGCCCGGGAAGCCTGCGACGCCCTGGCGGAGAGCTGTCAGGCGGAGGCCGTGCAGGTGATCGGCAGCAAATTTGTTCTGTTTCGCCAGAACCCGGAAAAGCCGACAATCGTCCTGGTAAAGGACCGGAAGCGGTAAGCATGCGGATCCTCCTCTACGGCGGGAGCTTCAACCCGCCCCATCTGGGCCATGAGGACGCTCTTCGTGCCGCCCGGGAGGCCCTGCACCCGGACAAGACCCTGGTGATCCCCGCGGGCATACCGCCCCACAAGGCCCTGGCCGAGGACAGCCCTTCGGCGGAGGACCGCCTGCGGATGACGGAACTGGCCTTCGCCGACGCACCGGGCGCCCAGGTCACGGATCTGGAGCTGCGGCGTCAGGGCAAGAGCTACACGGTGGACACTCTCCGCCAGTTCCGTTCCCTGTGGCCGGGGGCGGAGCTCTGTTTCCTGGTGGGCACGGACATGCTGCTCTACATGGAGCAGTGGATGTCCTTCCGGGAGATCTTTTCTCTCTGCACCCTGGCGGCGATGCCCCGGGAGGAGGGGGAGCTCCCCCAGCTGGAGAGCTTTGCGGACTACCTCCGCCGGACCTACGGAGCCGGGATCATCGTGATCCCCAAAACGCCCCTGCCCATGAGCTCCACCCAGCTGCGCGCCGCGCTGCCGGAGCGCCGGGGAAGAGAATGCCTTTCTCCGGAGGTATACGCCTATATCATCCGCCGCCGGCTTTATGGGGCCAGACCGGAGCTCTCCTGGCTCCGGGAGCAGGCGGACCCCTATATGAAGCCCAAGCGCATCCCCCATGTCCGGGGCGTGGAGCAGGAGTGTCTGCGCCTGGCCCGGATCTGGGGCGTGGACGAGGGAGAGGCCGCGGAGGCGGGCATCCTCCACGACCTGACGAAAAAATGCGGCGAGGAAGAGCAGTTGCGCATGTGCGCCCGATATGGTATCATGCTGGATGATTTGGAGCGGGCGGAGCCGAAGCTCCTCCATGCCCGCACCGGCGCGCATCTGGCCCGGGAACTGTTCGGCTGCTCGGACGCGGTCTGCGACGCCATCGAGTGGCACACCACCGGCCGCCCGGGCATGAGCACGCTGGAGATGATCGTGTACCTGGCGGATATCAGCGAGGTGAACCGCTCCTTCCCCGGCGTGGAGGATATCCGGGCCATGACCGGCAAGAATCTTTATCAGGCCATGGTGATCGCGCTGGAGGGCAGCCTGCGCAGCATCCGCGTCCAGGGCGGCGTGGTACATCCCCGGTCGGAGGAGACCCTCCGCTGGGCAAAAGAACAGATAAGAGAATCAAAAAATGAGCAATCATACCCCCGGGGATAAAAAAACCCAGCATTCAGCAAAAAAGAAAAAATTCCCTGCGCCTGCCGCCGGGAGACGGAAAAAGAAATCGACAAAGGTCCTTCGCATCCTGTTTGTCCTTCTCTTTACCCTTGCCGTCCTTCTTGCGCTGGCTCTTCTTGCACTCAGCCTTTGGAAAGAGCCTCCCACGGTGGCAAGCGAAGGACCGAAGCTGCAGGAGAAACCCGCACAGGCGGAATCCGTTCCTGTGACGCCTTCACCATCCGCCGTGATCGACACGGAAAAGGATCCTTTCAAGCCCACTCCGGCGCCCACGCCGGAGGTCCAGAACCGGAACGGGACCGTCCGCCGGGAGGGGACCTATCTCCTGCTGGTGGTGGGCCGGGACAGGGTAGGCCTGAACACGGATACCATCATGGTAGTGATGATGGACACCAAGGCCCGCTGCATCAACGTAGTCAGCATCCCCCGGGATACCCTGGTGAACGTTCCCTGGGCGGTGAAAAAGGTCAACTCCATTTACGCGAATTACGGCCTGGAAGGCCTTGTGGACGGGGTGGAGGATCTGATCGGCCTTCCCATCGACAGCTATGTGGTGGTGAATACCCAGGTTTTCCAGCAGGCGGTGGATACCATCGGCGGCGTTTGGTTTGAAGTCCCCATTAATATGTACTATGACGACCCGGGGCAGGATCTCCACATCCACCTGAACGCCGGCTACCAGCTCCTGAACGGGTACCAGGCGGAGGGAGTGGTCCGCTTCCGCCAGAACAACGACGGCAGCGGCTACTTCATGGGCGATCTGGACCGCATCGAGACCCAGCATGCCTTCCTCCGGGAACTGGCTGAGCAGCTCCTGTCTCTGGGCAACATCTCCAATCTGCCGGCGCTGGTCGATCTGGTGATCAAAAACACCGACACGAACCTCACCAGCGGCAACATCGCCTTCTATGCCCGGGAGTTTTTCAAAATGAGCAGCGGCGCCGTCCGGTTCTACACCATGCCCAACGAGACCGTGAATATCTACGGCGGGTCCTATGTGAATATCCAGATCAATCCCTGGCTGGAGATGATCAACGACTATCTCAACCCCTTCAATGTGGATGTGACGGCGGAGAATCTGGATGTGCTGACCTTTTATAACGGGACGTATTATTCCACTACCGGCCGCATCGCCGGCTAAGGCTGCTTCTATTACGAGAATCAATGACGGAATGAACCGTTAAAAGAAAGAAAGGACGGAAAACAATGCTGAATTCCCACGAGATCGCCTCTCTGGCGGTAAAAGCCCTGGACGACAAGCACGCCCGGGATATCCAGATCCTGAAAACGGACAAGGTGACGGTCCTGGCGGACTACTTTATTCTCTGCACCGCCGGCAGCAGCACCCACGGAAAGACGCTGGCGGACGAGGTGGACAAGGTCCTCTCCGAAGCGGGAGAGCCCCCGATCCGTCGGGAGGGGTATCGCTCCGGCGGCTGGACGCTGCTGGATTTCGGCTGCGTGATCGTCCATATCTTTTCCGAGGAAATGCGGGAGTTCTACTCTCTGGACCGCCTGTGGTCCGACGCGGAGAAGCTGAGCGCAGAGGAAATGCTGAAATAATAGCAGGGGGAGAAACAAGCTATGGAATATGATTTCAGTGCCATTGAAAAAAAGTGGCAGGAGTACTGGGTAGAACATAAGACCTTTGCCGCCGTGACCGGCGGCGACAAGCCCAAATTTTACGGTCTGGTGGAGTTTCCCTATCCCTCCGGACAGGGCCTTCATGTGGGCCACGCCCGGCCCTACACGGCCATGGACGTGATTGCCCGGAAAAAGCGCATGGACGGGTATAACGTGCTCTTCCCCATCGGGTATGACGCCTTCGGTCTGCCCACGGAGAACTACGCCATCAAAAACCACATCCATCCCGCGGTGGTCACTCGGGACAACATTGCCAACTTCAGCCGTCAGCTCCACATGCTGGGCTACAGCTTCGACTGGGACCGGGTGGTGGACACCACGGACCCGGCCTATTACAAGTGGACCCAGTGGATCTTCCTGCAGATGTACAAGAAGGGCCTGGCCTACAAGACCACCATGCCCGTGAACTGGTGCACCAGCTGCAAGTGCGTCCTGGCCAACGAGGAAGTGGTGGACGGGGTGTGCGAGCGCTGCGGCAGCCCGGTCATCCGCCGGGAGAAGAGCCAGTGGATGCTGGCCATCACCAAGTACGCCGACCGGCTGTGCGACGATCTGGACGATGTGGACTTTATCCCCCGGGTAAAGATCCAGCAGCGCAACTGGATCGGCCGCAGCGAAGGCATGGAGATGAACTTCGCCGTCACCACCGGCGATACCCTGACAGTCTACACCACCCGCTGCGACACCCTCTTCGGCGTCACCTACATGGTGCTCTCTCCGGAGCACCCCATCCTCAGCGGCTGGAAGGACAAGATCCAGAACTGGGACGAGCTGCAGGCTTACAAGGACGAAGCCGCCCGGAAGTCGGACTTTGAGCGCAGCGAGCTCAATAAGGACAAGACCGGCGTGCGGCTGGAGGGCGTGCGGGCCATCAACCCCGCCACCAAAGAAGAGATCCCAATCTATGTCTCCGACTACGTGCTGATGGGCTACGGCACCGGCGCCGTCATGGGCGTGCCCGGCCACGACCAGCGCGACTGGGAGTTTGCCCGGAAGTTCGGCCTGCCCGTCATCGAGGTGGTGGCCGGCGGCGACATTGAAAAGGAGGCCTTCACTCTCAAGGACGACACCGGCACCATGGTCAACTCCGGTTTCCTGAACGGCATGACGGTGAAGGACGCCATCCCCGCCATGAAGCAGTGGGTGGAGGACCAGGGCATCGGCCGGCGGAAGACCAATTACAAGCTCCGGGACTGGGTGTTCAGCCGCCAGCGTTACTGGGGCGAGCCCATCCCCATGGTCAAGTGCCCCTGCTGCGGCTGGGTGCCGCTGAGCGAGGATCAGCTGCCTCTGCTGCTGCCGGAGGTGGAGAGCTATGAGCCCACCGATACCGGCGAATCCCCCCTGAGCAAGATGACCGACTGGGTGAACACCACCTGCCCCCAGTGCGGCGGCCCTGCCCAGCGGGAGACGGACACCATGCCCCAGTGGGCCGGTTCCTCCTGGTATTTCCTCCGGTACATGGATCCCCACTGCACGGACGGCATCGCCTCCAGGGAGGCCATGGATTACTGGTCCCCGGTGGACTGGTACAACGGCGGCATGGAGCACACCACGCTCCACCTGCTGTACTCCCGCTTCTGGCATAAATTCCTCTACGATCTGGGTGTGGTCCCCACCAAGGAGCCCTACCGGAAGCGCACCAGCCACGGCATGATCCTGGGCGAGGGCGGCGAAAAAATGTCCAAGTCCCGGGGCAACGTGGTGAACCCCAACGATATCGTGGCTCAGTACGGCGCCGATACCCTGCGGGTATACGTCATGTTCATCGGCGACTTCACCAAGGCGGCGGAGTGGTCCGCCAAGGCGGTGGCCGGCTGCAAGCGCTTCCTGGACCGGGTGTGGAATCTCTGCTCTGTGCCCCGCACGGATGACGCGCTCAGCCGCGCCAACGAGAAGGAGATCCACCGCACCATCCAGAAGGTGGGCTCCGACATCGACGAGATGAAGTTCAACACGGCTCTTGCCCAGCTCATGTCCCTGGTGAACAAGATGAACGCCGATCAGCCCAGCCGGGGCGATGTGAAGATCCTTCTGCAGCTTTTGGACCCCTTTGCCCCCCACATGTGCGAGGAACTGTGGCAGATCCAGGGCTTTGAGGGCCTGTGCTGCGAGAGCGCCTGGCCGGCCTATGACGAGAGCAAGATGGTGGACGAGGAGAAGACCATCGCCGTCCAGATCAACGGCAAGCTCCGGGACACCGTGGTCGTCCCCGCCGGCAGCGACAAGGATGCCGTCCTGGCGGCGGCGCTTCAGAGCCGGAAGATCGCGGGCTATGCCGAGGGCATGGACATCGTCAAGGTGATCCATGTGCCGGATAAGCTGATCAATCTGATCCTGAAGCCCAAAAAGTAAATGATCCAAAAAAGAGCGATGCGGCCGGAAAACCGCATCGCTCTTTTTTATCGGGTCAGCAGATCAACTCTCATGGGTGTGCATGAAGGAGTAGTCAATATTGCTGTTGGCCCCGTTCCAGGACCCGTCCACCTTGGACATGGCCCGGTCATACTCCTTGCTGCCCTGCTCCCAGAGCGTGGGGCAGTAATCGTTCAGGGGGGTCTGGCTGCTGATGCTGGCGGGAAGCGCACTTGCGCCGGACAGATGCAGCGTGCCGTCCAGCTCCCGGGTGATCTGCACCTGGGCGATCACCGTGTCCATGTCCTCGGGCTGGGTATTGCCGCCGAAGACAAAGTTGCTCAGGGAGTAGAAGATCACCCCGTCCCCGTATTCCTCATAAGGCTGGAGCCGGTGAGGTCCGTGTCCGGCCACGATGGTGGCCCCGGCGTCGATGGCCGCGTGGGCCGCCGCCGTCTGGTTGGCATTGGTGTAATAGCTGGCCTCGTCGCCCCAGTGAGCATAGACGATGACGATCTCCGCGCCCCGGTTCTTCAGATCGGTGACGCCGGCGGCCACGCTCTCCGCCGAGGGATAGTGCCCGCTGTAGGCGGTGTAGATGCCCACGGTCAGGCCGCTTTCCGTAGTCACCAGCACGCCCTCTCCGTCGCCGCCGTGGGCGATGCCCGCGGCGTCCAGGTTGGCGGCGGTGTCGTCATAGATGGCCTGCCCGAAATCCATGGCGTGGTTGTTGGCCATGCCGGCGTACTCCACGCCGCCCTCGGTCAGGATGTTCACCGCGTCGGAGGGAGCCAGGAAGGAGAAGGTGGAGGCGGACCAGGCCTGCTGGTCGGAGATGCTGCACTCCAGATTCGCCAGCGTCAGATCGTCCTGCCGGAAAAGCTCCGCCGTGTGGGAGAAGGGATAGGCCCAGTTCCCATTGACCACGTTTTCAATGGAGGTCTCCCAGTTGCGGATTTTGGGATAACTTGCCAGAGTGCAGTCGCCCACCAGGGAGATGGTATAAACGATGGGCGTGGGCTCCGGCTCCGGCGTAGCTGTGGGCTCGGGGGTCGGCGCGGGCGTGGGTGCGGGCGTCGGCTCCGGGACAGCCGCAGCCGGGAGGGCCGTCTCGGCGGGCGCCTCCGCGGTCGGCGCAGCGACGGGAGTGGGCAGAGGCGTGGGAGCTGCCACCCGCACATCCTCAGGGCGGGCCGCCCAGCGGGGGGAGAAGATCAGGACGGGGACCAGGACAAACAGCCCCAAAACAGCCAAAAGCTTACAAAAGCCGATCAAAAACCGGTTCATATCCTTTCCCCCTTACGCAATAAAGCTCTGTACGAGTCGGATGAGCATCTCCGGCATGAGATCCAGCGCCTTTACGGGGATGAACTCATGGACCCCGTGGCAGTTATATCCGCCGGTGGACAGGTTGGGGCAGGGGAGACCCATCCAGGTCAGCATAGCCCCGTCCGTGCCGCCTCGGATGGCGTTGGCCACCGGCTCCACACCCACTGCCCGGAAGGCGTCCTCCGCCCGACGGAGGAGATGGGGGTGCTGCGACACGATCTCTTTCATGTTGTAGTAGGTGTCGGAAAGCTCCACTTCAACGGTTTGGGGGCCGTAGCGGCGGTTGATGGCGGCTGCGGCCTCGGTCATGCGGGCTTTCTTTTCCTCCAGAAGACTCCGGTCATGGTCGCGGAGGATGTAGCGCAGCTCCGCGCTGACCACATCGCCCTTCATCTCGGTCAGATGGATAAAGCCCTCGTAGCCCTCGGTCTTCTCCGGGACCTGATCCGCGGGCAGGAGCCCATGGAACTCCATGGCGATGGTCGCCGCATTTTTCATGATATCCTTGGCGCTGCCGGGGTGGATGCCCACGCCCCGGAAGCGGACGACGGCAGAGGCGGCGTTGAAATTCTCATACTCGTACTCGCCCAGCGGGCCGCCGTCCACGGTGTAGCCCCACCGGCAGCGGAGGGACGCCACGTCCAGACCCTCGGTGCCGCGGCCTACCTCCTCGTCGGTGGTGAAAACCACCCGGATCTCCCCGTGGGGAATATCCTCCCGCAGCAGCTTTTCCGCCATGGTCATGATCTCCGCCACGCCGGCCTTGTCGTCGGCGCCCAGCAGGGTGCTGCCGTCGGTCACCAGCAGTCTCTGGCCGTGGAGCTTTGCCATGGCGGGGAACTGCTGTTCCGAGAGCGTCTCCCCATGTCCCAGGGGAATGTCCTCCCCGGTGAACAGGACCTCTCTGGCCCGGACATTGGCCCCGCTGGCGGCGGGAGAGGTGTCCACATGGGCGATCAGGGCGATCGCCGGGGCCTCCGTGCCCGGACTTGCCGGAAGCGTTCCGATCACATTGCCGCACTCGTCGATATATACGTCCCGCAGACCGAGGACCGTCATCTCCTCCCGGAGCATCCGGCTCAGCGCCAGCTCCCGCTGGGCGGAGGGACTGGCGGAGCTGTCCTCATCGGAGGTGGTCTCCACCGCTATATATCGCAAAAACCGTTCCTTTGCTGTCATGATAAACCTCCGGTCAAACATTCTAAATAATAATTATAGCATGCTCTGCCGGAAAAGGCCAGAAATACTTTTTCAGCTGCAAAAACGACGGGAGAGAACTTTTTTCCTTTTTTTTCGTCTATTGATCAGAGGCGAAAACGGAAAAAGGAGGAAGTATGCAGTGTACTACATTCTGAAAGACATGCCCCAGGCGGGGGCGGTGGTGATCCTGGTGATCCTGGCGCTGTTTGTTTGCGCCCTTGTCACCATGTTCACCCTCTGCGGCCGCTATCGGCGGATGAGCCGGACCCTGGAGGTCGGGGACTGGGAGGCCGATGCCTTCCTCAGCCGGGTGGAAGAGAGCTTTGCCGCCGCCTACAAGGAAAACGGCGCCCAGACCAACACCCCCGGCATCATCTCCTGCGCCATGGGCAGCGGACTTTCGCGGCTGCTGCTGTTGGAGCGCTTTTTGAACAATGCGGTCTCGCTTTTTGTGACCCTGGGCCTTTTCGGCACCTTCCTGGGTCTCAGCCTTTCCGTGTCCTCCCTGACCAAGCTGATCGGCTTCAGCAACACCAGCGAGTGGCTGAGCGTGCTGGACAGCGTGGGCGGGGGACTGATGAGCGCCCTCTCCGGCATGGGCGTGGCGTTCTATACCTCTCTGGCGGGCGCCGGCTGCTCCATCATCCTGACGCTGCTGCGTACCATCTTCAATCCCCAGAGCCAGAGGGAAAGGCTCGCCACGGAGCTGGAGTTGTGGCTGGACCACGACATGGCCCCCACGCTCCCCGGACCGGAGAAAAAGGATGACGCCGCCCTTGTCCATGAGATGATCGGGGGCCTGAATCAGGCCTCGGACAGCATGGAAAAGACCCTGAACAACAGTTCCCGAGCCTTTCAAAAGACCTTGGATGAGGGCTCCGCGGCGCTCCAGAAGACCCTGGACGGGAGCCGGCCCTATCTGGTGGCCTTCCATCAGACGGTGGACAAGTTCAATACCGGCGTCCGTGACTTCGGGGAGATCGACTACAATCTCCGGGGCACCATCGAACGGCTGGATGTGGCGGCCCGGGATCTGGTCAGCGCCGTGCGCCAGACCGCCCGGAACACGGAGAAAGGAGCGGGCGGATGAAGCGTGCAAGCTTTGTGCGCGGCGGCCAGGTCTCCGTGGCAGAGGGAGAACAGGGCTTCTGGCCGTCCTACGCGGATATGATGTCCGCCGTGGCGCTGATCCTTTTCTTTTTGATGCTGCTGTCCTATATCCAGAATCTGATCACCGGCAATGACCTGCAGAATACCCAGGAGGCGCTGACCGAGACCCGGGCCAGCCTTCTCAGTACCCAGGACCAGCTCTCGCTCACCAAGGCCCAGGTGGACGCGGCGGAAAAAGAACTCTCCATCGTGTCCTCCAGTCTGGAGGAGGCAAAAATCACTCTCAATTCCCAGGAAGAGGAGATCAAGGGCTACACCGCCGCCATCTCCCAGTACATCCGGGATATGGAGACCTACGCCAAGGAGATCGCCGGGCAGGAACAGACCATCCAGCAGCAGCAGCAGCTGATCGACTGGCAGGAGGAATATCTGGCGGCGGCCAACTCGGAGCTTCGGGAGATGCGCAGTCAGATGCAGACCATCGCCGTGCTGCGCCTGTCCATTCTGGAGCAGATCCGGGAGAGCATCGTGGAGGTGATGGGGGACGCGTCCAAGGTCACCATCGGCGACAACGGCAGCATCATCCTCTCCGAAGGCGTGTTCTTCGACCTGGGCTCCTCCGACATCAAGCCGGAGAGTCGCCCGGTCCTGGACCAGCTGATCAAGGTGTTCACCCGCTTCCTCTCGGACAGTGAAAACGCCAAGTATGTGGACAGCGTGGTAATCTCCGGCCACACGGACATCACCGGCGACGCCGCCCGGAACCGTACGCTCTCCACCGACCGGGCCAACTCCGTTTTGAACTATCTCCTGAGCGGCGACAACAAGGCGCTGGACCGGTACGCCCAGTTTTTCTGCGCCGCCGGCTATGGAGCCACCCGCCCGGTGCAGAGCAATGACACCGTGGAGGGCCGCGCCGCCAACCGCCGGATCGAGATATCCATGATCCTGAAGGATGAGACCGTGCTGGAGATCGTGGAGCAGTATCTGGCTTTGGAGATGCCGGAGACGGCGAGCAGCCCCGCGCCGACGCCTACACCCGTCCCTAGCGCCAGACCCAGAATCTGAAAACAACGGTATAAAGCATACAGCTGCCCCTTGTGGGCAGCTGTATGCTTTATATATTATTTCTACAAGCGGCGGGACGCAAAAAAAAGCTCCCGCACTTTTTTACGGTAAGTTCGGCTGATCGGGATCCGGTCTCCGTTCACCATGACGAGGTCGTTCCGATCCAAAGCGTAGACTTTGGCAGTGTTGACCCAGTACCCCTGGTGACAGCGAACCAGGTGGCCTTTCCATAAAGGATCCGAAAAATCAGATGCCAGGTTAACGCTGCCATAATCTGCCGCCTGTCCAACGACCCGGTATTTCCGCCCCACCCGCTCAACGTAGAGCAACTCGTTAAGGGCGACCCGATAAATCTTTCGGTTTGAGCGGAAAAGGAACGCCGGCAGGAATTGGCGTTCTGAAAGATTGTTCATGGCTTTTTCCAGAGCGGCCGGAAGATACTCGTTCAGCTGGTCTTTCAGAACAAACCAGATGTGGTCGGCAACATATGCCTCCGAGGCGTAATCCGAGTAACCGGTGAGGAAAATGACCTGGCAATCCGGCAGGAGGTGGTTGATTTCTCCCGCAATCCGAATCCCGTTCAGTTTCCCGAGCTTGATATCAAGTATCACAATATCCGGCGCGGACTCGCCGGCTTCGATCTCACGGAGAAGGGAGATTCCGTCGGAGCAGGTCCTGACGTCATAGCTCGGATCGACGGCAGCACGTACCAGAGCCAGCGCCCGGTCCAGATGAAGCGGGTTGTCGTCACAAATCATGATCTGAGCCAACGCTTAGAAACCCCCTTTCAGTAGAATCGAAACAGAAAAGAATTTATCCCCGGCGGAAGTCGAGAGGTCCCCGTCGTATTTATTTGCCAGATGCTGCAGGATTGATAGTCCCAGCCCCCGGTCTAGGCCAGAGATACGGCGCGTCTTCACGGTTGAAAACCTGTCATAGCTGTTCTCTGACATGACGCGCAGATAAGGCGCCAGATAATCGGCACGGAGGCGGAAAACCGGGTCCGATACGCCAGCACAGGCCTCCTCCGCATTGTCCAGAAGGTTGCCGAACAGACAGATGAGATCCGGGTCGGAGACCGCGGAGAACTCTGGCAGGGAAACGGTGAATTCCGTACGGACTCCCACGGCTTCCAGAAGCTCTTTCCGGCGGGAGAGAAAACCTGCCACCACGCGGTTGCCGCATTCCGGCAGGGAACGCGTCGTGATCAGCGCCTTTTGAAACTCCTCGGCGCGCCGGAGCAAATCGCCGGCATTTTTTTGAGACGCCAGAAAGAGCATCTCATCCCAGCATCCCGCGATATCCGCCTCCATCGTCTCCATGCGGCGACGTTCGGAAAGGAGCGATTCGATTTGGTGCTGCAGGCTGCGCTGTTCTTCGTCGCGGCAGCGGACATCCGTCTCAAGAGCCACCATCTCCGCGGTAGAGCGTATTAGCAGGAATAAGGCAGCATCAGCTGCCAGATATGGAACGAAGAGAAGGAGAAGCTGTGAAACAGAGACGATGCGCTCCCCCAGCCAGAAGACGTTGAACCAGCGGAAGAGCAGTGCCAGTTGACTGATGGGGAAAAGGGAAAATAAAAACATCTGCGGCGCGCTCATTTCCCAGGGATAATTTCGGCGGAGGCGCCACACGACCAGTACCAGCAGACTGAGCAAGGCTGCGTTGGTTAAGAAATTAAACAGGTACTGAGAGAAGGTGAAATCATACTGAAGCGTCTGCTCTTGGGACATTGTTCCCGCAATGGCATAATAGACAAAGATATCCGCAACCAGGGCGACAAGAAGAAAGCCGCAGACGACGGCAATTCGGGTATACCATCGCCCGCGATGCATCAGGCAGAAGAACAATATGATAAACGAGCCGCCGATCAGGAAGCGGACAAAAGGTGACGCTCCCGCAGACAAAAGCAACTCCGTGAGCCCGTGGTGGACGGAAAAGAAGGCCAGCTCAACGATCCAGGTCAGGACTACGGAAACCCTACGGGGGAGAAGAATGTTGAGCACTGTGACCCAGAGGCACCACTGCAGGAAATTGAAAACGACGGCAACAACGGGGATCATATTTCGCCTCCATCTCCCGAACACGCAGTCTGAGCGGCATAGCTCTCCGGCAACTCAAAAGAGCGGCGCAGCTCTTCAATATATCGCCGGGCCTCGTCAGTCCTCTCTTCCTCCGCCAGGATCTTAACGGTATACAGGTGGTTGGAAAGGTCGTGGCGGAGAGTGCTCATCCGGGCGTAGTGTTCTGCCAGAGATCGACAGTATTCTTCCTGCTGCCGGATCTGCCGAAGCAGAGACTCCTTTTCGGCCTGCAGCGCCGCTGTTTTCCGAAGGGACCGGGTGGCAACGGCAAGAAGGCTATCTGCGGCGACGCACATAATTAGAAGCAAGACAGTTACGAGCGTTCCTCCCGAATTGGGCGAATCACTGGCCCCGTAAAACCGTGGGAACAACAGAAACAGTTGGCTAATGGGAAATACAAGAAAAATAAGGGGGAACAGCGGTCTTGATCTTTTCTCCATAAGCATAGTCTCCTAAGTGCGTACAATATAAGCATGCTTTTTTATTATAGCATAGTAATAAGGCATGTCAATTAGAGAGGCAGCGTAAGAAAGTACAAACTATTATATCAAAGTCTAGATCTTCAAGAAACGAAGAAGGCGTGCGGATTCGACACAAAAACATGCAGATTTGACATGTCCGGAACACACAAGAAAGAAAAAATGGTAAGCTTTTTTTGCAAAAAAGAGCGTCATCGAGAGGGCGTATACAGCAAATCGTCTACTATCTTGTTCCTTGTCTGCCGTCCGCACAGCAAGTTTCTGACATGTTGATGGAAGGAGCATATCAGGGAAGAATGGAAGATGAACTGCCTCTACAGTCTAACCCACCGGAGAAAAATGACGGAGACAAAGCGGGATCCACCATAAAACAGTTCGATTAACAAGGATGATAAAAATGAAGAAATATCTGCCAATACTATGCCTGATAATCCTAATAGGGCTTCTTTGTGCCTGCGGAAACCAGCCGGAGAAAGCTGCCGCCTTTAAAAAAGATAATGAGAACGAGGAAATCGTTTCTTCCGGCTCCTGTGGTGATAATGCTGTCTGGGAGCTGAGCAAGGACGGTACTGTAACGATCTCTGGTTCTGGAGAAATGTGGGATTATGATGCCCATGAAGAATCAAACCGTTCACCATGGTCCTGGGATGATTCCATCAAAAAAGTGGTTGTGAAAGAAGGAATACAAAGTATCGGGGTGGATGCATTCTTTGGTTGTTCCGAATTGAAGACAGTTTCCTTGCCAAAGAGTCTTTTGCGGGTGAGCGGTGGTGCATTTGCAGGGTGTTTTTCGCTCGGTGACGTTACGATTCCTCAAAATGTTGAGGTTATAGAGACTGGAGTTTTTTTGGATTGTATTTCCATGGAGAATATTTATGTGGAAGATGGCAACCAAGCATTTGTGTCAGACAATGGAGTCTTATACGATCATGATTTTGAAACCTTGCTTGTTTGTCCAGCGGGAAAAACAGGTTCCTTTAATATACCGGATGGAATAACATCAATTGAATTCCACGCTTTTTATGGAAGCTTATTAAACGAAATAACAATCCCAGAAAGCATCACTTGCCTGGGAGAATTTGCATTTTGCAAATGTGACGGGTTGACCACGATTACGATCCCAAGCAGTGTTACAAAAATTGAATATGGTGTATTTATCTGGTGTGATAGTTTGGCCAATGTTTATTTTCTGGGTTCGGAAGAACAGTGGAACAATATTGCAATCGATTCCAGAAATGATAGACTTGAGCAAGCGGATATATATTACGATATGGACTAGGCACCTACGGAAGAATAGAATGAAGAAGAGACCGTTGATTCTGGAGAAGATAGAACTAAAGCAGAAGCAACGGCTTTCATGAACGACTGACTGGGATCATAGTAGAAACTATTATTTAAAATAAAAGTAAAGGGGAATACACTGATGAAAAAGAGAGATACACCCTATAGGATACTAGTTGAGATTGTATGTATCTGTATCTGCCTGTTTTTTGGCCTCTGCTTCGCAGGGTGCACAACAATTGACGGCGGCGGAGGAGGACTGATTCCTAGAAACAAGCAATCCCGATATGAGGTACCGGACGAAAGGATCAGAATCGAATTGGAAGATAATATGGAGGCCGCTTACCCGAACTGCAATGAGTATTCTTTCTACTCCGTCCATACACCGGACAAAAAATTACACACAGACTCCGTCAATCTTTTTGTCACGGTCGATTATGATTTTGGAGCCTACACGTTCAGCACTCAAATGACGTTTCAGTACAATAAATCCAGCGATTTGTGGGAACGGATATCCGGAGGAAAGTGGGAAAATACCCGGATAGAATGGAAAGAGAATTTGTTTATGCGAGTCTGGGAGGGAGTAATCCCGGACTGGTCGTATGATGGAGCAACGTATACCGTTAACGTCAGAAGCACGAACCTAGCCGAGCGATATATGGAGGCGTGGGTGGACTTTGAATACCACACTATGGGATTTGTTAATAGTTTTACCCCGGAAGAAGTCCTTGAAAGTATCCCATACTACGGGGAGCTCGATTTTGAAGAGCAAATGGATGGAGAAATGGTATGGCGATATATCCCTTCTCGCATTTATTCAATCTGGTTGACCCCAAAGGACGGTATCACGATTACAGATTGGGGTTATCCCGAACCCTTGCGCTGACTCTGAATACGCAATCCCGATTTAGTAGTTAATTCGTTGAAAAATAAGGCAATAGAGGTGACTAAACATGAAGTTCAAAAAAGTTATCAATGCTCTTTTGGCACTTGTTTTATGCTTCTCCCTGCTGCCAGGGATTCCCGTCGAAGCCGCAGGAGCAAGTACCGCAAAAGTTTATAAATGGAAACAGACAGACAGTCGCTGGAACACAATCTACCCTGCAAAATGGAGCAAAGGATGCGCTGTGACTGCGATAGCGATTCAAATCGCCCGCACAGATCTTGTCCGCGTAGACGTATCTTCCGCCTCGTTCAATAAGAAAAATGGGGAAGGTTTTAACCCCGGTTCTTTTGCCAAAGCCATGAAACTCGGGGACAACTTGGCCGTCAACTGGGACGTAAGCAAAACGGTATCAGGGTTTAAGGTCGCAACGGATTCACATTTTCGCAAGGCTTCCGACAGCAAATGGAATTATTACCCCGCGGATAGCAAACAGGCTATCGTTGACGCAATGGCGTACTTTTTGGAAAAGGGGTATTATCCTATTATCGAAGGCCCCGGTAGCCGCTGGGGAAGCGATAAAAAAAGCGTTCATTACGTTGCGGTGATTAAAACGACGGATGACGACGTAAGAGTAGTTGACCCGGCGGACGGAAAGGAAAAGAGCCTTTTTTCCATCTCTCTTAACGGAAATAAGTGGTCCCCTGCCAATATTGACAAATGTGGAAAACCGAAGGGGTACGGTTGTTGCCGCCTCTACAAAGTGGACGAATCCAAACTCCTTGAAACTGATGATGCCGCAACAGCGGACGGATCCAATTCCACTTCGGACAACGTTTCTGAATTAGATGCTTCCGCCTATCTGAAA
The DNA here is from genome assembly GCA_017540645.1 of Oscillospiraceae bacterium. GTDB lineage: Bacteria > Bacillota > Clostridia > Oscillospirales > Oscillospiraceae > Apopatocola. Next base: position 103,831 of record JAFYAQ010000004.1, read on the forward strand.
CGCTGTGAGTCGATACCGACGTATTGCATTTTGAAAGCAAATCTGAGCAAAAGTGAATATATAAAATCACTGCCCTGCTCCCAGGAAACAAACAAGAACTCGGAAACGATTCGGCAAATGGAGAAAGACGAGTCTTTCACCGCCGTTGCACTGATAAAAAATACGGCGGGCAACTATTGGTATGCGGTGGATTTAGGCAACGGCAAAACAGGCTATATGTATGCTGGCGCGACGTTATTTGTAAAACCCATCGAAGAAGACCCGACGTTTAATGACGCCGTTTTTTCCAAGACCACCTATGGGAAAAGCCTTAGCATGAAGGGACATATCACATCCCAATACACGCTAATAACAGAGGTCTCAACTGTATTAACGGACTCTGACGGGAAAAAACAAGAAGTATCAACCTCTACAAAAACCAAGGATTTTGTCATATATAAGAGCAAGATCGATTCCGGTCTAAAGTTCGGTAAGCTGAGCAAAGGTGATGCAACTATTACTTTTTCTGTTGAACTGACTGTTTATTATAGCAACGATGGGAAAACAATTTCTTCAAGCAGTTATACCAAGACCCATTCCTGGGACTTTAATGTCGTTTGATTTTACATAAAAAATAATAAAGCCGATTTATACTTTTGAAAGGAGCTTTTCAATGAAGAAGAACATGCGGATTTCAGCGGTTATATTGCTGATAGTTCTCCTTGTTTCACTTTTTGTTGGCTGTGGAAAGTCATATGAATGCAGTGAATGCGGCAAGACGTTCCAAGGAAAGGCATACAAGGGATGGTCACCGGACGATGTTCTGTGCGAGGATTGCGCGACTGAATTCTGGTGGCCTCTCCCGATTGATCAGTTTGAAAAATAAGACCGTTTGTAAGAACCGATACAATAACAAGAGACAATAATCTATTAATTCAGAGTAAAACTATTCATTTTGGAGACTTAAAAAATGAAGAAAGTAGCACAAACCTTGAGTATCATCTCTGTTATTGCTTTATGTGCATTTCTGACATCAAGTTGTGGGCCGAGCAGATCGAGTACTTCCGGTGATGTAAAAGAGCCTTATTCTAATTCTTCTGGCGAGCAGAAATCTTCTTCTGAAACAAAAGATGGGTCAGAGGAAACAACTATTGAAGAGAAGGTTGTTTTTAATCAGGATGGAGTCAAGATATTGAAATCGTTATTAAAGACGTCATTGATAGTGAGGATGGGCCGCAAGTTGTAGTTTATATTTACAATTCAGGCAATCGCAATGTCCAAGTACATGCACAAAATGCTTTAATAAACGGGTATAAGATTCGTCCTCATTTCGCACGTGACGTGATGGGAGGTAAGCATATGGTCGATACCGTTCTGTTTTTGCGTAGTGACTTAGAGGCAAAATATATTGACAAAATAGATGTTATTGAACTCTCTTTCAAAATTCTTGATCTGGATTATGAAACCATTGCTGAAACAAATCTAGTTTCCATTAAGAATTGATAAGACCAACAGAAAAGAATAAATGACAAACCCTGCCTGTCTTTATATGTTTTTCATGTTCAGTAAAACTGGGTAAAGAAATACTTGGGTGACAATGAAATAGTTTTTGGTCCCAGCAGCATACATATCAGCTAGTAAACGCACATTTGCCCTTCTTATATGGACAAATATGCATTGCAGCTGACTGCAGCTTTTTCGTTGGCAATGTCTCCGACTTTGTCGAAGATTTGAGTAAGCCGCCCTTTACGGGTGGCTGCCTGCGTTTTGGTACGCCCGAGGGGACTCGACCTGCGCTGCGGCGCAGGCCGCCTCGGGTTGCAAGGCGCCCCCGGCGCCTTGCCAAGTGCCCTCGGGTTCGAGTCCCCAACGATGGAATTCCAAATCAAAAAGCCAGTCCAAGAGGGCTGGCTTTCTGATTTGGTACGCCCGAGGGGACTCGACCTGCGCAGCGGCGCAGGCCACCTCGGGTTACAAGGCGCCCCCGGCGCCTTGCCAAGAGCCCTCGGGTTCGAGCCCCCAACGATGGAAATTCCAAATAAAAAAGCCAGTCCAGGAGGACTGGCTTTTTAATTTGGTACGCCCGAGGGGACTCGAACCCCTACCCTCGCGGAATGGAACCTAAATCCATCGTGTATACCAATTTCACCACGGGCGCGTTTTTATGGCTTTGAAATACTATCATATTCCGTCCGGACTGTCAATCTCGCCGGGTCTTGACAATTTCCCGCGGGGATGTATAGAATGGGAAAAATTTCTTGCGGAAGGGAAAGAGGTCTATGATCGCGGCGATAGTGAATACGATCACAGTGCTGATCGGCAGCTCCCTGGGCCTGCTGCTCCGCAGCCGCTTTCGGGAGAGCCTCCAGGACGCGGTGATGAAGGCTCTGGCCCTCTGCACGGTCCTCATCGGGATGAGCAGCGCGCTGAAAACGGAGGATACCCTCTGCGTCATCCTCTGCATGGCCCTGGGGACCATTTTGGGAGAAGCGATTCGGATCGAGGACGGCATCAACTCTCTGGGGGACCGGCTGAAACGGCGCTTTGCCGTAGGCGGGGGAGACCGCTTCACCGAGGGTTTTGTCACCGCCTGTATCCTCTTTTGCATCGGCTCCATGACCATCATCGGCTGTCTGGAGGCGGGCCTGCAGGGCGATTACAGCACTCTCTTTGCCAAAAGTACCCTGGACCTTTTTTCCTCCTTTGCCCTGGCCTCGGCCATGGGCGTGGGCGTGGTGTTTTCCGCGGCCTTCGTGCTGGTATTCCAGGGGGGACTGATCCTTCTGGCTGGCTGGATCGGTCCGGTGCTCAGCGCCGTGGTGGTCACGGAGATGTCCGCCGTGGGCGGTGTGATCCTGCTGGGATTGGGGGTCAATCTGATGGGTCTGGGAGCGAAGCCCATCCGCGTGGCCAATATGCTCCCGGCCATTTTCCTTCCGGTGGCGTATCTGCCCCTGGCGGAGCTGCTGACAAAACTGTTTTGATAAAAAAGACGCTGTGAGTGTTTCACAGCGTCTTTTTCCATGCCGTCGTTCAATCCAACACGCTCTGGCCGGTGTACAGGTCGTAGTATCGGCCCTTCAAAGCCAGCAGCTCCGCGTGATCGCCCTTTTCCATGATCTCTCCGTGCTCGATGACCACGATGCAGTTGGCGTTGCGCACCGTGGAGAGCCGGTGGGCGATGACGAACACCGTCCGTCCCTCCATCAGCCGGTCCAGACCCTTTTCGATCAGACGCTCGGTCCGGGTGTCGATGGAACTGGTGGCCTCGTCCAGGATCAGCACCGGGGGATCGGCCACTGCGGCCCTGGCGATGGCCAGCAGCTGGCGCTGGCCCTGGCTCAGATTGGCGCCGTTGGCGGTCACCATGGTGTTGTAGCCGTCCGGCAGACGGCGGATAAAGCTGTGGGCGCTGGCCAGCTTGGCGGCGGCGACGCACTCCTCGTCCGTGGCGTCCAGCCGTCCGTAGCGGATGTTGTCCATGACCGTACCGGTAAACAGATTGGTCTCCTGCAGCACCATGGCGGTGGCCCGGCGCAGATCGTCCTTGGCGATCAGCCGGATGTCGATGCCGTCGTAGGTGATGCTGCCCTCCTGGATCTCATAAAAGCGGTTGAACAGATTGGTGATGGTGGTTTTGCCGGCGCCGGTGGAGCCCACAAAGGCGATCTTCTGTCCGGGCTTGGCGTAGAAGGTGATGTTTTTCAGCACCTTCTTCTCCGGCACATAGGAAAAGTCCACGTTGTGGAGCCGCACGTCGCCCTCCACCTGCTGCAGGATCGCGCTGCCGTCCTCCTGCACCAGCTTCCAGGCCCATTTTTCCGTCCGCTCCGTGGTCTCGGAAAGGGTGCCGTCCTCGGTCTCCCGCACCCGCACCAGATGAACGTTTCCCTCGTCCACTTCCGGCGGCATATCCATGATCTCAAAGATACGCTCCGCGCCGGCCAGGGCGGAGAGGATGGCGTTGATCTGCTGGGATACCTGGTTGATGGGCTGGGTGACCTGGCGGCAGTACTGCAGGAAGGTGGCCAGACCGCCGATGTCAAAGCCCATGACAAAGGTCAGCACGCCGCCCACGATGGCGGTGGCCGCGTAACCCACGTTGGAGATGTTGCCGGCCAGGGGCATGATGGAGGTGGCGTAAAAGTTGGCGTCCCGGGCCACGGAGTAGAATTTTTCGTTCAGCTCGCCGAACTCCGCCTCGGCCGCCTCCTCATGGGTGAAGGCCTTGACCACCTTCAGCCCTTCGATCATCTCCTGGATATTGCCGTTGAGCTGGCCGAGGGCCTGCTGCTGGGAGCGATACAGCTCCCGGCTTTTTTTGCCCCGGAGCACGAAAACCCCCATGGTGGCGCCCAGCATCAAAAGTGTCACCAGGAACAGAGGCCAGCTGGTGTAGAGCATCATGGCGACAATGCCCACAAAGGTGATGACGCTGGAGATCAGGGAGACGATGCTCTGTTCCAGACACTGCTGCACATAGTCCGCGTCGTTGGAAAAGCGGCTCATCAGCTCTCCGTGGGTGTGGGCGTCGAAGAACTGGAGGGGCAGCTCCTGGAGCTTGTCGAACAGCTCGGACCGCAGCCGGGCCACGCCCCGGTGGGCCAGCTGGGCCATGATGGCGGACTGCCCGTAGGTACAGGAGGCGCCCACCAGGAACAGCCCCAGCATTTTCAGCAGGGTCCGGCCCAGCATGGCGACCTTCTCCGCCGCGGTCATGGAGGAGACCAGATCGTTCAGCAGCGGCCGGAGCAGGTAGGTGTTGGCAACGCCGGTGACAGCGCTCAATATCACGCACAGGGCCGCCAGCAGCAGGGGCAGCTTCCGGCGAGTGATATAGCCCATCAGACGGCGCAGGGTCTTGCCCGCGTTTTTGGGCTTCTGATAGCCGCCTCTGGCGCCGGGACCATGCCCGCCGCCGGGGCCGCCGCCCTTGGGACCGGAGGCATATTTCTTTTCAGCCATTGGAGATCACCCCTTCCTGCTGGGACTGATAGATTTCCTGATAAATAGAGCAGCGTTCCATCAGTTCCTCGTGGGTGCCCGCGTCGGCGATGTGGTCGTCGTCCAGCACCAGGATCTTGTCCGCATGCCGGACCGAGCTGATGCGCTGGGCGATGATGATCACGGTTGTGCCCTTCAGATTTTCGCGGAAGGAGCGGCGGATCTCCGCCTCGGTGGTGGAATCCACGGCGCTGGTGGAGTCGTCCAGGATCAGAATGGCGGGATGGCGCAGCATGGCCCGGGCGATGCACAGCCGCTGCTTCTGCCCGCCGGACACGTTCACGCCGCCCTGGTCCAGCATGGTGTCATAGCCGTCGGGGTGGGCCATGATGAACTCGTGAGCCTGGGCGTTTTTCGCGGCCTGGATTATCTCCTCCTCGGTGGCGTCCTTGTTGCCCCAGAGCAGGTTTTCCCGGATGGTACCGGTGAACAGCACGTTTTTCTGCAGCACCATGCCGATCCGCTCCCGCAGGGCCCGGATGGGGTATTTTCGGATATCCAGTCCGTCCACATCGATCTCACCCTCGGTCACGTCGTAAAACCGGGGGATCAGATTGACCAGCGTGGATTTGCCGGTGCCCGTGGCGCCCACCAGACCTACAAACTGGCCCGGCTCCAGGGTGAAGGAGATGTCCTTCAAAACATCGTCTCCGGTCCCGGCCTTATAGCGGAAGGAGACATGCTTGAATTCCACCCGGCCCCGGGAGGCGGGCAGCTCCGCCTCGGGAGTCTCCCCGTCCCGGATATCCGGCTCGGCTTCCAGCACCTCCAGGATCCGCTGGGCGCAGGCGCTGGCCCGGGTGAGCTGGAGTAGACAGAAGGCCACCATCAGCGTGCTGAACAGCACCTGGGACAGGTAGAGATAGAAGGAGTACAGCTCGCCGGTGAGCATGGTCCCGGCGATGACCTGCCGCCCGCCGAACCAGAAGACCGCCAGCATGGCGGCGTTGAGGATGATCATCATCATGGGCGACATCATGATGACGCGCATCACCGCGTTCAATCCGGCCCGCCGCAGCTCGGTGTTGGCCTTGTCGAACTTCTCCTCCTCGTGGTCGGCCCGGACAAAGGCTTTTACCACCCTTACGGCCACCAGGTTCTCCTGCACCGCGGCGTTCAACCCGTCGATCTTCTCCTGGAAGGTATGGAACAGGGGACGGACCTTTTTCATGATGCTCACGGCGGAGAACACCAGCACCGGGATCGCCACAGCCAGGATGAGCGTCAGAGAGGCGTTCATGAAAAGACACACCACCAGGGCGGTCAGCAGCTGCATGGGCGCCCGGACCAGAATGCGCAGGCTCATGGCCACGGTATTCTGGAGCATGCTCACATCGTTGGTGATCCGGGTGATGAGAGACGCGGTGGAAAACCGATCGATCCCGGCGAAAGAAAACTGCTGCACCTGGTGAAAGAGCCCCGTGCGCAGATTTCGTCCGAAGCCCTGGCTGGCATAGGCCGCGTGCTTGGAGGCCATCACGCCGGCGTACATGGACAGGAAGGACAACGCCAGCATCGCCGCGCCCGCCTTCGCGATATAGGGCATCCCGCCTCCGCCGTTGATGCCTACATCTATGATCCGCTCCATCAGCAGTGGGAGCAGCAGCTCACAGATGACCTCTACCACGATCAGCAGCGGGGAGAGAATGGCGTCCCGCCGAAATTCGCGGAGATAAACGATCAGCTTTTTGATCAACGTATGTCCTCCTCTTCTTTGGTACATTTTATCATTATACTATACCTTAGGTCCGGGACCGGTGTCAACGTGGAAGTGATCGGCTCCGGACAAATACCGCGCGCCCAAAATGCAGATTCGGTGCTGAATGGCCTCCCGCGGCTCATACACTTGATCGGGTGATACGATGCAGGGATTTGATCGGGCGGCGGAGCTTCTCCCGGGCGAGCTGCGCGATACATTTTTGCATTTGCCGGGAGAGGAGCTTCGCCATGCCGAGGAGATACGTCTCCGCCTGGGGGAGCGGCCCACCGTGCAGCTTTTCGGGGAGGAACGGGAGCTTCCCGGCGGCGCGGCGGTAACCAAACGGGATCTGCTCCGGCTGCTGGAACTCGCCACCGGGGCCTCTCCCTATGCCGCGGAAGAGGCGGTCCGCCAGGGCTATGTGTGCGCTCCCGGGGGCGTGCGCGTGGGACTGTGCGGACAGGTCCGCCCGGGCAGCGGGGGAGCCTGGGCGCTCTCCGGCCTCAGCTCCGCTGCGGTCCGCATTCCCCGGGAAATAATGGGCTGCGCCGGGGCGCTGTGCGACGCGCCCTTTGTCTCCACGCTGATCCTCTCGCCTCCCGGCGGAGGGAAGACCACCCTTCTCCGGGACATGGTGCGCCTCCTCTCGGATCGGGGAACACGGATCGGATTGTGCGACGAGCGGGGGGAGGTGGCGGCGCTGACGGCCGAGGGCCCGGGCTTTGATGTGGGACGGCAAACGGATGTGCTGTCCTCTCTCCCGAAGGCCCGGGCCGCCATGCAGCTGATCCGCACCATGGCCCCCCAGATCGTCGCCATGGACGAGATCAGCGCGTCTGAGGACCGGGAGGCCTGCCGCGCGGCTTTCGGCTGCGGAGTGCGTCTGCTGGCCACGGCCCACGGGGAGAGCCGGGAGGAGCTGCTGAAGCGCCCGGGATGGGAGGAACTGCTGCGCCAGGGGCTGTTCTCCCGCCTGATCCGGATCTCCTGCCGACGGGGGCGGCGGCAGTATCGGGAGGAATGGCTGTGAAATGGTGGGGCGCGCTGCTGGTCCTGCTTGCCGGCGGATTGACGGGTTTCTCCGTGGCGGAGTCGGCCCGCCGTACGGTCTGTCTTGCGGAGGAAAGCGAACGGATGACGCGGTTTTTCCACAGCCTGGTGTGCTGTCGGCGCCTCCCCCTTCCGGAGGCCGTCGCCGGACTGAAGGAGGCCTTTCCGCTCCGGTTTCCCGAGCCGGAGGAGCTGCACCGGAGCCTCCAGGACAGGAGCTTTGCCGAGATCTGGGCGGACACGGTGCGGGAGATGGGGCTTCCCGCCCGTGCGGAGGAAATCCTCATCCTCCTGGGTACCGAGCTCTCCGCCGGAGAGGAGCCGGAGCGCTGCTTTGCGCCGGCATTCTCCGAATTGGACGGCTTCAAAAAAGCCTGTGCTGCCAGAGAAAAGGAGCTGGTAAGGCTCTCGCCCATGCTGGGCCTCAGCGCCGGGGCGCTGCTGGCGGTCGTTTTTCTTTGATCGGCCGACCCCGTCATACCAGGCCCTCGATGGGCATAGGATGCCCTGGGACAACCATACGGGGAGAGAATGGCATGGACGTGGACCTGATTTTTAAGATCGCCGCCGTGGGGATCCTGGTGGCGGTGCTGAATATCCTGCTATCCCGTTCAGGGAGGGAGGACCAAGCGCTGCTGACCAGCATTGCGGGGCTGCTGGTGGTGCTGATGGTCGTAGTGCGGAAAATCAGCGAGCTTTTCGACCTGATCCGGGATCTGTTCGGGTTTTGAAGCATGGAGATCGTTACCCGGGCTGCGGCCTGCGCGGTGGTGGGGAGTCTTCTGGCTCTGCTGCTGCGAAAGTATACGCCGGAGTTGTCCCTGCTGGCGGCGCTTGTCACGGGCGGCGCGGTGGTCTGGCTCTGCGCCGGCGTTTGCGGCCGGATCGTGGAGACCCTGGGGACAATCGCCGAGCGCAGCGGCGTGGAGGCGGTGTATCTCTCTCCGGTACTGAAATGCGTGGCCATCGGCGCCGTGACCCAGATGGCCTCCCAGCTCTGCCGGGACGCCCAGCAGGGGGGCGTGGGCGCGGCGGTGGAGCTGTGCGGCGCGGCCTGCGCGCTGTATGTGTCCCTGCCCTTGGTCGAGTCGCTGCTGTCGGTGGTAGAGCGGCTGCTGTAGCCCTTCTGCTGCTGCTTTTGGTCCTTTCGGCCCCCTCTGCCCAGGCCGCGGTCGCTGTCGGGGGACTGGATACCGACGCTCTTCGTTCGGCACTGCCGGAGGAGGCGGAGGAATGGCTGGGGGAGCTGTCCCCCACGGAACTGCCCGGGAGGGATTTCTTTTCCCGGATCCCGGAGAAACTGACGGAGCGGGTGGAGACGGCGGCAAAACCGGTGCTGAAAACGGCCGGGATTGTTTTGCTGGTGTGCGTGTTCGTCTCCCTCAGCCGCGCCCTGGAGATAAACGGCTATGGTCCGGAATACATCCTCTTTGCCGGCGTGGCGGCCATCGGGGCCGCGGCCATGGGGGACGTGGGCTCCTATATGGCCCGGGGCGCGGACCTGCTCCAGTCCATGTGCGATTATGCCAGAGTGGTGCTGCCGGTGCTGTCCGGGGCGGCGGCCGCCTCCGGCTCCGTCTCCGGCGCGGCGGCAAAGTACGGCGCGGCGGCGCTGGCCATGGACATCCTGCTCTCCGCGGCGCGGAGCGTGGCGGTGCCCTGCGTGGGGGGCTATGCCGCCCTCTCCCTGGCCGACGCGGCGGTGGGGAACGATGTGCTGCGAGCGGCAAAGCGTCTTCTGCGTACCATGTGCACTACGCTGACCACCGCCATCGCCATGGGCTTTACCGCGGCGCTGTCCCTGACCCATGTGGTCAGCGCCGCGTCCGATACGCTCTCGGCACGCCTGGCCAAAACCGCGGTGTCCACGGCCCTTCCGGTGGTCGGGGGCATCCTGGCCGACGCCGCAGGCAGTCTCACCGCCGCGGCGGGGCTTCTCCGGGGCAGCGTCGGGGTCTTCGGGATCCTGGCCGTTGCCGGGATCTGCCTCTCCGGGGTGATCCCGCTGCTGCTGCGCTATGCGGTATACAAGCTGGCGGCGGCCCTATGCTCCTGCGTGGCGGATAAGCGCATGGGAGAGCTGGTGGGGGATCTGGGGGTCTGCTTCGGCTTGATGCTGGCGCTGAACGGAGCGGGGGCGCTGATGCTGTTCGTGTCGTTCTATTCTCTCATGAGGACGGTGCTGTGATGCGCTTTTTCCACTCCTGGATTTTGAGCCTGACCGGAGCCTCTCTGATTGTGGCGATAGCCGAGAGGCTGACGCCCCCGGGGGCGGTGAAGCGGGTAACCAAATGCGTCTGCGGCGTGATGCTCTGCGCGGTGATGCTCCGGCCCGCCATCGCTTTGGATCGGGACAGCTTCGCCCGGGCCCTGGCGGAATACCGCAGCGCGGAGACAGAACTGCTGGAGGGCCTGGAGGCCCGGGAGAAAGAGCTGCTGCGCCCATACATAGAGGAACGGACGCGGACATATATTCTGGATGAGGCACAGAGACTGGGCATACGGGAACTGCGCTGCGCCGTCACCGTGAAATGGAGGGAAGGGAGCTGGGTGCCGTATGAAGTGGAACTGAGCGGCCCGGCCACCGCGGAGCAGCGCCGGGAGCTGGGGAACAAAATCGACGCGGAGCTGGGTGTTCCGGCGGAGAGGCAGCGGTGGAATGCGGCATGACGGTCCCTCCTTGACGGAGCTTCTGAAAAAGAAACCGTGGATCCCGGCGCTGCTGGTGCTGGGGCTCGCGCTGCTGCTCTGGCCCGGCGTAGAGGAGAAAAAGACCGGGGAGGAGATCGCCACGGAGACGGAGCAGCGCCTGTGCCGGACCCTGGAGCAGATGGAGGGCGTGGGCGAGGTCCGGGTGCTGCTGGCCCAGGGGGAGGGGCGCTCCGGCGGATATACCGGCGCCGTCATCGTGTGCCGGGGCGCCGGGAGCAGCGCGGTGCGGCTTCGGCTGACCCGGGCGGTGGCCGCCTTTACCGGGCTGGGCACAGACAAGATCTTGGTGGAAAAATGGAAATCATCATAACAGGAGGCAGAACATGAAGGAATGGAGAATCCGGCCCCGGACCAAAAGGGGCATCCTGATCGCGGCGGTGCTGGTGTTCGTGGGGGCATCGGCCTGGCTGAACTGGTCGTACAATCAGCGCTGGGGCGAGGGCAGTACCGCCATGACCCAGGCGGAGGACGATCTCACCGCCACCGTAAACGCCATGCTGGGCACCCAGACGGAGAGTGGGAACAGCGCTCTGACCGCCCAGGTATCCGACTACTTTGCCAAGGCGCGCCTGACGCGGCAGCAGTCCCGGGACCAGGCTTTGTCCCTGCTGGAGACCGCGGCCAGCGCCGGCTCCGCCTCTCAGGAGGTGATCGACAGCGCCATGAACGATATCTCCGTCATGGCCAACTGGAGCCTGCTGGAGAGCAAGATCGAAAGCGAGCTGCTGGCAAAGAACTTTGCCGACTGCGTGGTGTATCTCACCGAAAACGCCTGCACCGTGGCGATCCCCGCCCCGATGGAGGGCCAGGAGGAGGCCTGCATCGCCCAGGTGACCGACGCGGTGCTGTCCAATACGGACTATACCGCCGCACAGATCAACGTGATCGAAGTCATGAACGGCTGATTTGACCTGCCGGGACCCGTCTGGGTCCCGGTTTCCTTATTTTTCGTTAGAAAATCTTTTGTAATCCTCTTTATTTTTCTGATGGAATGTGATACGATAAGCAAAGTATTTTGGGAGGTATCGCTATGCCTGAGAATTATTTGACCAGTGAAACAGAAAAAGGGAATATCAGCATCTCGGAGGACGTGATCATGGTCATGGTGACCGCGGCCGTGTCCGAGATCGAGGGTGTGGCCAGCCTTTCCAGCGCCACCGGCACGGATATCGCCGAGTTTCTGGGTCTCAAGAATAATGCCACCAAGGGGATCAAGATCTCTACGGATAACGGGGAAGCCGTCATCGATGTGCTGATCATGGTCCGCTACGGCTACGGCGTCACCGTGGTTGCCAAAAAGCTCCAGGAGAGAGTGGCTGCCAGTGTGGAGGCCATGACCGGCATGAAGACCCGCGTGAATGTCCATGTGACCGGCATTTCCTTTGATAAAACCGACATGAAAGGGTAATATTGCCTTATGACAAGAACCAGCGCCCGCCAATTGGCTGTACAGCTGTGCTTTGCCGCCAGCGCCGGAAGCGATCTTGACCCGGAGGAGTTCCTGTCTGAGGAGTATTTTTCCGCTCTGCCCTCGGAGGAGCCCCTGTATCGGGAACTGCCGGAGGAAGAACAGAAAAGCTATATTTGCTCCATTGTAAACGGCGTCCGGGACCATATGCAGGAATTGGACGAGATCATCGCCCGCTACTCCCAGGGCTGGAAGCTCTCCCGCATTTCACACACGGCCCTGGCGGTGCTGCGCTGCGCCCTGTATGAGCTGTGCTATATGCCGGATGTGCCGCCGGCGGCGGCCATCAACGAGGCGGTGGAGCTTTCCAAGAGCTACGACGAGCCGGAGACCGTCAGCTTCATCAACGGGATCCTCGGCAGCTTCATGCGCGAGCGTGACGCCCGGTGATGGACAGGCCCATTCTCTCTGTCGCCGAGCTGACCGCGCATATCAAATCCCTGCTGGACACCGATCCCGCTCTGGGTCGCGTGCTGGTCCAGGGAGAGCTTTCCAATTATAAGATCTACCCCTCGGGTCATCACTATTTTACGCTCAAGGACGCGGGCGCGTCTCTCAAGTGTGTGATGTTCCGTTCCGATGCCCAGAAGCTGCGCTTTCGCCCGGAAAACGGCCTGAGCGTGGTGTGCTCCGGCCGGGTGACGGTCTATCCCCGGGACGGGGCCTATCAGCTCTATGTCTCCGTCCTGCAGCCTGCGGGCGTGGGGGAGCTGTATCTGGCCTATGAGCAGCTGAAAAAGCGCCTGTCCGCAGAGGGACTTTTTGACCAGGCCCATAAGAAACCACTACCCCGTATGCCGGAGCGGATCGCCGTGATCACCTCCGGGGCCGGGGCCGCGGTGAGAGATATCATCCGCATCCTGGGCAGCCGCTGGCCTTTGAGCCGGGTGCTGGTCCTTCCGGTGCGCGTCCAGGGAAAAGAGGCGCCCGGGGAGATCGTCAACGCCATCCGCTATGCCAATCAGTGGCAGGTGGCGGATCTGATCATCACCGGCCGGGGCGGCGGCTCTATGGAAGACCTGTGGGCTTTTAACGATGAGTCGGTGGTCCGCGCGATCTATGACTCCCAGATCCCGGTGATCTCCGCCGTGGGGCATGAGCCGGACGTGACGCTCTCGGACTTTGCCGCGGACCGCCGGGCCTCCACCCCCTCCAACGGGGCGGAGATCGCCGTGCCGGACCAGCAGGAGATCCGCGCCGCGCTGCTGGAGACGGAGCTTCGGCTGCAGAAACGCTGGGAAAAGCTGCTGCAGACCCAGCGCCAGCGGCTGACGGACCTGGCCGAACGCCGTGTCATGGAGAGCCCGGAGGGCTTCATCGACCAGCGCCGGGAGGATCTGGACCGGCTCAGCCACCGCCTGATCACGGCGGAACGGGCCCTCCACACCGGGAAGGTCCAGGAACTGGGACGGCTGAGCGCCGCCCTGGAGGCTATGAGCCCCCTGAAGGTATTGGGCCGCGGCTTTTCCGTGGTAACGGATGAGCGGGGCACCGTCTTGAAAGACGCAAACTCGGTGGAACCCGGGGATATGGTAAAGATTCGAATGGAACACGGCTCCCTTCGCTGCCGTGTGGAAGATAGAACGGGGGAAGAACCATGAAGAAAAACACTCTCCGCATGACCGCCTGCGTTTTGTCCGCGGTGATCTGTCTGGGACTCTGTGCCTGCAGCGCAGAGAATTCCGGCGCTGAGGAGGCCACAGCGCCGCCGGTCAGCGTCACACCCGTGCCGACGCTGAACGCCAATCCCGGCGTGACCGCGGAGGCGACGCCCGCCCCGGGGACGGAAGAAGACCCGGCCACGGCGACGAGCGAGCCCATCACCATCACGCTGCAGTATAACGGGACGGCCGTGGAAGCGCTGAATTTCCAGACCTCCACCGTCTTTCAGCTGACAGCGGTCACCAGCGACGGCTCCAAGGGCGGCTCCTGGACCTCCAGCGATGCCAGCGCGGCCAGCGTGGATGAAAACGGCGTCGTGACCTGCTGGAAGGTGGGTACGCCCAAGATCACCTATACCCAGGGGGATGTGAGCAAATCCGTTGCCCTGACCATTACCGAGCCCCGGATCCGCATCCTCTTTGCCGGCGCGGTAAAATCGGATATCACGCTCAACAGCATCTGGGGCTTTGAAATCGACCTGGTGGCCGACGTGGATCCTGTGGGCAGCACGGTCACCTGGACCTCGGATGATATCTCCGTGGCAAAGGTTTCGGAGACCGGCCACGTCACCGGGCTGAGGATGGGAACCACCACCGTTCATGCCAAGTGCGGCACCGCCGACGCCTCCTGCATCATCCGGATCACGGACAATCCCCCCAACTATGTGGCCCCCACGCCGGAGGTGGACGCCAACACGCCCAGGATCGTGATCGTATACTGGGGCGTGCCCAATACGGATTTCACCATCTCCGTCGGCGACAAGGTACAGATGAACTATATCCGCTATAATATCGACGAGAGCATCCCCGTCACCTGGTCCATTGCCGACACGGACTACGCCACAGTGGACGCCAACGGGGTCGTCACCGGCGTGAAGGCCACCAAGCTGAAAGACCCCTATCACCCCTATACCATCCTGACCGCCACCTGCGGCGAGTATAAATGCGAGTGCGTCGTCCGTGTGAAGGAAGCGGAAAACGCCGGGTAATTCTTTTTGATCACACTGGAGGAAATATCATGGCCGAAAAGAAACTGGAATCCATGAGTTTTGAAAAAAAGCTGGCCCGTCTGGAGGAGATCGTCCGTCTGATGGAGCAGGGCGATGCCCCGCTGAACGCCTCCCTGGCCCTGTATACCGAAGGGGCTGAACTGATCCGGGAGTGCGCCCGGGAGCTGGATGAGGCGGAGCAGAGCGTGAAGCTGCTGCGCAAGGGACCAAACGGCCCGCTGCTCAAACCCATGGAGGACGATCTGGACGATGACGAATACTATGGACTTTGCTCAGGAATATGAGCGCTGCCGTCTGGCGGTGAATGCGGCGCTGGAGCGCTGCTTCACCGCCGATTGCGCGCAAAGAGAACTGCTGGACGCCATGCGCTATTCTCTGCTGGCCGGCGGGAAGCGCATCCGCCCGGTGCTGCTGCTCCGCTTTGCCGCCCTGTGCGGCCTGGAGGAGACGGCGGCCATGGAGGCAGCCTGCGGCATTGAAATGCTGCATACCTATTCCCTGATCCATGACGATCTGCCCTGTATGGACGATGACGACCTTCGCCGCGGCCGCCCCACCTGTCACAAGGTTTTCGGGGAGACCAACGCCGTTCTGGCCGGCGACGCGCTCCAGGCGGCGGCCTTTGCCCATGTGCTCTCCGCATCGGTCCCCGGGGAACGCCGGGCCGCCATGGCTCTGACGCTGGCAAAGGCTGTGGGGGAGATGGGCATGTGCGGCGGACAGTATCTGGACACCTGCCGGGAGGGCGAGCTCCGCACCGAGGAGGATCTGCTGCTTGTGCACTCCCTGAAAACCAGCGCCCTGCTTCAGGCCGCCTGCGTCATGGGTGTACAGGCCGGAAACGGCACGCCGGAGCAGCAGGCCGCTGCCGAGAGCTTTGCCCGGCACCTGGGACTTGCCTTCCAGATCCGGGACGATATGCTGGACTGCATCTCCACCGCCGAGGAGCTGGGCAAGCCCATCGGCTCTGACGCGGAAGAGGGCAAGTTCACCTTCGCCTCTCTGTTCGGCATGGAGAAATGCGAGGAGCTGGTGCTGGATCATACGCAAAAAGCCAAGGAAGCGCTCCGCTCCGCCTTTGACGACACCGGCTTTATGGACTGGCTGGCGGACTGGCTGGCTGTCCGACGGCATTGAATATTTTCACTCCTGTTTTTGAATAAATGCAAAAAAACCGACCTTTGCTCTTGTAAAGGTCGGTTTTCTTTGTTATGATATAATAGTGAACATATAAGCGAGGTAGAGATAACCTTTGAGTATTTTAGAAAACATAGAGAACAATTCGGATCTTCGTGCGGTTCCCGGCGAACAGATCCCCCCGCTGTGTGAGGAGATCCGCCAGTTTCTGGTGGAAAAGGTATCCCGCACCGGCGGGCATATCGCCTCCAACCTGGGGATGGTGGAGCTGACCGTGGCCCTCCATCGGGTATATGATCCGGAAAAAGACAAGATCCTTTTTGACGTAGGGCACCAGTCCTACGTCCATAAGCTGCTGACCGGACGCCGTTCGGGATTCGATCATCTCCGGCAGCTGGACGGACTGGCCGGCTTTCCCAAGCCCTGCGAAAGCCCGGCGGATCCTTTCGTGGCGGGACACGCCTCCGATTCCGTGTCGCTGGCCATGGGCATGGCCCGGGCCCGGACACTCCAAAAGAAAGATTTTGACGTCGTTGCCGTGATCGGCGACGGGGCCATGACCGGAGGCCTCAGCTTTGAGGGCCTTAATGACGCCGGCGCCAGCCATGAGCCTCTGCTGGTGATCCTGAACGACAACGGCATGTCCATCAATGAGAGCGTGGGGGGCATCTCCAAACTCCTCCGACAGGCCAGAGTCCGCCCCGGATACCTCCATTTCAAGCGGGAATACCGGAAGCTGAAGGATCGGATGCCCACCCTTTATAATACCACCCACTGGCTCAAGGAGAATCTGAAACGGTATCTGATGCCGCCGGGGATCTTTGAGGACATGGGCTTTTTGTATCTCGGCCCGGTGAACGGCCACGATGAGCTCGCCCTGGAGGAGGCCATCCGCTGGGCGCGGGAGCTGCGGGAGCCCGTGCTGCTCCACGTGGTCACGGTGAAGGGAAAGGGGTATTCCCCCGCGGAGGAAAACCCGGAGCTGTACCACGGGGTGGACGCCTTTGACGCCCGGCGGGGTGTGGAACCCAAGCCGGCCAGCGACTTTTCCTCCTGCTTCGGCCGGACCGTCATGGAACTGGCGGAAAAGGACGAAAAGGTCTGCGCCGTTACCGCCGCCATGGAGAGCGGAACGGGCCTGGAGGGCTTTGCCAACCGTTTCCGTGACCGCTTCTTCGAACTGGGTATTGCGGAGGAACATGCCTGCGCCATGTGCGGCGGCATGGCATCCCAGGGCATGAAGCCCATTTTTGCCGTGTACTCCACGTTTTTGCAGCGCGCCTATGACATGCTCATCGAGGACGTGGGCTTGATGAAGCTGCATGTGGTCTTTGCTGTGGATCGGGCCGGGCTCGTGGGCCGGGACGGCACCACCCACCAGGGCAGCTTTGATATCGCCTATCTCAGCAGCGTCCCCGGTATGAAAATCTATGCTCCCGCCAGTTTCGCGGAGCTGCGTTCCATGCTGAAACACGCCGTGGAGGAGGAGACCGGGCCTGTGGCCGTCCGCTATCCCCGGGGCGGCGAGGGGGCCTATACCGACGATTCCAGCGCGGAGGACGCGGTCGTACTGTCGGAGGGCCGGGACCTCACCCTGGTCTGCCACGGGATATTGACCAACGAGGCCATCTCCGCCGTCCGGGAACTGGAGAAAGCGGGGATCTCGGCGGAGCTGGTCAAGCTAAACCGCGTGTTCCCGCTGCCGGAGGAGACGGTGCTTGCCTCTCTTCGGAAGACCGGGCGCCTGCTCTCGGTGGACGAGGCCTGCCGCCAGGGAAGTGTGGGTGCGCAGATCCTGACCGCCGCGGCGGAAAACGGCATTGCGCTCCGGGGCGTTCGCCGTCTGGACCTGGGCACGGGGATCGTCACCCACGGCCAGGTGGAGGCGCTGCGCTCCCGTCTGGGGCTGGACGCCGCCGGCATTGTACGGGCGGCGAAGGAGCTGATGGGATGAAGAAGGTTCGTCTGGATCAGCTGCTCTGCGATCAGGGCCTTTCAGAGAGCCGGGAGCGCGCCAAACGGAGCATCATGGCCGGCCTTGTGTATGTCAACGGCCAGAAGGAGACCAAGCCCGGCACCGCCTTTCCCCCGGAGGTCAAGCTGGAGGTCCGGGGCAATCCGCTTCCCTATGTCAGCCGCGGCGGCCTGAAGCTGGAAAAAGCCCTGCGGGTGTTTCCCATCAACCCCGGGGGGATGACCTGCCTGGACTGCGGGGCCTCCATCGGGGGCTTCACGGATGTCCTGCTGAAAAACGGAGCGGCCAAAGTGTATGCCGTGGATGTGGGCTACGGCCAGCTGGCCTGGACCCTGCGCCAGGACCCCCGGGTGGTGAACATGGAGCGGACCAACATTCGCTACGTGACCCACGACCAGATCCCGGAGGAGATGGACCTGGCCGTGGCGGATCTGAGCTTTATCTCCCTGCGCCTGGTGCTGGGGGCTGTGTACGGCCTGCTGAAGGACCACGGACAGGCGGTATGCCTGGTAAAGCCCCAGTTTGAGGCGGGGAAGGAAAAGGTCGGCAAAAAGGGCGTCGTCCGGGACAGCGCCGTTCACCGTGAGGTTTTGGAGGACTTTCTGCTATTTTCCCGGGAGGCCGGATTCGGCCTTCGGGGTTTGGATTATTCCCCGATTCGCGGCCCGGAGGGTAACATTGAATACCTGGCCTGGCTGGAGAAGGACGGGGAGAGCATCCCGACGCCGGATCTGACGGCGCTGGTGGAGGCCTCCCATCGGGAACATGGAAAGGATGAATAAACGTGGAGAAAGCCATATTGCTTTGCCCCAACGCGCATCGTGACCTTGGCCTTGCCGCCACACGCTGCGCCATGGAGCTTCTTCGCTCCCGGGGACACCAGGTACTGATTTCTCCCTTTCTCAGCGACGGGCTGGAGGATACCTGGCCGGCGGACCTGCCCACCGTATCCCTGGAGGAGGGGATCGCCCGCTCCCGCCTTGCGGTAACGCTGGGCGGCGACGGCACCATCCTCCAGATCTCCCGCTACCTTGCGGGCACCGGCGTGCCGGTGCTGGGGGTCAATATGGGCCACATGGGCTTCCTGGCCGAGCTGGAACGTATGGAGATCGAGCGCCTTGCGGAGGTGGCGGACGGAGACTTTACGGTCCTGCCCCGCATGATGCTGGATGTGGAGCTGTGGCGGGACGGGAAGGTGGTCTATTCCGCCCGCCCGCTGAACGAGGCGGTGGTCCGCTCCCTGGTGAGCGTGGTCCGCTTCTGTGCCTTCGGGGACGGCAGGGAGATCACGGCCTTCTCCGGCGACGGGATCATCATCTCCACCCCCACCGGTTCCACGGCCTATTCCATGGCCGCCGGCGGCCCCATCGTGGAGCCGGAGGCGGAGTGCATCATCCTCACGCCCATCTGCGCTTTCCGGCTGGCAGCCCGGTCCTTTGTGCTGACGGCGGACCGGCATGTTTCCATCCGCAGCGTAGACCAGGGTTCCAAGGAGGTCATGCTCTCCATTGACGGCGAGCCCGTCCCGTTCCTGGAGGGGGACGAGCTTCGGGTCAGACGTTCAAAGGAAACGCTGCTGATGGCGCGTGTCAGCGACAGCAGTTTTTATGATATCGTCTATGATAAGCTGAACGACAAAATGTACACAGGGGGGACCACGGCTCCATGAAAAACGAACGGCAGGCACAGATCCTGGATCTGATCGCCCAGAAAGATATCGAGACACAAAACCAGATGATGGAGGCCCTGGCGGAGCGCGGCGTGCGCAGCACCCAGGCCACCATCTCCCGCGACATCAAGGAGCTGCGCCTGGTTAAGGAGGCGACTCCCAACGGCGGCTATCGCTACGCCGCCCCTCTCCGGGAGAACAGCCAGGCCCATCTGTCCCGGCTGCATAAAATCTTCCGGGAGAGCGTGGTCAGCTATGACACCGCCCAGAATTTGGTGGTCATCCGCACCCTGCCGGGCCTTGCCAGCGCGGCGGCCTCGGCCATGGACAGCACGGACATTCCCAACCTGGTGGGCACGCTGGCCGGAGACGACACGGTGTTTATCGCCATGCGCACCCAGGAGGACGCGGCGGAGTTCTGCCGTGAGATCGGAGAAATGGTGTAAGGATGCTGAAAACCCTCCACATTGAGAATATCGCGGTCATCGAGCGCGCAGATGTGGAATTCAACCATGGTCTCAGCGTTCTGACCGGCGAGACCGGCGCGGGCAAAAGCGTGATGATCGACGCGCTGAACGCCGTGCTGGGCAGCCGCACAAGCCGGGAACTGGTGCGCTCCGGCGCGGAGAAGGCCGCGGTCACGGCGGTGTTTGACGCCCGCGGCGCTTTGGACTGGTGCCGGGACAACGACATCGACGCCGAGGAGGACGAGATCATCCTCCAGCGCCGCATCACCGCCGACGGGCGGTCCTCCGGCCGGGTCAACGGGGTGCCGGTCTCCCAGTCCCAGCTCCGGGAGCTGGGAAACCTCCTGCTGGACATCCACGGGCAGAACGACGGCCGCCAGCTTCTGGACGAGCGGCGCCATCGGGACTATCTGGACCGCTACGGTGTAGACGAAAAGCTCCTGGCCGCCTACGCCGCCGCCTATGCCTCCTACCGGGACCTGCTCCGCCAGGCGGAGTCCTTCCGCATGGACGAGGAGGAAAAGGCCCGCCGGGAGGAGAGCCTTCGCCACCGGATCGAGGAGCTGGAGAAGGCGGAGCTCCGCCCGGGAGAGGAAACGGAGCTGAGCGAGCGCCGGGACCTGCTGCGCAACGCGGAAAAGCTGACCGAGGGGCTGGATGCGGCCTTCGCCGCTCTCTACGACATTCCGGACAGCGCCGTGTCCCTCTGCGGCGACGCGGAGGAGGCGGTACGCCGGGCGAGCGCCTGGAGCTCTGACCTGAAGGAGACCGTCCAGCTGATCCGCGACGCCCGCCTGTCTCTGGAAGACGCGGCGGAGCGCCTGCGGGAAAAGCGCGCGTCGCTGGACTTCTCCCCGGAGGAGTACGACCGGCTGGAAGAACGGCTTGCCCTGCTTCGCCGCCTGGAGCGCAGATACTCCGCAGCGGATGGGGACGCCCTAATCGCCCTGCTGGAGGAGAGCCGCCAGGCCATGGAAGAGTTGAGCTACGCCGGAGACCGGCTCCGGAAGCTGGAGCGGGAGGCCGCCGAGGCGGAGAAGAAAGCCCGGGCGGCGGCCCAGGCGCTGAGCCTTGGCCGGCAGGCTGCCGGAGAGCGGCTGGAAGCCCAGGTGGAGCGGGAACTCCGGGAGCTGAACATGCCCTCGGTCCGCTTTCGCGTGTTTGTTGAGCCCCGGGCCGGCAGGACGATGGATGCCTCCGGCGCGGACGAGGTCCGCTTCCTCATGTCCGCCAACATCGGCGAGGCCCTGGGGCCCATCAGCCGCATCGCCTCCGGCGGCGAGCTGTCCCGGATCATGCTGGCGCTGAAAAACGTGTTTGCCGAGAAGGACGGGGTGGACGCTCTGATCTTTGACGAGATCGACACCGGCGTTTCCGGCGTGGCGGCCCAGCGGGTGGCGGAAAAACTGGCAAAACTGGCCAAAAACAAACAGGTCCTCTGCGTTACCCATCTTCCCCAGATCGCGGCCATGGCCGAATTCCAGTATCTGGTGGAGAAGCGGGAGAGGGACGGACGTACCTATACCTCCATCCGGCTCCTGGACAGGGCGGGACGCCGCCGGGAGATCGCCCGCATCAACGGGGGAGAGGATATCAGCCCTACCATGCTCTCCGGCGCGGAGGAAATGCTCCAGAACGCGGACGCCTTTCGTGCGGCATTAAAATGAAAAGACAACATTAAAGAAGGATGGAATCATGGGAATATACGAGGAACTGCAGGCCCGTGGCCTGATCGCCCAGGTGACGGACGAGGAGGAGATCCGCAATGTCATCAACAACGGAAAGGCCGTTTTCTACATCGGTTTTGACTGCACAGCGGACAGTCTGACCGCGGGGCACTTCATGGCGCTGACGCTGATGAAGCGTCTGCAGATGGCGGGCAACCAGCCCATCGCCCTGATCGGCGGCGGCACCACCATGATCGGCGACCCCTCCGGCCGTACCGACATGCGCAAAATGCTGACCCGGGAGGACATCGACCACAATGCCCAGTGCTTCAAGCGCCAGATGGAGCGCTTCATTGAGTTCGGGCCGGGCAAGGCCATCATGGTCAATAACGCCGACTGGCTGCTGGATCTGAACTATGTGGATCTGCTGCGGGAGGTGGGCACCTGCTTCAGCGTGAACAACATGCTCCGGGCCGAGTGCTACAAGCAGCGGATGGAGCGGGGACTCAGCTTCTTTGAGTTCAACTACATGATCATGCAGAGCTATGATTTCTACTACCTCTACCAGCATTACGGCTGCAACATGCAGTTCGGCGGCGACGACCAGTGGAGCAACATGCTGGGCGGCCGGGAGCTGATCCGCCGGAAGCTGGACAAGCCCTCCTACGCCATGACCATCACTCTTTTGACCGACTCCCAGGGCAAAAAGATGGGCAAGACCGCCGGAAACGCCGTCTGGCTGGACCCCAACAAGACCAGCCCCTACGATTTCTTCCAGTACTGGCGGAACGTGGACGACGCAGACGTGATCAAATGCCTGCGCATGCTGACCTTCCTGCCGCTGGAGCAGATCGAGGAGATGAGCCATTGGCAGGACACGAAGATCAACGAGGCCAAGGAGATCCTGGCCTGGGAGCTGACCAATCTGGTCCACGGAGAGGCGGAGGCCAACGCCGCCCGGGACAAGGCCCGCGCCATCTTTGCCGCCGGCAGCACCGAGAGCATCCCCGAGACCGTGATCGGTGAGGGCGACCTCCGGGACGGCTGCGCCGATGTGATGAGCCTTCTTGTCCTCAGCGGTCTGTGCTCCACCCGCAGCGACGCCCGGCGGAACATCCAGCAGGGGGGCGTCCTGTGCGGGGATGATAAGGTGACGGATATCGCGCTGAGCTTCAGCGCCGACCAGCTGCGCCAGGGCGTGGTCCTCCGCCGGGGAAAGAAGAATTATAAACGGATCGTGCTGCGCTGATTCTTCAGGCCTTTTGCACTTTTCTGTTGCTTTTTCTCTTTTCCTGGTATATTCTGATGGTATCAAACAGAACAGGAGGCTCCTAATATGGGCAAATTTGTCATTCGTACAGTCAAAACCGGTATCATGTTCAATCTCAAGGCCGGCAATGGCGAGACGATCGCCACTTCCGAGGTTTACACCACGGAGGCCGCCTGCCGGAACGGTATTGCCAGCGTCGTAAAAAATGCCCCCATCGCCGCCCTGGAGGATCAGACCGTAGAGGGCTTCCAGAAAGAGAAATGCCCCAAGTTTGAACTCTATGTCGACAAGGCCGGGGAGTTCCGCTACCGCCTGAAGGCGACCAACGGACAGATCATTGCCGTGGGCGAGAGCTATAAGGCCAAGCCCAGCTGCCTGAACGGCATCGAGAGCGTTCGCAAAAACGCCGCGGAGAACAAAATCGTCAAAGAGGAAGCCTGATGATCTCCTTTTCCCCGGGGCCTAAAACCCCGGGGAAAAGTTTTAATGGAAAAAGCGAAAAAATGCTTGCTTTTTTTATACGCCTGTGGTAATATACAAAAGCTGTCGATCAGCTATCCGGGTGTGGCGAAGTTTGGTATCGCGCTTGAATGGGGTTCAAGAGGCCGCTGGTTCGAATCCAGTCACTCGGACCATTTTGGGTGTTCATAACAGGTTTGGTTATGGACACCCGATTTTTATATGCAGATGGAAAAGAAAGAACAAAGCACAAGGAAACGATCGTGTTTCCGCAGGATTTCCGATATGCAAAATAATCGCTCAATACAGCCTGCCGCCCGCGCAGAAGGAACGCTTCGTTCTGTGATCGGCCTGATCCTTATTTACTGTTTCCTCCTGATGCCCCTTCGGGGAAGACTCGGAGAGGACAGCGTCTGGTCTCCGCTCCTGCTGCTGTTCATTGCCGCGTTCCTGTTCCGGTTCTCCGTGCGGCGGGGATATTACCATGCACTCGGCATATCGCGGCGGCCCCGCCGAGCCGGACGTTTCCTGTATTTTCTGCCCCTTTGGTTTCTTGTTACCGGGAATCTGTGGGGCGGGATCCATGCAAGGTATTCCGGACCGGCGCTGCTGTTTGCCGTTCTCTCCATGCTGCTCGTCGGCCTTATCGAAGAACTGCTGTTCCGCGGCCTCCTGTTCCTGGCGATCCGGGAGAAGACAAACGATGCCCGGGCGCTGCTCGTGTCTGTCCTGAGCTTCGGGATCCTTCATATCGTCAGCCTGCTTGCGGGGCAGGGATGGATGAATACGCTGCTCCAGATCGTTTTCGCGCTCACCCTCGGCACGGTCTTTGGACTCGTGTATGTAAAAAGCGGAAGTCTGCTTCCCTGCATTCTTACCCATTCCCTGATCGACGCCCTCTCCTTGTTCTCCGCGGAGGATCCGACGGCAGACAGGATCTATGTCGGAGCAAGCCTGGCGGTCGGGATCGCCTACGCCGTTCTTCTGCGGCGCTTAACGCCGGCTCTCCCCGAGACAGGACATGAGCGGGATTTCCCATCAGCGGACGGAAGCTCCGAGATCGGACCATGAATCGGCATAATAAGGCAAAACCGGGAACTGTCATCCACAGTTCCCGGTTTTGCGTGTACTGACGTTACGCATCGGCTTCCGGAGCGGCCGTCAGTTCTTTCTGCTTTTGTATGGCATAGTCTGCGATCAGCTCTGCCGAGCGGCCGATGCAGGACCAGGTCTCCGTACGCGCCTTTTCGATCGCCGCCTGATAGGACGGATCGTGCAGCAGCTCGTCGATCATGTTTTTCAGTTCCGGCAGATTCTCGGGCGTCAGGCATTTTCCGATCTTCGGCAAGGTCTCAAAGGTCCAGAGCTCTTCATCCAGCCACCAGGCGTCGAAGGGACCCTTGTCATAGGACACGTCGGTGTATATGACGCCCCGCTGAAACACCAGGGCATAATCAAAAATGATACCGGAGAAGTCGGAAATCAGCACATCTGCCCGGCGCAGCACCTCAAAGTTGTCGTTATCGCGATTCCACTCGAGCTGTCCGCCTTCCGGAAAGCGAGCCATGATAGGCTCGATCAGTTCTTTTTCGGTTGCCAGCGTCTGGGGATGGGGGCGCACGATGATGTGGTAGCCGGTGCGCAGCAACTCTTCCAGGATCTTTGCGCCGAAGCGCCGGAAGATCCCATTGGGTCCCCAGGAGGGAGCCAGCAGAACGGTTGTTTCCCGGTGAGCCAACGGCTCGGCCGACTCTGCCCGACGGAGCAGCGCGTCCATATGGGGAAGCCCCAGCATGGGGAGCTCCTTGGCCGGGGCGTTATGCTTTCGTTCGATCTCCCGGAGCTGTTGGATCTGGTAATCGCCGGAGACCGTTACGGCGTCATAGAAGTCCAGACCGAACATGCGATACATGGCGGGATCGTTTGCCCCGTGGGCGATGTGTACATACCACTTTACATCTTTGGAGCGCTTCCACTGGTAGACGTCCAGGCCGGGCGTGCTGGAGAGCACCACATCCGCCTTCAGAAAATTCATCTGGGCGAAGGCTCGGTTTCCCTCTCCCACAAAGCGGGCGGTAACATGCTCAAAACGGCGGTCCAGCGCGGGGTCGTCCGGCGAAGCCGTCAGATAGAGCATAGGCAGACCGCGCTTTTCAAACTGTTCACAGATCGGCTCAAAAAGATTCCAGTATCGCTTGCTGTCCGTAAATATGGCAAAGGGGACGCGGGCCTCGTCGTTTCCCGCCACCTTCTTTCCTCCGCCGAAAAGGAAGCGAAGCCGCACTTTCGCGCCCCGGAAAAAATAAAGCCCCGTTCCGAAGAGACCGATCAGAATCGTAAAGAGCATGCTTCCCGTGCCGGGATCTATGTACAGTCGCATGGCGTTTTGCTTCCTCTCTGCAAAATGAAAGTTTAAGTCCCGGTCATTGAACGACCGTGTGCGCGGTCCCGGATCCGTTTGCCGCGTGAAAAAGATGCATTTCAAAAGGATATATTGAACTCGTATACTCTACCATGCCCCGTAGATTTGCGCAAGCAGTTTTTCCACGCTGCGGTGTTTACGAAGAGAGTGCTTGCAAAAAGGATAGAACTGATATATAATGAGCGTTAATTATGGCAGGGCTTATTTTTTTGCCCTTATGTTCACCAAAAAAGAATGGCGGCATGTTCATGAAAAAGTCTAAACAGCCAATCCCGAACATCACACGGCAGGAGGCAGACGTCCTTCTGGAGCTGCTTCGGCAGCCCTATAGAAACCAGCGGCTGCTCGCAGAGCAGGTCGGCCTTTCCCTGGGCGCCGTCAACCGCTGCCTGCAGCGTCTCACGGAGATCGGATTCCTGAACGGGGAGCTGGGACTTACCCGGCAGGCCATGGAACTCGTCGAGAGCTGTCGGCCCGGGAGCGCGGTGATCCTTGCCGCCGGGGCGGGGATGCGCATGGTGCCCATCAATCACTCGTTCCCGAAGGCGCTCCTGGAGGTCAGAGGAGAGCGGCTGATCGAGCGCCTCATTCGGCAGCTTCACGAGGTCGGAATCACGGAGATCACGGTTGTGGTCGGTTATATGAAGGACAGCTTCGAGTATCTGATCGATACCTTCGGCGCAGACCTGCTGGTGAACCCCTGCTACGCCAGCCGAAACAACAGCTATTCTCTGCGGCTGGCTCTTGATCGGCTGCATAACAGCTACATCGTTCCCTCGGATCTTTACTGTGAGGAAAACCCGTTCCGGCCCAACGAGCTCTACAGCTGGTATATGGTCTCGGAGGAGAGCGATGTCAGCGCTTCCGTCCGGGTCAACCGGAAGCGGGAGCTTGTGCGCGTTCCCCAGGCCGACGCCGGAAACCGCATGATCGGCATCTCCTATCTCCTCGATCCGGATGCTGCGATCCTGGGGGAAAAGCTGCTCAAGCTGTGCGGGGAGCGGAACAGGGAAGAGGCCTTCTGGGAAGAGGCGCTGTTTGAGCGTGACCGCATGACGATCCCGGCGAGGGTGGTCAGAGGAGCGGAGTTCATGGAGATCAATACCTATGAGCAGCTCAGAGAACTGGACGCGAATTCAAAAAATCTCCGTTCGGACGCGATTCGGACCATATCGGATGTCCTGCGGTGCGGGCAGTCGGAGGTGGAGGAGATCAGGACCCTGAAGAAGGGGATGACCAACCGCTCCTTCCTCTTTTCCGTCCGCGGAGAATATTACATCATGCGCATCCCCGGTGAGGGGACCGATCAGATGATCAACCGGGAGCAGGAGGCCGCCTCGTTCCAGGCCATCCGCGGCAAGGGCATCTGCGACGATCCGATCTATCTCTCCCCGAAAAACGGGTTTAAGATCACCCGCTATCTGGACGGCGCGCGCACCTGCGACCCCGGGGATAACGGCGATGTAAGCCGCTGCATGGCTTTGCTGCGACAATTCCACGACCTGCGGCTGCAGAGCCCCTATACCTTTGATCTGTTTTCCATGATCGACTATTACGAGAGCCTGAGAAAAGAGATCCCCTCGGTCTATCGGGACTATTACGCAACGAAGGAGAAGGTGTTCTCGCTCCGCAGCATCATTGATGCTTCGCCGAAGGAATGCTGCCTTACGCATATCGACGCTGTTCCGGACAACTTCCTGTTCTGCAAAGGCCCTGACGGGCAGGAGACGCTGCAGCTCATCGACTGGGAGTATGCCGGCATGCAGGATCCGCACGTGGATATCGCCATGTTCTGCATATACAGCCTGTATTCCAAAAGCCGCTGCGATGAGGTGATCGACATCTATTTTGAAGGCAGGTGCAGCCGGGAGCAGCGCCGCAAGATCTACTGCTATATCGCGGTCTGCGGATTGCTGTGGTCCAACTGGTGTGAGCTCAAGCGGACGCTGGGGGTGGAGTTCGGCGAGTACTCTCTGCGGCAGTATCGCTACGCAAAGGACTTCTACCGGTATTCAAAGGAGCTGACGGGGTCGGGATCCGAGGAAGAGGGGAGAGCATGAACAAGGACGTACATACGGTCCGGCGCGCCGTTATCATGGCCGCCGGCGTCGGCAGCCGGATGCGCCCGCTTACATGGAGCATTCCGAAGCCGCTGGTGAAAGTAAACGGTGTGCGCATGATCGACTCGGTTATCGGGGCGCTGTGGGCAAACGGCATCCGAGAGATTTATGTGGTAGTCGGATATCGGAAGGAGCAGTTTGAAGAACTCCCGGACCGCTGGCCGGGGCTGAAGCTGATCGAAAACCCCCTGTATGAAACCTGGAATAATCTCAGCTCTCTTTATGCTGCACGGGAGCATCTGGAGGACTGCATCATCCTCGACGGCGACCAGCTCATCGCCGATCCGACGGTCGTCTCTCCCGGCTTCACCCGCTCCGGCTATAATGCGGTGTGGTGTGAAGGGAAAACGAACGAGTGGATGCTGGACGTGCGGGACGGGATCATCCGCCGCTGTTCCCGCAACGGCGGGGAGCACGGCTGGCAGCTGTATTCGATCTCCCGCTGGAGCAGGGAGGACGGACGCCGCCTGCGCGAATGCGCGGAGCGTGAATTTGAACGCGGCAGCCGGGATCTCTACTGGGATGACGTGGCGCTTTTCCGATACCCGGAGCTGTTTACGCTCGGCATCCGGGAGATGCGCCGGGAGGACGTAGTTGAAATAGACAGCCTGGAGGAGCTTGCCGCCATGGACAGCAGTTATCTTCCTTTGCTGGACACAATGAACGGAGGGAGCCGCGAATGAAGACGGCAATTGGGAAAAAGAAGGTAGACTGGATGATCACGCTTGTCCCGTTCTGCCTTATCATGCTGCTCGGGGCCGCGCTGTTTTTCTTCCCGGAGCAGTCGAACGAAGCGATCTCTTCCGTGCGCTTCTTTTTCGGCGATACCTTCGGCCTGTACTACCTTGTCATCGGCGTCGCGGCGCTGGGAGTTTCCCTTTATTTCGCCTTCTCCCGCTATGGGGCCATCGTGCTGGGAGATCCGACGGAGAAACCCCGCTATTCCTTTTTCACATGGGGCAGCATGATGTTCACCTGTGGCCTGGCTGCGGACATTCTTTTCTACTCCTTTGCCGAATGGGTCATGTATGCGGAAAACCCGCATCTGGCGGAGCTCGGCTCTGTGACGGAGTGGGCGGGGGTGTTCCCCCTGTTCCACTGGAGCTTTATTCCCTGGGCTTTCTATCTTGTGCTGGCCGTGGCCTTCGGCTTCATGCTGCATGTCCGCAAGTGCGGGAAAAAGCGCTACTCCGAGGCCTGCCGGGCTGTGATCGGAGACCATGCGGACCGCTTCCTCGGACGGTTCATCGACCTGTTCGCCCTCTTCGCGCTTCTGGCCGGGACTGCGACGACCTTCAGCGTCGCGACGCCGCTGATGGCAAGCATCCTTGTGCGTCTGTTCGGCCTCCGCCTCAGCCGCACGGTGATCACCATTATCATCCTGCTGATAACCTGCGCGGTCTATACCTATGCCGTGCTCCACGGCTTCAAGGGGATCGGATTTCTCGCAAAGCTCTGCATCTATCTCTTCTTCGGCCTTCTGGCCTTCGTCCTGCTGGCAGGCGGGCAGACCCGCTTTATTCTGGAATACGGCTTTCAGAGCCTGGGGAAAATGTTTCAGAACTTCTTTGAGCTCTGCACCTACACCGACCCCGGCCGCGAGAACTTCTTCCCGCAGGACTGGACGATCTACTATTGGGCCTACTGGATGGTATGGTGCATTGCCGCGCCCTTTTTCATCGGCAGCATTTCCCGGGGGCGTACGGTGCGTCAGGTGATCCTGGGTGGCTACCTTTTCGGGGTCGGCTCCACCATCATCAGCTTTATTGTGCTCGGCAACTACTCTCTGGGGCTCCAGACGGCAGGGGCGCACGATTTCATCGCCCAGTACGCGGGCAGCGGGGATCTCTACGCCCTGATCCTGAGCGTCGTGGATACCATGCCCTTCCCGACCTTTGTCCTGGTCCTTACCTTCCTCTGTATGGTGGCATTTTACGCTACCTCCTTTGATTCGATCGCCTATACCGCCGCCTGCTACTCTTACCGGTCTCTGGGCGAGAACGAGCACCCCCATGCTCTGATCGAGCTTCTCTGGTGCATCCTGCTGATCGTCCTTCCGATAGCGCTCGTCTTTTCGGAAAGCTCCATGAACAACATTCAGTCTGTGAGCATCATCTCCGCGTTTCCCATCGGGCTGATCATGATCGTGATGGTTTGGAGCTTCCTGAAAGACGCGGGACGATATCTGTGCGCGGACGGCAGCGGGGGAAGGAAGGAGAAAGCCTGAGAAAGCCCGGGGTCGGATGGGAATAGGCGGACCAAATCGAGTGTCCATCTCACAAGAGGGCTGGACACTCGATTATTGAATTTTGTTTTTCCCAAAATATCCCTTGACAATACCCATACGACGGGGTTATAATACCCCTCGCTGAAAAGAAAGCAGATCGTATCCGATCTCACCCGGCCGCTGCGGCGCGCCGGTGTCAACATGGAACCTTCTCCGGGGGAGAGGGTATTTGTGTGCGGATACGGTTGGTATCCGTTTTTTTGTTGTTCGGCGAAGCCATTGCGCCGGGAATCGTACGGAGGTGTTTGACAATCGCTACTCAAAATCATTTGCTCAATGATGAGATCCGGGAGCCGGAGGTACGCCTGATCAGCGACAGCGGCGAACAGCTGGGCGTCATGTCCAGCCGGGAGGCGCTGCAGATCGCGGAGGAGAACGAGATGGACCTGGTCCTGATCTCCCCCCAGGCCAAACCGCCGGTCTGCAAGATCATGGACTATGGCAAATATCGTTTTGAGCAGACCAAGAAGGAAAAGGAAGCCCGCAAGAATCAGCGCATCATCGAGATCAAAGAGATCCGCATGTCTCCCGGTATCGGTGACAACGATTTCAACACCAAGCTGAAAAACGGGCAGAAATTCCTGCAGGACGGCGATCGGCTGAAGGTGACGATTCGTTTCCGCGGCCGTGAGATGGCCCACACCAACATCGGTGAGGAGCTGCTGAACAACTTCGCTGCCCAGTGCGCGGAGATCGCCGTACTGGATAAGAAGCCCAAGCTGGAGGGGCGGAACATGTCCATTTTCCTCTCCCCCAAAGCACCGGATAAATCAGGCAAAAAAAAGTAAAGGAGTAAATACAATGCCGAAGCTCAAGTCTCACAGCGGCGCGAAAAAGAGATTCAATCTCACCAAGACCGGCAAGGTCAAACGCGCCCATGCTTTCAAGAGCCACATTCTCAACAAGAAATCCACCAAGCGCAAGAGAGGCCTCCGTCAGGGCACCTACGCGGACGTCACCAATGAGTCCACGATCAAGCGCATGATCCCGTATAAATAATAGGAGGACGCAAAGATGGCGAGAGTTAAAGGCGCGATGATGACGCGCAAGAGAAGAAATAAAAAGCTCGGTCTGGCGAAGGGCTTCTGGGGCAGCAAGTCCCGGCACTTCAAGATGGCAAACCAGCAGCTGATGAAGTCCGGCCGCTACGCTTACACCGGCCGCAAGCTGAAAAAGCGCGACTTCCGTCAGCTGTGGATCACCCGCATCAGCGCGGGCGCCAAGCTCAACGGCATGAACTATTCCACCCTGATGCACGGCCTGAAGAAGGCCGGCGTGGAGATGAACCGGAAGATGCTCTCCGAGATGGCGATCCACGAGCCCGAGGCCTTCACTGCCCTGTGCGCCAAGGCCAAGGCCAGCCTGTAAATTGAAAGCAGGAAAAAGCACGCAGCCTCAAAAAGGCCGCGTGCTTTTTGTCACAAATTACCGATTGTCAAACTCTCTTCGGATGGGATAGACTTGTGCCATGGAAACAGAAAAGAAAAACAAAATAACACTGGTCCGGCTGTGGCGCCTGTGCCCGTTCTGGCATGCCGTCCTCCTGGCGGCCTTGCTGTGGATCCTGGTGTATTTCACCACCCGGGGGAATACCGCCTGGATGTGCCTTCTGGCCCGATATCTGGTCCGGCCCTGGCACCGGGGAGCCGGACGGCTCTTCTCCCTGCTGCCCTTTTCCGTGGCGGAATGGGTGGAGGCCTTCTGGATCGGTCTGGCCGTCGCCTATCTTGTGCGGCTGTGGCGGCATTACCGCCGCAGGGAGGGGTGGAACAGCTTTTACCGCTGGGTCATATCGCTGCTGGCCATCGTATCGGCGATCTTCGGTCTGTTCTCCCTCTGGTGGGGCGTATTATATTATACTCCCGGCTTTGCCGATACGGAGGGGCTGGAGGACCGGCCCATCTCTGCGCAGGAGCTGCAGGCCGTGACAGAGTATTTCGCCCGACAGGCGGACGAACTGGCTCCCCAGGTGGACCGGGACGAGGAAGGCGTTTTCACCGCGGACCTCAAAGAGCTTTTTGACCATTCCCGCACCCTCTATCACGGAGCGGAGACGCTCTTCCCCAGCCTCACCGGGCCGGAGCTGCGGGCAAAACCGGTGATCTTCTCCAAGGTCATGAGCATCACCAACACCACGGGCTTTTTCTTCCCCTTTACCGCGGAAGCCAACATCAACGTGGACTGCCCCATGGCCCTGCTGCCCGCGACCATCGGCCATGAGCTGGCCCACCAGCGGGGGGTAGCGCTGGAGGACGAGGCGAACTTCGTAGGCATCCTGGCCTGCATGGAGGACGGCGATCCGACCTTTGCCTACTCCGGTGCGCTGATGGCCTATGTGTATCTGGGCAACGCTCTCCACGATACGGACTATGACGCCTGGCAGGAGATCGCGCTCTCCCTGGATGAAAGTGTGCAGCATGATCTGGCGGTCCACAACGCCTACTGGGACAAATATGATACCAAAGCCAGGGAGGTCTCCGACCAGGTGTACGAGGTTTTCCTGGAGACCTACGGCGACGACCGGGGCATGCAGAGCTACGACGCCTGCGTGGATCTGCTGGTGAGCTACTATCTGGACCGGGCGCTTTAAGGGTCACATGCGAATCGGAAACAGCTGCCTTTTTCACGGGCAAAGGCGGGGAAAAGGTGTTTACAGATTTCACAAAAAAAGCAAAAAACACATGACATATTATTGCAGTTATGTTATAGTGTTGGATGGAATATAGCATAAAATGTGGATACATATGAGATTTTATGTAATGGATCATGGTGATCCTCAGCAGATCCGCAAACAGACACAGCGAGTACTTTAAACCGGGGATATGGGACACTTTTTTTCTGCCTGCGGCATTGACTGCGGGACATAAAATAGCGTCTCATAGCGATGTCCCAGGGGGAATAGCACCGGCGAGAGTCGGGTTTTCAAAGATGGGCCGGGACACCGGCCGCAACGGCAAGGAGGAAATGTGATGAAAAAGTACGCGAACAAGAGATTGCTTGCCATGTTGGTTGTTATCACCATGGTGATCGGCCTCTTCCCTGTGAACGTGCTTGCCGCAAGTTCTGGGGATGCCCTGCCCACCGGCCAGGAAGAGGTCATCAAAGAGACCGCTCCTGCGGCGGAGAGCAATGGCACCGCAGACAATAACGGCGGACAGACCGACGTCACGGAGACCGACGGTCAGCAGACCGACGTCACCGAGGGCGACGGCCAGCAGACCGACGTCACGGAGAACGACGGCCAGCAGACCGACGTCACGGAGACCGACGGCCAGCAGACCGACGTCACGGAGATCGACGGCCAGCAGACCGACATCACGGAGATCGACGGCCAGCAGACCGACGTCACCGAAGACGATGGCGAGGAGAACGAGCTCACCGAGACCGAAGATGATCCCGTTACCTATACTATTAAGTATATTGCGGGTGAGGGCGGCACGGTTTCTCCGGCATCCGAAAGCGTCATTGTCAAGGCGGGCGAGAGTGCCTCCGCCTCCGGCTCGACCGCGAAAGCGTCCGAGGGCTATCGGTTCGTCAGTTGGACAGCGCCCGCGGAGAATAACCGCGTGGTGAGCACGAGCGCTTTCTTTGCCCCCAAAGGCGTCAGTGCCAACGCGACTTACCGGGCCAACTTTGAAAAAGCGGAGGTTGCCGCCAAGGCCGTGAATTTGACGGCTGCCTTGACTGCCGCTGAGACCGACGGCGAAGGAGCTGACGGTGACGACCCCGATCAGGAGGTCGTGACCCGGGAAGGGGAACCCGGCGACGTGACTTACACGATCACCTTCATGGTCGGCGATGAGACACACAAATCCGTCACCGTGAATGCGGGCGAAGCCATCGGCGAGCAGATGCCCCCCGACCCCACGCCGGAAGAAGGCTATCGCTTCACCGGCTGGGATACCGATATCAGCTCCGAGACGGTTCCGACAGGGAACATGACGGTCAACGCCCAGTTCGCGGAAGTGAACGCCGACGACGAAACGGACGAGACGGAAGAAGACGAACGCACCCGCGACGGGTCCTACACGGTCACCTTCCAGGTCAACGGTGAGTTGTATGAAGAAATCACCGTCAACGCGACCGAAGCCATCGGCGAGCAGATGCCCGCCGATCCTACGCCGGAAGAAGGCTATCGCTTCACCGGCTGGGATCCCGCCGTCAGCGCCGATACCGTTCCGGAAGATGATATGACGGTCAATGCCCAGTTCGAAGAGATCGTGATGATCACGGTCACCTTCAATCCCAACACGGAACCGGAAGGAGAGCTCGCGCCCCTGACGATCCAGGTCGAACAGGGCGAGACCATCGGCAGTCAGCTTCCCACTGTCCCCACAGTGCCCGGCTATATCACCAAGTGGGTCGATGGGGAAGGCACGGAAGTGATGGCTGACACCGTTGTGAATGAGCCCTTCACGGCCGTTGTTGGCAGGGAGAAGATCGTCTACACCGTTACCTTCGTTCAGGAGGACGGCACCGAGGAGACCCGGACGGCTGACATCGATTCTGGCTTTGCCATCAACGAACTTCCCGAAGTGGCCCCGAAGACGAACAAGATCGGCAAGTGGGTCTATCCGGGCACGACCGACGAGTTCACCGTCGGCACCATCATTGACAGCGATCTCACGGTGGAAGCCTACTACGAGCAGAACATCTTCACCGTTACATTCAAAGCGGAGGGCTATGCGGACCAGCAGTTTACCACCGCGAAAGGAACCACCATCATCCTGCCCACCGATCCGGTCAAGACCGGCTGCACCTTTGTGGGCTGGTTTACGGAGCCCGACGGCGCAGGCACCCAGTACACGGCGTCCTCCACCGTCAGCGAGGATTTGACGCTTTACGCGTTCTTTGCGGAACAGGTCCGCGTGTCCTTCCTGGTCAAGGACGATGACGGCAACGTCATCACCTCCAAGTCCCAGTATTTTATTGACCTGACTGCCGGCGACCAGATCACCACCATGCCGGACGATCCCTTCATGGAAGGGAAGGTCTTCGATCACTGGGAGAATGAGACCAATGGCGAAACGGTTGATATCGGCTACACGGTTGAGGATTCCTTCAACGCCGTGGCTGTCTTCACGCCCATCACCGCCTATGAGCTCACCGTTCGTTATTATTATATGAACGGCTCCAATGAGGTGGAAATCGGCACTCGTATTTATGAACTTGTCGGCAGCGATCTGGAGGGCGGCTATTCTGTAACGGCGCCCCAGTCTGCGGTGGCGGATGAGATCACCGGCAAGCCGTTGTACTACCCCACGATCCCGACCATCACCGTCACAACGGACGGGTTCAACGGCACGGCCTGGACGCTGGACACGGAAAAGAATGTCTATAAGCTTACCGTTGACGACGAATATGTCGATGCTCACTTCCCCTATACGGTGAATCATTACCTGCAGGATCTGGACGGCAGCGACTACACCACCCTTATCGAATCGGAATCCAAAGAAGGCGTGGCGAATACGGCCATCACACCTGAGGCCAAGAACTACGCCTATGCCGACTATGACCACCGCGATGAGAACGTGGAACTGTCTGGCGAAAACGTGGTAGCCAACGTCTACTATACGCGCAGAAACTTCACTCTGTCCTATAACGTTTCCGGTGGAGATTATATAGAGGCGGTGACGGCACCCTACGGCACCCAGATCACCCTCCCCACAGATGCCACCCGCGCGGGCTATACCTTCGATGGCTGGTTTACGGACTCCGCTTGCACCCAGGCGGCGTCCTCTCCCTTCACGCTGGAGGAGAACACCACCCTCTACGCCAAGTGGACCCCGGCCCAGAGCGATTACAAGATCGTCTATATGATCGAGAACGCGAATGACGACGGCTATTCCTACCTGGCCACCGTGACCAAGCAGGCGGAGACCGGTTCTTCGATCACCATGACGGCCCAGACCGCCGGCGCCGACGGCACCCGTCCCAGCGAGCTGGACACCACCAACTTCACGTTCAAGGACTCCACCACAGAGACCGTCCTGGCGGACGGCACCACGGTGGTCACGGTGCGCTACAGCCGCAACGTCTATACCATTACCTGGGAAGGCAGCGGCTACGAGGACTTCAATCCATACGGTAATCCCATACCTGCAACATGGCGTACCGGCAGAGGCCGCGCCACGCTCACCGCGAAGTACGGCGCGGACATCAGCGCACAGTGGGCGGCCACGTTCAATACGCCTCATCCGAACTGGGCCTGGAACTTCAACGGAAGGGCCAATAACTTTGAAACATTTAACAGGTATAACGACGAGAAATTCACCAGTCTGGACATCATGCCTTCCGGCAACAGGACCGTTTATCACTGGGTCTATACTACGAACAAGACCCAGACCCTGAATTACTGGTTTGAAAACTATGACAGCGAGACGACTACCACCCGCAACGGCCGCACCTATGGCCTCTTCAAGTCTGTAACAGTCCATTATAACTATCTTTACGCTTCCGATTATCCGGACTATGCCGGTTATACCCAGGCCGGCTGGGTGAGATCCGACGGTGCACGAAACCTTACCGATGGCACGCCCAATGGGAGAATGACGGCGGATTTCTACTACAATGCCCTGCAGTACCCGCTGACCTTCTATAACTATGACGGCACGCTGATCAGCACCCAGCAGGTCACGCTGAATGCGGACATTTCCAGCTATCTCAGCAGCAATGTCCCAGAGGCCCCCATGGAGGGCGCCACCTGGCTGGGCTGGTTCACAGATGCGGAGCATACCAGCGCCTATGCCGGCGGTACCAAGATGCCTACCGGCCTGGTGCTCTACGGTGACTTCCAGTTCCCGACCCGCACCGTCAGCTTCGACACCAACGGCGGCTCCGCCAACCCGGAGTCCCAGACCGACGAATATGGCTTCCTGGTGACGCAGCCGGACGACCCCACCAGGGATGGCTATGTCTTCCAGGGCTGGTTCACGGCGGCTGACGAGACAGGTTCGCCTTACGACTGGAACAAGAAGGTGGAGGAGGATTTCACCCTCTACGCCCACTGGAAGCAGAAAACGTTGAGCTATACCGTTCATTATTATGAGTGGGACAGCGATAACGATGCCGGAACCACCAACCAGCTGCTGCCGGACAAGGTGATGTCCAATCCGGATTACATTGTCGGTCAGTCGATCACCGAGAACGCCCAGCAGATTCCCGGCTATGTGGTCAACGTCAACTCCATCACCAAAGAGCTCACCTTCCATGATGAGGAGAACGTCTTCATCTTCTATTACTCCAACATTCCCGACGAACTGACCTATACGGTCAACTATGTCCTGCGTGATCACCCGGAAATCAAGGTCGCGGAATCCAAAACGGTGACCGTCCCCGGCACTACCACCAATGCGATGGAAATGGCCGTGGAAGTCGACACAGAGTATCTGGCGACGCAAACCTCCGATGAGGATATCCTCAGGATGCATTATAAGCCGACAGAGACGAGCAAGGAACTGGAGCTCGCCCTGGAAGGCAACGTGATCACCTTTGAGTATGTTCCCTATACCACTGTCAAGATCACCGTGAATTATCTCGACATGGATGGAAATGTGATCCATGATCCGGAGACGTCCTATGTGGAAAAGGGCGATACCTACACCGTGATGAACCAGGCCCCCGATGGCTTTGTTTATCACCATGCTTATCTGGACGGTACGACCACCGCAGCTCAGTCCGTCTATCAGATCAACGGCGATGAAGGCGATCTGGTCATCAATATCTACTACCAGAAAAAGCTGATCATCATTGCCAACAACAAATCCAAGACCTATGACGGCACGGCACTGGCCAGCGACCCTGAAAATGCCAGCGATTATACGATCACCGGCATCGCGCGCGGCGATACGGTCACCGGGATCGAATTTGACGGATCGCAGACCGACGCCGGCACCAGCGCCACCACGCCGAAGAACGCGGTCATCGAGCTGGGCGATACGAACAACGTAGCCCCCGAGGAGTACTACAGTGTCGTTTATGTCCCCGGCTCTCTGACGGTGAAGCCGGTCAGCGTTTACATCAGCATCAGCGCCGACCA
>JAFYAQ010000022.1 GCA_017540645.1 Oscillospiraceae bacterium
ACGATCACCGGCGCCGCTCAGATGGTCGGCGGCATCCTGATTATCGCCGCCTCCGACGGCCCCATGGCCCAGACCCGCGAGCACCTGCTGCTGGCCCGTCAGGTAAACGTGCCCTATATCCTGGTCTTCCTGAACAAGTGCGACCAGGTCGACGACCCCGAACTGCTGGAGCTGGTCGAGATGGAAGTCCGCGAGCTGCTTGACTTCTACGGCTTCCCCGGCGATGACACCCCCATCGTGAAGGGCTCCGCTCTGAACGCCCTGGCTTCCGAGTCCAAGGACCCCCATGCCCCCGAGTACGAGTGTATCTGGGAGCTGATGGATGCTGTCGACACCTGGATCAAGACCCCCGAGCGCCAGGAGAACCTGCCCTTCCTGATGCCCATCGAGGACGTGTTCACCATCTCCGGCCGCGGCACCGTCGTTACCGGCCGTGTGGAGCGTGGCCGCGTCAAGGTCGGCGACAAGGTCCAGATCGTCGGTCTGTCCGATGAGAAGAAGGAGACCACCGTCACCGGTACCGAGATGTTCCACAAGACTCTGGAGTACGCCGAGGCCGGCGACAACGTTGGCTGCCTGCTCCGCGGCATCACCAAGAAAGAGGTCGAGAGAGGCCAGGTCCTGGCTGCTCCCAACTCCATCAACCCCCACACCAAGTTCAAGGGCCAGGTCTACGTCCTGAAGCAGGACGAGGGCGGCCGTCACACCCCCTTCTTCAACAACTATCGTCCCCAGTTCTACTTCCGTACCACCGACGTGACCGGCGTCATCAACCTGCCCGAGGGCACCGAGATGTGCATGCCCGGCGATAACGTCGATATGGACGTGGAGCTGATCTCCCCCATCGCCATCGAGAAGGGCCTGCGTTTCGCTATCCGTGAGGGTGGCCGTACCGTCGGCTCCGGCGTTGTTATCGAGATCAACGAGTAATTCACTTTAACACAACAAAATGGCTGGCAGTTATCCTGCCAGCCATTTTGTGCCCTCAGCGCAGTCCCCGCATTTCGCCGTCCAGGGCGGTGGAATGGATATCGCCACCGATGATCCTGTCTTTGTAGACATACAAAGTGGCGAATGTTTCGTCCTCTCCCTCCGGCTGCGTCAGCCGGTAGCAGTACATGGTCACCGTTTTTCCCGCGTATTTTGTCAGGTCGAAGCCCTGGGCCTCCTGCAGCTCATTGTATTTGAGCAGCACCTCGGGGAACACACGGGGCAGCTGGATCATCTGCTCCTTGCAGGGGACCTCCTCCGCCTCCCAGCCCAGGGAGTTCAGGAACGCCAGGCGTTCTTCATTGGTCTTGCCTCTGTCCGCCTTTGTGCGGCCTTGTATGGGCAGCAGCAGTACCAGAATGGCCGCTGCGATCAGCCCTGTCACCAGTATGGTCCGGCGCCGGACCGGATCAAGCTTCCGCATACCCATCGCCTCCGGCCAATCCTATGGAAATGAGGATCAAAATATGCCCCTCCACCGTCTGGATAAGATCATCACCGATACCGGCCTCTGCTCCCGCCGTCAGGCCAGGGAGATTATCTTTCACGGCCGCGCCGCCGTGGACGGTCAGCCGGTCACCGATCCGGCCTTCAAGCTGGACGCCGCGCTCCACACCGTCACCGTGGACGGGGCGGAGCTGGATGGGGAGGAGCATATTTATATCATGATGAACAAACCCGGCGGTGTGCTGACCGCCGCCCGGGACAAGCGCGCCCCCACCGTGCTGGACGCCATCCCGGCCGAATGGAAGAAGCGGGGCGTATTCCCGGTGGGGCGTCTGGATAAGGACACCACCGGCCTTCTGCTGCTGACGGACGACGGCCCCTTCGCCCATCGGGTGATCTCTCCCCGCTCCCATATCGGCAAGCTGTACGAGGCGCAGGTGGATGGTGTGCCCACAGCCTCGGACGCCGAGGCCTTTCGCGAGGGCATCGTCCTGGCCGACGGCACCCGCTGCCTTCCCGCAGAGCTGACGGACCTGGGGGAGGGAAAGGTTCGGGTGGTGGTCTTCGAGGGCAAGTACCACCAGGTCAAGCGCATGCTGGCCGCCCGGTATCTCCCGGTGCTCGCCCTCCGCCGTCTTCGGATCGGCGGTCTCTGGCTGGACGAGAGTCTGAAGCCGGGGGAATATCGCCGTCTCAGCCGGGAGGAACTGCTCTCCATCGGCCCGGAACTATTGTCGAAATGACGAAGCTTATTTGTCGGAAAATGTCCGGATTTATCGTTATTTCTGCCAAGTCAGACCGTTTTTTCTCTTCCTATCTATGCGTAAATCGGTAAGGGTTAAAAATATTTACAAATTTCAAACAAATCGCTATTGCATTTTGCACAGAAATAGGGTATAGTGTAAAATAACTAAAAATGAACAGTTGTTTTTGGCACAGGAAAGAAAGACAGGGGAGGCATATGGAAATGTCAAGCAGAATTTTTCAGGGCATTATTTTGCAGATGAAGGATGCCACCGACCGCTGCATCGGCGTGGTGGATGACCGGGGGAGCGTGGTCGCCTGCAGTGAGCTGAGCATGATCGGTACCCGGCTGGAGGACTTCCACGGGGCGCTGGGTGACTACCCCGATCAGGTTTTTACATCCAATCTTCGTACCTACAAACCGGTCAGCGGACCGAACGCACACCTGGATTATGCCGTCTTTGTAGATGGGAAGGACAACACCGCTCGCTGCGTGTGCCTCCTGGCCAGCGTGGCCTTCCAGGAGGCCAAGATCAACTACGAAGAGAAGCACAACAAGACCATCTTCGTAAAGAACATCATCTCCGACAACATCCTGCCCGGGGACATCTATATCCGTGCCAAGGAACTGCACTTCTCCGCCGATGTGCCCCGTGTGGTGTTTCTGATCCGTCAGCTGGACCACACGGAAGTCTCCGCCCTGGAGACTCTGTCCAACATGTTCCCGGACCGGCAGAAGGACTTTGTGCTGAGCATCAATGAAAACGATCTGGTGCTGATCAAGGAACTTCCCAGCCTCCAGGAGAACGACCAGGAGGTGTACGACATCGCCGAATCCATTGAGGCGAAGCTGCGCACCGAGCTGAATGTGGGCTGCGTGATCGGCATCAGCACCGCCGCCAAGCATCTGCGTGTCCTGGCCGCCAAGTACAAGGAAGCGCAGATCG
This sequence comes from Oscillospiraceae bacterium, assembly GCA_017540645.1. Classification (GTDB taxonomy): domain Bacteria; phylum Bacillota; class Clostridia; order Oscillospirales; family Oscillospiraceae; genus Apopatocola. The sequence goes on from JAFYAQ010000022.1 coordinate 3,129, forward strand.
CCATTGATGTGGGCAAGGTCTTCGACACGGAAAAGTCCATCATCCACTATGACAACCTGGGCATCGGCCGGCTGATCTACCAGCTTCCCACCACCCTGTGCGAGATGTTCCTCAACGAGGTGTTCAAGCGCAATCCCATCGAGTCCCTGGACCAAGAGACTCTGTACACCATCAACAAATTCTTTGAAAACAACCTGAACGTGTCCGAGACCTCCCGCAAGCTGTTCGTCCACCGGAATACCCTGGTATACCGTCTGGAGAAGATCAAAAAGCTCACGGGTCTGGATCTGCGGCAGTTTGATCACGCCATCATCTTCAAGGTGGCCCTGATGGTCAAAAAGTATCTCAATTCCCAGAAGAAAGAGGCCTGACCGGCCGAGGACCAGAAACAGGAGAAATTCAAATGGTCATCTTAAAGGACGTAAAAGTGACATACCCCGGAAACAAGAAGCCGACGCTGCTGGATCTGGACCTGACGATCCGGGATGGGGAGTTCGTCTTTCTTGTGGGACCCTCCGGGTCGGGTAAGTCCACCATCATCAAACTCCTCACCGGCGAGATCCGGGCCAACGGCGGCAAGATCAAGGTGAATCGCTTTGACCTGCGCACCATAAAGCGCCATAACCTTCCCAAGCTGCGCCGTACGCTGGGGGTCATTTTCCAGGATTTCCGCCTGATCGACGATATGACGGTGTATGAAAACGTAGCCTTTGCTATGCGCGTGGTGGGGGCCAGCGACCAGGATATCCGCAAGCGGGTGCCCTATGTACTGAAGCTTGTGGGCCTGGAAAACTGCGGCAGCCGTCTGCCCCGGGAACTGTCCGGCGGCGAGCAGCAGCGGGTGGCCATTGCCCGCGCCCTGGTAAACTCCCCGGAGACCATTATCGCGGACGAGCCTACCGGCAACCTGGATCCTGCCAAGAGCTTGGAGATCATGCTCCTTCTTCGGAAAATCAATGAGCTGGGGACCACCGTTCTGGTAGTGACGCATGAAAAAGAACTGGTGAACGCATTTGGCAAGCGGGTCGTTGTTCTGGAAAACGGCGTCCTCATCAGCGATGAGGAAGGCGGGTATTTCGGCAAACGGGATGAATAACAATGAGAATTAATCAATTTGGATATTTGCTTAAAGAGGGCATCAAGGGCGTTTTTTCCCACGGCTTTCGCTCTTTTGCCTCTGTGGCGGTGATTTCCGCCTGTCTGATCATCATGGGCGCCTTTTCCATGGTGGCTCTGAATGTGAACGCTTTCATCGGCGATATGGAGGACGACAGTCAGGTCCTGGCCTTTGTGGACGACGCGCTCTCGGAGGAGGACGCCCGTTCTCTGGAGGGTTATATCCGCTCCATATCCAACGTGGAGGATGTGGCCTTTGTCTCCCGCGCGGAGGCCATGGAGAACTATAAGGCGACTTTTGAGGATCAGACTCTGTTCGAAACCATTGACGAGACCGCGTTCCGGCACCGCTATGTGGTGTATCTGAACGACATTACCCTGATGGATTCCACGGCGGAAGCCCTCCGGGCGGTGGGCGGCATCGCCGAGGTGATGGCGGAGACCCGCATCGCCCGGGGATTCATCGCCGTGCGGAACGTAGTGAGCATCGTTGCGCTGGTACTGAGTCTCATCCTGCTGGTGGTCTCGCTGTTCATGATGAGCAGCACTGTCAAGCTGGCCGCGTTCACCCGCCGGGACGAGATCGCGGTCATGAAGATGGTCGGCGCCAGCAACAGCTTTATCCGCATCCCCTTCATTGTGGAGGGGCTGGTCATGGGCATCCTGGGTGCGGGGATCAGCTTTTTGCTGGAGTGGTTCATCTATAACATGGTCAGCAGCCGCATCGCCCTGAGTCTGGGCAGCAATCTGGCCGGCAAGCTTTTCACCGCTCTGCCCTTTGCCCAGGTCATGACGCCCCTTCTGATCGCCAACATGGTGATCGGCATCCTGATCGGCGCTTTTGGCGGCGCTATGGCCATCCGCAACTACTTAAAGGTATAAACAGATGATGAAAAGAGCGAAACTGTTTTCCCGCACGCTGCCGGCCCTGTTTCTGGCGGCGGTCCTGGCCTTCACGCCTCTTTGCTCCCTGGGGGCCCACGCCGTGACCCAGGACGAGATCGACAAGCTGAAGGAAGAACTGGCCGAGCTGGAGGCCCAAGGAAAGGCACAGCAGGAGGTCATTGACCAGCTGACGGATGCCCGGGCACTGATCGTGGAGCGGAAGGAAGCGCTGGACAAGAAGATCGAGATCACCCAGCGCCAGATCGACGTTCTCAACAACCAGATCACTTTGTACGATGAGATCCTGGGGGAGAAGGAGTCGGAGCTGCTGCTGGCGCAGGAAGCGGAGAGCAATCAGGTCCAGCTCCTGCGCGCAAGGATGCGCGCCATGGAGGAGAGCGGCGATAACTCCCTTATGGCCTATATCTTCCAGGCTGACAGCGTCACAGATCTTCTGGCAAGGCTGGCGGACGTCAACGACATCATGCACTATGACCAGATCCTGGAGGCGGATTACACCGCCGCCCGGGAGGATGTGCAGGTGATCCGCGACAGCTATGAGGAGATGCTGGCCAAGCAGGAAGCCATCAGCCGGGAAATGGACCGTCGGACGGAGGAGCTGAACGCCCAGACGGAGGCAGCCTCCGCCCTGATCGCCGAGCTCAACGAGCAGTCCGATAACGCGCAGGCAGAATTCGACGCCATTGCCGACGCCCGTGCCAAGGGCGAGGCGGAACTGAACGCTCTCATAAAGAAAAAGCAGGAGGAAGAGGAAGCTGCCCGCCGTGCGGCGGCCGCAGCGGCGGCAGCGGCAGCGGCGGCCAGTGGTCAGCAGAGCTCCGGCGGTTCCTCCGGCGGAGGCACCGGCTCCGCCGTCAGTCTCAGCAGCCTTATGTGGCCGGTGCCCAGCTGCAACATCATCACGTCCCGCTTCGGCTACCGGACCTCGCCCACGGCGGGGGCCAGCAGCTACCACGGCGGCCTTGACATCGGCGCCTCCGCCGGAGCGGCCATCGTGGCTGCCCAAAAGGGTACGGTGATCCTGGCCTCCTCCATCAGCGGCTATGGCAACACTGTTATGATCGACCACGGCGGCGGCGTTGTCACCCTCTACGGGCACATGTCCTCCATCAGCGTCAGCTACGGACAGAAGGTGTCCCAGGGCCAGACCATCGGCAAGGTGGGCTCCACCGGCATTTCCACCGGCCCGCATTGCCACTTTGAGATCCGTGTCAACGGCAGTCAGACAAACCCCGCCCCCTATTTCTCCGGGCTTGTTTACTACTGCTGATCCAACGGACAGCGGAATCGTAAGTGAGGTATCATGAACAAACGTCAAAAAAGGCTGATTTCATTTATCTGCGTTTTTCTGGCTGTATTGATGGCCTTCTCCCTGCTTTTGTCGGTGTTTTCCTCTCTGGCAGTGGATGAATCGGATCTCGCGCGGATTCGGGAACGCCGCACCCAGCTCCAGACCCAGCTTTCCCAGCAGGCGGAGCTGATCCAGGAACTTTCCCGGGGCGAGGCCCTGATCGTAGACCGGAAGGCGGCGCTGGACGGACTGATCTCCCTGAACCGGCAGGATATTTCTCTGCTGGAGGAGGAGATATCCGCCTATGACGAGATCCTCTGGTACAAAGGCCTGGAAGTGGAACACGCCACCCAGGTGGAGACGACCCAGTCAGAGCTTCTCCGGGAACGGATGCGGGCCATGGAGGAGAGCGGGGATGAGAGCTATCTCACCTTCCTCTTCAATGCCGAGAGCCTGACGGACCTGCTTTCCCGCCTGGGGGATGTGACGGACATCATGCGCTATGACCGTGATCTGGAGACCGCCTATCGGGAGGCCAGGAGCCGGGTGGAGACCCTGCGGGACGAGTATGAGCTGGCCCGTATGGAGCAGGAGGGAATCCGCTCCCAGCTCAGTGAACGGCAGGAGGAACTGAACGCCCAGGTGGAATCCGCCACGGCGCTGATCTCTCAGCTGGCGGACATGGGCGAAGCCGCCCAGAAGGAGTATGAGGCCATTGCCCAGGCCGAGCAGCAGGCCATGCAGGAAGAGCAGGCGGCGCTGGCCGCCATTGCCTATCAGCAGGAGCAGGCTCGCCTGGCAGCCCTGGCGGCCGCCCAGGCCCAGGCGGCGGCGCAGGCAGCGGCCCAGGCCCAGGCCTCCGGCTCTGCCGGTTCCGGCAATTTCAGCGGCACCTACGCAGCCACCTACGGCGCTGCCGCCTCCGCGGCCGGCGGCGGCTTTATCTGGCCCACCGACAGCACCTACATCACCTCCAACTATGGCGGACGTGATGCCCCTACTGCCGGCGCCAGCTCCTACCATCAGGCCATTGATATCGGCGCCGCGGCCGGATCCCCCATATACGCGGTGGCGGACGGACAGGTTGCGGTGGCGACCTACAATAACGGGCTCGGAAACTATGTCACCATCGCCCATAGCGGGGACACCTCCACCCGCTATTCCCACATGACCAATTTCATTGTGCAGCCCGGGCAGTATGTCACTCAGGGCCAGATCATCGGGTATGTCGGCTCCACCGGCATTGCCACCGGCGATCATCTGGACTTTGCCGTGACCGCCAACGGCGTCTCCGTCGATCCCCTGAGCTATTACAACAGCAGCGTGCTTACCTTTGACCCCAGCGCCTGAAAAGGGAGGACGAGCGACATATGAGAAGGATCCCAAGATTTGTATGGACGCTGCTTTCCTGCCTTGTCTGCATCATTGTCACCGCGGTGGCCTGTCTGGTGCTGATGGACAGGAGCGCATCCTCCGATAAGTACCTGGAAGTCATCGGCATCGTGGAGAACGAGTATTTTAAGGAAACCGATGTCTCCGGGATGGCAGACGCCTCTGCCAAGGCCATGGTCGCCGAGCTGGGCGATCCGTCCAGCTATTATATGACCGGCCAGGAGTATGAGGAATACAAGCTGGCCATGACCAACCGGTATGTGGGCATCGGCATCGCCACGGAGTACAGCGAGAAGTACGGCTTTCTCTCCGTATCCGCCGTCACGCCGGGCTCTCCGGCGGATCTGGCCCACATCAAGGTGGGCAATCTGATCTCCGCGGTGGACACCATCGACGTCTCAAGGTATGATCCGGACAGGCTTCTGAAACTGTTCCAGACCTATGAGTCCAAAGAAAGAGAAGAGGACCGGTACTTCACGGTCCACCTGCTCAACACCCAGGGCGGTAAGGCCGAAGTCAGACTCAAATGCGAGCTGATCTATTCGGAGCCCGTGTTCTATCACATCGTGGAGGACACCACCTTCGGCTATGTGAAGATCGTCAACTTTGACGACAGCGCGGCGGTGGCTTTCCGCAGCGCGGTCGCTTCCCTCCAGAACATGGGCGCCACGGCGCTGATCCTGGACGTGCGGGACAACGCCACGGGGAAACCGGCGGAAATGGGGAATGTGCTGGACTTCCTTCTGCCCAAGGGAGATCTGTTCCTTCTTCGGGATCGGAGCGGAAAGGAGACCACCTACTCCTCCGGCAACGACTATGTCGGTCTTCCCATGACGGTGATCGCCAACCAGAACACCGCCGACGCGGCGGAGATGTTCACCTGCGTCATGCAGCAGGCGGGCGTCACCATCGTGGGACGCCGGACGGCGGCTTCGGCTCTCAGTCAGACCATCGTGGAGTTGGAGGACGGCAGCGCGGTGCGCATTTCCAGCTACGAATACCTGACGCCGGACAAAAAGAGCATGTCGGAGCTGAACGGCGTCATGCCGGATGTGAGCTCCTATATGATCGAAGACAGCGACATGGACGTGCAGCTGGAGGCAGCCAAGGACGTGCTGAGCTGAAAATAGGGAATAAACCAGAAAGCGGCGGGGAAAACCGCTGCTTTTTGGCCGTATATCGTTGTTTTTATTCATAAATCAGGGAAAGACATTCCTTGACATTTGAACGCTGTGACCGTATAATTAACAAACGCCTGCGGCCTTTTTACACATAAGCCTTGAAAGGAATGATTCACATGGCAATCGACAGCCGTTACAGAATGAGCCAGGAGCGTAAACACGAGCTGGAAAAGGAACTGGAGTACCTGCAGACCGTCCGGGAGAAGGAGATCGCCGAGCAGATCAAAGAAGCCCGCTCTTTCGGTGACCTTTCCGAGAACAGCGAGTATGACGAAGCGAAAAACGAGCAGGGCAAGCTCTACTCCAAGATCGCGGAGATCAAGGATCTGATCGAAAATGCGGTGATCACCGAGAACGGGACCGGCAACACCGTCGTCATGGGCAGCCGCATCACCATCCGGGAGGTCGGCGAGAGCGAGGAAGAGACCTTTGTCATCGTGGGCAGCCAGGAGGCCGACCCCCTCAAAGGCCGCATCTCTGACGAGTCTCCCATCGGCCGGGCTCTTATGGGCCATGCCCAGGGGGAGACCGTTGCCATGGACGCGCCTATGGGCGTGATCCGCTACGAAATACTCAGTATTGAAAATTAACTACAGGAGATAGAGAAAATGGCAGAAGGAAGCATTACCACCGCCAATGAGGCGGAGAGCAGCCAGCTGCTGCAGATCCGCCGGGACAAGCTCCACGCACTGAAGGCGGCAGGGAAGGACCCCTATCAGATCACAAGCTTCGACCAGGACGCCCACGCCCGGCAGATCCGGGAGAACTATGACGAGTACGAGGAAAAAACCGTCCGCATCGCCGGTCGAATGATGAGCAAGCGCGTCATGGGAAAGGCATCCTTCTGCACGGTCAAAGACCTCTCCGGCACCCTGCAGGTCTATGTCTCCCGGAATGATCTGGGGGATGAGGCCTATGCCGATTTCAAAAAGCTGGATGTGGGCGACAATATCGGCGTCACCGGCTTTGTCTTCAAGACCAAGACCGGGGAGATCAGCGTCCACGCCTCCCAGGTCCTGCTGCTGACCAAGGCTCTCCAGGTCCTGCCTGAGAAGTACCACGGCATGACCAACACGGATCTGCGCTACCGCCAGCGGTATGTGGACCTGTTCATGAACGACGAGGCCCGGGACACCTTTGTCAAGCGCTCCCAAATCGTCCGGGAGATCCGCAATTTCCTGGACGGGCGGGGCTTTCTGGAGGTGGAGACGCCTCTGCTGGTGGCCAATGCCGGCGGCGCCGCTGCCCGCCCCTTCTTCACCCACTACAACGCCCTGAATCAGGATCTGAAGCTGCGCATCTCTCTGGAGCTGTATCTGAAGCGCCTGATCGTGGGCGGCATGGAGCGTGTCTACGAGATCGGCCGCGTTTTCCGCAACGAGGGACTGGATACCCGGCATAACCCGGAATTCACCCTCCTGGAGCTCTACCAGGCCTATACGGACTATAACGGCATGATGGAGCTGACCGAGGCCATGTACCGCCATGTGTCGGAAAAGGTCCTGGGCACCACGAAGATCAACTACTGCGGTGTGGATATCGACTTTTCTCAGCCCTTCCGCCGTATCAGCATGATCGAGGCGGTCCGGGAATACTCCGGTGTGGACTTTGATGCGATCAATACTCTGGAGGAGGCCCGTCAGGCGGCCCGGGAGCATCATATCGAGTATGCCGAGCGCCACAAGTGGGGCGACATCGTCAACCTCTTCTTCGAGACCTATTGTGAGGCGAAGATGATCCAGCCCACCTTTGTGTGCGATCACCCTCTGGACGTCTCGCCGCTGACGAAGAAAAAGCCCTCCGATCCCCGGCTGGTGGAGCGCTTTGAGCTGTTTATCAACGGGTCGGAGATGGCCAACGCCTATTCCGAGCTGAACGATCCGGAGGACCAGCGGGAGCGCTTCAAGGAGCAGGAGCGGATGCTCTCCCAGGGCGACGAGGAGGCTAACACCACCGATGAGGACTTCCTCCGGGCTCTGGAGTACGGCATGCCCCCCACGGGCGGTATCGGCTACGGCATCGACCGTATGGTCATGCTGCTGACAAACTCCACCGCCATCCGCGATGTGCTGCTGTTCCCGACCATGAAACCGGAGAATAACTGAAATAAACGAAAAGCACCCTGTACCGAAACAGGGCGCTTTTCTTCAGTTTGTCAAAGAAGTCTCGCAGAGTTTGCGCCCGCCCTAAAGGACTAGCTCTGCGTCGCAGGCGCAAATAGAGTATGGATTGTTTTCTCCGGCGGCATGTACGTCGGAGAAAACACATTTCGGCCTGCAAACGTGGGAATTGTGCGCCGACAGCGCACAATGACTGCGCTGCAGCAGGCCGCAGTCTTTTCAAAAAAGTGGCTTTGCCACTTTTTTGACAGTCAAAAAGCACCCTGTACCGAAACAGGGTGCTTTTCTTATATCCCCCAAAGGCGGCGGATTGCGCCACGGCATCGGCATGGAGAAACTGCGCTCCCTCCGCAGCCGCGGCGCGATAAGCAAAATCAACGCTGTTATTGCATAAATCCGGGGAAATGTGGTAGAATGCCCTTGGCCTGCCGGAATCCGGCGGAGAAAATGCATGGCCTATAAAAATGACCGCGGAACCGTGTGTCCTGGGACACAAAATGGCCTGCGGCATCGGGATTTGAATTGTTTTTAAAGGATCGACGTTATGGAGATTGCCGATAAAGTCATTGAGTATCTGTTAAAAACGTATCAGCCGGAGGCGATCGTTGTCTACGGGTCCTTCGTGGATGGCAGCGCGAATGAAAACAGCGATTTTGACGCGCTTGTGATTGGCGGCCATGCAAAGAAACATGACTCCTCCCTGATCGGAGATACTGTCTTGGACGTGTTCGTATATCCGCCGGACACATTTGAATCGGAATATGCTCCGGAAGAATTCGTACAGATCCATGATGGAAGGATCATTCTGGATAAAAACGGAGCGGCAGAGCGGCTGCAAAAAAGAGTTCTTGCCTACATCGAAGGCAGTCCGAAGAAGACGGCAGAGGAAATACGGCAGGAACTGGATTGGTGTGGTAAAATGCTCTCCAGAACAGCGCGCGGCGATACAGAGGGCTTTTATCGTTGGCACTGGCTCTTGTTTGACAGTCTGGAAATCTATTTTGATATCAAAGGTCTATACTTCTATGGTCCGAAAAAAGCCCTGCGTTATTTGGCAAAGACAGACCCCGAGGCTTTCCGTATTTATTCGGATGCGTTAAGGGAGCTGGATCGGGATGATCTGTCAGAATGGATCGGCTGCCTGGAACGAATGGGAAATGGTTGAAAGTATTCCGGTTTTTCGCCATTGCGTGATGATCCCCTATGAATCGTCTTTTTCATTTTTTATCCAACAAAACGGAGATGTCATATGCGCTTTAAACACACGAACCGCCCCGGCTTTTGGCTGGGCTTTATCGACTTCTTCACCGCGGGACTGTTCTTCCTCCTTTATATGCCCTTCGGCGGACTGCAGGAGGAATTGGATGAGATCCTGGGCAGAAGGACCCAGCGCTACGCCGTCGCCTACCTTTGGGGGATCCCCACACTGTTCGTTTATCCCATTATCTGGATGGCGCGGATCGCCGAAGAATTGAAGGCCAAGGCCATGGAGCTGGGCATAGAAGGTCCGTATACCTCCTGGTGGCATATGTTCGGGTGGAATACCTTCGGACTGCTTCTCCTGGGCCCGGCAGTGGCCACGCATCGCTTTTTTTATACGCTCAACAAGATCGAGAGGGAACTGAATGCCCGAAACCGGGAGAGACCCGTTGGATTGGATTTGGACCGGACAGGGGAACGGGAGGACAGCGCCGGTGAGCTATAGGGTGATCGACAGGGAGACATACTATCGCAAGGATGTGTTTCGCCATTTTTCGGAAGATTGCCGCTGCTCCACGTCCATGACGGCAAGAATCGACGTTACGGATCTTGCGGCCTGTTCCCGGAGAACCGGGACGAAATTCAGCATCAATTTTCTGTACATCCTCTCCAAGGTGCTGAATTCCCGGGAGGACTACCGGATGGGGTATCTCTGGCAGACGGATGAGCTGATCTGTTATGACGTGATCCATCCCACCCAGTATGTCTTCCATGAGGATACGGAGACCTGCACTCCGGTGTACACAGAGTATCAGGAGGACTATGCTACCTTTTACGCCGGCGCGCTGCGGGATCTGGAGGCGGCAAAGAAAACCAGGGATTACGGTCTGGATTCGGCGAACCATCCCAACTGGTTTGACGCCTCGTTTATCCCCTGGCTTTCCTATGATTCCCTGCATATTGAGCTCCCGGACGGATATTTGTATTTCTCGCCGATCATCAATTGGGGCAAATACAGGGAAGAGGGCGGCAGACTGGTCATGCCCGTGAGTGTCCGCTTGAACCATGCGGTCGCCGACGGGTATCTGGTCGCCAGGGTGTTTTACCTTCTGGAGCGAGAGATCAAAGCGTTTGTGGAAGAATACGATAAACAATAAGCTTTTTCCTGACGACGTGAAAACGCATACGGAAAGCAAGACCGCCGGAAAAACGGCAGCCCCGGCTGGGCCGCAGTTCCCGGCGGTACTTTTTGCCGCGGGCTTGCCGTATGCCGGAAGCCGACGCCGCGGCGCCTTTCTCCCTCTTTGCTTGACAAATCTTCCCATATGGTCCTATAATCATTTTATTTCATTCTAAGGAGATGCCGATATATGAGCTACCGTATAGAGACGACCTGCGTACAGGGCGGCTATACCCCCGGCAACGGCGAGCCCCGCCAGATCCCCATCGTCCAGTCCACCACCTTCAAATACGCCACCAGCGAGGCCATGGGCAAGCTCTTCGACCTGGAGGACAACGGATATTTCTATACCCGTCTCCAGAATCCCACCAACGACCATGTGGCTGCCAAGATCGCCCAGCTGGAGGGCGGCACCGCCGCCATGCTCACCAGCTCCGGCCAGGCCGCCAGCTTCTTCTCCATGTTCAATCTCTGCTCCTGCGGCGACCATATCGTGGCCAGCTCCACCATCTACGGCGGGACCTTCAACCTGATCTCCGTCACCATGGCGCGCATGGGCATCTCCGCCACCTTTGTGGACCCTGACTGCACCGAGGAGGAGCTGAACGCCGCCTTCCGGCCCAACACCAAATGCGTCTTTGGCGAGACCATCGCCAACCCGGCTCTCACGGTGCTGGATATCGAAAAATTCGCCCGGGCCGCCCATGCCCACGGGGTGCCCCTCATCGTGGACAACACCTTCCCCACGCCTGTGGGCTGCCGCCCCATTGAGTGGGGCGCGGATATCGTCACCCATTCCACCACCAAGTACATGGACGGCCACGGTGTCGCCGTGGGCGGCGCCATCGTGGACTCCGGCAAATTCGACTGGATGGCCCACGCGGAAAAATTCCCCGGCCTGACCACCCCGGACGAGAGCTATCACGGCATCACCTACGCCGAGAAATTCGGCATGGCCGGCGCCTTCATCACCAAGTGCACCGCCCAGCTCATGCGGGACTTCGGCGCGATCCAGTCCCCCCAAAACGCCTTTTACCTGAATCTGGGCCTGGAGAGCCTCCATGTCCGCATGGCCCGCCACTGTGAAAACGGCCAGGCCGTGGCGGAGTTCCTGGCAGGTCATCCCAAGGTGGCCAAGGTCACTTACCCCGGCCTGCCCGGGGACAAGTACCACGCTCTGGCCCAGAAGTACCTGCCCAACGGTTCCTGCGGCGTGGTGTCCTTCGATCTGAAGGGCGGCCGACAGGCGGCAAGCGTTTTCATGAAGAATCTGAAGCTTGCGGCCATCGAGACCCATGTGGCCGACGCCCGCACCTGCTGCCTCAACCCCGCCACCTCCACCCATCGCCAGATGACGGACGAGCAGCTGGCCGCCGCCGGCATCCCCGCGGGACTGGTGCGCATGTCCTGCGGTCTGGAGAACAAGAACGACCTGATCGAAGATATTGCCCAGGCGCTGGACGCCGTGGAGTAAAGGAAAAAATATGCCCATCAAAATTCCCAATCAGCTTCCCGCCACCGCTACGCTGACGCGGGAGAACATCTTCGTCATGACGGAGACCCGCGCCGTCACCCAGGACATCCGTCCGCTGCATATCCTGCTGTTGAATCTCATGCCCACCAAGATCGAGACGGAAACCCAACTGGCCCGGGTGCTGGGAAACTCTCCTCTCCAGATCGAGCTGGAGCTGATCGCCCCGACGGGGCACGTCCCCAAGAATACGCCGCCGGAGCATATGCTGGCCTTCTACAAGTCCTTTGACGATGTCAGGGACCGCTACTTTGACGGCCTGGTGATCACCGGCGCGCCGGTGGAGCATCTGCCCTTTGAGCAGGTCGATTACTGGCCGGAGCTTTGTCAGATCATGGAGTGGTCCAAGACCCATGTACACTCCACCCTGCATATCTGCTGGGGCGCCCAGGCCGCGCTCTACTACCACTACGGTATCGAAAAGCACCAGCTGCCCGGCAAGCTCTTCGGCGTGTTCCACCATACGGTGGAGGACCCGAACTATATCCTCTTCCGGGGCTTCGACGACCAATTCTGGGTGCCCCACTCCCGCAACACCACCGTGACCCGGGAGGATATCGAGGCCGTGCCCGAACTGAAGATCCTTGCCGCCTCCGAGGAGGCGGGGGTCTACGCTGTCAAGACCGATGGCGGGCGGCAGGTGTACCTGATGGGCCACGCGGAGTACGACCGGGACACGCTGAAAAAAGAGTATCTCCGGGATGTGGCCGCCGGCGTCCCCATCGAGCGGCCGAAGAATTATTTTCCCGACGACGATCCCACCCGGGAGCCGGTGGTCACCTGGCGCTCCTGCGCCCATCTGCTCTACGGCAACTGGCTCAACTACTGCGTCTACCAGACCGTCCCCTACGATATCCGGGATATCGAGAAGGGCGTGCGGACAGAGACGCTTTGACCGCTGCGGGGGTGAGAGCCCCCCGCAGCGCTGTCGTATGACATAGGAATGATGCCCGTTACAGAGACGTAAAGCCAGGCTTCTATAAAAAAGTGTTAAGGACTATTGACAAGTCCTCTGCCTTTGGACTATAGTATGCGTGTGAACAAAGGCGTTCATTTGGGTAGGTCTGCCCGAATGAACGCCTTTTTTGCTTTACAATCATTTAGTAAAGGAGCGATCTACGATGAAACGAATCATGGCTATCCTTCTGGCGCTTGGAATGCTGTTCTCGCTGGCAGCCTGCGGCGGGAGCGCCCCCAGCCAGCCAGCGCCGGCTCCGGCGGCTCCGGCGTCCTCCGGCACGGAGGAGGCGGCCCCTGCCACCGGCGGCGATGAGGCGGCGGCCCCTGCCGAGGTCAAGGGCCTGACAGAGGCGGAACGCAAGAAGGAATTCATTACGGTTGGCACCGGCCCCACCTCCGGCATCTATTACCCCATCGGCGGCGCTTTTGCCACCGCGCTGAAGGACTACGGCTACGCCACCTCCGCTGAGGCCACCAACGCCACCGGCCAGAATATCCAGAACATTCTCAACGGTGACTGCGAGATCGCTATCGCCATGCAGGACGCCGTCATGCAGGCTTACACCGCCAGCGGCGCCTATGAGGGCAAAGAAGCTGCCAGCGACCTGCGCGCCCTGATGCGCCTGTGGCCCAACTACGTACAGCTGGTCACCACCGCCGGCACCGGCATCAAGAGCGTGGAGGACCTGCGCGGCAAGCGTGTGGGCGTGGGCGCGGCCAACTCCGGCGTGGAGATCAACGCCCGGATGATCCTGGCGGCCTACGGCATCACTTACGACGATATCCAGCCCGACTACCTGGCCTACGGCGAGGCCATCGATAACATGAAGAACGGCCAGTGCGACGCGGTGTTCGTCACCTCCGGTCTGCCCAACGCCACGGTCATGGAGCTGGGCGTCCAGTATGACATGGTCATCGTCCCCATCGACGGCGAGGGCCGTGAGAAGCTGGTCAGCGAATATCCCTACTACGCCAAGACCGTCATCCCCGCGGGCACCTACAATAACACCGAGGATGTGGAGGGCGTTTTCGTCTACAACATCATGCTGGTGCGCAAGGACCTGAGCGACGCCATGGTCTATGATATCCTGGAGGGCGTTTTCGCCAACATCTCCACCATCAAGGCCTCCCACAACGCCGCCAACAAGAACATCGACATCACCTTCGGTGTGGACGACATCCAGCTCCCCCTGCACCCCGGTGCGGAGGCGTTCTGGAGAGACAACGGTTATATCAGCTGACGCCGCCATGACAGCGCGGGAGACCTCCGCGTCTCCCGCGCTTCGCCGTTTTTTGCCGTATGAGTAAGTCAAAACGAGTCGTTCTTCTCTCCGCACTTTTGCTCCTTTTCACAGGAGCCTTTGTCTGGTGGGGCTTTTATATGCCCGCGGGCAGGGCCTTCCGGCTCTACGACCGGCAGCGGGATAGGGTGGTGCTGTCCGTTCCCATTGAGACCGGGGATAAGCTCCGGCTGGAGATCGAGCACTCCTTTGAGCACATCCCCTGGTATGAGTATTACACCGTCCGGGAGGATGGGCAGTTCAACCTGGATGCCATCGCCGTGGCCGGCTACGGCGCGGGGATCCCCGCGGAAATGGACGTGCCCACAAGAGTGGAGGACGGCCTGGTCTGGATGGAGGACATCAACAGCGTTTTTCCTTATTTTTCCTGGATCACCTCCGCCAAATACATGAAGGGACTGACGCTCAACGGAGAGGAGATATTTGATTTTCGGAGCCTGCCGGACGCCAGCAGGATCCGGGGGGAGATCATCACAGTGAGGGGGTATTGCCATGTCCGAGCTTGAGACAAAAACCGCACCGGACGCCGCGCCGCTGGCCGACGAAAAAGGCGCGGAGATCATGGAGAAATATGAGAAGGAATCCCGCACCCGCAGCTTTGACGCCAAGGCGCTGAAGATGGTGTTTTATTATCTGTGCCTGGCCTTCACCATTTACCATCTGGCCTATGCCTCCGGCATTCGGCTTCTGCAGATGGTCAACATCAAGCACCACGCCATCCACGTGGGCCTGATCCTTATCCTGGGCTTTGCCCTCTACCCGGCTTTCAAGAGGTCCAGCCGGAAAAAGATCAGCTGGTATGACTGGATCTTCATCGTAGCCAGCGCGGTGATGCCCGTGTACGTCTTCGTCCGCTATCCGGTATTCATCTCCACAGGGTTCCAGGGCGAGACCATCGACATCATCATCGGCACGATCATGATCCTCCTGGTGCTGATCGCCTCCTGGAGGCTGAGCGGCCCGGCCCTGCCGATTTTGTCCGTCATCTTTCTTTTGTACGCCCTCTTCGGACGAAATTTCCCGGGCATTTTCCGGCACAGGGGCTATACCTGGCACCGGATCGTCACCTATCTGACCACCGATATTTACGGTATTTACGGTACCTCCATCAAGGTGTCGGCTACCTATATCGTCCTGTTCATCATCTTCGGAGAGGTCATGAACAAGTGCGGCATGGGCCAGTTCTTCAATGACATCGCCAACGCCCTGGCCGGACACACCAAGGGCGGCCCCGCCAAGGTGGCGGTGCTGGCCTCCGGCTTCCTGGGCTCCATCAACGGCTCGGCGGTGGCCAACGTGGTTACCACCGGTACCTTCACCATCCCTCTGATGAAAAAGACCGGCTACACCAAGGAGTTTGCCGGCGCGGTGGAGGCCACGGCCTCGGTAGGCGGTCAGCTCCTGCCGCCCATCATGGGTGCGGCGGCCTTCGTCATGGCTGAGACCTTAGGCGTCAAGTACGGGGTGATCATCAAGGCGGCGGTGATCCCGGCACTGATCTACTACCTGGGCATTATCATTCAGGTGCAGATGCGGGCCACCAAGGACAACCTGAACGGCCTTCCCAAGGATCAGATGCCCAAGGTCAAAGAGGTCATGAAGGAGCGGGGCCACCTGCTGATCCCCATCGTGTTCCTTCTGTACATGCTGATCTTCAGCGGTGTCACCGTCATCCGGGGAGCCTTCTGGACGATCATCGTCACCATCATCATCGCCGAGCTCCGACCCATCAGCCGTATGAGCATCAAGGACATCTGCGACGCCTTTGTAGCCGGAGCAAAATCCACCGTCTCCGTGGCCATGGCCTGCGCCTGTGTGGGCATCATTGTGGGCGT
Organism: Oscillospiraceae bacterium; assembly: GCA_017540645.1. Lineage (GTDB taxonomy): Bacteria > Bacillota > Clostridia > Oscillospirales > Oscillospiraceae > Apopatocola. The sequence goes on from JAFYAQ010000022.1 coordinate 19,142, forward strand.
GTGCGGTATGACCGGCTTTGCCCTGAACGTTGCCCACGCCATCATCAGCATCGGTCAGCAGAGCCTGATGCTTACGCTGCTGTTCACCATGGTCACCTGCATGATCCTGGGCATGGGCCTGCCCTCCATCCCCTCCTACCTGATCACCGCCACCATTGCCGCCCCCGCCCTGGTGGAGCTGGGCCAGCCGGAGATCGCGGCCCACATGTTCTGCTTCTACTTTGCCATGTTCGCCAACCTGACTCCGCCTGTGGCTCTGGCGGCCTTCGCGGCGGCGGGCCTCTCGGGAGGCAGCCCCATGAGAACCGGCTGGCAGGCGGTGCGGCTGGCTCTGGCGGGCTTCATCATCCCCTTCATGTTTGTATATAACCCCGCGCTGCTGCTGGAGAACGTCTCCTTCCTGACGGGCATCCAGGTGGTGATCACCGCCTGCCTGGGCGTGGTGCTGATCGCTGCGGCGGTAGAGGCCTACCTCTACGGACGGATGAACATCGTGCTGCGCGTTATCGCCGGCGTGGGCGCCTTTCTGCTCATCGACAGCAGGCTGATAACCGACATCGTCGGCATCGCCTGCCTCGCCGTCATCATCGCGGCCCAAAAGTTCGTATTCAACAGACCGGCACCGAAAGCGGCATAGCCGTCTCCTGCGGTGCAAACAGAATAGGGTATGCTTCACAGGAAGATGCAAAAAGACGCGGTACTTCGGTACCGCGTCTTTTTACAGGCAGCAGATGTCAACCGCCTCAGCCTTTCCCATACCGGGATCGACCGGATTCATGCGCAGACAGCAACACAGGGCATCGTTCCTTTCGTCATTCCACGGTCACGGATTTGGCCAGGTTTTTGGGCTTGTCGATGTCGCAGCCGTTCTCTTTGGCCACATAGTAGGCGAACAGCTGCAGCGGGACGATCTCCGTGACGGGGATCAGCAGGGGATCCATGTGGGGCGCGAACAGCACGTCGTCTGCCTCGGCGAAGATGCGCCGGTTTCCCTCCTGGGCCACAGCCAGCACCTTGGCCCCCCGGGCCTTTACTTCCTTGACATTGGATACCAGCTTATCGAACAGCGCCTCATAGCAGCACAGGGATATCACCAGACGGCCCTCGTCGATCAGAGCGATGGTGCCGTGCTTCAGCTCCCCGGCAGCGTAGGCCTCCGAGTGGATATAGCTGATCTCCTTGAGTTTCAAAGAGGCTTCCAGACAGGCCGCGTAGTCCAGATTCCGCCCGATGAAGAACAGGGAGGAGTTGTTGTGGTAGCGCTTGGCCAGATACTGTACATGCGTATTCAGGTCAATGGCCCGCTGACAGCGTTCCGGCAGGGAACAGATGCCGTTTACCAGCGCGCGGTATCGATCCTCATCGATCCGGCCCAGTTCCCGGGCCATGTACACCGACAACAGGGACAGTACCGCCACCTGGGTGGTGTAACCCTTGGTGGTGGCCACGGCGATCTCCGGCCCGGCCCAGGTGTAGAGCACGTCGTCCGCGAGCTTTGCCACGGTGCTGCCCACCACGTTGACGATGGCCAGAGTCCGGGCGCCCCGGGCTTTGCACTCCCGGAGAGCGGCGATGGTGTCCGCCGTCTCCCCGGACTGGGAGATGACGATCACCAGCGTGTCCTCCCCGATGAGAGGATTCCGGTATCGCAGCTCGCTGGCCACCTCCGCCTCCACGGGAATACGGCAGAGTTCCTCCATGATATAGCTCCCCACACAGCCGGCGTGGTAGGCGCTGCCGCAGGCGGTGATCACCACCCGTCGGATGCCCTGCAGCTGCTGCCGCGTCAGTTCCACCCCGTCCAGAACGATCTCTCCCTCCCGGACCCGGGGCTCTATGGTGGCCTTCAGGGCCCGGGGCTGCTCCATGATCTCCTTGAGCATGAAGTGCTCATAGCCGCCTTTTTCCGCGGCCTCCACATCCCAGACCACCCGGGAGATGGATTTGCTGACCTCCCGTCCGGCACAGTCAAAAACGGTGATGCCCTCGCTCGTCAGGGAGGCAAATTCCCCGTCCTCCAGATAGATCACATTGCGGGTGTGGCTGACCAGGGCGGTCACATCGCTGGCGAAGAAGTTTTCTCCTACTCCCAGGCCCAGGATCAGAGGACTGGCGGATTTCACAGCGATCAGCTCCCCGGGGTGGTCGGCGCAGACCACGCCCAGGGCAAAGGAGCCGTCCAGACGGGCCACGGTCTTCATCACCGCCGCCTTGAGATCCCCTTTGTAGTAATAGTCCAGCAGATGCACTACCACCTCGGTGTCGGTTTCCGAATGGAAGACAAAGCCCCGTTGGGTCAGCTCTTCACGGAGCTGGGCATAGTTTTCAATGATGCCGTTGTGCACCACGGCAAACTTCCCGTCGTCCGAGACATGGGGATGGGCGTTGGTCTCCGTGGGAGCGCCGTGAGTGGCCCAGCGGGTGTGTCCGATGCCGCAGAGACCGGGCAGATCCGCCCCGTCGTGGGTCTTCTCGCATAGGTGCTGCAGGTGACCGGAGGCCTTGGAGGCGTGGATCACGCCGCTTTCCTGCACGGCGATGCCCGCCGAGTCATAGCCCCGGTACTCCAGACGCTTCAGGCCCTCCAGCAGGATGGGACCGGCGCTCGCTCCTCCGGTATAGCCTACGATTCCGCACATGACTTTTTCACCTTCCTTTCTTCCGGGCCACAGCCGCACGCACAAAGCCGAGAAACAAGGGGTGCGGGCGGTTGGGCCGGCTTTTGAATTCCGGATGGTACTGCACGCCGATATAAAAGGGATGATCCCGGAGCTCCACGGTCTCCACCAGCAGGCCGTCGGGAGAGAGACCGCCGATCACCAGCCCGGCCTTTGTCAAGGTCTCCCGGTATTCGTTGTTGAACTCGTAGCGGTGGCGGTGGCGCTCGGAGATCCGCGCCGCGCCGTAGCATTTCTCCAACAGAGTTCCGGGCTGCACCAGACAGTCACAGGCTCCCAGACGCAGAGTGCCGCCCTTGTCGATCTCATCGTTTTGCCCGGGCATATAGTCGATGACCCGATGGGGGGAGGCCTCGTCAAATTCCCGGGAGTTGGCGCCGCTGAGTAGCGCCGCGTGGCGGGCAAACTCAATGACCGCGATCTGCATCCCCAGGCACAGGCCCAGATAGGGGATACGGTGCTCCCTGGCATAGCGGGCGGAGAGGATCATCCCCTCGATGCCCCGACCGCCGAAGCCCCCGGGGACCAGGATGCCGTCCGCCGTGGACAGAAGCTTTTCCGCGGTTTCCTCTGTCACCGTCTCCGAGTCGATCCAGCGGATGTCCACCTCGGCGCCCAGGGCGTAGCCCGCGTGGCGCAGGGCCTCCATGACAGAGAGATAGGCGTCGTGGAGCTGAACATACTTACCAACGAGAGCCACGGTGACTGACTTGTGGAGCCCATGGATGGATTCCACCATGGCCCTCCACTCGCTCAGCTCCGGCGGCGGGGTTTCCAATCCCAGACGGCGGCAGACCGCCGCGGAAAAGCCCTGTTCCTCCAGCATCAGCGGACAGGCGTACAGGGTATCCAGCGTGCGGTTTTCAATCACGCATTCCGGCTGGACGTTGCAGAACATGGCCACCTTGCGGAGGACGGATGGGTCCTCGATGGGCTCATCTGTGCGCAGAACGATGAGGTCCGGATGGATGCCCATACCCTGCAGCTCCTTGACGGAATGCTGGGTGGGCTTGGTTTTATGCTCGCTGCTCCCCAAAAGGTAGGGAACCAGGGTCACATGGATATAGAGCACATTCTCCTTGCCCTGCTCCAGACCTACCTGGCGGATGGCCTCGATAAAGGGCTGGCCTTCGATGTCGCCGATGGTGCCGCCCACTTCGGTGATCACCACATCCGCATCGGTTTTCCGGGCCACGTGATAAATGAATTCCTTGATTTCATTGGTGATGTGGGGGATGATCTGCACCGTGCTGCCCAGATACTCTCCCCGGCGCTCCTTGTTGAGCACGTTCCAGTATACCTTACCGGTGGTAAGATTGGAATACTTATTCAGGTCCTCGTCAATAAAACGTTCATAGTGCCCCAGATCCAGGTCCGTCTCCGCCCCGTCCTCGGTGACAAAAACCTCACCGTGCTGATAGGGGCTCATGGTGCCTGGGTCCACGTTGATATAGGGGTCCAGCTTCTGGGCCGCGACCTTTAGCCCCCGGGCTTTCAGCAGCCGTCCCAGGGACGCGGCGGTGATCCCTTTGCCCAGGCCGGATACCACGCCGCCGGTGACAAAGACAAATTTTGCCATGGGAACCTCCTCCTTAATCCAATGAAATGATGGCGTCCCGCTCCGCTCCCACGGAGACATAGCGGATGGGACAATGTACCAGCGCCTCCAGGGTTCGGATATAGTCCATAGCGGCCTTCGGCAGCTCCTCCGCGCTCCGACAGGCATGGATATCCTGTTCGAAGCCCGGCAGATACTCATATACCGGCTTCGCCGCCCACAGCTCGTCGATATCGGAGGGGAAATCGGTGGTTTTTCTTCCCCCGATCTCGTAGGCTACGCAAACGGGAATGGTTTTCATGTAAGAGAGGACATCCAGCTTGGTCAGAGCCAGGGAACGGCAGCCCTGCATTTTCACGCCGTAAGCCGATGCTACCGCGTCAAAGCCGCCCACCCGCCGGGGCCGACCGGTGGCGGCGCCGTATTCGCCTCCGGCGGCACGCAGGGTTTCGCTCGCCTCGCCGAAGAACTCACAGGCAAAGGGCCCTTCTCCCACGCAGCTTGAATAGGCCTTCATGATGCCTATACAGTGATCCACCCGGACAAAGGGCACTCCCGCGCCGATAGGGGCGTAAGCCGCCAGGGTAGTGGAGGCGGAGGTATAAGGATAGATACCGTAATCTATGTCCCGCAGCGCCCCCAGCTGCGCCTCAAAGAGGATGTTCTTTTCTTCCGCAATGGCGGAGGACAGCACCCGGGTGGTGTCGCAGATATAGTCGGCAAAGGGACGGCCGAAGCGCTCCAGCCAGTCCATGAGGACCTGCAGGGTCATTCCGGGACGTCGGTAAGCTCCCGCAAGGATCAGGTTTTTCCACTCCAGCAATTCCTCAGCCTTCTCCCGAAGGCTCTCCGGATGGCGAAGATCTCCCAGGCGCAGGGTCTTTTTCATGTACTTGTCGGCATAGACCGGGGAGATGCCCCGGCGGGTGGAGCCGTATTTTTTATCTCCCAGCCGTTCCTCCTCCAGAATGTCCTGCATTCGGTGATAGGGCAGGCAGATGGTGGCCCTCTCGCTCAAAAGCAAGTGCCCCGGCTCCACAGCTGCGCCGGCGGTCCGGAGCTTTTCCACCTCGCCGTACAGATGCTCCAGATCGATCACCATGCCCGGTCCCAACAGATTGACGGTGTCCGGCCGCAGGATGCCGGAGGGCAGCAGATTCATAACGAAGGTCCCCTTGTCGTTGACCACCGTATGGCCGGCGTTGTTGCCGCCCTGATAGCGGACCACATAGTCGTAATCCGCGCTGAGCAGATCCACCATACGGCCTTTGCCCTCATCGCCCCAGTTTGTCCCTACAACAGCGGTAAGCATAGTCTCTCCTCCGTATCATACGTTGATTTCCACACCCATTCCCAGGCGATCCCTGTTTGCCTCCAGCAGAGGATGGATCTCCTCCTGCAGGAAGCGCCGGCACTGCTGCTGCGCAAGGCCGGTAAAGGCGCCGGGGTCCAGGAGCGTTTGAAGTTCGGTCTCGCTGAGGGCAAAGGCATCATCCTCCCGGATGCGCTGCAAAAGGTCATTTTCCCGCCCATAGATCTTCACCTGTTCGGCGGCCTCCCGGGCATGGACGCGAAGGCGCTCATGCAGCGTCTGCCGGTCCAGTCCTTTGGTTTTTACGCAGTACATCAGGATGTTTTCCGTCGCCATAAAGGGCAGCTCCTCCTGCAGGTGCCTTTCGCATACCTTGGGATAGACAAGGAGCCCTCTCGCCACGTTGATGGTGAGACATAAAACGGCGTCCGTTGCCAAAAACGCCTCGGGGAGCGTCAGCCGCCGGTTGGCGGAATCGTCCAGACTCCGCTCCAGCCACTGGCTGGCGGCGGTGACGGCGGTGTTCTGGCTGAGACAGATCACATACCGGGCCAGGGAGGATATGCGCTCGGAGCGCATGGGATTGCGCTTGTAGGCCATGGCGGAGGAGCCGATCTGTCCCGGCTCGGCGGGCTCGTCCAGCTCCTTTTCATGGCACAGCAGCCGCAGATCCCCCGCGAATTTGGATGTGCTCTGGGCGATGCCGGAGAGGACCTGCACTACGGCGTAATCGGTCTTGCGGCTGTAGGTCTGGCCGCTGACGCTGACGCTGCGGGGAAAGCCAAGCCCTTCCGCGATCCGCTGATCCAGCCGCTCCGCCTTTTCCCCGTCGCCGTCAAAGAGAGCCAGAAAGCTGGCGCCGGTGCCGGTGGTGCCCTTGCAGCCCAGAGGCCGCAGTTCCTCTCGCTGAAAATCCAGCTGCCGCAGGTCGAAGAGAAGATCGCTGATCCACAGGCAGATGCGTTTTCCCACGGTGGTAGGCTGGGCGGCCTGAAAATGGGTGTAGGCCAGGGCGGGGGTGGCCTCGTACCTCTCCGCCAGCACAGAGAGAGCCTCTATGGCGTTCAGGAGACGGTCCCGGATCAGATCCATGGCGTCCCGCAGGTTGAGAATATCGGCGTTGTCCCCCACATAGCAGCTGGTGGCGCCGAGATGGAGGATAGGCCGGGCTTTGGGACATTGGTCGCCAAAGGCCAGCAGCTCCGCCATCACATCATGGCGCACCCGGCGCTCATACTCCGCCGCGGCGTCCATATCCGCGTCATCCAGATGGGCGCGCAGTTCATCCAGCTGCTCATCGGTGATGGGGAGGCCCAGCGCCTGTTCATTCTCTGCCAGCAAGAGCCAGAGCCGCCGCCAGGTGCGCACCTTACGCTCCCGGGAAAAGATCCGCTTCATTTCTTCCGAGGCGTAACGGGTGCAGAGAGGATTCTCATAATACTCGTACATTTCCTTCTCCCGTCCTTATAAATTGGAGTAGCCCTCCAGGGCTTCGTCTACGGCTCTGGCGCAGGAGCGGCCCTCGGCCATGGCCCGGGCCACCAGAGAGGCCCCGGTGCGCATATCGCCGCAGACAAATACGTCCGGGTCCGCCGTGCGGTATGCGCCGTCTCCCAAAAGACCCCGCTCATCCAGCGCCAGGCCGAAGGCCTCGGCGATGGAAGCCTCTGCGCCGGAAAAACCGATAGCCGTCAGGAGAAGCTCGGCCGGAAGCTCCCGCTCCTGTCCTCCGACACTGACCTTCACGGCCCGGAGCGCTCCGGATTCGTCGGCAAGAAGCTCTTGGACCACCGCAGCGTAAAGCCGGGGATCCTGACCGAAAAGGGCGGCGGCTTCCTCCTGACCGTAGTCTATGCGCTCCCCGCCGCCGGGGTAGGGCCATACGCGGCCTTTGCTCTCCGGCCTCGGTCGGCGGACAAGCTGTGTGACGCTGATCGCCCCCTGGCGGAGGGCGGTGGCAACGCAGTCGGTGGCGGTGTCCCCGTTTCCGACGATTACCACATGGCGTCCCTTGGCGTCCGGACAGCTTTCTTCTCCCGTCAGCAGCGCCCGGGTGGCGGCGCTGAGATAGTCCAGCGCGGAGACCACACCGGAGATCTCTTTCCGCTCAAAGCCCGGAGAGCGCTCCTGCCGGGCGCCGCAGCAGAGGACCACGGCGTCGTATGCCGATTTCAGCTCCCGGGCAGAGATATCCCGGCCCACCTCTGTGGAGCAGACAAACCGGATCCCCTCCGCCTCCAGCTTTTCGATCCGCCGGAGAACGATATGTTTGGGTAGCTTCATATTGGGAATCCCGTACATCAACAGACCGCCGGGCCGATCCTGACGCTCGTATACCGTGACGCTGTGGCCCCGCCGGTTGAGCAGCTCCGCCGCCGCGAGACCGGCCGGACCGGAGCCTATCACGGCCACGTGCTTGCCGGTGCGGTAATCGGGGATCACCGGCGCCATCCGGCCCGTCTCCCAGGCGGCTTCAATGACAGAGAGTTCATTGTCCCGGATGGTGACAGCCTCTCCGTGCAGCGCGCAGACGCAGGCGTTTTCACACGGCGCCGGACAGACACGGCCGGTAAACTCAGGGAAGGGGTTGGTTTTCAGCAGCCGGGAAAGGGCATGGGGCATGTTGTCGGCGTAGATCTCGTCGTTCCATTCCGGGATCAGATTGTGGAGCGGACAGCCGTAATCCGACTGGCAGAAGGGCACGCCGCAGTTGCTGCAGCGGGCGCCCTGCTCCCGCCGGAGCGCCGGACTCAGTGTCCGGTGAAACTCTTCAAAGCTGCCCAGACGCTCCAAGGGCGGCAGAACAGGGCGCTCGTTCCTCTCAAATTCCAGAAATCCGGTGGGTTTTCCCATGTTATCCCTCTCCTCTCTGCAGCGCCGTGAAGGCGTCCAGCTCCGCCTGCTCTCGGGACAGACCCTTTTCCTCCCGCTGGCGGATGGCGGTCATCATGCGCCGATAGTCGTTGGGAAGGATCTTTTTGAACAGGGGCAGGGTCTCTTCCCAGTTTTCCAGAATGGTCCTGGCCCGGGGAGACCCGGTCTCGGCGGCGTGCCGCTCCAGAAGGGCGCGGAGCTCCTGCGCGTCCATCTTCTCCGTGACGGCGCTCATGGACACCAGATCCTTGTTCAGGTGCAGATAAAGCTCGTGCCGTTCGTCCAGCACATAGGCGGTGCCCCCGGACATTCCCGCGGCGAAATTCTTGCCGGTGGGGCCGAGGACTACCACACAGCCGCCGGTCATGTATTCGCAGCCGTGGTCTCCCACACCCTCCACCACCGCCCGGGCGCCGGAGTTCCGGACGCAGAAGCGCTCTCCGGCCATGCCGTTGATATAGGCTTCGCCGCCGGTGGCGCCATAGAGAGCCACGTTGCCCACGATGATGTTCTCTCCCGGATTGATAGTGCTTTCCTCCGGCAGACGGAGTACCAGCTTTCCGCCGGAGAGACCTTTGCCGAAATAATCGTTGCTGTCGCCGGTGAGCCGGATCGTCATGCCCCTGGGGAGAAACGCCCCGAAGGACTGACCGCCGCCGCCCCGGGCCTCGATCACCACGGTGTCGTCCGGCAGGGGAGAGGGGCATCGCTTGGTGATCTCCGCGCCGAGGATCGTCCCGAAGGTCCGGTCCACGCTGGATACCCGGACCTTCACGGTTTTGGGCTTCCCGCTGCGGAGCGTGGCGGCAAAGGCCGGGAGCAGCACGCGCATATCCGCGGTTTTCCCGAGACAGAAATCATAGACGGCGTCCTTCTCAAAGTGAACGGCGGCGTCTGTCCCGTGATCCAGCAGCGCCCAGATGGACTGCCTGCCCAGCCGCGTCTCCGCCAGGTCCTCCCGGGGCTTCAGGAGGCTTCGGCGTCCCACCAGCTCCTCCACCCGGCGGACCCCCAGCCGGGCCATGATCTGCCGCAGCTCCTCCGCCACAAAGCGCATAAAGTTCATCACATATTCCGGCTTTCCCCGGAAACGGCAGCGCAGCTCCGGGTTCTGGGTGGCGATGCCCACGCCGCAGGTATTCAGGCTGCACACCCGCATCATCAGACAGCCCATGGCGATCAGCGGCGCCGTGGCAAAGCCAAACTCCTCCGCGCCCAGGATCGCCGCGATCGCCACGTCCCGACCGGTGAGCAGCTTGCCGTCGGTCTCCAGAATGACCCGCTGCCGCAGCCCGTTTTCGATCAGCGTCCGATGGGCCTCCGCCAGCCCCAGCTCCCAGGGGAGCCCCGCGTTGTGGATGGAACTGAGAGGCGCCGCGCCGGTCCCTCCGTCATAACCGGAGATCAGCACCACCTGGGCTCCGGCCTTGGCTACGCCGGAGACGATGGTGCCGACACCGTGCTCGGCTACCAGCTTTACAGAGATCCGGGCGTCGGGGTTGGCGTTTTTCAGATCAAAAATCAGTTGGGCCAGATCCTCGATGGAGTAGATGTCGTGATGGGGCGGCGGACTGATAAGACTGACGCCGGGCGTGGAGAAGCGGGTCTCGGCGATCCAGGGATACACCTTGCTGCCGGGCAGATGCCCGCCTTCCCCGGGCTTGGCCCCCTGGGCCATCTTGATCTGGATCTCGGAGGCGGAGCAAAGGTATTCACTGGTCACACCGAAGCGGCCGGAGGCCACCTGCTTGATGGCGCTGTTTTTTTCCGTCCCATAGCGCTCCGGACGTTCGCCGCCCTCCCCGGAGTTGGACTTGCCGCCCAGTCGGTTCATGGCGACGGCCAGGCACTCGTGCGCCTCCTGGGAGATGGAACCATAGGACATGGCCCCGGTTTTGAAACGGCGGAGGATGGCGTCCGCGCTCTCCACCTCTTCCAGAGGGATCCCGTGCCCGGAGGGATAGTTGAAATCCATGGCGCCCCGCAGAGTATGGGGGGCGCGTTTTTCATTGATCCGCCGGGAATAGGCCAGGTATTTCTCATAGTTGCCCTCCCGCACCGCCTCCTGGAGAGTGAGGATGGTTTGCGCATCCAGAAGATGGGCCTCGGCCCCCTGACCGGAGCGGAGCTTGTGGCGTCCTACGCTGTCCAGGGTGGTGTCCACACCGAGACCCAGGGGATCAAAGGCGTGGCTGTGGTGAAACTCCACCGCCCGACCCATCTCCTCCAGACCGATGCCGCCCACCTGGCAAACGGTGTGGGTAAAATACTTGTCGATCACATCCTGCCGTATCCCAACGGCCTCGAAGATCTGGGCCGACTGATAGGACTGGAGAGTGGAGATGCCCATTTTGGACGCGATCTTCACGATCCCGGAGAGAACGGCACGGTTATAGTCGTCGATGGCGGTATGGGCGTCCTTGTCCAGCATCCCCAGTTCCACGCACTCCTCGATGCACTCATGGGCAAGATAGGGGCAGACGGCCCGGGCGCCGTAGCCCAGGAGCAAGGCAAAATGGTGTACATCCCGGGGCTCCGCACTCTCCAGTATGATGGACATGGCTGTGCGTTTTTTGGTGCGGATCAGATACTGTTCCATGGCGGAGACCGCCAGGAACGAGGGGATCGCCACATGGTTTTCATCCACACCCCGATCCGACAGGATGACGATGTTGGCCCCCTGCTTGTAGGCCTTGTCCACCAGAATAAACAAGCGCTCTACCGCCCGCTCCAGGGGCGTGTTCTTATAGTACAGGAGGGAGACGGTTTCCACGTGAAAGCCGTCCAGATGCATGGAGCGGATCTTCCAAAGCTCCATGCGGGTCAGAATGGGGTTATCGATCTGCAGCACCCGGCAGTTTTCCGGCCGGTCCTCCAGAAGGTTGCCGTCCCGGCCCAGGTACACGGTGGTATCGGTGACGCATTCCTCCCGGAGAGCGTCGATGGGCGGGTTAGTCACCTGAGCGAATTGCTGCTTAAAGTAGTCAAACAGGGGCGGATATCGGCTGGAGAGCACGGCCAGAGGCACATCCGTGCCCATGGAGGCGGTGGCCTCGTGCCCGGTCCGGGCCATGGGCAGAAGCTCGTCCTTGATCTGCTCATGGGTGTAGCCAAAGGCCCGGTAGAGCCGGTCCCGCATGCGCTGGGTATGGGTGGGTACCTGGACGTTGGGTGTGGGGAGGTCCGCAAGCTGTACCAGATTCTGGTCCAGCCATTCACCGTAGGGCTGACGGAGAGCGTACCAGCTTTTGATCTGTTCGTCCTCCAGAAGCTGGCCCCGCCGGGTGTTCACCAGCAGCATTTTTCCCGGGCGGAGCCGATCCTTGCGGAGGATATGAGCTTCGTCCAGGTCCAGAACGCCCACCTCGGAGGAGAGAATCAGGCGGCCGTCATCCGTCAGGTAATACCGGGAGGGACGCAGACCGTTCCGATCCAACACCGCCCCCACCAGCTCCCCGTCGGAAAAGAGAATGGAGGCCGGGCCGTCCCACGGCTCCATCATGGTGGCGTAGTAACGGTACATATCCCGCTTGCGGTCGGACATGGCCCGGTCGTTTTTCCAGGGCTCCGGGATCATCAGCATCATGGCCAGGGGAAGCTCGATCCCGTTCATCACCAGGAACTCCACGGTGTTGTCCAGCATGGCGGAATCGGAGCCGGAGGCGTTGATCACAGGGAACACCCGGTCCATGTTTCCCCGGAGGATCGGGGAGGAGAGAGTTTCCTCCCGGGCGATCATCCGGTCCACATTGCCCCGGATGGTGTTGATCTCTCCGTTGTGGAGCAGAAATCGGTTGGGGTGGGCCCGTTCCCAGGAGGGAGTGGTGTTGGTGGAAAAGCGGGAATGGACCATGGCGATGGCGGAGGCGAAATCCTCCGACTGCAGATCCAGGTAAAACCTTCGGAGTTGTCCCACCAGGAACATGCCCTTGTAGACCACCGTGCGGCTGGAGAGACTGACGACATAGCTGTTGTCATTGGACTGCTCAAACTCCCGGCGCATGAGATAGAGCCGCCGGTCAAAGGGCAGCCCCCTGGCGCTGTCCTCCGGTCGGGCCAGAAAACACTGGAGGATATGGGGCATGCAGTTTCGCGCCGTCTCTCCCAGGACCTCCGGGCAGACGGGGACCTCCCGCCAGCCCAGAAAGGGCAGCCCCTCTTTGCGTGCAATGACCTCCAGCATCTTCTGGGCCTGCCGCCGGGGCAGGGTATCCCGGGGGAAAAAGAACATTCCTACCCCGTAATCTCCCGCCGCGGGCAGGGCAATCCCGGCCTGAGCCGCTGCCTTTTGAAAGAAGCCGTGGCAGACCTGGGTCAGGATGCCTACGCCGTCGCCGGTCTCGCCCCGGGCGTCCTTGCCCGCACGGTGTTCCAGCTTTTCCACGATCTTCAGCGCGTCGTCCACGGTGGCGCGGCTTTGCCGGCCTTTGATATCCACCACGGCCCCGATACCGCAGGCGTCGTGCCCGTCGATCGTTCCATATCGGAGCCATTGTTCGTTGGTCATCATTTATCGTTCCTGCCTCTCTTTTTTAGGTCCATCCGGGCGGGCCGCCGAGGACGCCGGCCCCTACACCCCGCTCTGCCCGTAGTTGGCCAGGACCCGGGCGGAGGGGTCGTTCACGTTGCAGCCCGCCCAGGCCTTGTTGGGCATCCAGAAATCTGCGATCATCTCGGCCTGGCCGGGGTAATACTTCTCGAATATCTCCCGATACAGGAGGCTTTCCTTAGTGAAGGGCCGGGCATAAGAATACTGTTGGCGTTTTTCCTCAAACTCCGCGTCTGTGTACCGTTCCTTGGCGTATTCCTTCAGATCGTCCACCATGGAATGGCCCACCGCATCGGAGAAGGCCGCCTTCTCCCGCCAGAGGATCTCGTCGGGCAGCAGATGATCCTTTTCGAAAGCGTGCCGCAGGAGATATTTCCCCATACCATAGGTGTTTACCTTGTATTTCGGGTCAATGCTCATCACGTAGCGGACGAATTCCAGATCCCCAAAGGGCACCCGGGCTTCCAGAGAGTTGACGCTGATGCAGCGATCTGCCCGGAGCACATCGTACATATAGAGCTCGTCCACCCGTTTTTTTGCCTCCTGCTGGAAAGCTTCCGGGGAAGGAGCGTAGTCAGTGTATTTGTAGCCGAAGAGCTCGTCGGATATTTCCCCGGTGAGCAGCACCCGGATGTCCGTCCGCTCGTGAATGGCCTTGCAGCACAGGTACATCCCCATGCTGGCCCGGATGGTGGTGATGTCCCAGGTGCCGAGCAGAGCGACGACCTCCTCCAGGGAGTCTAAAACCTCCTGCCGCGTCATGTACACTTCCGTGTGCTCCGCACCGATGGTATCAGCCACCATGCGGGCGTACTTCAGGTCGATGGCGTCTGTGTCCATGCCGATGGCAAAGGTGCGCACGTGCTTGCCGAGAATCCGGGCAGAGATGGCGCAGACCAGGCTGCTGTCCAGTCCGCCGGAGAGGAGAAAGCCCAATGGCGCATCCGCGTCCAGGCGTTTGTCGATGCCGAGGATCAGCTTTTCCCGGATCCCGGCGCAAATCTCGTCCAGGTCGCCCCGGATGTACGCCTGTACCGTGGTCAGATCGGCGTAGCGGATAAAACGGCCGTTCTCGTAGTAGTGGCCGGGGGGGAAGGGCAGGATCCTCTCGCATAGTCCCACCAGGTTTTTGGCCTCGCTGGCAAATACGATACCTCCGTCGGAGAGGAAACCGTAGAACAGGGGCCGGATGCCGATGGGGTCCCGGGCGGCGATGAAGCTGTTCTTGGCGGCGTCATAGAGGATCAGGGCAAACTCCGCGTCCAGTCGTGCAAACATCCCAACGCCGTATTTCCGGTAAAGGGGCAGGAGCAGTTCGCAGTCCGAGCCGCTCTGGAACTCAAAGCCCTCGTCCTCCAGCTCCTTTTTCAGCGTGCGGAAGAGATAGAGTTCCCCGTTGCACACGCACATATCTCTGCCCAGATGAAACGGCTGCATCCCTTCCTCATGCAGACCCATGATGGCCAGCCGGTGAAAGCACAGCCAGCCCTCTCCGGCCTTTTCCACCCGGGACATATCCGGGCCCCGGGAGACGGTGCGGTCAAAGTATGGCCGGAACTCCTCCGGCGTCAGGGTATCCGTGGTAAAGCCCATAATGGAACACATGTTGATTCACTCCTCGTCGTGGATCTTCTTTTCAAATCGGTCCTTCTGCCCGGTCGGCACGGCGGTGGGATAGCCTCCGCCGAAGCAGGCCGTGCAAAAACCCGTGTCTCTGCCGGTGAGCCGGACAACGTCCTCCAGCGGGAGATAGCCCAGAGAGTCCACGCCGATGATCGCGGCGATCTCCTCCACGCTGTGATGATTGGCGATCAGGTTTTCGCTCGTATCGATATCCGTGCCGTAGTAGCAGGGCGCAACAAAGGGCGGCGCGCTGACCCGCATGTGGATCTCCCTGACCCCGGCGGCGCGCAGCAGGGAAATAGTGTGCCGGCAGGTGGTCCCCCGAACGATGGAGTCGTCGATGAGCACTAGGCGCTTTCCTTCCACCACCGCGCGGATGGGATTGAGCTTGACGTTGACAGCGGTCTCCCGCTCGTCCTGTGTGGGGGCGATGAAGCTCCGGCCGATGTATTTGTTTTTGGTAAAGCCGATGGCATAGGGGATGCCGGAAGCCCGGGCATAGCCGATGGCGGCGTCGAGGCCGGAATCCGGCACGCCGATGACCACATCCGCGGCCACGCTGTGGGCCGCAGCCAGCAGTTCTCCGGCCCGCTGGCGGGCATAGCACACGCTCGCACCGTCGATGACGGAGTCGGGACGCGCAAAATAGATATACTCAAATACGCAGCCGCGCCGCGGAGCCGTGCCGCAGTGCTTCCGGTCGGAGTGCACGCCCTGCGCGTCCACGGTCACGATCTCCCCGGGGTCGATATCCCGGACAAGAGCCGCACCGACGGCGTCCAGCGCGCAGCTCTCAGAGGCAAATACCGTGGAGCCGTCCGAAAGCGTTCCCATGCACAGCGGCCGAAAGCCGTGGATATCCCGCGCTGCGATCAGCTTGGCCGGCGAGGCGATCACCAGCGAGTAAGCGCCCTCGAGCATATCCATGGCGTCGGCCACGGCAGCTTCCATGCTCGGGCAGCGCAGGCGGGAGCGCACGATCGTATAGGCGATGACCTCGGAGTCGGTAGTGGTGTGGAAAAGGCACCCCTCTTTTTCCAGCGCGCGGCGCAGTTCCCAGGCGTTGGTGAGGTTGCCGTTGTGGGAAAGTGCCATGCGTCCCTTGTAATGGTTGATGAGCAGCGGCTGGATGTTCCTGCGGCTGTCTGAGCCCGTGGTAGCGTAGCGCACATGTCCCACGGCGATGTTCCCCGGGCCGAGCGTGGAGATCGTTTCGGGAGAGAAAACCTCGTTGACAAGGCCGGCGCCGCGGTGATCGGCAAACACTCCGTCATCATTCACCACGATCCCGGCGCTCTCCTGTCCGCGGTGCTGCAGGGCAAAAAGGCCGTAATAAGCAAGCGACGCCAGATCCCTGCGACAGGGCGAAAAAACGCCGAAAACACCACACTCTTCCCGGATGTGGTGTTTGGCGCGACTGGGCGCAGTATCACGCATCATGGCTCTCCATGCGGCGCAGGATCTCCCGATAGGCATCCTCTACGCCGCCCAGATCCCGACGGAAGCGGTCCTTATCCAGCTTCTCCCTGGTGGCGGTATCCCACAAGCGGCACGTGTCGGGGCTTATCTCATCGGCCAGCACGATGGTGCCGTCCCGCAGCCGCCCGAATTCCAGTTTGAAATCCACCAGCGTCACGCCGCAGTCCCGCCAGAATTTTCGCAGCCCCTGGTTGATGCGAAGAGCGTATTGCCGGATCAACGCCAACTCCACCTGGTCGGCCAGATCCAGCGCCAACGCGCCGTCGGTATTGAGCAGCGGATCGCCGAGCGCGTCATTCTTATAGGAAAACTCTACCGTGGGAGAGGAAAAAACCGTTCCTTCCTCCACACCGTAGCGCTGGGAAAAGGATCCCGCGGCGATGTTGCGCACGATCACTTCCAGCGGGATGATTGTCACTTTTTTCACCAGCGTTTCCCGCTCGGAGAGCTCCCGGACAAAATGGGTAGGGATGTCCGATCGTTCCAGGTACCGCATCAGATAGTTGCTCATGCGGTTGTTGATGACACCCTTGCCTTCAATGGTGCCTTTTTTGACGCCATTGAAGGCGGTAGCATCGTCCTTGTACTCCACGATCAGCAGGGTTGGGTCGTCGGTGGCGAAGACCTTTTTGGCCTTGCCTTCGTAAAGCAGTTGGCGCTTTTCCATGGCTGTCCTCCTTTTACGGGTTTTCAAAGGTGCTGATCGGCCGGAGCTTGTGAAAGCTACGGCGGTGGCAGGCGTCTATGCGTTCTCTGTCCTCCGGAGAGACCGGGCCGCCGAGAAGGTACTGGTCGATGGTCGCGTAGGTCACGCCCATCTCCTCCTCGTCCGTCTGGGAATCAAACAAGCCCGCGGAGGGAGCCTTTTCCTGCAAAAAGGCAGGCGCGCCCAGCCATTGGAGAAACGCGTATATCTCTGTGACCGTCAGATCGGAAATGGGGTTAAAGTCACAGGCTCCGTCCCCCCACTTGGTGAAATAGCCCATATAGGTCTCGCTCCGATTGCCCGTGCCCGCCACCAGCCGGTCCTCCGCCGCGGCAAAGGCGTACAGCGTCAGCATTCTCAGCCGCGGCGCCAGATTGATACGAGATCTGTTGTTGATGGCGCATTTTCCGTCCAGGGCAGCCAGCTCCGCCACCCGGACGGGCGTCAGGTCCACCATGCGCGTCTCTATCCCGTACCGCCGGGCGACCGTCATGGCGTCGGTCGCGTCGGCGGTATAGTTGCGATCTGAGGAGCAGGGCAGGATGAGACCAAGGGTGTTGTCGCAGGCGGCCTTGCACAGGATTCCCACCAGCGCGCTGTCCTTGCCGCCGGAATTCCCGTAGACGATCCCGTTCGCCCCGCTCCTGCTCACGGTTTCGGCGATGTACTCTACGCGGCGGCGGTACTCCTTGCTGTAGTCGCGCATGATCACTCCACGTCCTGCAGGGCGTCGTAGCCCTCCTCGCCGGTGCGGACCTTGACCACGTTTTCCACATCGTAGACAAAGATCTTCCCGTCGCCCACATGGCCGGTGTACAGCACTTTTTTGGCGGTCTCGATCACGTCCCGCACGGGAATGGCGCTGACCACGATGTCCACCTGCACCTTGGGCCGCAGGTCCGTCTCCACGGCAACGCCGCGGTAATACTCCGTACGGCCCTTCTGGATGCCGTAGCCCATCACATGGGAGACCGTCATGCCGGTGATGCCAAGCTTGCTCATGGCGTCCTTCAGAGCGTAGAGCTTTTCCTCCTTGAACACGATCTCCACCTTGGTAAACTTGTGCCCGTCCGGGGAGAAGGACGGCTCCCGCTTTACGGGGATGGCCTCCGCCGGGGGCATGGTGCCGGTGACCGCCGTCACCTCGCCGGGAGCGCCATACTCGGCATACTTGTCCACCGCCGGGGCGAAGTCCGCGTAGGCGCTGGGAAGGCCGTGTTCGCTCACGTCCAGACCCATAAGCTCGTCCGCGGGCTCGGCCCGCAGGAAATCAAGCTTTTTCAGCAGGCAGAAGAAACCCGCCATGGTTAGGGTCGCCCAGGCCGCCACGGCCACAAAGCCCAAAAGCTGAACGCCGAGCTGCGCAAAGGAGCCGGTGTAGAATAGGCCGCGGAGACCGGCCGGGGCGTCGGGATTGGCAAGAAGACCCACGGCGATCGTCCCCCATACACCGTTTGCGCAGTGAACGCCCACGGCGCCTACCGGGTCATCGATGTGCATCTTGAGATCCAGACCCTCCACAACGACCACCACCAGGATGCCGGAGACGACGCCCACCACCACGGCGCCGATGGCGTCCAGGGCATCGCAGCCCGCCGTGATGCCCACCAAGCCCGCCAGAGAGGCGTTCAGGCACATGGACACGTCGGGCTTGCCGTTCTTGATCCAGGTGTAGATCATGGTGGTACAGGTGGCCACCGAGGGGGCGATGGTGGTGGTCAGGAAGATGGAGGAAAGCTCCGAGGCCGTGGTGGCCGCCGCGCCGTTGAAGCCGTACCAGCCCAGCCACAGGATGAACACGCCCAGCGCCCCCAGGGGGATGGAGTGGCCGGGGATGGCGTTGACCTTAATGACCTTCCCGCCCGGATCCCGGACATACTTTCCTATCCGGGGTCCCAGCACGACAGCTCCCACCAGGGCTGCGATGCCGCCCACCATGTGGATGGCGCAGGAGCCGGCATAATCATGGAAGCCAAGTGCGCTCAGCCAGCCGCCGCCCCAGATCCAGTGGGCCTCGATGGGGTATATGAGAAGACTGATCACGGCAGAGTATACGCAGTAAGCCGCAAATTTGGTGCGCTCAGCCATGGCGCCGGACACGATAGTGGCGGTGGTAGCGCAGAACACCAGGTTGAAAACAAAATAGCTGGAATCGGTAAAGCCCTCTGCCGGAGAGGCGATAAACTCCTTAAAGTGGGTGAAAAGCTGCAGATTCGGTTTTCCGATCAGGCCGAAAAGCGTGTCCTCGCCCATCATCAGCGAATACCCCAGCAGGGAAAAAACCACAGTCCCGATACAAAAGTCCATCAGGTTCTTCATAATGATGTTGCCGGCGTTTTTGGCCCGGGTAAAGCCGGTCTCCACCATGGCAAAGCCTGCCTGCATCCAGAACACCAACGCGGCTCCAATCAAAAACCAGAATTCAACACTCACAGATAATCCCTCCTTGACTTAAGGTCAGTTGTTTGTTAAAGTGGAGGGCGTGATGGTCGGCGTTGCCCTCCATTGCGCTTTGGGATAGCCGGTACTTGTAGCAGGGTCACGGCTATCCTTTTTTTGTCTTTACACCCCGAACAGCAGATCGCCGTAGGTGGGGAAGGGCCAGTAGGACGCGGCGGTCAGGGTCTCGGCTTCATCGCAGACACTTCGGAGCGCCGCCATTTTGGGGATGATGTCGTCCCGGGTGAAATCGCCCTGGGCGACGAAATCGGAGATGGCGTCCAACTCCTTCACCGCATCATTCAGCGCCGCCGCGGCGGCGTCGATCCTATCCGTCAGGTCATCCAGCCTGCCCACAAGCCGCGTCTCATAGCCGGCGGCGATATCCGCGCTCACGGCCTTTTTCCGCCCGATGGCGGCGGCCAGGTCGCTGCCGTAGGCCATGACGGCGGGCAGGATATCCTTTTGCGCCATGTCCACCATGGTCAGGGCCTCGATGCGCACGGTGCGGATATAGTTTTCCAGCTGGATCTCATAGCGGGAATGCACCTCGGCCTCGGAATAGATCCTGTGCCGGAGGAGCATGTCGATGTTCTTCCGGTCCACCAGGCGGCTGAGGGCGTCGGGGGTGGTGCGCAGGTTCAAAAGTCCACGCTCCTCCTCGGCTTCCTTGATCCAGGCGTCGTCATAGCCGTTGCCGTTGAAGATGATCCGCTTATGGGCGCGGATGGTGTCGCGCAGCAGCTCGTGCAGAGCGGCGTCAAAGTCCTCCGCCCCCTCCAGCACGTCGGCAAACTGCCGCAGAGCCTCCGCCACAGAGGCGTTGGTCATGATGTTGGCGCAGGCGATGGAGTTGCTGGACCCCACCATCCGAAACTCAAACTTGTTGCCCGTGAAGGCAAAGGGGGAGGTGCGGTTCCGGTCCGTGGTGTCCCGGTTGAAGCGGGGCAGCACGTCGGCTCCCAGACGGATGCGCTTTTTCTCCGTCCCGGCGTAGGGTTCGTCCTTTTCGACGGCCTCCAGGATCGCGTTCAGCTCGTCCCCCAGGAAGATGGAGATCACGGCGGGAGGGGCCTCGTTGGCGCCCAGGCGGTGGTCGTTGCCGGCGGTGGCTACGCTCAGCCGCAGCAGATCCTGGTACTCGTCCACGGCCTTGATGACCGCCACCAGGAACAGCAGGAACTGGGCGTTCTCCGCCGGAGTGTCGCCGGGGTTCAAGAGGTTCATACCCGTGTTGGTGGCCATGGACCAGTTGTTGTGCTTGCCCGAGCCGTTCACCCCGGCGAAGGGCTTTTCGTGCAGAAGGCAGGCGAGACCGTGCTTCCGGGCCACCTTTTTCATGATCTCCATGGTCAGCTGGTTGTGGTCGGTGGCCACGTTGGTGGTGGTGTAGATGGGGGCCAGCTCGTGCTGGGCGGGAGCCACCTCGTTATGCTCGGTCTTGGCCAGGATGCCCAGCTTCCACAGCTCCTCGTTCAGATCCTCCATGAAGGCCTGCACCCGGGGCTTGATGGCGCCGAAGTAGTGATCCTCCAGCTCCTGTCCCTTGGGGGGCATAGCCCCGAAGAGGGTGCGGCCGGTGTACACCAGGTCCTTGCGCTTCAGGTACATCTCCCGGTCCACCAGGAAATACTCCTGCTCCGGGCCCACGCTGGTGATGACACGCTTCACGTCCTCGTTGCCGAAGAGCTTCAAAATGCGCATGGCCTGACGGTTCAGGGCCTCCATAGAGCGCAGCAGTGGCGTTTTCTTGTCCAGGGCCTCGCCCCCGTAGGAGCAGAAGGCCGTGGGGATGCACAGGGTGTTCTCCTTCAAAAAGGCGTAGCTGGTAGGGTCCCAGGCGGTGTAGCCCCGGGCCTCGAAGGTGGCCCGCAGACCGCCGGAGGGGAAGCTGGAGGCGTCCGGCTCACCCTGGATCAGCTCCTTGCCGGAAAACTCCATGATCACGCCGCCGTTGGGCGCGGGGGAAATGAAGCCGTCGTGCTTCTCCGCCGTGATGCCCGTCATGGGCTGGAACCAGTGGGTGAAGTGGGTGGCGCCGTTCTCGGTGGCCCAGGCGCACATGGCCTGCGCCACGGAGTTGGCAACAGACAAATCCAGCTTTTTGCCGTTGTCGATGGTCTCCTTCAGGGAGGCATACACCTCCGCGCTGAGGCGGGCGCGCATCTGCCGGTCGTCAAACACCTTGCAGCCAAACATTTCGGGTACGGTCATTTTCCATCTCTCCTTATTCTGAATTCCGATAAAATGCAAAAAGAGAGACAAAGGTCCGCGGACTTTCGTCCACGAGACGCCTTTGTCTCTCAATGTGGCAAATCATACGCTTGGATTTGCAATATGTCAACCGTCAAATTGCAAAAACATCGGCCTCTTCCGGCCTCTGTTTTTTGGGAGCTTACGGAATTGACAGATAATAGATAATAATGTATTTTTTTGTTGTACGAACAATGGAGTTCCAAAGGGGTCAGACTGCCCTTTTTCGGGAACTCCATTTTTGATTAAAAAAGGAGACGATGGGCTTGGGGCAGCGCGTATTGATCCTGGATTTCGGCGGCCAGTATAACCAGCTGATTGCCCGAAGAGTTCGGGAGTGCGGCGTATACTGCGAGGTTCATCCCGGAGACCTGGCGCTGGAGGCTATCCGCGATTTTGACCCGCTGGGCATCATTTTTACCGGGGGACCGGGCAGCGTGTATGAGCCGGGCGCGCCGGATGTGGACCCCGGGGTATTTTCCCTGGGCACACCCATCCTGGGGATCTGCTACGGCTGCCAGCTTCTGGCGCGGCACCTGGGCGGCACGGTGCTGCCCGCTCAGGGGGACAGCGCGCGGGAGTATGGTAAAACGGAGACATTCTTTAACACCCGGAGCGCTCTTTTTCACGGCCTGCCGGAAAGAGGCATCGTATGGATGAGCCATGGGGATTACATTTCCCGTCTGCCGGAAGGCTTTTGCGCCATGGCTCGGAGCGCAGCCTGCCCCAGCGCCGCCATGGGCGATGAGAAGAGGCGCTTTTACGGCGTCCAGTTCCACCCGGAGGTAAGCCATACGGAAAACGGCCGGGATATGCTCCGGAACTTTCTTTTTTCCGTATGCGGCGCCAATGGCGATTGGAGCATGGCGGGCTTTCGGGAAAAGGCGGTACGGGAGCTCCGGGAAAAAATCGGCGGCGGGCGTGTGCTCCTTGCCCTCTCCGGCGGCGTGGACTCCGCCGTATGCGCCGCACTGCTCTCGGAGGCGGTGGGACGGCAGCTCATCTGTGTGTTTGTAGACCACGGCCTGCTGCGAAAAGACGAGGGTGATCAGGTGGAGGCAGCTTTTGCTCATCGGGATCTGCGCTTTGTCCGTATATGCGCCGCCGATCGCTTTCTCTCCCGTCTGGCGGGGATTTCGGAGCCGGAACAAAAGCGAAAGATCATCGGCGAGGAGTTTATCCATGTTTTCGAGGAGGTCGGCCGGGAGATCGGATCCGTGGATTTCCTGGCGCAGGGGACCATCTACCCGGATGTGATCGAATCCGGCAGCGGCAGCGCAGCGGTGATCAAGAGCCATCACAACGTTGGCGGATTACCTGAGAATGTCCGGTTCCGGGAGATCATCGAGCCCCTGCGCATGCTTTTTAAGGACGAGGTACGGCAGCTTGGCCGGGAGCTGGGGCTGCCGGAGGCCCTCGTTGATCGCCAGCCCTTCCCTGGGCCGGGGCTTGCCATCCGCGTGATCGGTGACGTCACCGAAGACAAGCTCCGGCTTTTAAGGGAGGCGGACGCCATCTTCCGTCAGGAGATGGACGCGGCGGGACTCTCCGCCGCCGCCAACCAGTACTTTGCCGCCCTGACCAATATGCGCACGGTGGGCGTCATGGGCGACGGCCGCAGCTACGATTACGCCGTGGCGCTGCGGGCGGTTGCCACGGAAGATTTTATGACCGCGGACTGGGTGCGGCTGCCTTATGAGCTGCTGGATCGGGTCTCCAACCGGGTCGTCAACGAAGTGACCGGGGTCAACCGGGTATTCTACGATATTACGGCCAAACCACCGTCCACGGTGGAATATGAGTGAGGTGTGTGCCATGAACTATACTCCCGATGAGGTTTTGCAGTTTATCTCCGACGAGGACGTGAAATTTGTCCGCCTGGCCTTCTGTGATGTGTACGGAAAAGAGCGGAACATTGCCATCATGGCCTCGGAGCTGCCCCGGGCCTTTTCCCACGGCATTGCCTTTGACGCGTCGGCGGTCAACGGCTTTGGGGGCGAGGTGCGCTCGGACCTGTTCCTCCATCCGGAGGCCGCCACCCTCCAGCAGCTTCCCTGGCATCCTCAGCATGGACGGGTGGCGCACCTCTTCTGCGATATTGCCTATCCGGACGGACGGCCCTTTGAGGCGGACACCCGGCACATTCTCAAGCAGGCGGTGGAGGCCGCCCAAAAGGCGGGGTATGCCTTTTCCTTCGGCACGGAGATCGAATTTTATCTGTTTAAGCTGGATGAGAACGGAGAGCCTACCGCCATTCCCCATGACCGGGCGGGCTATATGGACATCGCTCCCGACGACAAGGGGGAGAATGTTCGGCGGGATATCTGCCTGACTCTGGAACAGATGGGCATCTACCCAGAGACTTCCCACCACGAGAGTGGGCCGGGACAGAACGAGATCGACTTCCGCTATGCCGATCCGCTCTCTGCGGCGGACAACGCGGTCACTTTCCGCTCTGTGGTGAAGACCCTGGCGGCGCTGAACGGCCTCTGCGCGGATTTTACTCCCCGTCCGCTTCCCAAGCACGACGGCAGCGGAATGCACATCAACATCTCTGCCCGGCATAACGGAGCCGAGGTCCCGCCCAGGGAACTGATCCGGGGACTGCTGGATCGGATTTCCGAAATGACTCTCTTTTTGAACCCCTGTGAAAATTCCTACGAGCGTCTGGGCCGGGACAAGGCTCCCTCCTTCGTCACCTGGTCGGAACAGAACCGCTCCCAGCTCATCCGCATCCCCGCCGCCTTTGGGGAGTTTCGCAGAGCGGAGCTGCGCTCGCCGGATCCGATGGCCAATCCCTATCTTGCTTTTGCCCTGATCCTTTACGCCTGCCTGTACGGGGTGGAGAATAACCTGCCCCTGCCCCCGGAGGCGGACTTCAATACCTTCACGGCTCCGCTGGAAAAGCTGACGCAGTATAAGCGCCTGCCTGCCTCTCTGGCGGAAGCCTACGCCGCGGCGTCGGACAGTGCTTTTATCCGGCAGTATATTCCCGCCTCCGTGATCGAAGCATACAGGAAATAAGCCAAAGCGCGATCCCAAAGAAAGGAGCGGAAGGATGGTCTTTCAAAGCGACACCTACAGCGTTTTGCTGGTGTCAAGCTCTGAAAAAATGAATACGGCCGTTTTGTCCCTGCTCCCGCCTACGGACTTCTGGCCGGTCACCACGGTGCACAGCCTCTCCCAGGCGAGGCGCCATCTGCTGGAAAGGGAAGAGGATATCATTCTGGTCAACGCGCCTTTGACCGACGGCAGCGGCGTACAGTTTTGCATGGATGAGAGCGCCAACAGCCAATCGGCCGTGGCGCTGCTGGTGCGCAGCGAGTTCTATGAGGAGACGTATTACCGCTGCCTGCCTCATGGGGTTTTTACCTTCTCCAAACCTCTTGACAGAGAGACCCTGACAGGGGCGATGCGCTCTTTGTGTACCGTTCGGGAGAGGATCCGCGCCATGCAGAAAAAGCAGGCTACGGTGGAGGAACGAATGGAGGAACTGCGCCTTATCAACAAAGCCAAATGGCTTCTGATCCGGAACAGGGGCTGCAGCGAGGAAGAGGCGCACCACAGCATCCTCAGCCGTGCCATGGAACAGCGCCGGAGCAAGACAGACATCGCCCAGGAGATTATCCGGTCCTTCTCCGAGTCCGCGCCATAAGAGGATATCCTGGAGTCGACGGGGAGGGCCGCCTCAAACGTGCGATTGTTGACACCCGGAACCGGATTGTCTATAATGCGGCTGATCGAACTTTTCCTGATAGAGGAAAAGCATCGCTGTGTCAACCGGGAAAAACCGGGATATGGTTCGTTATGAGGGGTTATGGCCAGTGAACATTCAAATCTTCGGCAAACGCAAATGCTTTGACACCAAAAAAGCGGAGCGCTACTTCAAGGAGCGGCGCATCAAATACCAGTACATCGACCTGGATCTCTACGGCATCAGCCGGGGCGAACTGCAAAGCGTGAAAAACGCGGTGGGGCTGGACGCCCTGGTGGACGAGAAGCACCCGGACGCCGCGCTTCTGCGCTATCTGGCTCGCCCGGAGGACAAGCTGGAGCGGCTGCTGGAGGACCCCACGCTCCTCCATACCCCCATCGTCCGCAACGGCCGTGCGGCCACCGTGGGCTACGCCCCGGAGACCTGGGCCGAATGGAAGTAATCTCAAGACCGACGCAAGCTGTTTGCGGCGGTCTTTTTGCGGGGAATTTGCTTTTTTGCGCACCCTGTGGTAGTATGAAAAAAACGCTGTAGTTTTGAGGTTTGGAATGAGAAAACGAGCCGAAAAATGGATCGCCTGTCTGCTGGTTCTGGCCCTGGGACTGAGTCTGGGGGCCTGCACCCTGCGCCCGAAGCCCGTAAAAAGGGAGGGGGACTATCTCTTCCGCATGGGCTTTTCCTCGGAGCCGGACGCTCTCAACCCCTATACCGCCTCCAATGACGAGGCCGCCGCACTGTTTTCGCTGCTCTACGATACGCTCTTGTCCCGGGACCCGGAGACTGGCGAGATCGCCGGTCAGCTATGCGAGAGCTGGTCCGTGGCGGACAGCAAAGTGGACGGGGCCCGCATCCTGGAATTGACCCTTCGGAGCGGCGTACAGTGGCATGACGGCACGGCGCTGACCGCCGGAGATGTGGAATTCTCGCTCCAATCTTTGAAAGACTTTTCCGCCCGCTACAGCTATCCCGACTGTGAGACACTGGACACCACCGGCATTGCCGTGATCGACGATACCCATCTGCGCATCATGATCTGGAGTTCCGCTGCCGAGGCCCTGGAGGGATTGTGCCATGTGCCCATCCTGCCCCGGCATATCTGGAACGAGAGGGACGGCATGTCCTATGGAAGGAGCGGCGTTCCGGAGGACTACAGCGCCGCCCGGACTTCCCTTGCCGCCGCAGAGGGAAACGGAGAAACACTGGTGGGCTCCGGTCCTTTCGTGTGGGACGGGCAGAGCGGCAACACCATCACGCTGCGCCGCAATGAAAGCTACTGGAACGGTGTATCTGCCCCAGGCACGGTGATGCTGTATTTCGGCCTCGCCGATCCCGGCGCGGCGCTCTCGGCCGGAAAGCTGGACGCCTGCTGGGACATGTCCGGCGCCTGGTTTGAGGAACTGGGCCGGGAGCGGGGCTATCACCTGGCCGGAGGCGCCGGGGAGACGCTTTACAGCCTGTTTTTGAATCTCAGCGAGAGCAGCAGCGGCAGCCGCGCCACGCTCCGGGACACCAATGTGCGCTGGGCCATAGAGTACTGCCTGGACAAGGCGGATATCCTGAACATCGCTTTCGGCGGGGGCGTGCCCCGCTGCGGCTGGCTGGCGGCGGACAGCCCCCAGGACTATGAGGGGACGCTGACCTCCCTGCGGAACTATTCTACCGCTTCCGCCGCCTGGCTGTTGGACAACACCGGCTACACCGACCCGGACGGAGACGGTGTGCGCCAGGACGCCTACGGCAGCCGTCTGAGCTTTACGCTGCTGTGCAGCAGCGGCAGCGACGCCTGGGCCAGGGCGGGGGAGCTCCTTCGCTCTTCCTTTGCGGAGGCAGGCATGGAGCTGACGGTGTCGGTCCTGACGCCCAATGAGCTGGCCCGCGCCGTGGCGGCAGGGGAGTATGACCTGCTGCTGACCGGCATCCGCGCCAGCCGTGACCCGGCCACCGCATTTCGGGCCTTTTACGGGGATCCCGGCAATGCCTTTTCCTCTGCATCCGGCATCGCCTCCCCGGGCTGGAACTTCACCGGCTATCGGGCCCAGGCTTTCGATACGCTTTACCAGAACCTGCTGGATGAGGACGAAGCGGGGGGGAACATCCCCCGGATCGGACAGCTTTTGTACGATGATGCGGCGTCCCTGCCCATCGGCTTCGGCGCGGTCTACCAGGGCTGCAGCGCCACCTGGGAGGGCCTCGTGCTCTGGCCGGGGAGCCGGGTATATTTCAACGCAGACAATCTCGGACAGCAGCTGCTGCGCATTGCCCCCGCGGGGAGCAAGAACTGAATACCGTCAAAAAATTACCCCCTGCCATAAACGGCAGGGGGTAATTTTGCATAGCCATATGGGGGCCTGCCCCATACCCCCACCATGATTCTTATGTTTGTTTTAGATTTTACTTGATTTGATTTTACCTGGTGGTATATATTAATGCTGTATAACATCGGATTGTATTCACATTTCAGGAGGATTGTTAGATGAAAAAACGTTTTATATCTCTTCTTCTCGTCCTGGTGATGGTGTTCTCTCTGCTGCCCGGATCCGCACTGGCGGCGGAAGGAGAGCCTGTTGAGATCCTGGAGGAAGTAGAAGAAGTCCCTGCGGAAGAATCAGAGATTTCCCCGGAGCCCGAAGAGGAGCTGGAGGTTGCTTCCGAGTCAGAAGTGGAGCCAAGTCTTGCCACGGAATCAGCGGGGAAACAGGAAGACGAATCTGAGCTTGTGTCCGATCTGGATACAAATACTGTACCCGCACAGGAAAATCGATCTGGTGATGAAAACTCCGGTAATTGTGGAGACGACCTGTTCTGGGAATATACAGACGATGGAACTCTAAATATTACCGGTTCTGGTATGATGTGGAGTTTTTCAAGCAGCTATAATGTTCCCTGGGATGAGATAAGAGACAACATCCGTTCCGTGAAAATCGGTGAAGGGGTGACAAGCATAGGGGAATGGGCGTTTTACAATTGCGACCTGCTTACAAACGTCACGATTCCAGACAGCTTGACCAGTATCGGGAAGTATGCATTCTGCTACTGTACAAGTCTGCAAAGCATTTTAATCCCGACGAGTGTGACCTACATAGCGGGTCTTGCATTTCAAAGCTGCAGCGCGCTTGAGAGAGTGACAATTCTATCGGGTATTTCTGCCATAGGCGACGGCACATTTGCTTATTGTACAAGCCTTTCAAGTATTACGTTCCCTTCATCCTTAAATAGAATAGGTAATTTTGCATTTCAGTACTGTGAAATGCTGGCAGGCGTTGAACTCCCGGAGAGTTTGACATATATAGGTAATAAAGCATTTGACGGCTGCACTGGACTGACAAGTCTGACGATTCCCACGGGTGTGACAAGTATCGGAGAAAGCGCTTTTTCCGGCTGTACTAGTTTAACGAGCCTTGTTCTTCCGGCGGGAATAACCAGTGTCAACGATTCACTCTTTGCAGGCTGCACCGGACTGACCGATCTGATGATTCCCGCAGGTGTGACAAGTATTGGAGATAGCGCTTTTTCTGGCTGCACCGACTTGACAAGTCTGACGATTCCGGGAAGTGTGACAAGTATTGGAGATAGCGCTTTTTTTGGCTGCACCGACTTGACAAGTCTGACGATTCCGGGAAGTGTGACAAGTATTGGAGATAGCGCTTTTTCTGGCTGCACCGACTTGACAAGTCTGACGATTCCGGGAAGTGTGACAAGCATAGGGTATGACGCGTTTAAGAACTGCAGCGGGCTACAAACAGCGGGCCCTGTTGGAGGGAATTATAATATAAAGCTTGGCTGGACAGAGAGCATTCCGAGCAGGGCGTTTTATGGGGATAAAGTCCTTACGAGCGTTGTGGTTCCGGTTGGAATTGTAGATGTTGGTGAAGAAGCATTCTGGTACTGCACTGGCTTGCAGAGTGTAACCCTTCCCACGGGCCTTCAGATCATTGAAGAAGATGCTTTTGGCAATTGTAACAGCTTGACAGGCGTCACACTCCCTTTAGGCCTGATAAGCTTAGGGGCCTATGCTTTTGGCAGCTGTAGCGCACTGAAGAGCATCACGATCCCGGAAGGGGTAACGAGCATCGGGGAAAGTGCGTTTAGCGGCTGTGACAGCCTACAGAGTGCTGGACTTCCGTCTACATTGACCAATATTGGAGAATATGCTTTTTCCGGAACGGCCCTGACAAGCATTTCCGTTCCCTCTGCCGTGACGAACATAGGATGCGGAGCTTTCTCTGGCTGCAGCAGCTTAAAGAGCGTTTCACTCCCTTCTAACCTGACAAGAATCGAAGACTCTGTTTTTAACTACTGCGAAGCTCTGAAAGACATCACACTCCCGTCCAACCTGAAAAGTATCGGGTCTTCTGCATTTTACCACTGTGTCGGTCTTACGGCCGTTACGATCCCTTCAAAGGTTGAAGATATCGAATCTGAGGCATTTTCTTGGTGCACAGGACTCACAAGCATCACAGTTCCATCAAGTGTAACTACTATCGAAGACTCTGCTTTTTACTGCTGCTATGGTCTTGCGAGTGTGACGCTCCCGTCCGGCGTAACGAGCATTGGCGATCGGGCGTTTGGCTCCTGCACCGCTTTGACAGGAATCACGCTTCCTTCAAGCCTGACAAGCATAGGAGAAGGTGCTTTTTCCGACTGTTCAGCATTGACGGATATTACGATCCCGGCGAATGTAACCAGCATTGGAGACGAGGCGTTCTATGGATGTCTTTCTCTGGAACGCATAGACGTTAAGAGCGGCAACACATCTTATTCCCAAAAAGACGGCGTGCTGTTTAACAAGAATAAGACGGTTCTGATTACCTGTCCCGGTGGTTTGAGCGGAATTTACACCATTCCTGATGGTGTGACCAGAATTGAAAACCATGCATTTGATTTTTGTACAAACCTGACGACCGTGAGATTCCCGTCCAGCGTGACGAGTATAGGAGAATATGCTTTTTCATGGTGCACCAGTCTTACAAGAGCCGAAATCCCTTCGGGCGTGACTAGCATCGGAGAAAATGCTTTCGCCAATTCCGCTATAGAGAGTATGACGATCCCTTCCGGAGTGAGAAGCATCGCTGACAGGGCGTTCTCTTCCTGCGGACAACTGGCAAGCGTAACGATCCCTTCCGGCGTGACAAGTATTGGGGAAGATGCGTTTTCATTTTGCTCATATTTACAAAAGATAGAGATTCCCGCAAGTGTGACTTTAATTGAAAGTGGGGCTTTTTATTACTGCATAAGCCTGACGAAGATCGCTTTCCTGCATGAAGCGGGAGACCCACTCCAAATTAATGGCTATGGGACCTTTAAAGCGCCTTCAAACAAAAAAACATCGGTGTATGTCCCCAACGCAGGAAACATAAACAGCTCGATCCAGAACTATGACTGGGCCAATGATAACCGTTTAGTGACATATCATCAGGGAGACGGTTCTGCGGGAGTGCCTTTAGATGTCGCAGGCGTTCTCGACGAAGGGGACGGCTGGAAACTGAACTGGAAATGCTATGGAACTATCATCGATGAAGATGAAGAATTCGACCCGGCAGATTATGAAGGATTCGAAGCAAGCGTAACTCTGGAAATCACCCTGACAGGCAGAGCGGATGAAATCGATACAATAATCATCAACGACGATCCATGGCTAGATTTTGAATATGGAATTAATCGCGACGATATCAAAGAAATCATTATAACCGGAACAATACAGAATCTGCTGTATATTGCGCCGGAGGTATTTAAAAACTATCTCGGGGTGGAAAAAGTAACTCTGAACTGTGTCTATGGGATTGGGGCAGGGGCCTTTCAGGGCTGTAGTATGCTTGAACGCATATATGGACTTGACGAACACCTGTTCGGTATCGGAGTTCGGGCATTCAAAGATTGTGTAAGTCTCAGGCAGATCATATATCTGCTGTCATCTTATCCCACAACCCTGGAATCGATCGGTGCTGAAGCGTTTATGAACACCCGCCTGGAATCGATTTATTTAATGGATGGAATTACATCCATCGGGAAAAATGCATTTAAGGGCTGTGAAGACATACTGACGATATACTGCTATCCGAATAGCGGAGTTCAGTTCTATGCCGAAGATAATGGAATTAACTACGAACTGATAAAAGAGTATACCGGCTTTCGAATGAGGCATGATAGCTGGAGTTTTGAAAACTATGCTGGAGAATTTTATTTTACCGATTCAGATTGGAAAAGACTGGAGATGATTGCCGGAGATGACGTCAGAAAAAGCGTAATTCAGTATTGGCGTAATCATAGTTCTAACGGGTCTTGCCATGGCATGTCGGCGGCCGCGGTTCTCGTAAA
Source organism: Oscillospiraceae bacterium (assembly GCA_017540645.1). Classification (GTDB taxonomy): domain Bacteria; phylum Bacillota; class Clostridia; order Oscillospirales; family Oscillospiraceae; genus Apopatocola. The sequence goes on from JAFYAQ010000022.1 coordinate 50,643, forward strand.
AATGGGTCTGCTTACGCCTTCCGACTTTTCAAGCGGCGCTGATGAGCTACATGACGTATCCTTGAGTTCATCGGTAAAATCCCTTATAAGCTATCATCATTTCGCTCAGTTTCTGGATAATGCAATAATAGACAAACGGGCTTTCAAGAAACTGTCCGTTCAACAGCAACTTTTGAGAATTGAGTCACTGGCGGAAGCTGCCATGAATGGGGGAGCGCCTTTCCTGCTTGCTGTAGGCGGATGGTATAATGAAGGACAATCAGGCGGGCATTCTGTTGTTGCTTATGGAGTAGAACACTATTATGATTCTATAAATGTTCCTAACCGGCCAGGTTGGTATGTTCATGGAAAATTCTATGACAGTAGAATTCTAATCTATGATGTAAACTATCCGAAAAACAGTCTAATAAACTGGTCTTCAAGTGATTTTGCACCCTATTTAAGCATAAAAGATACAGCCCTGTATTACAATCATAACAGCAGTGACTGGTACTGGCCCGAGAATCCATCGTACAATGCGCTTCTTTCGGCTACAAACGATCCTTTTGTTCTAGCTCCATCAGAAGCCATAGACAAACTGGATTATGATATCCTCATTACAAACGCCGCTATGGGTTCAACCTATCAGTTGACGATTGACGGACAAAGCTATACCGTTACTCCATCCATCAATGACGGAGATGTAATCGCCATTCCGGTTTGTGACGGTGTCGGTTCTTCCGACATGATTGTCACCATTCCGAATGATGCCACGGAGTATGCTATCACGCCATCCGATAACGACTGCTTTTTTATGATCGTGGAACAGGACGCTTTGGTAACGGTGGATTGCGCCGGCGCTTCCTCAATAGAGTTCCACCCTGACGGAAGCTTCACGGCAGTGGACGTCAGCGGGGACTACGACCTGTCCGTGCTATACAATGAAGGCGCTTATACGACACCCTGGAACGAGACACATATCCGGGGGATCGGCAGTGAAAGCGACAGCATCAGTATGGAGCAGACCGGAGATGGCATGGTCATCGACGGAGCGGACGGATCGGTCACCGTGAGCGTGATCGATACGGCCGGAAACGAGGACCAGCTTCTATTCCAAGGGAATTCCGACGCCGTGCTGGTCACCACGATGCTGATCGGCGGAGAAGAGGTCCCGGCCATCTGGGCGGATGAGAACGGCGACGGCGACTATGAGAAACTTGTGGCTGTTTCAACCTCAGCGCTTCAGATCACCCTGGACAAAGAGTATATGATCCTACGGTCCGGTGAGTCTGTGACCCTTGAATGCCGCGTTATTCCGGTAGAGCTGACGCCTTTCGTGACATGGAGCTGGGAGCCGGCGGAGGAGAACATCGACACGGCGATCCTCTCCGTGAGCGAAACCGGCAAAGTGACGGCTCTGGCAGGCGGCGCCGCCTATGTGATTGCGACCCTGGAGATCAATGATACGACCTATACCGCCCGGTGCCGTGTGGACGTGGTGGAAGGCGAACCGGGTGAGGAGCACCCCATCGCGGAGGACGTGACCGCGGAAGCCAACGGCGTAAAAGGCGTGCGCCTGACCAGCCCGAAAGCTGCCACGGAGCTGTTCAAAACGGATTATACCCGGATTCAGGTGATTCCGGAACTGACGGAGAACAACAAAATGGCCCAGTCGGTAGTACTGCCCACGCCGGAGCCGAAGGCGGACGCGGGCATTGCCATCGAAGGGGCGCGGTTCACGGTGCAGTCCGTTGCGGATCTGTTCCGCCTGCGCGTGGTGGACGACCGGACCCTGGAGGTGATCCCCACCCAAGAGGCCCTGGATAACTCTGCTTCCGTAAAGGGACGCTATATATCCTCCATTGCCGTAACGGTGGACGGGACGGAGTTCACCACCGGGGATCTGACGCTGACGGTAAAGAAGACGGAGCCGAAGATCACTGCGAAAGCAGTGTCTCTGAACAGTTACTTTGCGGACAGCAGAGCCGTGACATTCTCCGGCGGGACGGTTGTTTCCGCGGTGACAGACCCCTCAAAGCCTTTGCCGGAATGGCTGACGTACGACGAGGAGAGCCAAAGCTTCACCTACACTGGAGCACAGAGTGCGAGCAAGAGTGCCAAGATTTCCATGCTGGTGATTCCGGAGGGCTGGTGCGTCCAGCACCGAGTAACTGTCACCGTGAGCGCCAAAAAGACCGCCCCCAAGCTGACGCTTAAGCCCGTGTCCGTGACTCTGAAGCCAGGGACAGTGGACCGGGTGTCCGTGTTCGGCACCGTTACACCGATAATCTTTGCAGAGGAAGCGGTGACGGTGAGCAGGATCATGGAGGGGAAGACGGAATATGAAAACAACACAGTGCTGAATGTAAACCTGAACGCCGGCGGAATCTCTGTGACGGCCCCCTATGTGGACGGGAAGGCCCATACCTACAAGGTGTATCTGTCCGTGGCCGGAGTAGAAGCGGCCTTCACGGTGAAGACCCTGGCGGACAGCAAGGCGGTGGGCCTTACGCTGAAAGCCGTGGGGACCATAGACCTGGCGGTGGCGAACAGCCCGGTGACGGTCACGGCGACAACCACGAACTTCCACGCGTCGGAGGCAAGCTACACGGTAGTTTCCATCTGTAAGGCAAAGACCGAGGAGGACCTGAAGGATCTCTTTGACATGAGCTGGAACGGCAACATCCTGACCCTGAGGGCCAACGGGGAACCGGACCCGGGAACCTACACGGTCTTGGTGACGGCGCACTGCGGCGGAGAAACCCAGCCGACCAAGAGCGTGAACTTCACGGTAAAGCGCTCGGCAAAAGTTCCGGCGGCGAGTTTGACGCTAAAAGCCACGGGGAGTCTGGACGTGCTTCGGCCGAATTCTAGGGTGACGCTGATGCCGACGGCGAAGAACTTCTACACCTTTGAGCCCAAGTCGGAGGACGTGACGGTTACCAGGATCTACAACGGCGCTGACAAGCTGAAGGTCAACCAGGACGTCACGGATCAGTTTATGATCAGCGTGGAGAACGGAACGTATCTGGTGGGGATAAAGCCCGACGCAGAGATATCTCACCTGGACAAGTTCAACATAACGGCCTCATCCGGAGGCGTTTCCAGCAAGGCGGTCTCCCTGAAGCTGATCCAAGGCAAGGCGGCTGTGAGCCAAAACGTCAAGGCGGTGGAGCTGTTGAAAACCGACCGGTACAGCCAGGGAGTGATCGTACTGACGCTGTCGGACGAGACGCTGCAGGGCATTGACAAAGTGCAGCTGGACAGCAAGAGCGAGGCGCTGTTTTCGCTCAAGGAGCTTGGGAACGGGAAATACGCCATAGCTTACGCCGGGAATGTGATCACCACAGCCAAATCCCAGACGGTAAAGCTCATTGTTTTTTTAAAGGGCAACCAGACAAACACCCCCAACGCCACGCTCAGCGTAAAAGTAAATATCGTGTGATACGCAAAAAATGACCATGCCGGAAGTTCTTCGGCATGGTCATTGTCTTTGCCTTTTTCAATAATAATCCTTTCGGCCTACCCGCTTATGCTCGCTGATCCGGTGGTAGCGCTCGATGATGGCCTGCTCCTCCGGACTGACACTGCCGCCGGCCATGTAGCGGTCGATGGCGGCGTAGCTGACGCCCATCTCCTTTTCATCCGTCTGGCCCTCAAAAAGACCGGCGGAGGGGGCCTTGCGCCGGATGCTCTCCGGAGCGTTCAGGTAGTCCAGGAACGCGAAGATCTCCGTCACCGTCAGATCCGCGATGGGGTTGAAGTCGGAAGAGCCATCTCCCCATTTGGTAAAATAGCCCATGTAGATCTCGCTCTTGTTGCCGGTGCCGGCCACCAGACGGCCTTCCGCCGCCGCGATGGCGTACAGGGTGGTCATCCGCAGCCGGGGCGCGATGTTGGAGACCGCGGCGCTGTTGAGCGCGATCCCTGCCCGCTCCAGAGCGGCCATTTCGGCGGCACGGGCCTCGGTCAGGTCCACGGTGCGGCTCTCGATATGAAACTGCTCGGCCAGGCGCAGAGCGTCGTCGGTATCGCTGCCGTAGTTCTGGCTGGTGGCGCAGGGCAGCAGAACGCCCAGGGTGTTTTCGCAGGCGGCCTTGCACAGGATGCCCACCAGGGCGCTGTCTTTTCCGCCGGAGTTGCCGAACACGATGCCCCGGCATCCGCTTTCGGCCAGAATGTCCCGGATGAACTGCACCCGGCTTTCCATTTCCGCTTTAAAATCCCGCATGATCTTCCATCCTCCCTTTATCCTTCGATGTGCAGTCTTGTGAGCATGCTTTTCCGTGCCGCCTCTTCTGCGCTGTCGTCCAGAGGCTCCAGGCAGACGGAGCCGTATTTTCTCTCCAGGGCCAGACGCAGCAGCGTATCGCAGAAGGCCGGATTCTTGGGCAGCACCGGACCGTGGCTGTAGGTGCCGAACACGTTTTTATAACGGGCGCCCTCCGTGCCGTCCGTACCGTTGTTGCCGTAGCCCCTGAGCACCGTGCCGAGAGGGGAGAGGCCGGGTCCCAGGCTCGTGCGGCCACCATGGTTTTCAAAGCCGATCACTACGCCGCCGCCGCTCTCGGGGCCGAGACGGAAGGCATAGTTGCCGATCATACGCTGACGGGAACCCTCGGTGGTCAGATCCAGAATGCCGGTGTATTCGCACCACACCCCGTCCGCGGTGCGGTAGCCCGCCCCCAGAAGCTGATAGCCTCCGCAGATGGCCAGGAAGGGCAGGCCGTCCTCCGCCGCGGAGCGGATGTTGTCCCGGCGTCCGCCGCTCAGATCGGAGAGCAGGACCGTCTGTTCAAAATCCTGTCCGCCGCCGATGAAAAAGAGATCATAATCGCAGAGCTCGTCCTTCACGCCCAGGGGCAGTTCCGTGACGGTGCAGTCGATCCCCCGCCAGGCAAGGCGCTGGCGCATACAGGCGATATTGCCCCGGTCGCCGTACAGGTTCAGCACATCCGGGTAGAGATGGCAGATTTTCAGTTCCATGCCGCGCCCTCCTTATTCCCAGAATTTACCGCCGCCGGCCAGAGCGGAGAGCTTGTCCCGCACGGTCAGCATGGAGGTATAGTTGGGAAGGACATACACCGGTTTCCCGGCATTCATCACCGCCTGGGCCAGTTCGTCCAGCGACGAATAGACCCGGATAACGCTGTCGTCCGCGCCGGCGTATTTTAAGCGCAGGCGCATGTCCTGGGAGCGGATGCCCCACACGCCGATGGCCGGGTACTGCCGCTTGCGGAACAGTCCCTCATAGTCCGCGTCCCATATCCAGCTCACGTCGGTCCCGTCCGGGGCGTTGTCGTTCAGGCAGAAGATGGGCAGATAATCCCCCTCCAGTGAGGCCAGGTATTCCAGCGCCCGGTCACAGCCGGCGGGGTTTTTCACCAGCACGATCTGCACCGGCGTATCGCCCACCTGCATGGACTCCATGCGGCCGAACATGGCGTTGAAATCCCGAAGAGACCGGCAGCACCGTTCCGTTTCCCAGCCCATGGCCCGGGCGGCGGTGAGGGCGGCCAGGGCATTGTACACGTTATACAGGGCGGGGAGACCCAGCTCCAGCTCCCGCTCTCCCTCCGGCGAGCGAAGGGTGATCCTGCTGCCGCCGGAGCGGGCTTCCAGGGCCTCACACCGCAGTGTGGGCTCCGGTCGGCGGGAGCCGCAGTTCGGGCAGTACCAGTCGCCCAGATGGGCGAAGGTGTGCCGCCGGTAGGCGTAACGCTCGCCGCAGCGGAGACAGCGGGGCGCGTCGGACACATTGGGCGTCTCGTCGGTGCTGACCCCATCCACGCCGAAATACAGCACGGGGTTGGGCACGTCCACTCCCAGAGAGGCAGTCAGAGAGCAGTCCGCGTTCAGGCAAAGCACCGTTTCCGGAGAGGAGGCGATGCCCTTGGCAATATACTCCCGGGTGTGGGTGACCTCCCCGTAGCGGTCCAGCTGATCCCGAAAGAGGTTTGTCACCACCAGGGCCCTGGGCTTCAGAGCGCGCATCACAGCGGGGACGTTGCCCTCGTCGCACTCGATCACCGCCAGCTTGGCCCGGGGTCTGCCGAGAAGATCCGCGTTTTCTATGAACTCCACTGCGATCCCATTGGTCAGATTGGCGCCGGAACGGTTGGAAAAGTAGGCGATGCCCTGCTCGCTCAGCATCCGTCGGAGCATCCCGGCGGTGGTGGTTTTTCCGTTGGTCCCGGTCAGCACCACGCTCTCCACGCGTTTTCCAAGCTCGGATAAAAGACCGGGGTACACCTTCAGCGCCAGCGTACCCGGCATGGCAGTTCCGCCCCGGCCCAGCAGCCGTATGCCCCAGCGGGCCAGGCGGCAGAGGAGACAGGCAAGAAAAATGCGCAGCTTTTTCATATATGGATGCTCCCTTATGTTCACAATATCCTTCATAGTATACTCGCTTTCCCGAAAAAGCACAAGAAAAATCCCTGCGGGATCGGAAGAATCCCGCAGGGAAGCTTTGCGGAGCTTATGACGACGTTCTCTCAGCCCTTGTAGCCGATCTCGTCGGCCAGGGACTGCTCCAGGAAGACCACCGCGTCCCGATGCAGCCGCAGGAAGGTGGCGGGGCAGTGGGGGTCGATCCGGTCCTGCATCAGCAGCTTGGCAGCGGCGTCTTTCTTGCTGCCGCTGATGATCAGCAGCAGCTTCCGGGCGCGCATGATGTTGCCCATGCCCATGGTGAGAGCGTAGCGGGGCACATCGTCCCGGGTAGCGAAGAAACGGGCATTGGCGTCGATGGTGCTCTCGTCCAGCACTTCCTTGTGGGCCCCGTCATAGAGGGTGTCGCCCGGCTCGTTGAAGCCCAGATGGCCGTCGGGCCCCACGCCCAGCACCTGGATGGCCACGTCGGAGGCGTCCAGCACGGCGTTGAACTCCCGGAGGTTTTCTTCCACATCGCCCACGCCCTTGGCCACATAAGTGTTGGCCTTATCGATGTTGATGTGATCGAAGAGATTGTCGTTCATGAAATAACGATAGCTCTGGTCATGGCTGGGCTCCAGGCCTACATACTCATCCAGGTTCACGCTGTGGACCTGGGAAAAATCCAGACCCTCTTCCTTGCAGCGGCGGCTCAGCTCCTGGTACATACCCACAGGGCTAGAACCGGTGGCGAGACCAAGGGTGCACCGGGGGTCCCGACGGACCTCGGCCTCGATCTCATCGGCGGCCAGGGCGCACATTTCCTTGTAATCCTTTGCTACAACAACGCGCATGTTGACTCCTCCTATATATTTTTTCAGAATTTAAACTCTCTGGGGATGATGTTGCCGCTGAGCTTGCGGATACAGTTCTCCGGGACGACGCCCCGGACGCAGGACGTGGGATAGACGCTGGCATCCCGGCCGATGACAGTGCCCGGATTCAGCACGCTGTTGCAGCCGATCTCCACCCGGTCGCCCAGGAAGGCGCCCACCTTTTTCCGGTTGGTGGGGATCTCCTCGCCCTGGTTGTGGATCACCACGTTGATCTTGTCGCTCTTCACGTTGCTGGTGATGGAGCCGGCGCCCATGTGCGCCTTGTAGCCCAGGATGGAGTCGCCTACATAGTTGTAGTGGGGGACCTGGACATTGTCGAAGAGGATGACGTTTTTCAGCTCCGTGGAGTTGCCCACCACGCAGTTGTCGCCCACCAGAGCGTTGCCCCGGATGAAGGCACCGGGCCGCACCTCGGTCTTGTGGCCGATGATGCAGGGTCCGCCGATCCAGGCGGTGGGGTAGACCTTCGCGTCCCGGGCGATCCAGATGTTTTCCTCCGTGTGCTCATATTCCTCGGGGGGAAGCTTCTCTCCCAGCGTGAGGATCAGCTCACCGATGCCAGCCAGGGCCTCCCAGGGGAAGGTATACTGCCGCAGATACTCTGCCGCCGCGGTATGGCTCAGATCAAAAAGGTCGTTGATGGTCAGCTTCATTTCTTTTTCACCTCGATCAGATGCCCGGAGGCGTCCATGGCCGCGATGATGTCGTCCACGGCCTTTTCACAGTCGGACTGGTCCAGAGCCTCGGACATGACCCGGAGCACCGGCTCGGTGCCGCTCTTGCGCAGCAGCACCCGGCCGCTGTCGCCCAGCATTTTTTCGGCCTCGGCCACGCCGGCCTGGACCGCCGGATCGGCCAGTGTGCCGTCCTTGTCGTCGACCTTCACGTTTTTCAGCACTTGGGGGTACATGGTCATACCGTCGGCCAGCATGCTCAGGGGCATTTTCTTTTCCAGCATGGTCATCATCACCATCAGGGAGGTGAGGATGCCGTCGCCGGTGCTGGCGTACTTGCCGAAGATGATGTGGCCGCTCTGCTCGCCGCCCAGGATGTAGCCGTTCTGCATCATGTTTTCCGCCACGTATTTATCGCCCACAGGGGTCTTTTCCGTGCGGATGTTCAAAAGGTCCAGGGCCTTGTAAAGACCCATATTGCTCATGACGGTGGTGACCACGGTGTTGCCGTCCAGCAGACCGGCTTCCTTGAAATACTTGCCGCAGATATACATGATATGGTCGCCGTTGATCACATTGCCCTTCTCGTCCACACACAGGCAGCGGTCCGCGTCCCCGTCATAGGCAAAGCCGATGTCCAGGCCGTTGTCCACCACGAACTTCTGCAGACCCTCGATGTGGGTGGAGCCGCAGCCCAGGTTGATATTCACACCGTCGGGCTGGTTGTTGATCACATACACCTTGGCGCCCAGGGCCTCATATACCGCACGGGCGATGTTCCAGCTGGCCCCGTTGGCGCAGTCCAGGCCCACCTTGCAGCCGTTGAAGCCCCGGGTGGGGATGGTCATAAGGTAGCCGATATAGCGGTTGCGTCCGGCGGCGTAGTCGATGACATTGCCCATGTGCTCCCGCTCGGCCAGGGGGATCTCGCCGGCCTGGCCGTCGATGTAGGCCTCGATCTTCTCCTCGATCTCCGCCTCGATCTTCTGGCCGTTGGCCCGCATGATCTTGATGCCGTTGTCGTAAAAGGGGTTGTGGCTGGCGGAGATCATGATGCCGCAGTCAAAGCCGTCGGTCCGGCAGCAGTAGCTGACGGAGGGCGTGGTGGTTACATGCAGCAGATAGGCGTCCGCGCCGGAGGAGGTGATGCCGGCGGAGAGGGCGTACTCCAGCGTGTAGGAACTGCGGCGGGTATCCTTGCCGATGATGATGCGGGCGCGGCCGTCCGCGTGCCGCTGGTTGTAGTACCAGCCCAGATACCGGCCAACCGCAAAGGCCTTTTCCGCGGTCAGCTCCTTGTTGGCCTCTCCGCGAAACCCGTCTGTTCCGAAATATTTACCCATAAAGAAAACCACTTCCTTCCAAGAATCGGGAAACCAAAACTTTTGACAGCTTATAATAATGCCTGCAGCTTGTGTTGTCAATTTTTTTTTCAGTTCATGAAAGGAGCAATTGACAAGGACCCGATTTAAATTGTATTATTGATATAATTTTTTTGATGACGATGATTTGCTATGGGAATATAGAGAGGGGGAAACACAATGAGCAATATCACGGACAGCTTCGGCTCCATGGTATTCGGCGACGAGGCCATGAAGGCCCGCCTGCCCCAGGACGTTTATGCGGCCCTTCGCTCCAGTCAGCGCTACGGTACCCGGCTCAAGCGTTCGGAGGCGGACGTGGTGGCCACTGCCATGAAGGACTGGGCGGTTGAGAAGGGGGCCACCCACTTCACCCACTGGTTCCAGCCCCTGACCGGCATCACCGCCGAAAAGCACGACAGTTTCATCACGCCCACCGGCGAGGGCCGTTCTATCCTGGAATTCTCCGGCAAAGAGCTGATCCACGGGGAGCCGGACGCCTCCAGCTTCCCCTCCGGCGGTCTGCGGGCCACCTTTGAAGCCCGGGGCTACACCGCCTGGGATCCCACCTGCAATGCCTTCGTGAAGGACAACGTGCTGTGCATCCCCACGGCCTTCTGTTCCTTCGGCGGGGAGGCCATCGACCAGAAAACGCCCCTGCTGCGGAGCATGGTGGCACTGAGCAAGCAGTGTCTGCGCATTCTGCGTATCTTCGGGGACAACGAGACCCGGGCCGTCCTGCCTATGGTGGGAGCGGAGCAGGAGTACTTCCTGGTGGATCGGGAGATGTTCCGCCGCCGCCGGGACCTGGTGTACACCGGCCGCACGCTGATGGGGGCACGCCCGCCCAAGGGCCAGGAGCTGGACGACCATTATTTCGGGGCCATCAAGCCCCGGGTGGCCGCATTCATGGCGGATCTGGACCAGGAGCTGTGGCGCCTGGGGGTCCCGGCCAAGACCGAGCACAACGAGGTGGCGCCGGCCCAGCATGAGCTGGCCTGCGTTTACACCACGGCCAACATCTGCGCCGACCAGAACCAGCTGGTGATGGAGCGCATGAAGCGTCTGGCCGACCGGCACGGCATGGTCTGTCTGCTCCATGAAAAACCCTTTGCCGGCATCAACGGCTCCGGCAAGCACAATAACTGGTCCATTGCCACCGACACCGGGGAGAACCTTCTGAACCCCGGGGACACCCCGGCGGAGAACGCCCAGTTTTTGCTTTTCCTCACCGCCGTGATCCAGGCGGTGGACGAGTTCCAGGATCTGCTGCGTATCAGTGTGGCCGGAGCGGGGAACGACCACCGGCTGGGCGGAGACGAGGCTCCTCCGGCCATCCTCTCCGTGTTTCTGGGGGACGAGCTGTGCTCCATCCTGGATTCCATTGAGAGCGGCACTTCCTATACACCCGGCGAAAAAGTGACCTTCAAGGTGGGCGTCCACGCCCTGCCGCGTTTCCCCCGGGACGCCACGGACCGGAACCGGACTTCGCCCTTTGCCTTCACGGGAAATAAATTCGAGTTCCGTATGCTGGGCTCCTCCGCCTCCATCTCCGAGGCCAACATCGTTCTGAACACGGCGGTGTCGGATGTGCTGCGGCGCTATGCCGACGCCCTGGAGGGAACGACGGATCTGGATACCGCCCTGCACGATCTGATCGGTGCTGCCATACGCAAGCATCGCCGCATCCTGTTCAACGGCAACGGCTACGATGCGGCCTGGGTCCGGGAGGCGGAGCGCCGGGGCCTGCTGAATCTCCGGGCCACGCCGGAATGCATGGCCTATATGCTGGACAAAAAGAATGCGGACCTGTTCTCCCAGGCCAGGGTGCTGAGCGAGACCGAGCTTCACGCCCGTTATGAGATCATGCTTCAGCACTACGCCAAGGAGGTCAAGATCGAGGCTCTGACCATGCTGGATATGATCCGCAAGGATGTGCTGCCCGCGGTCAGCCGCTTCACCGGGGAGCTGAGCCGGACAGCGGAGAAAAAGCGCGATCTCTGCGGGGAGGATGCCTGCCGCTATGAGACGGAGCTGTGCAGCCGGCTCTCGGCCCTGGTCACCCGGGCCTGGGACGGAGCCGCCGCCCTGGAGAGCGCGGTGGAGGAGAGCGGCCGGGCGGACAGCACAGAGGCCTTTGCCCTGTGCTGCTGGAAAAAACTTTTGCCCGAGATGGCAGAGCTTCGCCGCTGCGCCGATGAGATGGAGACCATCACGGATAAGCAGTTATGGCCCTATCCGTCCTACGGCGAGATTCTCTTCAGCGTATACTGATACAAAAATGAAAATACGGCCATTCCGGCATACCGGCATGGCCGTTTTTTCATAGCGGCAGGGGAGCCGCATGTCTTTTCCTGTTGCTTTTCTGCCGCATTTCAGCTAATATGTTTTTTGTTGCGAATCAAGCTCGATCGCTGCGGGGAGGGGCCCGCGGATCGTGGAAGGGGAGCTTTATGACCTTAGGGAGCTTTTTGTATCAGCTGTGCCTGGCGCCGCTGATGCTTTTGATGGAGACCATCTTCGGAGTTTTTGTCGTCCTCACCAGACATGTGGGACTGGCCATATTCCCGCTGAGCCTGGTATTGAACTTTCTGCTGCTGCCTTTTTATCTGCGCGCGGACACGATCCAGCGCCAGGAGCAGGAGCGGCAAAAAGCCATGGAAAAGGGCCTTGCGCATATCCGCAAGACCTTCCGGGGCGACGAGCGCTACATGATGATTCAGACCTATTACCGCCAGAACAATTATAAACCGATCTATGCCCTCCGCAGCGCCCTGCCGCTGCTGCTCCAGGTGCCCTTTTTCATTGCCGCCTATCGTCTCTTGTCCGACCTTCCGGCGATGACCTACGCAAAGTTTTACGCCATCCCGGCCCTCGGATCGCCGGACGGGATGTTGAAGCTCGGCAGCCTTACGCTCAATCTGCTGCCCATTCTCATGACGGCCATCAATATACTCTCCAGCGAGATCTATGCCAAGGGTATGCCGCTGAAGGACAAGCTGAAGCTTCACGCCATGGCGCTGATCTTCCTGGTGCTGCTGTACCGTTCCCCCGCGGGACTGGTGCTGTATTGGACGCTGAACAATCTCTTCTCCCTGTGCAAGAACATCATCACCACCGCCAAAAACAAACGGCGGGCGCTGTGTATCGTCACATTGCTTGTGGGAGGCCTTGACCTCTGGTACACCTTTACGGACGGCAGAAACACCAAAATTCGGTTTTTGACCTTCCTGGCCATCGGTATGCTCTTTTTGCTGCCCACGGCCTGGCAGCTGCTGCGCGCCGTTTGGAAACCGCGTCCCCGAAGGACATCGTCGGAGGGAGCTGACAGGTCCCTGTATCTCTATGCGGCGATCTTTTGCACCCTGTTTGCCGGCGGACTGATCCCCTCTGCCGTGATCGGCTCCTCCCCGGAGGAATTCGTCGTTCTCACAAACTTCCACTCTCCGCTGCTGTATGTGCTGTATTCGCTGCTGCTGGCGGCCGGCGTGTTTCTCATCTGGCTGGGGTTGTTTTACTACCTGGCCGACGAGCAGGGCAGGGGACTCTTCGGCGCCGGTATGTGGCTGCTGTGCGGGGTCGCCGTCACAGACTACCTGTTTTTCGGCACCCGGATGGGGAATCTCTCCCGGGAGCTGCTGTATGATTCCGGGGTCGGCTTCTCCCTCCGGGAAATGCTCCTCAACGCCGGTGTGCTGGCCGCCTTGTGCGCGCTGCTGCTGCTCGTATGGTGGAAGCGGCGCAAGCTGGTGAAGGCGGCCTATCCCGTGCTGATCCTGGCGGTGTTTGCCATGACGGCCTGGAACTGTGTGGGGATCCAGCGGTCCGTGCCCCATATCAAAAGCGTCATCGCCCGGCAGGAGGAACAGGGGGAGCTGGATCATTTGTTCACCCTCAGCAAAAAGGGCAGGAACGTGATCGTCCTTATGCTGGACCGGGCCATCGACGGCTTCGTGCCCTACATCTTCCGGGAGCGGCCGGAACTGGAGAGCCAGTTTGATGGCTTTACCTGGTACCCCAACACCCTGAGCTACGGTCCTTCCACCAATGTGGGCACGCCGCCCCTGTTCGGCGGATATGAATACCGGCCGGAGGAGATGAACCGCCGCTCGGACGAGCGGCTGGCTGACAAGCATAACGAGGCGCTGCAGGTGATGCCGGCCATGTTCGACCGGGAGGGCTTCCAGGTCAGCGTGTGTGACCCGCCCTATGCCGGCTACGGATGGGTGTCCGACCTGTCTATCTATGAGGGCTACGAAAACGTGCAGGCCCACTATACGGCCAGCTGGAAGGGCGGAGACGACGGCCTTGACGCAACAGAGCTGGAGCAGATATGGAAGAGAAATCTTTTCTGCTTCAGCGTCATGAAATCCTCTCCGCTGGCGCTGCAGCATCTGCTGTATATGGACGGGACTTATTTTGACTCGGAGCGGAAGAACGGCGCCTTTGTGATGGATGCAAAGTATAACGCCAGCGGCCGTTCCAAATCCGTGGGCATACCCAATGATTTCCTGGCGGATTGGAAAACGCTGACCTCCCTGAGCGCCATGACGGAGATCTCCGGGCAGGAGAAAAACACCTTCTTCATGGCGGACTTCAACGCTACCCACGACAACACCCTTCTGCAGGAGCCGGCTTATGAACCGGTGATGGATGTGGACAACACAGAATATGACGACACCCACGAGGAGCGCTTCATCCTGGACGGACGCAGGCTGAAGGCGGACAACTTCCAGCAGATGAGCCACTATCAGGTAAACATGGCGACCTTCCTTCAGCTGGGAAAGTGGTTTGACTATCTGCGCAGCGAGGGCGTATATGACAATACCCGGATCATCCTTGTGGCGGACCACGGCTACAATACGAATTCCTTCTCCGACATGCTCATTGTCCCGGAGGGGGACAGCGGCACGCTGGATATCATGTGGTTCAACCCCCTGCTGATGGTCAAGGATTTCGGCGACACGGGCTTTAAACGGGACGACCGCTTTATGACAAACGCGGACGTACCCACGCTGGCCTGTGAGGGCGTGCTGAAGGATATGAGAAACCCATTCTCCGGAAAGCTGATCAGCAGCGAGGCGAAAAACGAGCCGGAACAGCATGTCTTCTTCACGAGACTATGGAACGTGATGACTAACAACGGCAATACCTTCCTGCCGGGCAGCTGGTACTCCCTGTCGGGCCAGAATATCTTTGACGCCGCCGGATGGAAAAAACTGGGGGATTACTGAATGCCTTAATGGCTCTGCGCGTTTTCGGCAAGACCCGAGTCTCTTGACAATCCGGTCTCGGGGAGACTACAATAAGCCATCAAAAGAAAAGGAAAGGATATTATTCGAACATGAAAAAGAGATCCCTTTTTTCTCTTCTGCTTGTTCTGGCGCTGCTGGCGTCCCTGACCGCCTGCGGCGCGGCCACCCAGGCTCCTGCGGCGGAGCCGGCGGGGGAGGGCGTCACCGTCACGGACATGACGGGCCGGGAGATCACGCTGGACAAGCCTGCGGAGCGTATCGTGGCGCTGACCGCCGCCGATTGCGAGATCCTCTGCGCTCTGGGCGCCTTTGACACGCTGGTGGGACGCGGCGAATACTGCGACTGGCCTTCCGAGGTGCTGTCCGTTCCCGCCGTGCAATCCGGCGCGGAGACCAGTCTGGAGCAGATCATCGCTCTGGAGCCTGACGTGCTGCTGATGGGAACCATGGCCCAGACCGCCGAGCAGGTGGCCGCCCTTGAGGATGCGGGCATCCGTGTGGTGGTGTCCGACGCGCAGGATCTGGAGGGTGTATATACCGCCATTGAACTGATCGGCCGTCTGATGGGCAAGGACGCCCAGGCCGAGGCCCTGACCGAGAACATGCGCGCCACCTTTGCCGATGTTCAGGCGCAGGTCGCTGGCGACGGCAGCGAGAGCGTATATTTTGAAGTCTCTCCCCTGGAATGGGGACTCTGGACCGCCGGCAAGGGCACCTTTATGGACGAGATCGCCGGGATGCTGGGCCTCCGCAACGCCTTTGACGACATAGATGGCTGGGCGGAGATCAGCGAGGAGCAGGTGCTGGAGCGGGATCCCGACTATATCGTGACCATTTCCATGTACTACGGCGAAGGCCCCACCCCCACCGAGGAGATCCTCTCCCGCGCCGGCTGGGAGAATCTGACCGCGGTGAAGAACCAGGCCATTTTGAATCTGCAGAACAACGAGCTGAGCCGCCCCGGCCCGCGGCTGGCGGAAGGCGCGCAGATGATGGCGGACTTTATTGCCGCCGAGAGACTGGAAAATGCGGCTTGATCGGAAAATTCACAGGGAGGGCGAGACTTCGCTCTCCCTGTTCCTCTATCCCAGAGAGGGCTTCGGTCCGGGGACTTATGCCCTCATGAGTCTCGTTACCGCCGGGGTGCTGCTGCTTTGCGTGTGCCTGGGGAGCGTGTCCATCCCCCTGCGGGAGGTACTGGCGGTGTTTTCCGCCGCGCTTCGGGGCGCGGCGCCCGCCACCTCCTCGGCCTCTATCCTGCTGTCGGTGCGCCTGCCCCGTACGCTGTGCGTGGCCCTGACCGGGGCCAGCCTCTCGCTGTGCGGCGCGTCCATGCAGGGCCTGCTGAAAAACCCCCTGGCCGACGGCTCCACGCTGGGGGTCAGTTACGGGGCCTCCCTGGGGGCGGTGGTGTCCATCGCCTTCGGCGTCACTATCCCCGGCCTGCCTTTCGCCGGAACTGTGGGGATGGCCATGCTCTTCGCCTTTTTGTCCCTGCTGCTGATCCTCACCCTGGCGTATCGGCTGGACAGCTCTCTGGCTACCGGCACCATCATTTTGATCGGTGTCATTTTCTCCATGTTTGTCACCAGCGTGCTGTCGCTGGTGATCACCTTCGCCTCGGATAAGGTTCGGCAGATCACCTTCTGGACCATGGGCTCCCTCTCGGGAAGCAGCTACGCCAACGCCGCCCTGCTGCTGGGGGCGCTCCTCCTCTTCGGCGGAGTGCTGCTCTCCCACGCCCGGGAACTGAACGCCTTTGCCATCGGGGAAGACAACGCCCGCTCTGTGGGCGTGGACGTGCGCCGGGTGAAGTTGACGGTGATGATCGCGGTCTCGGCGCTGATCGGGGTATGCGTATCCATCGGCGGGTCCATCGCCTTTGTCGGGCTGGTGGCCCCCCACATGGTGCGGCTTCTGATCGGGCCCAACCATAAACGGCTTTTGAGCGCGTCCCTTTTCGGCGGAGCCTCGTTTCTCATGCTGTGCGATCTCTGCGCCCGGCTTCTGTTTTCTCCCCGGGAGCTGCCCATCGGAGTGGTGACCTCTTTCCTGGGGGCCATCCTGTTTGTGATCATCTTCACACGGACCGGGAGGGCGAGAGCATGAAGCTGCTGGAAGTGGAAAACCTGTCTGTGACGATGAACCGGCGGGAGATCGTTCGGGGGCTGAGCTTTTCCCTCTGTTCGGGGGACTGGCTGATGCTCATCGGCCCCAACGGGGCGGGCAAGTCCACAGTGGTGAACGCCATCGCCGGAGCGGCACCTTACGCGGGACGGATACTGTTCCGAGACCGGGATATTTCCGGCATGAAGAGCGCGGAAATGGCCCGCCACATCGGCGTGCTCAGTCAGCAGCACAGCGTGGGCTACTCCTTCACGGTGGGGGAGGTGGTCCGCCTGGGCCGCTATGCCTGGAACCCCGGCCCCTTCTCCCGGCGCAGCGGGGAGGATGAACGCGCCGTGTCGGAGGCCCTGCGCATGACCGGCCTGAGCGACATGACGGAGCGGAACGTGCTGACGCTCTCCGGCGGCGAGCTGCAGCGGACCTTCCTGGCCCAGCTCTTTGCCCAGGAGCCGGAGATTCTGGTGCTGGACGAGCCCACCAACCACCTGGATCTTCCCTATCAGCGGGAGATCTTCGGCTTGATCCGCCAGTGGCTCCGGACGCCGGGACGGGCCGTGATCTCCGTGGTCCACGATCTCAGCCTGGCCCGCCGCTATGCCACGAAGGGCCTGCTGCTCTGCGACGGCACGGCGGCCGCCGCCGGGCCGGGGGAGAGCGTGTTCGTCTCCCGGGTCCTGGAGCAGGTCTACGGAATGGACGTGGCCGCCTGGCTGCGGGAGCTGTACGGCCAGTGGGAAACTTAAGGAAATCTTAAACACTACGCCCCTTTTTTCTTAATCCCCCCTCTGCTATGCTGTTGACGAAAGGCAGGGAAGTCGAATGTACACCACTCTGATCTGCGACGACGAGCCGGATATCCGTTCTGCGCTGCGCATCTACCTGACAGGGGAGGGCTACGCCGTCCGGGAGGCCTCCAACGGCATGGAAGCCCTGGAGATCCTCTCCCGGGAGGAGATCCATCTGGTGCTGATGGACATCATGATGCCCGGCATGGACGGCATGACTGCCACGGCAAAGCTGCGCCAGCACAGCAATGTGCCCGTGATCCTGATCACCGCCAAAAGCGAGGACACGGACAAGATCGCCGGGCTGACCCTGGGCGCGGACGACTATGTCTGCAAGCCCTTCAACCCTCTGGAGGTCCTGGCCCGGGTACGGGCCCAGCTTCGGCGCTATGCCATGCTGGGCGGGATGCCCGCGGCATCCTCCGCCCTGCGCTGCGGCGGCATCCGCATGGACGATGAGGGGAAGACCGTCACCAACTGGGGGGAGGAAGTCAGTCTGACCCCCACGGAGTACGATATCCTCCGGCTGTTGCTGCAGCACCCGGGCAAGGTATTTTCCTCCCGGGAGATCTATCAGAAGGTCTGGCGGGAAGCGCCTCTCTCCGCGGAGGGAACGGTCCCGGTACATATCCGACACCTGCGGGAAAAACTGGAGATCGACCCTGCCAATCCCCGCTATCTGAAGGTGGTCTGGGGGAAGGGGTACAAGCTGGAGGAGGACGGCAAATGAAAAAGCTTCTGGAGTCAAAGGGTTGGCGGGCACTGGCCCTTTTCCTGTGCCTGGTCTTCGGACTGATGACCGTGGCCTGCGGTGCCTGCGGACTGTACGATTACTTTGAGTTCGGGATGGACCCGGGGGCGGAACCGAACTATACAGAGAGTGATTTTTACTATGCGTACGTGCACGAAAGGCCTCTGTCTTCCCGTCTGGAAGATGGTTATGTAAACCTTTATATGTTCCTCTTCAACGGGCGGATGGTGTTTCTGCCCCTGGCGGGAGCGGGGCTTTTGCTGACGCTGGCGCTCTTTGCTTTTCTGCTGGCCTCCGCCGGGCGGACGCCGGAGGGCGTGGAGCTGCGGGGCGTCCACCGCTGGCCCCTGGAGGTCTACGCCGGGTTGCTGGCCGCCGTGTTTCTCGTCGGGCTGATGGTGCTCTTCTGGATCGTTGAAGAGATCGGCTATATCGCCTATCTGGGTATCGCTATCCCGGGTCTGGCGGCGGCGGTCCTTGCCATGGGTGCGGCGGTGCTGCTGCTGTGCATGACCCTGGCCGCCCGGATCCGGGCCGGACAGTGGTGGAAGAACACGGTCTGCTATTTCCTTCTCCGCCTTTGTGGACGGCTGCTTCGGGCGCTGGGGAGAACGCTGATCGCGGCGGTCCGGGCGATCCCCGTGGCCTGGAAGCTGGCCCTGGTGTTCTGCGGGGTATCGCTGATCAACATTTTCGGCATAGTTCTTATGGTGGAAAGCCGAGGATATGAGGGCTTCTGGTTGTTCGCCCTGTTCCTGGTGGATCTGGCGGGGCTGGCGGCGTCCCTGCTCCTGGGGGTTCAGCTCCGGCGGCTCCGGCAGGCGGGACAGGCCATGGCCGCGGGCGATCTGAGCTACACTGTAGACACCCAGAAGCTCTGGGGAGAGCTGAAAGCCCACGGGGAGGATCTGAACGCGGTACGCGCAGGGCTCTCCCGGGCGGTGAATGAGCGCATGCGCTCCGAGCGCTTCAAAACCGAACTGATCACCAACGTGAGCCATGACCTGAAAACGCCTCTGACCTCCATCGTGAACTATGTGGATCTGCTGAAAAAAGAGGAGATCGAATCCCCCCAGGCCAGGGAATATATCAAGGTGCTGGACCGGCAGTCCCAGCGGCTGCGCAAGCTGACGGAGGATCTGGTGGACGCCTCCAAGGCCAGCAGCGGCGTTCTGCCGGTCAGCCTGGAGACCCTGGATCTGCGGGAGCTGGTGACCCAGGCGGGGGGAGAGTACGCCGAGCGTCTGAGCCGGGCCGGAGTGGAGACCGTGACGACTCTGCCGGAGGGGGAGTGTCCCATCCGGGCAGACGGACGGCTGCTCTGGCGGGTGCTGGATAATCTCTTTTTGAACGTGTGCAAGTACGCCCAGAGCGGGACAAGGTTTTATGTAAACCTGCAGCCTATGGATCATGGCGCGGCGCTGACGCTGCGGAACATCTCCCGGGAGCCGCTGAACATCCCGGCGGAGGAGCTGATGGAGCGCTTTGTCCGGGGAGACCGGTCCCGGAGCGGGGAGGGCAGCGGTTTGGGGCTGTCCATCGCCCGCTCTCTGATGGAGTGTATGGGCGGAAGCCTGGACCTTTCGCTGGACGGGGACCTTTTCAAGGTGACGCTGTATTTTCCCCAATAAAAAACATGCGCAGAGGGAACCATTGGCTCCCTCTGCGCGTCTTAGATGTGAAAAAACCATAGGAGGCGCAAAATGAGAACATCCATTCGTAAACGCGCATATACTGTTGTCGTCCTGCTGCTGTGCCTGGCGCTGCTTTGCGGCTGCGCGGCCAAGGCGGCCTCGACCGCCGAGCCCACGGCAAGCCCAACGCCGCCCTCTACTGTGCCGGATTCCCCGGCGCCGGCGGCTCCCACCGATCCGCCGGCGGAGAAAAACGGCATGTATGACCTTCTCACCCGTGTGTTTGACGATTATCACCAGGGCACCGCCGGCAGTTCTCTGAAGGCGGCATTTCTGGCCGCCACCATGGTGGACTGGGCGGCGGAGAACGGACGGGACGCGGTGCTGGCCGGGGCCCGGGCCTGGGACCGGGGCCTTGAAACGGAATTCGGAGAGAGTTTTGAAGAGAAGCTGAGCGCCGTGCGGGAGTCCGCTCTGAGCATCGCCCGGGGCGGGACCGGCGTCCTTGCCGACTGCGGGTATGAGGGAAGCTGGGACCACAGCGAACGGGAGGTCAACGATACCTTTGACGCCCTGTCCGCCGGCCTTGGCCTGAACGCTCCGGAGGACAGCGGCGCTCCCACGCAGAACGGCCCTGTCGTGCTGAACGTGGAGACAGAGCGGGAGACCTTTTACAGCGAACAGGTCCCGGACAGAGAGATCCTCAGCTTTGCCTGTTCCCGGCCTTTTGTCACCGTTTCCGGCAACGAGAGCGCCGAGCAGGCCATCAACGCCGCCCTGGAGGCGGATTGGAGGGACTTTGTGATCGGGCCCGATGAGCCCCAGGAAGGCTTGACGGCCGGGCGGGACAATTTCCTCAAAGCCGCGGAAGAGGAACTGCAGATGCGCACGGCGGACGGTTACGCCGACAGCTTTGCCCCCTTTGCCTGTGAGCGTTCTCTGGACCTGAGGCGGGGAGATGCGTCGATCCTCTCCCTGACCTACAGCGATTACACGTTTATGGACGGTGCGCACGGCTATACGCTGCATACCGGCCATGTGTTCGATACCCGCAGCGGGGCGGAGCTGCATCTGGAGGACCTGGGGGTGGAGGGAACGGAATTCCTCCCCACCCTGGAGGAACTGCTGCTCCGGGTGGCCGAGAGCGCGGAATATGGCGTATACAATTACTGGGACGACTACCGGGAGCTCCTGCCCACCCTTCTCCGGGACGGGAACTGGTACCTCTCCGAAGACGGCCTGGTGGTCCTGTCCAACCCCTATGAGCTGGAGAGCTACGCCGCCGGACTGATCGAGTTCATCATCCCCTATGAGTGGATGAAACTGGATATGAAGGAGGAATACCTCCCGGCGGACACTCTCCCGGAGGGAGAACTGAGCGGTGAGATCCTTGATCAGGCAGGGGAGAGCAAGTACCTGTTGGACGACGGTACCGGCGGGGCCGGCGCGGCGGTCACCTTCACTGCCCGCGGC
This sequence comes from Oscillospiraceae bacterium, assembly GCA_017540645.1. Lineage (GTDB taxonomy): Bacteria > Bacillota > Clostridia > Oscillospirales > Oscillospiraceae > Apopatocola. Next base: position 71,950 of record JAFYAQ010000022.1, read on the forward strand.
GACCTGGAAAACGTGCGCATCCAGCGGGTGTATTACAGTGAGTATTCCGAGACCTTCTGGCCGGCCGATCTTTTCTGGTACGCCAGCTCCCTTTCGGACGGGGAGACGCTCACGCTTCTCACCTGGATCCCGGATGCCGCCCCCAATCTGTCCATTTCGTATGACGGGATCCACGGCCGGGAGTGCTGTTACATCTCCCAGAGCGGGAAGGACGGTTCCCTGGTGCTGCTGCCCGCCGACGATTCTGACAGGCTGCCCCTGGATATCTCCGCCATGCTGCCCCTCTCCTATGACCTGGACGGGGATGGAGTGCGGGAGACCATCGAACTGAGAAATACAGAGGAAAACGGCGCCCATCGCTGGGAGCTGATGATCGACGGCAGCGTTTTGCCCACCGGTTCCTACGCCTCGGACGCGGAGGTGCTGAAGGTCTGGCTGACAGACCTGGACTACGACGGCAAGGCGGAGATCTTTGTCACCGGCGATATGGGCTCGGACGACTATGTGACCTGCGGCTGGAATTGCGATACCCTGGGGCCCATCACCTTTGCCGGGGATAACCGCGCCGACCGGACGGGGGAGGATACCGACACGGCGGACGGAGAACTCTGCTTCAGTGTCGGGCAGCCCGTCCTGCGCAGCTGGATCTATCAGATGGGGACCTACGACGCCTTCCGCCTCTATACCATGGAGGAGGGCAGGATGATCCCCGCCCCCTACAGCCAGTGGGTCTATCGTTCCAACACCTTTGCCCTGGAGACGGTCCGGGAGCTGCCCGTGATCTGGGACAATGGGGAGGAAGGGAGCCTGCCCGCTGGCAGCTCGCTCACTCTGTGCGGCTGCGACGGTGGATTGACCCGCTTTGTGACGTCAGACGGAACCGGCGGCGCCATCCGACTGGAGTATCGCCAGGATGGAATGGACAGCGGCTGGTTTATCAACGGCGTGAGCGAAAACCAATACTTCGCGACCCTGCCCTACGCCGGGTAAGCCTTGATTTTGCTCACTTTTTGAAAAAAACTACAAAAGAGCGATGGACGGGATGCCGTCCGTCGCTCTTTTTTCCAAAATTCCCGGAAAGCCTTGCAATTCAAAGAAAAATCGTTTATAATCCCGCATTATTGATAATAGACAATCTTCCGGTGCGCCTGCCGGAAACTTTATTTCATATCCGCCGTCTCTCGGCGGAGGAAGGATATAGTATGATTTATTCTCCTCAGGACATCCTGGAGACCACAGAATCTCTGCTCAAATACGATCAGGATGAGCACCTTTGCGAAGCCTCCCCCCAGCACCTGCATAACGCCCTGGGCCGGGCGGTGCTGATGGCCGTTTCCGATAACTGGTCCCAGTCCCGGAAGCGCCGCCAGAACAACAGAAAGGCTTATTACCTCTCCGCCGAGTACCTGATCGGCCGCCTTGTATACAACAATCTGTTCAATCTGGGCATCCTCAATGAGATGAAGCGGGCCTTCGCCGAACGGAAGGTGGATCTGTCCTGTCTGGAGGAGATCGAAGACGCGGCTCTGGGCAACGGAGGCCTGGGCCGTCTGGCCGCCTGCTATCTGGACAGCGCCGCCACTCTCGGCATCCCCCTGAGCGGCTACGGACTGCGCTACAAGTTCGGCCTCTTCAAGCAGAGTTTTGACGACGGAGCCCAGCGGGAGAGCGCCGACAACTGGGCCCGCTTTGGAGACCCCTGGAGCTACCGCCGGGAAAAACACATCGTCCAGGTGCAGTTTGCCGACCAGGTCGTCCTGGCCGTGCCCTACGATGTGCCCATCATCGGCTTCCACACCGACAACATAGGCACTCTGCGTCTCTGGCAGGCCGAGGCCGTTCGGGAGCTGGATTTTGACGCTTTCAACCGTCAGGATTACGTCCGGGCTCTGACCGAAAAGGACCGGGCCGAGGATATCACCCGTGTGCTCTACCCCAACGATACCACCCAGGAGGGCAAGCGCCTGCGTCTGAAGCAGCAGTATTTCCTCTCCAGCGCCTCTCTCCAGGACATCATTCGGACCTACAAGAGCATCGGCAATACGGATTTCAACCGCTTCAGCAAAGATTTTGCCGTCCAGCTAAACGATACCCATCCCGCTATCTCCATTCCGGAGCTGATCCGGCTGCTGATGAACGAGGGACTGGACTTTGACAAAGCCTTCAATATCGCCCGGGAGACCTTCTCCTACACCAACCACACCGTCATGAGTGAGGCGCTGGAGCGCTGGGATCTGGATCTGATGCGCAGCGTGGTGCCGGAGATCGTGAATATCCTCTTCCGCATCGAGGAAAAGCTGCAGCAGGAGCTGCCGGGCCGGAATCTGCATGTGGTCTGCGATAACCAGGTCCGCATGGCGGACATGTGTGTTTACATGTCCCATAAGGTGAACGGTGTGGCTGCACTGCATACGGATATCCTGAAAAACAACCTCTTCCGGGAGTGGAACCTGGCTTACCCTGATCGGATCATCAATGTGACCAACGGAATCACTCCCCGGCGCTGGCTGGGCCTGTGCAACCCGGAACTGACCGGAATGCTCCGCCAGGTGATCGGCGAGGGCTTCCTCTGGGATCTGGACCGGATCGGCTATCTTAAGATCCACATCGATGACGTACTGGCCGAGCGCTTCAACACCGTCAAGGCAGAGAAAAAGCGCCAGCTCTGCGCCCACATCCAAAAGGTGGAAGGTGTGGAGCTGCCGCCGGAGTTCGCCTTTGACGTGCAGGTAAAGCGGGCCCACGAGTACAAGCGTCAGCTGATGAACGCCCTGTGCCTGGCGGATTTCTACATGGAGATGAAAAACGGCGGTCTCCAGGAGCTTCCTCCCACGGTGTTCCTCTTCGGCGCCAAGGCGGCCCCCGGCTACCGGCGGGCCAAGGCCGTGATCCGCTACATCAACCGCCTCTCCGCGCTGGTGAACAACGACCCGGCAGTGAACGGACGGATGCGGATCCTCTTTGTGCATAACTACAACTGCTCTTATGCCGAGCATATCATCCCCGCCGCCGACATCTCCGAGCAGATCTCGCCCGCCGGCACGGAGGCCAGCGGCACCGGCAACATGAAGCTGATGCTCAACGGCGCCGTCACCCTGGGCACCATGGACGGAGCCAATGTGGAGATCGTGGAGCGGGCCGGCCTGGAGAACAACTATATCTTCGGCGCCACCGTGGCGGAGAACGACGCTGCCCGCAGCAGCTACAATGCCCGGGCCCTCTATGAGTCCGATCAGCGCATCCACCGGGCGGTGGACACTCTGGTCAACCATATGGTCCCCACCGACGAAACCCAGCAGGAGCTCTACAACGCCCTGGTAAACGGCACCGACTGGCAGCGCGCCGACAACTACTTTGTCCTTCGGGACTTCGAGAGCTATCGCGCCGCCCGGATCCGGGCCCTGACCGACTGGAAGGACCGGCTGGAATTCGGCAAGAAATGCCTTTACAATGTGGCCGCCGCCGGACACTTCTCCTCCGACCGCTCCATCAGGGAATACGCAAACAACATCTGGATGGTGTAAACCGCCTACCCCCCTTGCAGCTCTGCAAGGGGGATATTCCTTTTTATCCCTTTTCTCCTCTGGCCTGACGGAACATGTCCTCAATCACGATGTCGAAGATCTCTCCCAGGGAGCGGCAGTATTCCAGTACCTTCCACGGCTCGTTGGTGTGGAAATGAATCTTGATCAGCTCCTCATCGCCCACGGCAAGCAGGCAGTCGCCGTCAAAATTCTCCCGGAAATAGTCGTTGATCTCATCCTCGTCAAGATCCGTGCCTTCGATCAAAAGCTGGGTATCATAGCGGTAATCGCCCAATTCGTTAAGCTCATCCATGACGCTTGATCCTTTCCTCTATTTCAGTTTGCTCTTATCTTTGTTTACCCAGGAAAAACAGAGCCAGCACTCCCGGCCCGGTATGGGCGCCGATCACGGGACCGACGTACACGATCCGGTCCACAGTGGCGCCGTAACGCTCATGGAGCATCTTGCCAAGCTTTTCCGCATCCTCCAGACAGTCGCCGTGAGAGATGAATATGGTGCCGTCTTTTTTATCCAGGGCAAGTTCTCCATACTTGTCCGCCATGGCCCGCAGGGAGGCGTTTCGTCCCCGGACCTTGAACATGTTGATCAGATGCCCCGCATCATCCATGTGCATCACCGGCTTGAAGCCCAGCACATTGCCCACGATGGCGGTGGCGGCGCTGATCCGCCCGCCCCGCTTGAGGTAAATCAGATCTTCCACGGTAAACCAGTGACAGAGGTGGAAGCGGTTGTCCAGGATGTACTGCTCATTCTCCGCCAGCGTGGCGCCCGCCTTCTTCTTCTCCACGGCCATATACAGCAGCAGACCGAATCCGGCGGAGGCGCCGCGGGTGTCCACGCAGCGAATGTCCGCCTCCGGATGGGCCTCCATCACGTCCTTGGCCGCAATGCCGGCGGCATCGCAGGTGCCGGAAAGACCCGTGGAAAAGCCCACATACAATATATCCTTGCCCTCGCTCACGATCTTTGCAAAGGCCTCCTCAAAGGCGCTGGCATTCACCGCAGAGGTGCGGGCCACGCCGCCCTGGCGCACCCGCTCATAGAACTCGGGGCAGGAAAGCTCATAGTTTTCATACTGCCGGCTCTCCCCTTCAAAGGTATAGGTCAGGGAACACCAGCCCACGTCCCACTCCCGCAGCGTCCCCGTGGGGATGTCGCAGGCGGAATCAGTAAAGATCACATAGTCGCGCACGTTAACAGTTCCTCCATCTATCGTATTGCGGGGGCTTATTCCCCGCGGAATTCCCGGCTGCCAAGGAAAAACAGGGCCAGCGCCCCCGGACCCACGTGGGAGCCTGTGACAGGCTCATAGTCCACGATGAGAATATCCTTGGGCGGATTGATCCTGCGCAGAAGGGTACAGAGGTATTCCACATCGTCGGCACAGTCCGCGTGGGCGATGCCGATCACCTGCTCCTGAGGGTTTTCCACCAGCCGGTCATACTGGTTGGCGATGGCCTCTATGGAACGCCGGCGTCCCCGGATCTTGGCAAAGGAGACGATGTTCCCGTTCTCGTTGCCCTTCAAAAGGGGCTTGATATTCAGCACCGTCCCTACCACGGCACCCACATTGGAAAGCCGGCCGGTGCGCCGCAGATGCATCAGATCGTCCACCGTGAACACCTGGCACATGGCCATACGCATGTCGTTCAGTTCCTCGGTCACCTGGGTCAGGGAGGCCCCCTCATCCCGGCGGCGTGCGGCTTCCAGCGCCAGCAAACCCTCCCCCAGAGAGGCACCCAGGGTGTCCACCGTCTCGATCTGCCGGTCGGGGAATTCCTCCCGGAGCTGGGCGCTGGCCAGACAGGCGGCCCCGTAAGAACCGCTGATGCCGGAGGACATGCCCACGAAAAGGATGTCCCGCCCGCTCTCCAATACCGGGCGAAAGGCATTCATATAGCTGTCCGGATTGACCAGAGAGGTGGTGACCACGGTGCCCCGACGGATAGAGCCGTAAAAAGCGGCGGCGTCAAAGGCCTCGGTATCCAGACAGGCAAAGGTGTTGCCGTCGATATGATATGAGAAGGGAAGCACTCCGATCTCCTGCTGCTTCAGCATGGGCGTGGGCAGGTTGGCGGATGTGTCGGTGAATATGGCAAAACTCATAAGGATGCCCCCAACAATCTAATATCGAATATTATTATACGGCATCATTCCTATCATGTCAATGAAATAAGTGTGAACTTTATCTTGATTTCAAGAAAATATGTGCTATAATTGAGAACGAGATAAAAAAGGGGAGGTGGCAGTATGGCCTATGAAAAAGCACTGGTGGCGGGTAAACTTCGCCGCTGGGAGCGGTATCTGGACAACTACCGTCTGCCCCGCTGGGAGGATATCCCGGACCTGGGACTGTACATGGAGCAGGTGATCCTGCTGCTGCGGGAGTATTTGGACTATCTGCCTCCGGAGCTGAAGGAGGAGCAGTTTATCACCGCGGCCACCATCAACAACTATGTGCGCATCAAAGTCATGCCCGAGCCGGTGAAGCGCCGGTACTACCGGATCCACATCGCCTATCTGATCGTGATCCTGACGCTGAAGCACTCTCTCAGCATTGCCCTGATCCAGCAGATCATCCCCATGGGTCTCAGCGAGGAGGAGGTTGAGCAGCTCTATTCCTCCTATGCCGAGCAGCACAGGAACGCCTGCCAGTTTTTTATGGATCAGGTCCGTATGGCCGCCGGACCCATTCTGGACCACAGGGAGCGAGGCCAATATGCCGCCGAGGATCCCCAGGATCTGGTGGTCATGAGCGCCATTGTGGGGGGCTATGCCCGGCTGATGGCGGAAAAGCTTCTGCTGCTGGAGGGGAAAAACCTGGAAAACGGGGGCAGCATCTCCCTGTCCGGCGTCCGCCGGGAGCAGGAAGAGCCCTGAAAAACAGAAGACTATGCATCGCCCGGAGCTTCTCCGGGCGATGCTGTTTGTATAACCCCAGGGGGGAGAGGACAGGAACAGACGATCCGGAGACGGCAGAGCGGTGCATTACGGTGCTTATTCCGACGGGAAACGACGAATCCTCTTTACAAGCCAATTTCCGATTGGTAAAATATAAAAGAATTTTACGTCCTTGTGATCATGGGCAGGATGCCGATCTCTATAAGCAACAGGAGGAAGAAATATGACGGGTTTTCTTGCCGTGCTGGCTTTTGTTTTGGGCGCGTCGCTCGGCAGTGTTATGAACTGTGTAGCCTGGCGCATGGCCCGCAAGGAATCGGTCCTCCACAGCCGCAGCCGCTGCGTCCGCTGCGGCCATGAGCTGAAAGCTTTGGACCTGGTGCCGATTGTCAGCTGGCTGCTGCTCCGGGGAAAATGCCGCTACTGCGGGGAAAAGATATCTCCCCGCTATGTGATCACGGAAGTGCTCCTGGGCGCGGTGTTCACCATCGCCTTTCTTCGCCTGGGTCTCAGCTGGGCTGCGCTGCGAGCCATGGGGCTTTGCTGCGCGCTGCTGGGCCTGTCCCTGGTGGAGCTGGATACCCAGGACGTCCCGGACCCGTTTCTCGTGTTCGGCATTCTGTGGTGGCTGGTCTTTGTCTTTTTGATGCCCGAGGGCGTGAGAGACGGCATGCTCAGCGGCATGTTCGCTGCCATCGGGATCGGCGGCGGCATGCTGGCGATCACGCTTGCCTATGAAAAGGTGACAAAGAAAGAGAGCATCAAAGGCGGAGATTTGAAGCTGCTGTTTGTGGTCAGCCTGTTCCTGGGGCCCCTGGTAGGCCTGATGAACCTGATCCTCGCGGCCATCCTGGGACTTGTTTTCGTCTATGTCATGCGCTCCCAAAAGATACCCTTCGCGCCGCCCATCAGCATTGCCACCGTCTTCTGCCTGCTGTTCGGCACGGCCATGGTGGACTGGTACGCCGGATTCTTCCGATAAGGGGCCTAACGGGTTTTCGCGGCGGGGAGGACTCCCCGCCGCTTTTCTTTCGAACTCAGGATAGCTCCTGCCGGTCGGCGGCGGGCTGGTCGTTTTCCACATTGTCCCGGGCAAGATCCGTGTCGATCACGGGATAGATATCCGAGGGGATCGGCCGTTCTCCCAGCTCCGAAACGAGCCGGCGCATCTCAGCCTTTGACTTTACACCGCGCAGGCGAAATACCAGCTTTTCCTTTTCTGCCTCCGTCAGCATATTGTACCGTTGCATGGCCGCCTCGTTTTGCATGAGGAGCAGTCCTAAGCCCATGGGCAGGGATCCTTCTTCCATCCAGCATCACCTCAGAAAAAGCTTTTCCGGGGTGAGCTTTTTTATGCGCGGATCGGCATAGATCATTAACTTGACGGCTGCAAAAAAGGTTTACTTGGATGAAAACGGTTTTCTCAAAACGGCAAAAAGAATGCAGGCGAAGGATGAGATATCCGCGCCTGGATCCATAGATATAGGGTGAGGCGGAAAGGAAGTGACGCATTTGGAGGACAGCAAAATCATTGCCCTGTTTTTTGAGCGCTCGGAACAGGCCATTGCGGAGCTGGACCGAAAATACGGCGCTGCCATAAGGAAAACCGCGGCCAATATCCTGAGCAGTTGGCAGGATGTGGAAGAGTGCGTAAACGATACATATCTCGGGGTTTGGAACACGATCCCGCCGCAGGCGCCCCAACCCCTGATCAGTTATGTTTGTCGGATCGCCCGCAACCTTGCCGTCACGAAATACCACCGTAACACTGCCGGGAAACGGAATGGGCAGTATGATCTCGTGCTGGAGGAACTGGAGGAGTGTATCCCGTCTTCGGTCAATGTGGAGACGGACTACGACGCCAGGGAGATCTCCGCCGCCATCAGCCGGTTTCTGGACACGCTGCGGTATGAAGACCGCTATTGCTTCCTTCGGAGATACTGGTACGCGGATGCTGTCTCAGATATTGCCGCGCAGACACACATGGACAGCCACCGGATCTCCGTCCGTCTATTCCGCACAAGGGAAAAACTATACCGTTATTTGAAAGAGGAGGGCTTGCTGGAATGAAGAGGGAACAGTTATCGGAGATCCTCTCCCACATCGACGACAGGCAGATCGCGGAGGCGTTTCAATTCGATCCCGACCGTTGCGGCGGCGCTCCGGAAAGGATTCTGCCTATGAAAAAGAAACGTTTGATTTCTATCGCCCTGGCCGCGGCGCTGATCCTGGCGCTGGGTGTGTCGGCCTATGCCGTGTTCGGTACCCGTTTTGTGGTTTCCCATGATTTGCCGGAGGCAGGGGAATACACCAGCCTCTCACAGCTCAAGGAGATCGAGAAAACCGTAGGGTTTGGCATGACGGTGCCGGAGAGATTCTCCAATGGCTTTGTCTTCTCCCGTCTCACGGTAAGGGGAGAGGCCATCGTCAATGAAACCGAGGAGGTGGAAAGGGAATACTATGGGGTGCATGTGGATTATGCAAGACCCGGCTCCCCGGAACGGTATCTGGATCTCGATCCCGCCCTGGGCGAAGCGCAGCCTGAACCTGACGAGCGGCGCGCGATCGACGGCGTCAGTGTAGGTCTGTCGCTGGATCACTACAAGTTCGTGCCGGAGGATTACCAAAAGACGGAGGAGGATCGAGCGCGGGAGGCGGCCGGCCACTACTTTATCACCTTCGGCGCCGACAGCGTCAGCGAGTGTGACGTCGCCTTCGCGTTTTTTGAGCTGGACGGCGCGGTGTATACGCTCTCCGATATGGCGGCGACAGAGGCTACGCTCGATGAGCTTGCCCGGATGGCCGCAGAATTGATCGCCGCGGCAACTTGAATTCTTGGATGAGGTGAGGGAAAAGCGCAGTTGCAATTCCTTTGTCACGCTGCAAATCCTCCAGCCCAAGACCTTGCCGACGTTGAGATCGACAGCATACTTGACAAGATCGATTTCAGCGTGATCAGTGAATATATTCGTTAACAGCGCAGAGCCTGCTTCTCCCGAAAGGAGTTGCAGGCTCTTTATATCTGCAGACAAATGGTCCAGAAGAATGACATTTAGATAAGCGCGGGAAAACCGAAATGATTACAGAGCGCTCCGTGCGGGTACTCTCGCAGCTGAAAGACCATATTACACGTTTGACGTTTTCGCGAGAAACAAAGGGCCATGCCCGCATATGAAAACTGCCCAATAGGCGGGCTTTTTCGCTGTTTGATGGAGGATATGGTAACAATCAGCGATACAATATCCCCGACGGAAAGAAATACAGGTAGGGAGCGGTGAGGACAGCAAGGGATAGCGCCGAATGCCGGGCCAGTCTCTGTTCCAGCCCCGCTCTTTTCAACAGCCACTCGTCCAGAAGATAGATGCACCCTCCGGACAGCGCCACGGACAGCACCGTGATCAGAAGCGCGAGGCCGTGACTGAAAGGTGCGTAGGCGATCGCATAGGACAGCGGGTTTTCAGACACGGCATAGACTCCAAAGAGCAGCAGCGCTCCCGCAAAGTCGCTCAAAAACCCGGCCAGGCAGATTTTCCAGGCATGCCTTTTGCAAAAAGCCCCTCGGTCCGCAAACCCCTTCAGACTCCACCGGAGCACCAGCGTGTCCACCAAATAGTTGGCCGGGATCAGCAGGAGCCACAGCCAGGAGGGAAACCACAGGATCATCCATACCGGAAACATTACATTGTACAATCGCAGATCCTTTTTCTTCATTTTGCACCTCCCGGAACGTTCATCATCTCCACACCCCAAAGACGCCCATGCCCGGCGGCCGGTTCACCGGAATCCCGCATCCGTATTTGCCGGCCGTCCGGCTCATTCCGGCTCATTGCTTTACGGGATCGATTTGCTCACGGCCCGAACAGCGAGAGCTGTTCCTGCCTCTCCGGGATATCCGCGATAAAGCGGAAACAATCCTCCGGGGAGTGCAGCACGCCGCGGCGCTCGCATTCGGAGTGAAATATGCCCATGAGCCGGTCATTGTCCGGGCTGTTGAGTTCATAGGCGTTTCCGTAGCTCCGGCGGTATCGGTCCGAGAGCCCGGGAAAGAGGCGGTCCAAGGCCCGGTAATAGTATTCGCGGCTGCCCTCCCGCAGGGTCATGCCCGCGTTGAAGCAGACGATCCCGGCCACGCCCGCGTCAAAGCAGAGATCCAGGATCTGCCGCAGGTTTTCCTCCCTGTCGGTGAGGAAGGGAAGGATCGGCGTCATCCATACCACCGTAGGGATGCCTCGGGCCTGGAATTCCTTCAAAACCTCATATCGCCTGAACGTGGTACAGACGTTCGGCTCTAGACGGCGGCTCAAGCTGTCATCGGCGATGGTGAGCGTCATCTGCAGAACGCTCCTGGCTTTGCGGTTGATGCTGTCGAAAAGCTCCAAATCCCGCAGCACAAGGTCGGATTTGGTGATCACCGACGCCCCGAAACCGTAACGGTCGATCAGCTCCAGACAGCGCCGCGTGAGTTTCAGATCCCTCTCGCAGGGCTGATACGGATCGCTCATGGAGCCGGTGGAGATCACGATCTTTTTGCGCCGTCTCTTCAGGATCTCCTCCAGCAGCTGGGGAGCGTTCTGCTTGACCTCGATATCCTCAAAGGGATGGCTGAACTGATAGCAGACGCTGCGGCTGTCACAGTAAATGCAGCCATGAGCGCATCCGCGATAAAGATTCATCCCGTTCCAGCGGGTCAGCAGGGATTTGGCGTCAACATAGTGCATGGCGGATCACCTCCCGAGCGGTCTATGTATATTCTATCGGAGGGCGCCGGCCTTGACAAGAAGATTCTTGGGAAAAGAGCAAGGGCAAGTCCGCGCCCCTTTCCGAATGCCTCGGCTGGGCCGGGGCGGGGAATGCCCCTCCGACGGAGAACATACAAATGGGACCGGGCGCTGCCGCCCCCGGTCTTTCTTTTGTGCATCCTGCCCGGAAAGCATGGGACTGTGGGTATGGTCATTCGCTATAACGCAGAAATACTAAATAAATATTCATAAACACTTGACTTTATCCGGCGATAACGTTATAAATATGCATAACGAATTGCACAAGGAGGCATTCCCATGAACAAGGAGAACATCAAGAAGGTCGTGCTCGCCTATTCCGGCGGTCTGGATACATCCATCATCATCCCCTGGCTGAAGGAGAACTACAATAACTGCGAGGTGATCGCGGTCTCCGGCAACGTGGGCCAGGCGGACGAGCTGGAGGGCCTGGAGGAAAAGGCGCTCAAGACCGGCGCGTCCAAGCTCTATGTGCTGGACCTGACGGACGAGTATGTGGAGGATTATATTTTCCCCTGCCTGAAGGCCGGCGCGGTCTATGAGGATTACCTCCTGGGCACCAGCCACGCCCGTCCCTGCATTGCCAAGGGCCTGGTGGAGATCGCCCTGAAGGAAGGGGCGGACGCCATCGCCCACGGCTGCACCGGCAAGGGCAACGATCAGGTCCGCTTTGAGCTGGCGATCAAGCACTTCGCCCCCAACATGCCCGTGATCGCCCCCTGGCGGGAGTGGAGCATCAAATCCCGGGAGGAGGAGATCGACTACGCCGAGGCCCACAACATCCCCCTGAAGATCAACCGGGAGACCAACTACTCCAAGGACAAGAACCTCTGGCATCTGTCCCACGAGGGGCTGGATCTGGAGGATCCGGGCAACGAGCCCCAGTACGAGAAGCCCGGTTTCCTGGAGATGGGCGTATCTCCCGTCCAGGCTCCGGACGAGCCCACTTATATCACCCTGGACTTTGAAAAGGGCATTCCGGTGGCCCTGAACGGGGAAAAGCTCAGCGGCAAGGAGATCGTGCTCAAACTCAACCAGATCGGCGGCGCCAACGGCATCGGCCTGCTGGACATCGTGGAGAACCGGCTGGTGGGCATCAAATGCCGCGGCGTGTACGAGACTCCCGGCGGCTCCATCCTCTACAAAGCCCACAACGTCCTGGAGACCATCACCCTGGACAAGCTGACCATGCACGAAAAGCAGAAGCTGGCTATCACCTTTGGAGAACTGGTCTATAACGGCCAGTGGTTCACGCCCCTGCGGGAGGCGCTCAGCGCTTTTGTGGACAAGACCCAGGAGCGGGTCACCGGCACGGTGCGGCTCAAGCTCTACAAGGGCAACATGATCAACGCCGGCGTATGGAGCCCCAACTCCCTCTACAGCGAGGAGATCGCCACCTTCGGCGAGAGCGATTACAACCAGGCCGACGCCGCCGGCTTCATCAACCTCTACGGCCTGCCCATCCAGGTCCAGGCTCTGGTGGACGGGAAATAAGCACTAAACACAAAAAAGGAGAGCGGAATGGCAAAGATGTGGGCCGGGGTCACGGCCGGGATCACCGATCCGACAGCAGACGAATTCAATTCCTCCATCGGCTTTGACCGGCGGATGGTCCGTCAGGACATTCGCGGCAGTATGGCCCATGCGGCCATGCTGGGCGCCAAGGGGATCATCAGCCCCGCCGAGGCCGAGCAGCTGGGCGACGGCCTGGCCGCCATCCTGGAGGATCTGGAATCCGGGGCGCTGGCCATCGACTTCGGCTGTGAGGACATTCACATGTTTGTGGAGCAGGAGCTTACCCGCCGTCTGGGCGAGGTGGGCAAAAAGCTGCACACCGCCCGTAGCCGCAACGACCAGGTGGCGCTGGATCTGCGCATGTACCTGCGGGACGAATGCAAAGAGCTCCACGACCTGCTGGAGGCCCTGATCAAGACGCTGACCGCCCTGGCCGGGGAGCACAAGGAGAGCATCATGCCCGGCTACACCCATCTGCAGCGGGCCCAGCCGGTGAGCTTCGGCCATTATATGATGGCCTACGTCATGATGCTGCTGCGGGACCGGGAGCGGCTGAGCGACACGGTAAAGCGAATGGATGTCTCACCCATCGGCTGCTGCGCGCTGGCCGGCACCACCTATGACACGGATCGGCGCATGGAAGCCGAACTCCTGGGCTTTTCCCGCATCGCCCTCAACAGCATGGACGGCGTGTCCGACCGGGACTTCTGCCTGGAGCTGATGAGCACCCTCTCCATTCTGATGATGCATCTGTCCCGTCTCGCGGAGGAACTGATCCTCTGGGCAAGCTGGGAATTCCAGTTCATCCAGCTCTCCGATGCCTATACCACCGGCTCGTCCATCATGCCGCAAAAGCGCAACGCCGACATGGCCGAGCTGGTGCGGGGCAAGACCGGCCGGGTCTACGGCGATCTGATGGGACTGCTGACCACTCTCAAAGGTCTGCCTCTGGCCTATAACAAGGACATGCAGGAGGACAAGGAGTGCGTGTTTGACGCCTGCGACACCGTAAAGCTCTGCCTGCGGGTCCTGACGCCCATGCTTTCCGGCATGACGGTGCGGACGGACAACATGCTCCGGGCCGCCCAGACCGGCTTTATCAACGCCACAGACCTGGCCGACTATCTGGTGCGCAAGGGCTTGCCCTTCCGCAGCGCCTATAAGCTCTCCGGGCAGATCGTGGCAAAATGCATGGCCGAGGGACAGGTGCTGGAGACCCTGCCCCTGGAGGCCTATCAGAGCTACAGCCCCCTGTTCGAAGAGGATCTGTACGCCCAGATCGACCTGCGTACCTGCATGGAGAAGCGCAGTTCCGAGGGCGGCACCTCGGTGGCCTCGGTGGAGGCGCAGATCGCCTATGTGAAAGAGGTGTTGGGTTATGACGAAAATCTTCATTGACGGCAGCGCAGGGACCACGGGCCTGCGCATCGCCGAGCGCCTGGACGGGCGGACGGACCTTTCGGTGATCCAGATCCCGGCGGAGCTGCGCAAGGACCCGGAGGCGCGCCGGGAGGCCATCAACGCCGCCGATATCGCCTTTTTCTGTCTCCCGGACGCGGCGGCCGTGGAGGCCGCCGCGCTGGTGCACGGTGATACCGCCGTGATCGATACCTCTACCGCCCATCGGACGGCGGCGGGATGGGACTACGGTTTCCCGGAGCTCTTCGGCCGCCGGGAAAAGCTGGCCGGGAGCAAGCGCGTGGCAAACCCGGGCTGCCATGCCAGCGGCTTCATCGCCCTGGTGGAGCCCCTGGTCCATGAGGGACTGATCGCCCCGGACACGGCGCTCACCTGCTTTTCCGTCACCGGCTATTCCGGCGGCGGGAAGAGCATGATCGCCGAATACGAGGCCGAGGACAGGGCCCCCGCCCTGGATTCACCCCGGCAGTACGCCCTGGGTCAGACCCACAAGCATCTCAAAGAGATGGCGGTGATCAGCGGTTTGGAGACAGCTCCGATCTTTTGCCCCATCGTCAGTGATTACTACAGCGGCATGGCGGTGACGGTCCCCCTGTTCAAGCGGGATCTGCGGGGCAGCACGGAGGATATCCGCGCGCTCTATCAAAGCCATTACGCCGGACCCATCGTCCGCTATACAGACTGCGCCGAGCCCATGCTGGCGGCGAACACCCTGTCCGGGAAAGACTCCATGGAGATCAGCGTGGCGGGGAATAAGGAGCGTATCCTGCTCATCTCCCGCTTTGACAATCTGGGCAAGGGCGCCTCGGGGGCGGCGATCCAGAATATGAATATCCTGCTGGGCCTCCCGGAGACCGCGGGACTTGTGCTATGAGGAGGAAGAGATGATCGAACTCATTTCCGGCGGCGTCTGCGCCGCGAAAGGCTTTCAGGCTTCCGGCGTCCACTGCGGTATCCGCAAAAGCCGCAGCAAACGGGATCTGGCCCTGATCGCCAGCAGCGTGCCGGCCAGGGCCGCGGCGGTCTATACCACCAACCTGGTCAAGGGCGCGCCCCTGATCGTGACCAAGGAACATCTGACCGACGGCATGGCCCAGGCGGTGATCTGCAACAGCGGCAACGCCAACACCTGCAACGCCGACGGGCTGGAGATCGCCGGGAAAATGAGCGCTCTGCTGGCCCAAAAGCTGCAGATCCCGGAGACGGACGTGGCCGTGGCCTCCACCGGCGTGATCGGTCAGCCCCTGGACATCGCCCCCATCGCCGCAGGTATCGAACCCCTGGTGGCGGCGCTCTCCGGGGACGGCAGCGCGGACGCCTGTGAGGCCATCATGACTACCGACACCCGGAAAAAGGAGATCGCCGTGAGCTTCACTCTGGGCGGCAAGACCTGCCACCTGGGGGGCATCGCCAAGGGCAGCGGTATGATCCACCCCAACATGGCCACCATGCTGGTCTTCCTCACAACCGACGCGGCTATCTCCTCCGCCATGCTGCAGAAGGCCCTCTCCGGGGATATCCAAAGCACCTTCAACATGATCAGCGTGGACGGGGACACTTCCACCAACGATATGGTGCTGATCATGGCCAACGGTCTGGCGGGCAACGAGGAGATCTGCGCCGAGGGGGAGGATTTCACCGCCTTCATGGAAGCCCTGAACACGGTGAACGTCCATCTCTGCCGCGCCATCGCCGCCGACGGGGAGGGGGCCACCAAGCTGCTGGAATGTATGGTGCGCGGCGCGGCGGACGAGGCGACGGCCAAAACCGTGGCCAAGAGCGTCATCTGCTCCAGCCTGACCAAGGCCGCCATGTTCGGCGCGGACGCCAACTGGGGCCGGGTGCTGTGCGCCATCGGCTACAGCGGCGCGGCGGTGGATGTGTCCAAGGTGGGCGTCAGCTTCCGCTCCGCCGCCGGGGAGATCGAGGTCTGCCGGGACGGGGCCGGGGTGCCGTTCTCCGAGGAGCTGGCCTCCGCCATCCTCCATGAGAGCGAGATCGATATTCTGGTCAGCCTGGGCAGCGGGGAGGCCTCCGCCACCGCCTGGGGCTGCGATCTGACCTACGATTATGTGAAGATCAACGGAGATTACCGGACATGATGGATTTCCAGAATTTTTCCAACGCTCAGCGCGCCCAGGTCCTGACCGAGGCCCTGCCTTATATCCGCCAGTACAACGGGAAGATCGTAGTGGTGAAGTACGGCGGCAACGCTATGGTCAGCGAGCAGCTCCGCCAGCAGGTGATGGAGGATATCGTCCTGCTGTGGCTGGTGGGCGTAAAGGTGGTGCTGGTCCACGGCGGCGGGCCGGAGATCAGCGATATGATGAAAAAACTGGGCAAAAAGCCGGAGTTCGTGGACGGCCTGCGGGTCACCGACAAGGAGACCGTGGACATCGTGCAGATGGTGCTGGCGGGGAAGGTCAACAAGACACTGGTCAACCTGCTGGAGGTCAAGGGCGGCAAAGCCATGGGCATCTCCGGCATGGACGGCCGCCTGATCCAGGCCAAGCGAAAGAACGCCCAACTGGGCTATGTTGGCAGCATCACCCACGTGAACATCGACCCGGTGATGGACTTGCTGGAAAAGGGGTATATCCCCGTGGTGTCCACCCTGGGGGTGGATGAAGAGGGCAACACCTACAACATCAACGGGGACACGGCGGCGTCCTATATTGCCGGGGCCCTGCACGCCCAGCGGCTGATCATGATGACGGATATCGCCGGCGTCCTGCGGGACAAAGACGATCCTTCCACATTGATTCCCCGGCTGACTGTCCGGGAGGCCGTGGAACTCTTTGAGCAAAAGGTGATTGCCGGCGGTATGATCCCCAAGGTGGATTGCTGTATCGACGCCATCCACCGGGGAGTGGAGAGCGTCATCATCATGGACGGAACCGTGCCCCACTCCATCCTCATGGAGATCCTCACCGACGAGGGCGCGGGCACCATGGTCATTCAGGGAGAGGGAGAAGAATTATGAGCGATATCAAAACCATCGACAGAGAATATGTGGCCAATACCTATGCCCGCTTCCCGGTGGAGATCGTATCGGGATACGGCTCCCTGGTCTATGACGACACGGGCAAGGAATACATCGACATGGGCAGCGGCATCGGCGTGACCGCCTTCGGCATCGCGGATGATACCTGGAAGGCCGCGGTCATCGAGCAGCTGGGCAAGCTGCAGCACATGTCCAATCTCTATTACACTCAGCCCTGCGCCCTGCTGGCGCAGCTGCTGTGTGAAAAGACCGGTATGAAAAAGGTCTTCTTCTGCAACTCCGGGGCCGAGGCCAACGAGTGTGCCATCAAGGCCGCCCGCAAGTACGCCGCCGAGACGAAGGGGGCAGACCACTTCACCATCGTGACGCTGCAGAACAGCTTCCACGGCCGCACTCTCACCACCCTGGCCGCCACCGGGCAGGAGCACTATCATGAGCTGTTCCAGCCCCTGACCCCCGGCTTTGTCCACGCCGCAGCCGGGGACCTGGAGGGGACTAAGGCGCTGGCTCTCCAAACCAAGGCCGCCGCCGTCATGATCGAGTGTATCCAGGGCGAGGGCGGGGTGATCGCTCTGGACCCGGCCTATGTGAAGGGCCTGGCAGACTTCTGCCGGGAGCAGGACATCCTCCTGATCGTAGATGAGGTCCAGTCCGGCAACGGCCGCAGCGGCGCGCTCTACTCCTATATGAACTACGGCGTGGAACCTGATATCGTCTCCACCGCCAAGGGCCTGGGCGGCGGCCTGCCCCTGGGAGCCACGCTTTTCGGGGAGAAGACCCAGAACGTTCTGGGCAGCGGCGACCACGGCTCCACCTTCGGGGGCAATCCCGCGGTCTGCGCCGGGGCACTGAGCGTGCTGCGCCGGATCGACGGGGACTTTCTGGCCCAGGTGCGGGAAAAGAGCGCTTTTGTTTTCTCGGCCCTGCAGGGGGCAGAGGGAGTGGAGTCCGTCAGCGGCATGGGACTGATGATCGGCATCAAGACCGTGAAGCCCGCCGCCGAGGTAGTGCGCAGCTGTATGGAAAACGGCGTGCTGTGCCTGACGGCCAAGGACAAGGTCCGGCTGCTGCCGGCGCTGAACATCCCCATGGAGACGCTGAAAAAGGCCGTTGAAATCATCAAGGCCGCCTGTGTGTGAGAGGAGCGAAACGATGGAGTTTAAAGGCAGAAGTTTTTTAAAGCTGCTGGATTATACGCCGGAGGAGATCGGCGCGCTGCTGGATCTATCCGCCGAACTGAAGGAAAAGAAAAAGGCGGGCATTCCCCACGCCATCCATCAGGGGAAAAACGTGGCGCTGATCTTTGAAAAGACCAGCACCCGGACCCGCTGCAGCTTTGAGGTGGCCGCCGCCGATCTGGGCATCCACCCGGTGTACCTGGACCCCAAGGGCTCTCAGCTGGGAAAAAAGGAGAGCATCGCGGACACGGCCCGGGTCCTGGGCCGGATCTTTGACGGTATCGAGTATCGGGGCTTCGGCCAGGAGAGAGTGGAGACTCTGGCGCATTATGCCGGGGTGCCGGTCTGGAACGGCCTGACCAACGAGTTCCACCCCACCCAGGTCCTGGCGGACCTTCTGACCATCCGGGAACATTTCGGCTCCCTGCAGGGCCGGAAGCTGGTGTTCATGGGCGACGCCCGTTTCAACATGGCAAACTCTCTGATGGTGGGCTGCGCCAAGATGGGTCTGCATTTCGTGGCCGGCGCCCCGGCAAAGTATTTCCCCGCTCCGGCGCTGATCGCCCAGTGCCGGGAGATCGCCGCTCAGACCGGAGCGACCCTGGAATTTGAGTCCGACCCGGTGAAGGCAGTGTCCGGCGCCGACGTGATCTACACGGATATCTGGGTCTCCATGGGAGAGCCGGAGAGCGTCTGGGACGAGCGGATCCACGATCTGCTCCCGTACCAGGTCAACGCCGCCCTGATGGCTGCCGCCGGCCCTCAGTGCCGCTTCATGCACTGTCTGCCCTCTTACCACGATCTGGAGACGGAGAATGGCCTGGAGATCTATCATAAATACGGCTTGGAGGGCATGGAAGTCACCAACGATGTCTTTGAAAGCCCCCAGTCCATCGTCTTTGACGAGGCGGAGAACCGTATGCACACCATCAAGGCCGTGATGGCCGCAACGCTGTAAACAACAATCAAAAGCTCATGAGGCGTCCGGGACGAGCCCGGACGCCTCTGGGTCTTCACGATTTGGGTAAACGTATGGAAAAAGCTTATCTTGTATTGGGAAACGGGCGCTGCTTTGAAGGGCGGCGCATCGGCGCAGCCGGGGACAGCACGGGGGAACTGGTGTTTACCACCGGCATGGTGGGGTATCTGGAGACCCTCACCGACCCCAGCTACGCCGGACAGATCATCCTGCAGACCTTTCCCCTCATCGGAAATTACGGGGTGATCCCCGCGGACTTTGAGGGGGAGAGCTTCGCCAGAGGCTATGTGGTGCGGGAGCTGTGCCAGACGCCCTCCAATTTCCGCAGCGAATATGAGCTGGACCGCTTTTTGAAGGAGCGGGGCATCCCGGGGATCTGCGGCGTGGACACCCGGGCCATCACCCGCCTGATCCGGGAGGAGGGCGTGATGAACGCCCGCATCTCCTCCGTGCCCCAGCCCGATCTGGCACCGATCCAAAGCTATCGGGTGCAGGGAGCGGTGGCCCAGGTCAGTTCCAAAACCGTTGAGGAATACTCTGCCGAAGGGCCGGAGCGCTTTCATGTGGTGCTGCTGGACTACGGGGCCAAGGGGGGCATCATCCGCTGCCTGCGCCGCCGGGGCTGCCGCGTCACCTCCGTTCCCCACGACACCCCCGCCGACAAGATCCTGGCCATGGCCCCCAACGGGCTCATGCTCTCCAACGGCCCGGGAGACCCGGCGGAAAACACCTATGAGATCCAGCAGCTCCGCTCTTTGATCGGAAAGCTGCCGGTCTTCGGCATTTGCCTGGGTCATCAGCTGGCGGCCCTGGCCATGGGCGGAAAGACCATGAAGCTCAAATACGGCCATCGGGGCGCCAACCAGCCCGTACGGCTGACGGACGGCTCCCGCACCTATATCAGCAGCCAGAACCACGGTTACGCCGTGGTCAGCGAGAGCATGGCGGGTATCGCCCAGCTGAGCTATGTGAACGCCAACGATCTGAGCTGCGAGGGCCTGGAATACCCGGGGAAGCGCTGCTTTACCGTGCAGTTCCACCCCGAGGCCTCCGCCGGCCCCCGGGACACCGAGTTTTTGTTCGACCGCTTTCTACGTATGATGGAGGAGGACCGAAATGCCAAGAGATAACAGCATCTATAAGGTCCTGGTCATCGGTTCGGGGCCCATCGTCATCGGACAGGCGGCGGAGTTTGACTACGCCGGGGCCCAGGCCTGCCGCGTGCTGCGGCAGGAGGGAATCTCCACCGTCCTTGTAAACTCCAATCCGGCCACCATCATGACCGACAAGCAGCTGGCCGACGCCATCTACCTGGAGCCGCTGACGGCCGAAACCCTGCGGCGCATCCTGGAACGGGAGCGGCCGGACGGGCTGCTGGCGGGTCTGGGCGGCCAGACAGGGCTGACTCTGGCCATGCAGCTGTCCCGGGACGGCACGCTGGAAAAATATGGCGTGCGGCTCCTGGGCTCGGATCTGGAGGCCATCGAGAAGGCCGAGGACCGGGAGCGCTTCCGCCAGACGCTTCAGCGCATGGGACAGCCGGTCATCCCCTCCGATACCGCCAACGACCTGGAGACCGCCCTTTCCATCGCGGAGGGGATCGGCTATCCGGTCATCGTGCGCCCGGCCTATACCCTGGGGGGCACCGGCGGCGGCATCGCCGAGAGCGAGGAGGAGCTGCGCCTCATCGCCAAAAGCGGCCTGGACCTGTCGCCCATCCGGCAGATCCTGGTGGAGAAGTGCATCGCCGGCTGGAAGGAGATCGAATTTGAGACCATGCGCGACAGCGCCGGCAACGTGATCGCTGTCTGCTCCATGGAAAACCTGGATCCGGTGGGGATCCACACCGGGGACTCCATTGTCGTGGCCCCGGCCCTGACCCTGGCGGATAAAGAGTATCAGATGCTTCGCTCCGCGGCTCTGGACATCATCAGCGAGCTGGGGATTGTGGGCGGCTGCAACTGCCAGTTTGCCCTGAATCCGGACAGCTTCGAATATGCGGTCATTGAGGTCAATCCCCGGGTCTCCCGTTCCTCCGCCCTGGCCTCCAAGGCCACCGGCTATCCCATCGCCAAGATCAGCACCCGCATCGCCCTGGGCTACACCCTGGACGAGATCCGCAACGACATCACCGGCAAGACCTGCGCCTGCTTTGAGCCCACCCTGGACTATGTGGTGGTCAAGATCCCCAAGTGGCCCTTTGACAAGTTCGCCGGCTCCTCCCGCCGTCTGGGCACCCAGATGAAGGCCACGGGGGAGGTCATGGCTATCGCCCCCGGCTTTGAGATGGCGCTGATGAAAGCGGTGCGCGGGGCGGAGATCGGCCTGGACACCCTTAACGCCCCGCCTCTGACCGACCGTCCTCTGACGGAGAGGCTGCGGGAGAAGGACGACCGCCGGCTCTTCACCGTGTTTGAAGCCCTCAAAGCGGGCATGAGCGTGGAGGAGATCCACGCCCTCACGGCCATCGACCCCTGGTTCCTGCATAAGCTGGAGGGCCTTGCGGCCTTTGAGCAGGAGCTGGCAGCGAAGCCTTTGACGGAGGAAAACTACCGCCGCGCCAAGCGCCTGGGCTATACGGACGCGGCCCTGCGCCAGATCGTTGGCGCGGAAGAGCTTCCGGCGTCCACCATGTCCTACAAGATGGTGGACACCTGCGGCGCGGAGTTTGATGCGGAGACGCCCTATTTCTATTCCAGCTTTGACGAGGAATGCGAATCCCGTGCCTTTCCCCGCAGCGGGCGCCCCGTGGTCATGGTGCTGGGCTCCGGCCCCATCCGCATCGGCCAGGGCATCGAATTTGACTACAGCTCCGTCCACTGCGTCTGGACCCTGCGGGAGATGGGCTACGACGTGGTGATCGTCAACAACAACCCGGAGACGGTCTCCACCGACTACGATACCGCCGATCGGCTCTACTTTGAGCCCCTGTGCCCGGAGGACGTGTGGAACATCCTCCAGGTGGAAAAGCCTGTCGGGGTAGTGGTGGCTTTCGGCGGCCAGACGGCCATCCGCCTGACCGAGTTTCTGGACCGTCGGGGCGTGCGCATCCTGGGCACCTCCGCCGACAGCATCGACGTGGCCGAGGACCGGGCCCGCTTTGACGCGCTGCTGGAGCGCTTTGGGATCCGCCGTCCCCGGGGCCGGGGGGTGAACACCCTCCCGGAGGCGCTGGCCGCGGCAGAGGAGCTGGGTTATCCGGTGCTGCTGCGCCCCTCTTATGTCATCGGCGGGCAGAACATGTGCATCGCCCGGGACGCCCAAACCACCGAGCATTACATGCGGGGCATCCTGGCCGGAGGCATCGAAAACCCGGTCCTGGTGGACAAGTACATGCCCGGGACAGAGCTGGAGGTGGACGTGATCTCCGACGGGGAAGAGGTGCTGATCCCCGGCATCATGGAGCATATCGAGCGGGCCGGCGTCCACAGCGGCGACTCCATCGCCGTTTACCCGCCATACAACCTGAACGACAAGTTCCTGCATCGGATCGTGGACGTGTCGGAAAAGCTGGCCCTGGCCCTGGGGACCAGAGGATTGGTGAACATCCAGTATCTGATCTATCAGGACGAGCTGTATGTGATCGAGGTCAACCCCCGGGCCTCCCGCACGGTGCCCTATATCAGCAAGGTGACGGATGTGCCCATGGTGGACCTGGCCTCCCGGATCATGCTGGGCGCCAGACTGCGGGATCTGGGCTACGGAACGGGCCTGTACCGGACCCCGCCCTATTACGCGGTCAAGGTCCCGGTGTTCTCCTTTGAAAAGCTCAGCGACGCCAACTCCATCCTGGGCCCGGAGATGAAGTCCACCGGCGAGGTGCTGGGCCTGGGCCGGACCCTGGCCGAGGCCATGTTCAAAGGCCTGACCGCCGCGGGCTTCACCGTTCCCTCGCCCCACTCCCGGACCGGCACAGGGGTGCTGATCAGCGTGGAGACCGGGGATTACCCGGAGGTGCTGTCCCTGGCGCGCCGTTTCCACCAGCTGGGTCTGAGGCTGTACGCCACCAGCGGGACGGCGGCGGCCATCGCCTCTCTGGGCATCCCGGTCACATCCGTGGCCAACGCCACGGAGAGCGATGAGATCCACCGCCTGATGGAGCAGGGGGCACTGTGCTATATCCTCTACACCGGCGCGGTGAAGGACGCCACCATGGGCGACTATATCGCCCTGCACCGGAGGGCCATGCAGCTGGGCATTCCCTGTCTGACTTCTCTGGACACCGCCAACGCCCTGGCGGACATCATCGCCAGCCGCTTCACCCAGGGCAGCACGGAACTGGTGAATATCAACGCCATACGCCGGCTGCGCCAGCGCATCCGCTTCACCAAGATGCAGGACTGCGGCAACGACTATATCTTCATCGAGAACTTTGACGGCAGCATCACCTGCCCGGAGTCCCTGTGCGTCAGTCTCTGCCAGAGCCACTACGGCATAGGCGGCGACGGCATCGTGCTCATGGAGAACTCCAAGCTTGCCGATGTGCGCATGCGCAGCTTCAACCGGGACGGCAGCGAGGGAAAGATGGCCGGCAACAATCTGCGCTGCGTGGGAAAATACCTGTACGACATGGGCTATATCCGCTCCGAGTACCTGCGGGTGGAGACGGAGAGCGGCATACGCCAGCTGCGCCTCTTTGTCCGGGACGGCAAGGTCAGCTCCGTGGAGGTGGATATGGGCGCCGTGTCCCTGGACGCCGAGGCGATCCCGGTGCTGACCGAGCAGCCCCGCCTGGTGGACAGCCCTCTGCGCGTGGGGGAGACGGACTACCGTGTCACCTGCGTCAGCGTGGGCAATCCCCACTGTGTGGTGTTCTGCGACGCTATCGACAGCCTGGACCTGGAGCGCATCGGGCCGGAATTCGAGTTCGCCCCCTGCTTCCCGGAGCGAGTGAATACGGAATTCGTGCGGGTGGTGGACCGGCACAACCTTCGTATGCGGGTCTGGGAGCGGGGCAGCGGGGAGACCCTGGCCTGCGGCACCGGCGCCTGCGCGGCGGTGGTGGCCGCGGTGGAAAACGGCCTGTGCGACCTCGGCCGGGATATCCGCGTCACTCTCCTGGGCGGGGAGCTGACGGTCAACTATGACGGAAAAAGCGTGCGCCTCATGGGCGGCGCCTCCCTGGTATTCCGGGGTGAGATCGAATACTGAGGAAAAAGGAAAGACGCCGCGTCTGTGCCCCGACACACGGGGACAAACGCGGCACTTTTCTTTTTATTCTTCTGCTTGGTCCTCCAGCAGATCATAGAGCGCGTCCTGGGACAGTACCCCGCGCTTGAGATGGGGCGGCAGCTCTCCGTTCTCGTCGGCGGTGTAGTCGTCCAGCCACTGGCCGGAGCGGTAGTAGTCGTCCAGAAGCCGGAGCGTTTCCGCGTCCCGGTCAGCCAGAGCCTTTTCAAAGAGCCTCTCGTAGTACTCTATCCGTGCGACCCGATCCGCAGGGGAGGATTCCGTATCCCCATCAGAAATGGCAGCGTGAATGCACATATTCATCACCTCATATCTCTTTATACACGATCCGGGGAGGAACGGCAAGCTACGCTTGACGCTCCCGGGAGCGGATTATATAATATAACAAAGCTCTTGATAAGGACGTTGGATATGCAAAAGACATATGTGACAAGACTCCCGGACAAGACCGGTGCTTTCCTGAAGGCCAGCCAGATCATCGATGAATACGGCGGCAGGATCGTACGGGCCAATTACAGCCGCGCGGTGGACAGCCACACCCTTTTTGTCGAGATACAGGCGGAGCCGGAGCAGCATGAAAAGATCGGAAAGGCCCTGCTGGGCTGCGGCTATCTGAGCAGCGCCAACGAGGATTCCCGGGTCATCATGATCGTGCTGAAGATCCCCAACCGGGCAGGGGCGCTGACCCAGGCGCTCTCGGTCCTGCACTCCCATAATGTGAATATCTCCTATGTGAGTTCCCAGGAGACGGGCTCCCAGTTCCAGTTTCTGAAAATGGGCATCCTCCTGGAGAATACGGCGGAGATAAAAAGCCTTTTGGACGACCTGTCCCAGGTTTGCGAGACCAGGATCCTGGATTATGAGGTGACGGACAGGACGTTGGACAGCACGGTTTTCTACGTGACCTTCACCAACGAGATGCGGAAGCTCCTGAATCTCTCCCCGGAGGACGCCAACTGTGTGCTGATCCGGGCCAACAAGCTGATGCAGGTCCTGGATCAGCAGGACAAGTCCTCACTGCAGACCTTTGACTACATCCGGAGATTTGCCAAATTCGTCCGGGATCATAAGGGAGAGCACTTTGACGTGGCGGTTTCCGAGAGAACGCTCACGGAGGATCTGAAACTGACGATCCTGGAGCCGCCCTGCGGAAGCAATACCTTCGTGCTGGAGTCCGGCGGCGAGCTGATGTTCATCGACGGGGGATACGGCTGCTTCCGGACGGAGACGGAGGCAGTGCTCGCAAGACAGTTCCCGGGCTTCCGGGAGCGGAAAAAGACCATGCTCATTACCCATGTGGACATGGACCACACGGGTCTCGCCCCATTGATGGACACCGTGTATATGAGCCGCAACTCCTATGAGGACCTTCTGAAGGAAAACCGGAAGGAAAAGGGCTTCCGGGAGCAAAACCCAAAGCATACCCCGTATTTCGCCCTGAGCGAGATCATCACGCGCTACACCCCGCCCCGGCCGGACAACTTCCGGGTGATCGGAGAGCGCAGGGGGGAGGAGCTGTTTTGCCCCATAGGCAGTCTTCCCTTCGGCCGATGGAGCTTTGATATCTATGAGGGCCCCGGCGGCCATGTGAAGGGGGAGATCGTAGCCGTGTGCGAGGAGCTGAAGCTGTTGTTCAGCGGGGATATCTTTGTGAACGTGAAAGGGATCACCCCGGAGCAGAAGGAGTTCAACCGTCTGGCGCCGTTCCTGCTCACCGGCGTGGACGAGGATCCGGAGCTGTCCAAGAAGGCCCGGGAAGCCCTGGTGCGTCAGTTCCGGGGATACCTCTATTGCCCCGGCCATGGGCATGTGCTGGAGATGTGAACCGACATCAGGGCTTTTGCTTTTCGATCTCCGGCCCCATGGCCTTGCGCTCGTTTTCGATCTCCCAGTGGATCAGGAAGGTCAGCAGCCCCCGCAGCACGATGATGGCCCCGAGAATGCCGAGCTCCGCCCACTCCCGCACCACCACCGTGCGCAGGACCTCTCCGCCCATCTTGAATTCCAGCGCCAGCGCGATGCCCTGGGCAAGAATAAGGCGGACATTGCTGCCGTCCTTCTTGACCCACAGCCAGAAGCTCTTGATCGCCGTGTATACCAGAACACAGACGCCGATAAACTCCATCAGAGAGGTGCTGATCAAAACGATGCTGCTCAGCACCTCTTCCAGTAATTCCGCTATACCGTTCATGATGATCCAACCTTTCTTTTATCCGCGGTACTTTTACCGCCATACCCGTAATGTACCACAATTTTGTGAAAATGCCAAACAATTTTGCTTTGTTTTGTCGATAAATGCGATTGACGCGGGCGAATTGTTCAGATACAATAAAAGAGTGAAAAACTGCGTCTTCCTGTGCAGTATGTAGAAATGGGAGGAAACAGCAATGAAGAGGAAGAGCTGGAACATAGAGGACCTGGCCGGGGCCCTTTGCGGCATATTTGTGCTGTGCGCGCTGGTCGTCACCATCATTTCCGGCGCTGTGGGCAAAACAGTGGGGGCCAAGGCCGGAGACATCCCGGCAAGCGCCCAGACTCTGACCGGCACTGCCCCCGGTCGGAACGGCGACGTGACCGTGCAGGTGGTCGCCGACCAGAATGCTATCTATTCCATCAAAGTCCTGAGCCACAAGGAGACCGACGGCGTGGGAACGCCTGCGGTGGACAAGATCCCCGTATCCGTCTATGAGGCCCAGAGCCTTTCCGTAGACGCGGTCAGCGGCGCCACCATTACCTCGGACGCCATCCGCGCCGCCATTGCCGATGCCCTTGCCTCCGGCGGGATCGACGCGGCTCTCTTCGGCGGCGACGAGATCATGGCATCCGGCGGTTCGGCGGTCAAGTGCAGCGTGGTTGCGGAGCGGGTGCAGACCCATTCCGGCGTCGTGGTGCTGACTGCCGCGGACTGGTCGGAGGAGTACCCTTACATCTACAACAGCTGGCTGCAGGACCGGGAAAACAGCTCCGTCACCGATTATCTGGTGGATTATCCCATGCTCAAGACCCTGTATGAGCCCTACGGCTTCTCCAAGGACTACAAGGCCGCCCGCGGTCACAGCTACACCCTGGAGGATGTGGTGGCCACCGAGCGCACCGGCCCCAACTCCAAGGCCAGCTGCTGGACCTGCAAGACGCCCCAGTACACCAACATGGTCAATGAAGAGGGCGTATCCGCTTACGGTGGCTCCTTCATGGACCTGGTAGAGGTCATGACCGAGCCTGTCAGCTGCTACACCTGCCACGCCAACACCCCCGGCGTGCTGACCATCACCCACACCTATTTGACCGACGGAGTGGGGGAGGACTTTGAGACTATCGACGCGGCCACCCTCTCCTGCGGCCAGTGCCATAATGAGTATTACTTTGATCCCGGCAACGGCGGCGCCACCACGCTGCCCCATGACAGCCTGGCCAGCATGAGCCCGGATGCCATTCTGGCCTACTACAACGACGGCGCCAACTTCCCGGACGGCCAGCCCTTTGCCGACTACACCAATCCCCGTACCGGCGTACGGCAGATCAAGGTGCAGCATCCCGAGCTGGAGACCTTCCTGGGCGAGGGCAGCCCCCACCGGGGCAACTACACCTGCGCCGACTGCCACATGGGGCAGGCCACGGCGGAGGACGGCACCGTGTACGTCAACCACTACCTGATCAGCCCCCTGAACAATCCCACGCTCATTGAGAACGAGTGCGCCCGCTGCCACGTGGATCTGGTCAGCGAGGTACACGCCGTGCAGGAGCGCATCGAGGCGCGGACCTACACCATCGGCTATGAACTGGAATTCCTGACCGAACGTCTGGCCCAGGCCGTGGAGGCCGGGGAGCTGAATGAGACAGAGCTTGACCAGATCCGCTCGCTGGCCCGGGACGCCCAGTATTATTGGGACTTTGTCTTCGTGGAGAACGCCGAGGGCGTCCACAATCCTGCGCTGACCGACTATTGCCTGGACAAAGCTGCCGAGCTGTGCAACCAAGCGCTGGGCATGTTCTCGCGCTGAGCTGCAAAAACCGATGCCGCCCGTCCTTCGGGATGGGCGGCTCTCTTATATGGGATTACGTATGAAAAAGATTCTCTCTTATCTTCGCTCCATGCGCTTTGGAATATTACTGCTGGTGCTGATCGCGCTGTTGTCCGTGGCGGGCTCTGTGATCCCCCAGGAGCGGGAGCTTGCCTGGTATGTGGAAAACTACCCCGGTGCCCATCCAACGATCTTTTTTCTGCAGCTCTACCGAGTGTTTCAAAGCTGGTATTTCCTTTTGCTGCTGGGGCTTCTGTGTGTGAATCTGACCCTCTGCTCTCTGCTCCGCGGCCGTTCGCTGCTGGGCTCCCGGGAGCGGCTGCTCTCCGCCTGCGCCGGGATGAAAAACAGTGTCCCCTTGAGCGGGGAGGGCCTTATCCGGCTGGAACAGCATCTGAAGAGCAAGGGCTGCCGATCCGCGGAATTTGGCCGGACCCGGGTGTATTACAAGCATCTCCCGGGCGCCTGGGGCAGTTTCGTGACCCATCTTTCCATTTTGCTGACGGTCATCGTGGGAGCCATGGCTTTGACTCTGCCCCAGGTGACGGATATGGATTGCCTGCCCGGGGAGAGCGTCACCCTGAAGGACCCAAACGGCGGTACGGCCCGCTTTACCGTCAGCGACTTTCGCACCAATGATGCCGGCGGCCGGCTGGACTTTGCCAGCCGGTTGACCGTTACCCTGCCCGACGGACGCTCTCGCCTCGGAGAGATCAGCGTCAATCACCCCCTGTCCTTCGGACCTTACAAGGTCTACCAGCAAAGCTACGGCACCGCCGGCTCTGTCACGGTGACGAATCTGCAGAACCAGGGCTCGGACAGCTTTGCCCTGACGGATCTCTCCTTCCTGTCCATGGACAACCAGAGCGGTGTCTGGTTCGTGGCACTCTACCCGGACTATCTGATCAACGCCAATGGCGAGATCCTGCCGGTGAATACCGGAGATCCCGCCTATCCCCACCCGGTCTACCATGTGCAGACCGTAAACGGGGAGGAGAGGGAGGACCGCCTGCTTTTCCCGGGGGACACGGTGGAGATCGGGGCGCTGCGTTTTCGTTTTGATGAGCCCCTGCGCTACCCCGGACTGCGCATCAAGGTCACGCCCTCCTGGATCGAGCCGCTGCTGATCGCCTGCTTTGCGCTGATGATCGCCGGGCTATATCTGCTGTTTTTCCTGCCGCCGGTGCTGGTACGGCTGGACGACGAGGGCTATGCCGTCGGCGGACCGAAGCCGGAGGGAATGCGGTTGGAGCTTATGGACCTGCTGAATATGGATAAAGGGGAGGCGCATTCATGAATTTGCTGTTTTTTGTAGTCTTTGGGGCGTACTTTCTGGCGGTGATCGCTCAGTTCTCCGCCACGGCTTTCAAAAAAGAGAAGCTGGCCAGAATCGCCTGGTGGCTGTTTCTTGCCGCCTTTGCGCTGCATTCCCTGTTCCTTGTGCTGCGGGGCGTCATCGCCCGGCGGCTGCCGCTGTCCAATCAGTTTGAGTTCGCCTGCGCCTTTGCCTGGGGCATCGCGCTGCTGCTGATCGTGCTGCGCGATAAAACAAAAGCCGACTGGCTCAGTGCGGCTGCCATGCCCGCGGCACTGCTGGTGCTCACCTATGCCGCGCTGCAGCCCCGGGAGATCACAGAACTGATGCCCGCTCTGCGCAGCGCCTGGTTCGGCATCCACATCGGTTCCGCTGTGTTTTCCTACAGCGCCTTTGTGCTGGCCGGCTGCGCCGGTCTACGCTATATCCGTGGGGGAAAGACCGCCGATCCGGATGACAGAAAGCAGCGGCAGACGGACTATCTGATCTACCGCCTGGTGGGCTTCGGCTTCCTCTTCCTGACGGTCGTGATCCTCTCCGGCGCCATCTGGGCCGAACAGGCCTGGTCCGCTTTCTGGACCTGGGACCCCAAGGAGACCTGGGCGCTGATCACCTGGATCATCTACGCGGTGTACCTGCATCTTCGGCTGCGCCGAAAGATGGACCCGGCTGTCCTGGCCTGGTATGTCATCATCGCGGTGCCGGTGGTGCTGTTTACCTTCGCCGGAGTCAACACCCTTTTGCCCGGACTCCACAGTTACGGTTGAGCACGCGCAGCCTGCAAGCTGAGCGGATGGTTGATAAAGATACTAAAAATGGGAGGATAGCATTTATGAGAAGGACCAAGATCATCTGCACCATCGGACCTGCCAGCGAGGATCCCGCGGTTTTTCGCGCCATGTGCCTGCAGGGCCTGAATGTGGCCCGCCTGAATTTTTCCCATGGCACCCATGAGGAGCATCAAAAAAAGATCGACATGATCAAGGCGGTCCGCCAGGAGCTGGGCCTCCCCATTGCCATCATGCTGGATACCAAAGGCCCCGAGTATCGCATCAAGACCTTCCGTGACGGGAAAATCAGCCTCCTGGACGGGGCGGACTTTACCTTCACCACCCGGAACGTGGTGGGGGATGAGAGCATCGTCTCTGTCAGTTACCCGGGACTTTCGGATGATCTCTCGGTGGGAGACCGCATCCTTGTCAACAACGGTCTGGTGATCTTTGAAGTTCGGGCCATCGAGGGCAGCGAGATCCACTGCAAGGTCCTTGTGGGCGGGGTGCTGTCTGACCGCAAGAGCATGAGCTTCCCCGGAAAGGTGATGCGTCAGGCCTACATGAGCGATCAGGATCGGGCAGACCTGCGCTTCGGCATCCGCAACGGCGTGGACTTTGTGGCCGCCTCTTTTGTCTCCTGCAAGCAGGATATCGTGGATCTCAAGACCTTCCTGGCGGAAAACGGCGGAGAGGATATCAACGTGATCGCCAAGATCGAAAACCAGTCCGGTGTGGACAACATCGATGAGATCTGCTCGGTTTGCGAGGGCGTCATGGTGGCACGGGGCGATCTGGGCGTGGAGGTGCCGTTCACCGAGCTGCCTGCCATCCAGAAATACCTGATCACCAAGTGCCGTATGCTGGGCAAGCAGGTGATCACCGCCACAGAGATGCTGGAGAGCATGATCACCAATCCCCGCCCCACCCGCGCCGAGATCAGCGACGTGGCCAACGCCGTCTACGACGGCACCAGCGCCATCATGCTCTCCGGCGAGTCCGCCATGGGAAAGTACCCGGTGGATGCCGTGCGCACCATGTCCGAGATCGCCGAAGAGACGGAAAAACACATCGACTACATCGGCCACTTCCAGACGCAGAGCTTTGCCATCCACAACCGGGTGGACGCGATCTCCCACGCGGCCTGCACCATGGCCATCGACCTGGATGCCAAAGCCATCGTGGTCACCTCCATCAGCGGATTGACCGTACGCATGGTCTCCCGCTTCCGGGCACCGATCACCATTCTCGGCCTGGCCACCGGAGAGCGTGTCTGGTACAAGCTGGCCATGTCCTGGGGCGTGGTGCCGCTGCTGACCGAGCATTTCCCCAGCATGGAGGTCCTGAACTACTTCGCTCTTCGGGAAGCCAAGCGGATCCTGAAGCTGGATGCGGGGGACACTGTGGTCATGACCGGCGGCAACACCAGCGGCGAGAGCGGCAATACCAATGTGATCCGCATCGAGACAGTGCACTGATAAGAAGCCGAGTAAAAAGCAAGGGCAGCGAAGCCGCATGGCGACGCTGCCCAACTTGTTTTAAACGATTTATTCGCCGACATATTCGCCCGGGACCTCCAGCACCATGTCGGATAGGGGGAAGGTCGCGCAGGGATGGATATATCCGGAGGTCTTGTCCGCATAGCGGCGGCTTTCATTTTCCGGCGGGACAAAGAATTCGCCGGCGATGACCTTGCTGCGGCACCAGCCGCACTCGCCGCTGCGGCACCGGGACGGGACCGTAAGGCCGGCGCGTTCCAGCGCCACCAGAATGGGCTCCTCGGCAATGGCGGATACGGCGGTCTCCCTGGGCCCCTGTCGTACGGTGATGGTATAGCTCATTCCCTTGGCGGAGGCGGGAAACTCCGGATGGGCGGCGATGTTTTTCGTCACTCCCAGAAGCTCCCGCCGCACATTTTTGCGCGGCAGCGCCAGCTTTTCCAGCTC
This sequence comes from Oscillospiraceae bacterium, assembly GCA_017540645.1. Lineage (GTDB taxonomy): Bacteria > Bacillota > Clostridia > Oscillospirales > Oscillospiraceae > Apopatocola. The sequence continues at coordinate 104,513 of JAFYAQ010000022.1, forward strand.
GGCGTCCAGGAAGCGGTACATGGCCTCCGGACCGCAGATAAAGAGACTGTAGTCCTCCGGCGCGTACTTATTCACCAGCTCGGCGGTCAGGAAGCCGTGTTCAAAGCCCGGCTTCTCCTCGTCGGAAAGGACATGGATGACATGGATTTTATCGTTCCTCGTCAGCTCTGCCAGTTCGCCCTTAAAGAGGATCTGATCCTCCGTCCGGCTGCCGAAGAGGATGGTGAGGTTGAAATCCTCGGTGCCGTCGATGATGGCCCGCGCCATGGAGAGGAAGGGAGTGATGCCGCTGCCGCCGGCCAGAGCCAGAATGTTCTTGGGATCCCGCAGCTCCTCGTAGTAGAAATTGCCCTGCGGCGCGGAGGCGAAGAAGATATCGCCCACCTTGGCATCTTCCAGCAGGCGGTCCGCCGCAAAGCCGCCGGGATTTGCCCGGACCGTCAGCTCATAACGTCCGGCCAGGGCATCTTTGGGGGCGGAGCTGATGGAATAGGGCCTGGACAGAACGCTGTCCCCCAGTTTCAGCTTCAAGGACAGGTACTGCCCCGCCCGGAAGTACGCCAGCGGAGAGTCGTCCGCACTCTCCAGCACGAAGGTCTTGGCTCCGGCGCCGGTATGGTTGATGATTTTGGATACCACCAGCTTTTGATAGTCCGGATGCAGCGCCTTGGCCTTTTGGTTGATGGGATAGTCCGCGGTGATCTCCTTGGCGGGGGCCGCCTGGATGGCCGCCTCCCGAACCTTGGACATGTTTTTGAATTTCAGCATATCAAGGGCGCCGATCAGCCCGACTTTCACATTCACCGCCATCAGTGCTCGCCTCCTTCCTCACGAAGATCCTTCAATGCCAGCCGTGCCATCAGTCTGCCGCAGACATAGGCGGAGCTGTAACCGTCACCCCGGGGTCCGGCCGCGCCGATGGGCCGCAGTCCCTTGATGGGGTAGTCGCTGCCGAGCATCATCATCCGGGCCATCATGCCGTCCCATTCCGCCGTCTCAAAACCGTAGACGCTGCCCTCGGGCGTGCCCAGATAGCGGGCAAAGGTCCAGGGGGAGGCCACACAGATCTCTTCGATATAGGGGGCGATGTCGATGCCGGCGCGCTCCTTCAGCAAACGGATGAACTTCTTTGCGTACTTGTTCTTGAGGGCCACATAGTCCTCCTGGGACAGATCGCCCCACTCCTCCGCATTGCCCATGGAGGTGAAGAAGCCTACGGATGTACCGGGAGGGGAGGCCTGGGGATTGGCGATGTTGTTGCACAGGAAAATGGTGAAGTTGTTGGTCTCATAGCCGCCCAGAATGTCGCGATACTCCTTGGCGGAGTCCGAAGTACCTGCCAGGAAGATGCAGTAATCGTGGATGCCCAGCTCCTCGGCGGTCTTGTTCAGACCTACATATACCGTATACATCCGGGCGCTGTAGTTGTGATTCCGGGCCGCGGAGAGCTTTTTCTCCCGCTCCGGCACCAGCTCCTTGGGCATCATCTTCGCGTAGATGATGTCGGGGTTGATGTTGGCCAGCGCGTACTTGCACTCCACCACGCCCATGCTGGTCTTCACGCCGCAGAGCCGGTCACCGTTGAACAGAAATTCCTCCGCCCGGCAGTTGAACCAGAACTCGCCGCCCAGCTCCCGGAAGCGCTCCACCATGGCGTTGCTGATCTCATGGGAGGTGTGGGCGGGAATGTAGGCGGCCCGCGTCACATACTTCATGAACATGTTGCAATAGTGGATGAAGGCCATGCGGGTCATGTCCACGCCCAGATATCCCCAGTAGGTGGACATGATATCCTGGCATTTTTTGGGGAGCTTGATAGCATCCCAGACCTTCTTTACCGGGTAGGAGCCGGTGCGCAGCAGATTCGGGAATTTTTCCTTGAGCACCTTGGAGTCCGCATGGCCGTTGGAGGCGCTGATGTACGCCGTTCCCGCCATGGTCTCCTCCAGCAGCTCAAAGTATTCCTCCATCTTTGCCCGGCTGCCGGGTACATAGACCTCCATCTGCTCGATGAAAGCCTCCTTGCCCGAGGGCATAGTGACGTCCATGGGAGAGCCGTCCGTGTACTGACTGATGATGCGGAAACAATCGGGCACCGGCTTCCAGTCGACCTTGACCCCATATTCCTCCATCATCTGCCGGATCTCTCCCGGGTCCTCCGCGGTACCGATGTCGCACAGCTCATGGAGAGAGGGCTCGAACTCGAACCGACCCCGCACAAAGCTGGTGGCGCAGCCGCCGGGCAAATTGTGCTGCTCGATGAGCAGGACCTTTTTGCCCTCCGATGCGCAGTGGAGCGCCGCCGACAGACCCGCGTTGCCTGCGCCGACGACCACAATGTCATATTGCTTGCTCATTTACGGTGAACACCTCCCTGTATAGTTGTCTGGCCTGTTCCGATGCCGATCTGATTATAGAACAGAAATTAGCCGAACTCAACAAATAAACCGTGAAAAGTATAAAAATGTTATGATAAATATACAAAAAAGGAGCCTGCGGACAGACCGCAGACTCCCTGTGGCGTACAAGGCGGGAGAAAGAGAGATCAACGCTCGAAAAGACGGATAAAAAAGCCCTTGGCCCGCCCCTTTTTCCCGCCGTAAGGGTGCTCCCGAAGCGGCAGATTCAGGTGGTTGGCGCCGATCAGCACCGTAGAGGGATGCGTAAATTCCCGGAAGCCCCATTCACCGTGATAGGCTCCCATGCCGGAATGTCCCACGCCGTTGAAAGGCACGCCCCGCACCATCATGTGCAGACATACCTCGTTGATACATCCTCCGCCGTATTGCTGCCGCTGTAAAACATCCTTCGCCCAAGGAATGTCTCTGGTAAAGAGGTACAGCGCCAGACCGTGTTCCCGGCCGGCGATGGTGTCCAGCAAGGCGCCAATCTCCCTGTCCGGGAAAGGGATCACGGGAAGCAGGGGATTAAAAAGTTCGTGCTGCACGATCTCCTCGTTCTTATCGACGGGGTAAAGGATCGTCGGCGCGTAGCGGAGACGCTCTGCGTCACCGACGCCTCCAAAGACGATCCGGTCCCTGCAGGCTTCGGCGGCGGCAGCGCATTTATCATAGGCCGACCGGGAGATCAGACGCGGATACTCGCTGCTGCGCAGAGGATCGGGGCCGAGCTGACGTGTAAACGCGGCCTTGAGTTCCCGCAGGAAGTCTTCCGCCACCTCCTGTGCCACAGCGACCTGATTGATGTTGATACAGATCTGGCCGCTGTTGAGGGCTTTGAAGAAGGCGATCTTCCGGGCGGCGTCCTTCAGATCCGCGTCCGCGCGGACGATGCACCAGTTGCCGGTCTCGCCGCCCAGCTCCAGAGCCGTCGGGGTCAGATGTTTGGCTGCCGCCTCCAGCACATGGACGCCTACCTTGGGAGAGCCGGTATAAAAGATTTTGTCAAAGCGCTCAGAGAGACACAGATCCGCAATTTCGTGTCCGCCGTCGACCAGCTGTACGTATTCCCGCGGAAAACACTCGCTCAGGATCTGATCCAGCAGCGCCGTGCAGTGGGGCGACTTGGAGCTGGCCTTGATTACGGCTGTGTTGCCGCCGGCGATGCTGGCTGTCAGTACCCCCAGCGACAGGAGGATGGGAAAATTGAAAGGGCTGATGATCAGCGTCACGCCGTAAGGCATTTTGTATACTTTGGTCACCAGGCTGGGAAAACAGTGCAGACCGCTGAAATGGGTCTCCGGCTTTGCCCAGCGGCGCAGGGAGCGCATGGTTTCGTTGATCTCCAGCAGCAGACTGCCGATGTCACAAAAGTAGGCCTCCAGCGGGCTGCGCCCCAGATCCTCCGCCAGCGCCCGCTCCAGCTCTTCCCGATGGTCGACCACCGCCGTTTTAAGCTTTTTTAGTTGTTGAAGCCGCCAGCCCACATCCAGCGTGGCGCCGGAACGGAAAAAGAGCCGCTGCTGCTCAACAACAGCGTGAATCTGCTCCGCATTCCACATGACGATCACCGCCTTCCGGTTTTTTTAAACTATATCATGGGCCTGCACCCCTGTACAGGGTGAGGCTGATATTTTTCACCGGTCGCGGCATATCAAAAGAAAAGCGAGGTCTGTTTCCTGCTTTTTATCCCCCCCGGGGGCTTGTGGGGGCAAAAAGACGCCTGTATACTGGTACCATACAAGGAAAGGCAGGTGCTTTCTATGCATATGGCAGATGCTCTGCTGGCCCCGGCGGTCGCCGCGACCATGTATGTCGCCTCCGGCTCTGTGGCCGGGGTATCCATCCACAAGCTCAAAAAGGACGATGAGTCCCGGAAGCTTCCTGTCATGGCGGTCACGGCCGCCCTGGTCTTTGCGGGACAGATGATCAACTATACCATTCCGGGGACGGGCTCCTCCGGCCATATGTGCGGCGGCATGCTCCTCTCCGCGCTGCTGGGGCCGCAGGCCGGCTTTCTTTCGATGATCGTCATATTGACGATCCAGTGCCTCTTCTTTGCGGACGGAGGGCTCATGGCTCTGGGCGCCAATATCTGGAACATGGCCTTTTACGGCTGCTTCGTAGGGTATTATCTGATCTGGCGGCCGATCATGAATAGCCGCTGGTTCGGGGAGGGCAAACGGGCCCAACGCGCGCGGATTATCGCTGCGTCCATTTTGGGCTGCGTTATCACGCTGCAGCTCGGCGCCTTCTCTGTCGTGCTGGAGACCAGTCTCTCCGGCATCACGGAGCTGCCCTTCGGCGCTTTCGTGGCGCTGATGCAGCCCATCCATCTGGCCATCGGTCTTGTTGAGGGACTGATCACCTCCGCGGTGCTGCTCTTTGTATTTCAGTCCCGGCCCGAGCTGCTGCAGGGCGTGGAGCCGGAAGGGGAGGAGAGTCCCCGGCGCTCGCTGGGCACGGTGGTTGCTGTCCTGGCGGCGGTGGCGCTTGTGGTCGGCGGCGGACTGAGCCTGCTGGCCAGCTCCAACCCGGACGGTCTGGAATGGGCGCTCTTTGGCAACGCCGAGGAGGGCTATGCCGAAAATATGGGCCTGGACGAAGAGGCATACGGCGTGGAGAGCGCCGCGGCCGATACTGCCGGAGCGATCCAGGAGGCGACCTCCTTCCTGCCGGACTACGCCTTCGCGGACAGCGACTCTGCCATCGGGACCACCGTCTCCGGTATCGTCGGCTCGGCGATGGTGGCGGGCGTTGCGGCCCTGATCTGCCTGGCGGGCGGGTTTTTCTGCAAAAAGAAAGCCAAGGCATAATATAGCCCATGAGTTGTAAGGGGCGTCGAACGACGCCCCTTACATGCTGTTTTTCGGAAAGGGGGGGATGAGCGGTGAATAAAATGCACAGCGCCCTGCGGGAGCTGGCCGAGATGGATGAGCTTGCCGTGCGCGTCTCACCGATCCATGCGCTGCACCCGGCCGCCAAGCTGATCGCCACGGTGGCCTATATACTGGTCACCCTGTCTTTCGATAAGTACGATCTCAGCGGCCTGGTGCCCATGCTGCTCTGGCCCATACTGCTCTTCGCACTCAGCGGAATCCAGGTCCGAAGCTGCTTTTATAAACTCCGTATCGTGCTGCCTCTGGTCATGGCCGTAGGCCTTTTCAATCCTTTCCTTGACCGGACGATCATCCTCCGCATGGGTACTCTGACCGTCTCTGGCGGCGTGATCTCCATGCTGACGCTGATGCTCAAAGGTGTATACTGCCTGATGGCCTCTTTTCTCCTGATGGCAACGACTCCCATCGACAACCTCTGCGCCGCCCTGCGGCAGCTGCATGTGCCGAAAATGCTGGTCACCCTTCTGCTGCTGACCTATCGTTACATCGGCGTGATGACCGGGGAACTGGCCGTGATGACCGACGCCTATCATCTGCGGGCACCGGGACAGAAGGGCATCCACATTTCGGCCTGGGGCTCCTTTCTCGGCCAGCTGCTGCTGCGCAGTATGGACAGGGCCCAGGAGCTCTATGCCAGCATGCTGCTGCGCGGCTATCACCAGCACTTTCACTACGCGGATATCAAGCCCTTCCGGGGACGCGACGCTCTGTATCTGCTTGGCTGCCTCCTTTTCTTTTTCCTGCTGCGCTCTGTTAGATTGGCCCAGCTGTTGGGCGGGCTGCTCGTGAGGTGAGATGGATGATCGAATTTCAAAAGGTGAGCTTCGGCTATGAAAAAAACCGGCCGGTTTTGAGAGACCTGTCTTTCCGCATCGAGAGGGGGGAGGCGGTGGGTCTCATCGGCGCAAACGGCGCCGGAAAATCCACCGTCATGAAGCTGCTGCTTGGCCTGCTTTGGGGCGAGGGTAGGATCCTGGTGGACGGGCTGGAGGTCCGGCGGGATACGCTGCCGGAGATCCGCCGCAAACTGGGCTTTGTGCTGCAAAACTCCGACGATCAGATGTTCATGCCCACGGTGTATGAAGACATGATCTTCGCGCCGCTGAACTATATGCTCAGCCGGGAGGAGGCGGAAGCGCGGGTGGACGCAGTGCTGGAGCGCCTTGGCCTGCAGGATCTCAAACACCGCTATAACCACAAGATCTCCGGTGGGGAAAAGCGCATGGCGGCCATCGCCACCATCCTGGCCATGGAGCCGGAGGCCATCTTGATGGATGAGCCCAGCTCTGCCCTGGACCCTTATAACCGGCGCGTGGTCATCCGGACGATCCGGGAGCTTTCGCAGACCAAGCTGATCTCCTCTCACGATCTGGATATGATCCTGGACACCTGCCAGCGGGTGATTTTACTCTCCGACGGACACATCGCGGCCGATGGCCCGGCGGAGCAGCTGCTGCGGGATCGGGCACTGCTGGAGGCAAACCGCCTGGAGCTGCCTCTGAGCCTTATGGGACGAAGCCAGCGGAGCTATTAATCGCATATGTATCATAAAAAACCTTCGCACGAACAGTGCGGAGGTTTTTTATCAGTGAAATAGTAAAGCGGAAACATTGTTTTTATTCGTGAGCCATAGTATAATAAATCACTAAGTCAGTTATAAGGGCGGAGCCAATATGAAGAAGCTGTATTTTGATTGCGGAATGGGCGCGGCGGGCGACATGCTCGGCGCCGCCCTGCTGGAGCTGATGCCGGACCCGGAGGCTGTTCTCTCCGAACTGAACGCCCTGGGGATTCCCGGTGTGCGCTACCGCCGGGAACAGGTCAGCAAATGCGGAATCCGGGGCACGCTGTTCCATGTGGAGATCCATGGGGAAGAGGAAGAAAACCATATCCATGAGGAGCACGGCCACACCCACCACCACAGCGGGATGCACGACATACAGCAGCTGGTCCATACGCTGCCTCTTTCCGAAACATGCCGGAGGAACGTTCTTTCGGTATACCAACTCCTGGCGGAAGCAGAGAGCAAGGTACATGGTCTTCCGATCTCCGATATCCATTTTCACGAGGTCGGCACCACGGACGCCGTGGCGGATATCGTGGCCGTATGCCGCATGATGGAGCTGCTTTCCCCGGAGGCGGTGTTCGCCTCGCCCGTCCATGTGGGCAGCGGGAAGGTCCGCTGCGCCCACGGCATTCTGCCGGTCCCGGCTCCCGCAACGGCGGAGATACTGAAGGGCGTTCCCGTTTACGGCGGGGTGATCCGAGGCGAACTATGCACACCCACCGGCGCGGCGCTGCTTCGGCACTTTGTGCACAGCTTTGGAGACATGCCCGTTTTGACTGTCCGGTCCATCGGGTACGGAATGGGGAAAAAGGATTTCCCCCAGGCAAACTGCCTGCGAGCGCTGCTGGGAGAGTCGGAAGAAGCGCAGGGGTCGCAGGATACAGTCACGCTTCTCTCCTGTAATCTGGACGACATGAGCGGAGAAGAGCTGGGCTTTGCGATGGAGCGTTTGCTGGACGGCGGTGCGCTGGACGTTTATACTGTCCCTATCGGAATGAAGAAAAACCGCCCCGGCACCATGCTGGCGGTGATCTGCCGGCCGGAGGACCGGGATGCGCTTGTCCGGCTGGTTTTCCGCCATACCACGACCATCGGAGTGCGGATGGAAATCGTGACGCGCTGTGTGCTGGACCGGAAGACGGAGCGGCGGCAGACCGTGCTGGGAGAAGCGAGAGTCAAAACCGTCTCCGGCTATGGCGTCGGCAGAGAGAAATGGGAATATGAGGACCTGGCCCGCATGGCAAGTGCAGAAGAACTGAGCCTCCGGGAGGTCCGCGAGATATTGGATAGGGGAGAGGATTGATGGAGACAAAAACCCGAAAACTGGTGTATTCCGCCATTTGCGTAGCCCTTGCTATGGTCCTTCCGTTTCTGACCGGGCATATCCCGCAGATCGGGAAAATGCTCAGCCCCATGCATATCCCCGTTTTCCTCTGCGGTTTTCTCTGCGGATGGCAGTGGGGGCTTGCGGTCGGCTTCGTCTCGCCGCTTCTGCGCTCCCTTTTGTTCGGTATGCCTGCCATTTTCCCGGGGGGCTGCGCCATGGCTCTTGAACTGGCCTGCTACGGGGCGCTCAGCGGAGCGCTGTACAGCCGGCTTCCGCAGAAGAAAAGCTCCATTTTTCTGACTCTAGTGGTTTCCATGCTGGGCGGCCGTGCTGTCTGGGGGCTGGCACGATATGTCTTCGCCGGGCTGCAGGGTGGAAGTTTTCCCTTCTCTGCTTTTCTTGCGGGGGCCTTCACCAATGCGATCCCCGGCATCATCCTTCACCTGATTTTGATCCCACTGACCGTGATCGCGATTGAGAGAGCATCCGGGAAGACCATCGCCCGCACAAAGGAAACCAACGTTTGATCCGAAAAGGAATGGAGGGTATGCAATGAAAGTGTTGCTTGTAAACGGCAGTCCCCACAAGAACGGATGCACCAACAGGGCTCTGGAGGTGATGGCGGAGACGCTGAAGTCCGAGGGCGTGGACTCCGAGATCTACTGGATCGGCAATAAGCCCATCGGCGGCTGCATCGGGTGCTTTGCCTGTGTCAAAAAGAAGCAATGCGTAACGGAAGACAGAGTCAACGAATTCACCCGTCTGGCGGCGGAGTATGACGGCTTCGTCTTTGGCTCGCCGGTGTATTTCTCCGGCATAAACGGCAGTCTGATGAGCTTCTTAGACCGAGTATTCTTCTCGGCTTCCGCTCAGGAGCCACACCCCTTCCGCCACAAGCCGGCAACCGCCCTCGTCTCTGCCAGAAGAGCGGGAACTACTTCCGCCCTGGACCAGATCTACAAGTACTTCCAACATCAGCAAATGCCCATTGTCACCTCCCGCTACTGGAACATGGTCCACGGCAACACGCCCGAAGAGGTGATGCAGGACGCAGAGGGCCTGCAAACGCTCCGGGTGCTGGCCAGGAACATGGCCTGGCTCCTGAAGCTGAAGGAAGCCGGGGAGAAGGCCGGCGTTCCGCTCCCGCAGCCAGAGCCGGTGCGCGTGTCCACCAATTTCATCCGCTAAGAGCTTCTTACTCGCCCAACAGAGCGGCTCAGCATAAAAGGCTGTGCGACTGGGGGAGGATGCGCGAAAAATGGGAGGCGTCGGGTTTTATGGACCCGGCGCCTCCCGCAGGAGAGAGGTAAGAAAGGTGTAGCCTTAATTAAAAGCTGGGATCACGCAAGAGCGGCGCCCAGAGCGCGGCATGCCTCCAGCGCCTCGTCGTCAGGCGCGTCGTTGCAGATGACGCTGTCCGCGGCAAGTGTGATACCCGCCTCTGCGCAGGACTCCTCCCATTTGCGCATCCATTCACCGTCGCCCCAGCCGTAGGAGCCGAAGAGCGCGACCTTCTTGCCGGCCAACCGATCCTTGACCGAGTCGAAAAAGGGCTCAAATTCGCTCTCCTCCAGCACCTCATCGCCCATGGCGGGACAACCCAGCGCAAAGGCGTCAAAGCTCTCCGTTTGTGCGGCGTCAAAGTCCGCCACGGCGAAAAGCTGCGCGCCGGCGCCCTCCGCAACGGCATTGGCCATGGCTTCGGTATTGCCCGTGCCGCTCCAGTAAATGACCGCGATTTTATTCATGATGTGCCTCCTTTATTGTTTGGTTCCTTTTGATACTGCCAGCTTATCCAGCTCCATTCCGGCGCGATAGGACCGGCAGTAGATCTGCGTGCATTTTTTGTATTTATCAAAAATCCGCTGGGCCTTTTCCTCATCCCCGTAGACCTTCCAAACGCCCACGCGCTTATAGTTCCTAGCCCTGTTTTCTATAAAACCCTGCACATCCTCCGGCGGATAGCTGAGGAAAAGACCGATCTCATGGGGAAAATCCCCCTGCTCCCGCAGCCGCTTTATCAGACAGCGAAGGCATTGAGTGGGTTGGATATCTCCATACCCGACCTCGGAGAGGATCTTCTGCGCCCGGGGACACTGCAGATCCTTTTTCAGCTCCGTCGGGCGAAACATATACAGCAGCGCCCGATCCGAATGAAAACGGAGAGGGATGATGCAAAGTCCCCGGGGAGAGAGCGAGCGATTGAGCTTCCGAAGATCCTCCAACAGGTTTTCCCGCCGCTCATACGGGCAGGAATAGACACTCCCGGTTTTTATCCCGGCCAGAGTCGGCGCGCATTGACGGATCAGCAGCTCGGTACTCAAATTCACTCCTCCTCAAGAATGCTCGGAAGTTAGAGAAGTCTAACTACCGTTTTTATACCATAGTCGATGCCGGTTGTCAAGAAGAAGGTTAGAGAAATCTAACTTCGGTTTCAGGAATCCTTTACCGACATGGTCATACGCCATCTTTTTTGCTGACGCACCGCGAGAAGGGGATAGTAATCCACGGAGCTTAGATTAGCATAACCAAAATACATTAAATTACACAGACAAAAAGAAAAAGAACCGCGGGAACGATCCGTGGATCGCACCCGCAGTTCCTTTTTTGTGGGTTTATGTGGGAATCTCGGCTTATTTCTTGAACTCTTTTCCGTTGGTGCTGCCGCCGTCCACCAGTACGTCCACTCCGGCGAGATAGCCGTTGCGTTCATCCGCCACCGTGGCGATAGCGTAGCCCAGCTCCTCCGGTCGGCCCATGCGCTCCTCGGCGGAGAGTTTGATCAGAAAGCCCCCGGCCTCCTTCTCCAGCTCGCCCATGTCCGTGGCGATCAGACCGGGGCTGAGGGAGCAGACACGGATGCCTTTCAGACCATAGGCAAAGGCGCACTTCCGGGCGTACCAGGTGACGAAATTTTTGCTGAGAGCGTAGGCAAAGCCGGCCTTCTCATAATCGGTTTTCGCCAGGTTGGCGAGTTTCAAAAGCTTTTTCAGGAACGCCGCCTCATCACTCTCCGCCAGGGGGTAGCTCTTTCCCGCCAGCTTGGTCAGGAAGCCCGGGAGGGAGTAGGCAGAGTTGGACGCGATATCCACGATGACGCTGCCCGCCTCCATAACCTTGGAAAACTCCTGATTCACATACACGGTGCCCAGTGCGTTTACCCGCAGCAGCTTTTCCCCATTGGCCATGTTAGGACTCATGCCCGCGGAGTTGATGACGTTCTTCACGCTGCCCAGGGTCTTGGCATACTGGGCCAGCTTGCGCACGCTCTCTCTGTCAGAGGTGTCGCAGGCCTGACAGTACACCGTGTAGCCCTGAGAGCGCAGTTCATCCGCCGCCCCCTCCAGCTTGGAAACCGTCCGCCCGGAGATCACCAGAATCTTCTCCTTGGGCATGTTTTTTGCCGCGGCAAGGCCCATCCCGCTGCCGCCGCCGGTGATCACACATACATCTGCCATTATCGTTCTCCTTTGTTTTATTTTATACCTTCAGTGTACCACAGATAGAGAGGCATAGGAAGCTCAATTTTTCCGATGATTACCGGGCAATGAGGGGGGAATATCGCTGGGACGAATCCTGGCTGGGTATTATTCTGTGGCAAGAATCCCTTGTTGTCGCAAGAGGCAATGTCCCATTTAGAATAAAAAGTTCCTCTTTTGAGAGGGTTTACCCATTGATATGGACAAAAAGAGAATAATCAGCGGTACGATCCCGCCTGACGATTCTTCGTCAAACTGCAAAATCATACCGCTGTCCAATCTGTCTATTAAAATTCCGGGTACAAAAAAAGCCTTGAAACACAAGTGTTTCAAGGCTTCGTGTGGTGGAGATAAGCGGGATCGAACCGCTGACCTCTTGAATGCCATTCAAGCGCTCTCCCAGCTGAGCTATACCCCCAAATTGGCTGCCTCTCAGTCGGCGAGGATTATAATAGCAAAACTCATCGGAAATGTCAAGCACGAAATCGTAAAAAAACCATCTTTCACTTAAAGGAAATTTGTGGTTTTTTCTCCTCCGACTACGAAGCTGCGTGCCCACGATTCGCAGTCTGGTGAGAACAGACCGGAAAAAGCAAGAAAAATGAAAAAAGGGCTTTCCGTTTTTTCCCAGAGCTAGTATAATCATCCCAGATTGGGAAAAAAGGAGACCGCTCCTATGGATCATAAAAACCGACCCGTCGACCTATCCGCCGACGGGGGCAGCCCAAAAAGGAAAAAGCGCCGGGGCAGGGCAGTTGGGTGGATCATCGTTCTGGTGGTGCTTATTTCGCTGGGCCTGGCGGGCTGGTATGCCGCGACCCATGTGATCTATGCTGGCCGCTCTATCCCCAAGGGAACGGCGCAGGTGGATTTTCGCGACCAGGCGCTGACGCCGGAAGAGTACAACACCCTCCAGGCCCGGCTTCCGGAGACAGAGATCCTCTGGAATGTGCCGCTGAGTACCGGCGCGGTGGATTGCCGCAGCGAGGTTTTATCCCTGTCAGAGCTGTCCCCGGCAGATGAGGAGCTTTTCTCCTATCTGCCCCGACTTCGTGCGGTGGAATTCACGGAAGCGTTTACCGACTATCCCGCGGCACTTTCTCTTCGTCAGGACCGGCCCGACATCGCTGTGAGCTGGTCGGTGGAGATTGCGGGCAAGCGCTATCCGGACAACACCGTGATGTTGTCCCTTTCCGTCAACGATACAGATATGGCGGAGCTGAACGAAAAGCTCTTCTGGCTGCCGTTGATGAAGGCGATCACCTTTACGGACGGCCCCTTGAGCTATGAGCAAATGGATGCATTGACGGAGGCCTGGCCGGATATCGATATTACGGCGGATCTGACGCTCTGCGGCGTGGAGCTGCCCATTACGGCGACCGTGCTTTCCCTTGCCGGGCGTACGGACCTCACGGAGGAGGACCTTCAGTCCATCCGGGAGAACCAGTTCCGATTCCCGGAGCTTGCCACGATCGACTGCAGTGACTGCGATCTGCCGGATGAGGCGCTGGTATCCCTGGCGGCGGACACCGGCCTGGATGTGGTTTGGTACACGGAGGTATACGGCGTGCCGATCTGCTCCCTGGATGAGGAGATCGATCTGAGTAACAACAAAAAGATCAAAGACGGCGGCGCCGCGGTGGAAGCCCTTCTGCCGGGAATGCACCATCTTCAGAAAGTCATCATGTCCAATTGTGGTATCAGCAACGAGGATATGGACGCGCTGGACCAGCGGCATGAGGATGTCCGCTTTGTTTGGACGGTGTATTTCTCTATCTTCTCCTTGCGGACGGACGAGAACAACTTTATTGCCGCCCGTCACAGGAACCATGCGGAGCTGGGCAGCATTGCGTGCCGGGTCCTGAAGTATTGCCGGGATTTGATCGCCCTGGATCTGGGCCACAAGGATATACAGGAACTGAGCTTCCTCTACGACCTGCCGAAGCTACAGTATCTGATCCTGGCGGAGTGCACCTTCGGAGATATCACTCCCATCGGCTCCCTGAAGGAGTTGAAATACCTGGAGATCTTCTGGACCAAAGTGGAGCATCTGGAGCCGCTGCTGAACTGCACCAAACTGCAGGATCTGAACATATGCTATATATACGCCCGACACTACGACGCCTATCCCGTCCTGGTACAGATGACCTGGCTGGAGCGCCTCTGGTACTGCGGCAACGCGCTGACGGAGGAGGAGATCGCCGGCCTGAAGGAGGCTCTGCCGAACTGTGAAATGGACCTGCGGCCACATGCAGAGTCCACCGGCGGCGGCTGGCGGGAACACCCACACTATTATGAGATGCGCGATGTGTTTGGCATGTATTATATGCCGGGGGGAACCAACGGCGTTGGCTCCGACGGGCATCAGATCGTGATCAGCGGATAAATAGGAGAGGAAAAGAAAAAGACAATGTCGCAGTTTTTTAAGGATAAGCGGTCTATACTGACGTTGATCGCGGTTTTCGCAGCGGTAGTTTGTCTGCTGCTGGCGCTGACCAGGGACGCGGAGATCCCATTGGCGTTCAGCGGAAATGAATCGGCCCGGACGGCCGAAGACAGTTCAGCCGCGGAAGGGGAGACCGTGGGTAAGACAGCGGGATCGGCGGAGGAACCGACGCCCAGTCATGAGCCGGTAATCCTGGCAGGGGAGACCATCCCAATCGATGCCCGGTCGCTGACAGTGGAAGCGGAGAAGGTTTCCGCCGAGGAACTACAGACTGTCATGGCCGAACTCCCGCAGCTGAGCCAGGTAACGGTAGAAGGGAACGGCTACAGCTTCCCGGAGCGGATGGCTCTGCGAAGTACCTTCCCGGAGATAAGTTTTATCTGGCCGGTGGAACTGTGCGGCAGGACTTTCTCTTCCGCAGACAGTGAGATCTCCTTTGCCGGTGACGACTCGCTGAATGAATTGGACCTGCGGGAGATCTTGAAATCTGCGGAGGACTTCAACGATCTGCAGGCTGTGGACCTGACGGACTGCGGTTTTGAGAGCGAGCGGCTCCATCGGCTGGACGAAGACCTGGGGGACACAGATGTTATATGGAGCTTTCCGATCTATGGAGTTACCGTATGCTCCACGGACGAGGAGGTCATCCTCAGCGGCCGCCCCGTGAAAGATCATGGCGCCGAGGTAGAGGAGAAGATCGCCTGGATGCCCCATCTGCGTCGGGTAGAGATGGCCGAATGCGAGATACCAAACCAGGAAATGGCGGAGCTGAACGACCGGCACCCGGATGTGCGTTTTGTCTGGCTTGTACAAATCAAGTGGGGAGGGATCCTCACCGACTCCGACCACTTCATCCCCTACAAGGAGAGCGGAGCCAAACAGTTCCCCGGCACCATCGGCGTGGATGCGTTGATCTACTGTCCGGACCTGATAGCGCTGGACTTGGGCCACACCAGCCTGAAGGATCTGGATTTCCTGGATATCATGCCGCATCTGAAATACCTGATCCTGGCGGATAACTGGCTGAGAGATATCGAAAAGGTGGGCAATCTCAAGGAGCTTACCTGGCTGGAGCTGTTCAAGACAGGCGTGGACGACCTATCGCCATTGGTGGGCTGCACCAGCCTGACCGATCTGAACATCTGCTATATCAGCACGAAGGGCGACAATCTGTATGAGACGCTGCGGCAGATCAAGTCTCTCAAGCGCCTGTGGTGCTGCGGAACGCAGCTGTCCAATGATCAGCTGGCGGCACTCCAGGAGGAACTGCCGGACTGCGAGATCTGGTCCAAGCCCGGCGACGAGTCCACCGGATCCACCTGGCGCTATTCTGACTCTTACTATGAAATGCGTGACGCCTTCCATATGTACTATATGAGCGCTACCGGCAACACCGTCGGCCGCCTTACCGAGGAGGAACAGGCGGAGATCCACAGGAAATACTGGGGCTATTGACGAGACATAAGACAAGACCTGCTGCACGTACATGCAGCAGGTCTTGTCTTATGCTTTCGATCAAATCAGCGCGCCCTGGCGGATCAATTCGGCACGGACCGCATCCACATGGACCTCTCCGGTCTTTGCCTGCAGTGCCGCCGCCACACCGGCGCCGTGCCCGCTGGCAAAGCAGGTACCCATGACTCGGGAGGCTGCCATGGCCTGGTGATCGGCGGAGATCAGCCTTCCCGCTCCGTAGAGATTGTCCGTGTCCGCGCTCCGGAGACAGCCCAGGGGAATGTCGTAATAGCTGCCGCTGGGTACGTCCAGATAGGTGGCTGCCTCGTTCAGACTCAGGTGGATCTCCGGCTTGAAGCCGCCGCGGCCAACGCCGTCAGGATGCTTTCGCCGCTGCAGCACGTCCTCTGCCGTCAGGGTCTGGCGCCCCACCATCCGCCGGGTCTCCCGAAAACCGATGGCTGGGCCGATCATCGTCAGCTCGCAGTTTTCCATGCCGGGCATGAAGCGACGGAAGGCGTCCACATAGTAAAGGGCCTGTCCGCGGGTAACCTTTTCCATCTCGGTCAGCTCCCAGGCGGAGAGGCCGGTGGGGATCACGGAGGGAAGCAGGGCGATGACCTCGTCCGATCCTGTCATTACCAGCAGGAAGCCACGCTCCCGGGTCAGATTGGGGATGCCAGCCGCTTTTCCGGCTCGCACCGCCCGCTCCACCGCGGCCGGGCTCATGTCCTTTGTTGTGTCCACGCCGGAAAGACGGAAGGGGAGAGTGGCGGCCATCACCTGGCCATCCTCGCTGCCCCATACGGTAGCCGCGCCCGCCATGTAGGAGAGATTTGCATCGCCGCTGGCATCCACAAAGGTTTTTGCCGCCACCGTGAATTCACCCTCATCGTCCGCGCAGCGCACGTAGCAAAGCGATCCGTTTCTGCGCTCTGCGCCGATAATGACAGTATGGAGCAGGTATTTCACCTGAAAGCGATCCATCAGATTGTCCAGAGCCACCTTCATATATTCCGGCTTGAACTGCACGTTTGTGTTGCCCGTGGCAGAGACAATGACCTCCGTGGCCTTGGGGGAGAGACGGTCCATCTCCTCCTGGATGTGGTCGAATACACCGGCCACACACTTTTGGGGATTATCACCGCAGGTATAAATGCCGCAGAGAGCGCCGACTCCCGCGTGGGTACCCTCGCCGCCTAAAAAAGGGCTGCGCTCGATCAGCAGAACCTCGGCTCCGGCTTGGGCTGCGCCAACGGCCGCCGCCACACCCGCCGGGCCGCCGCCGGCTACCAGCACGTCCACTTCATACTCTCTTTTCATGTTGCCTCCTGTTATTCCGGTGGCAGGCCGCCTTGTATATGGGGGCGGCCTGCCGTTTTTTAGTTTCGATCGGATGACGTAATATCAACCGATGATCATGGCACCCAGAGGGTAGCCAATAAAGGTCAGCACCAGGATTCCCATCAGGGCGAAGAGGCCGCCCCAGATGAACATGGATTTGGTATCGGTCCAGCCGGAGCCGATGGCCACCGTGTTGATGGTGCTCTGTCCGGCGGGAGTCATGTTGCAGATGGCTGCCGCGAAGCCCACCATGGCCAGCACAGCGCCGACACTGACGGTGCCCGCGGGCAGGACGGTCAGTACCGACAGGGCCACCGCGCTCACCACCGTAGTGGTGACGATGTTGGAGGAGAAGTTGGTTTCCAGAATGGCCCAGGTCATGAAGAACAGCAGCATTACCGTCAGCGGCATAGCGGCGGTCAGGGGCTGGAGAGTGTTGGTCAGCCAGGCGCTGATGCCCACGCTCTCATTGGTCAGGCAGGAGCCCAGCCAGGTGGCCGCGCCGGTCATGAGAATGGAGCCCCAGAGAATGCCTTTGGTGGTGGACTCCCGGAAGTTCATGATACGTTCGCCCTTATCCTTGCAGATAAAGAGGATGATGCAGCCCAGCAGGGGAGGCATGGCAGTGGTGTAGCCGTTGATGGTCTTGTAAAGCTCGGGGGCGATGCCGCGGATCAGGCTGGGGCCGACCCAGAGAAGGACGACGAGACCCATGGTGCCCAGAATGATCTTTTCCTTGCGGTCGGCCGCGGGAACGGTGCCCCGGAGGCTCATGGCCTTCTGGGGATCGATGTCCTGGATATCATCGGGACGGAAGAGGAACTTGAACACCAGGATCAGCAGGACGATCAGCAGGATGCCGGTGGGGATGCCAAAGGCCATGTACTGGAACTGATTGATATCCATGCCGGTAGCCGCATTGTAGTAGCCGATGGCCATAGTGGGCCATACGTGGCCGATGGCGGTCATTCCGGAGGAAAGGCTGATGCAGATGGCAGTACCCATCATCATCATGTTGCCGGTTTTGCCGCCCTTCTTCACGTTCAGTACCGCGAAGATGTCCTCCAGGAAGGGCATAAAGGCAACGAACAGTACCGAGGGGGAGATGAACAGGCCCATGAAGGTGACCGCCGCAAACAGGAAGCAGACGAAGTACCAGGGGCCTTTCCGGGCGATCTTGTTGGTGATGAAGCTCACCGTGCAGCGGCGTACGAAGTTGGTTTTGGACAGGGGATAAACCAGCGCAAAGGTGAAGAGCAGAAACGCCACCGTGGAGTTGCCGAAAGCGCCGCTGAAGGTCTTGCCGAAGCCGAAGGTAGGAAGGAAGCCCAGGGCCAGCAGAGTGATCATGCTGGGCCAGTCAATGGAGATGGTGATCCACATGAGCAGAGAGCCAAAGAACACGCCCAGGACACCCCAGGCTTCGCTGCTCAGACCACCAAGCGGGGGCATGAAACGGGAACCGATGATTAAAAACAAAGAGATGATCAAAAAAATCGTTTCTTTTACGCTTTTCTGTTTCATTATACTCTCTCTCCTTAATTGATTCCAGAGTTTCCCTCTCTCCGGTCGGCCGCTCCGGGAGAAGACGTTCTCTCTTGGATGATCCTATGATAACTCCTTTGTTGACAAAAGTAAAATATTGACTTATTATGTTTGCGATAGGCTAAGCCTATATCAATACACATCATCGGAGGATGTCATGCAGCTTGCGCAGATGCGGTATTTTCTGGAAGTCGCCCGCACCGGGAACATCTCCGCCGCGGCGAAAAACCTCTTTCTCTCTCAGCCCTCGCTCTCCCAGTCCATTCGCAATTTGGAGGAGGAGCTGGGAATTCCGTTATTGATCCGTCACCCGAAATCCGTCTCCCTGACCGACGCCGGGGAGCAATTTGCCCTGCACGCGGAGCGGATCGTTGGTTCCGCGGAGCAGCTCTCCGAACTGATGCAAAAACACTCCCGACTAATGACCGGAACCCTTCGGCTGGGAATTCCCTGGATAGCCGGGTTTCTGGGCATATTCGGTCTGCTGCGTCGCTATCGAGAGGCTACACCGGGCATTCGCTATGAGCTGTCCGTGCTGGGCAGCGACAGCATGTTGCGGCAGCTTTTGAGCCGAAATCTGCACGGGGCATTTCTGGTTACGACGCCTGTCAGCCTCTCAAAGCAAGAGGAGGAGCTGTACTTTCTGAAGGTGGATGAATCGGAATATATGGCCTGGGTACCGAAGTCAAATCCTCTCTCGGAAAAGGAGGAGCTTTCTCTTTCCGATCTTACGGACCAGACGCTCATTATGCCCTCCCCGGAATCCATCTTTTCCCGGCAGCTGAACCAGCTTTTTGACGAGACGGGGATCGCACCGACCATCCTCTGTCAGACCAGTCTCTCCTTTACCGTCAGTCAGCTGGCCGCAGAGGGGTTGGGGATCGGCTTTGCCTCCGCGACGGTGGCGGAAAAGCTCTGTCCCGCCAGCTGCCGCATCGTACCGCTGGAAAACAAGATCGACCGCACGGTCTATTATGTCACATTGAAGGAGCTGTTGGACTATCCCACCATCGCATCCTTTACAAATTATCTGAAAAACTACGATTTTGATACACCAACAATTTAACGGGAAACGGGCTCTGCGTTTTAAGCGCAGAGCCCGTTCGGCTATTGCCTGAAATATCCGGTTTTCTCAGTCGGCAAAGAACCGCTTTTTGATTTCCTCCACCGGCATTGCCGCACCGGTCCAGATCTGGAAGGCGGCGGCGCCCTGGTAGAGGAGCATGTACATGCCGTTGGCGGCAAAACAGCCGGCTTCCCGGGCGAGCCGCATCAGCTCCGTCTCCCGGGGCTCATAGATCACATCCATAACGGCGAGCCCTTTGTGGAACCAGCTCTTGTCCGTGACGATGCTGCCGGGGGTCTTGACCATGCCCACCGGGGTGGTATTCAGAAGAATGTCCGCCCGGGCGATGCTCTGTTTTAAGTCGTCCTGGTCCTCCAGATGGTGCAGCGTCACATCGCAGCCGGTCTCTTTGCGGATCTTCGCCACCATCTCGGTCATGGCTTCCCAGAGACGGGGGCGGATAAAGAGATCAATGCTCTTCGCTCCGTCGATGGCGGTCTGGATCAGAATACTGGTGCCGGCGCCGCCGCTGCCAAGCTGTACCACACGGGAACCGCTGGGCTCCACGCCGTCGGCCCGGGCGCTCTCCACCCAGCCGCTGCCGTCGGTGGTGGTGCCGTAGAGCCTGCCGCCGTCGTTCCGGACCGTGTTGCAGGCCCCGCAGATGCGGCTGGCGGTGCTGAGTTCGTCGCAGAGCTCGGCCATACGACTCTTGTCCGGCATGGTGACGTTCCAGCCCTTGATGCCCAGGGCCTTCATACCCGCCACAGCGGTGTCCAGAGTATCCAGGGGCACATCAAAGGCCACATACCGGGCATCCAGTCCCAGGATCTCAAAAGCAGCGTTGTGCATGGCAGGGCTGACGCTGTGCTCCACCGGGGAGCCGATCAGGCAGTAGAGTCCGGTGTGGCCGGAGATGGGCTTTTGTTCCATCCTCAGCGCCTCACATGCCGTCGTGCAGGATCGCCATGGCGGCCTGGAGCTTCTCCACAGGGATCTGGCCGGGGGCGGAAACCTGACCCACGGCGCCGAAGGTCATGGCGGAGCCGAAGGCCTCGCCGGCGATGCGGGTGATGACGCCCTTGCTGCCCATGCTCATGGTGATGATGGGACGGTCGGCGTAGACCTCGCTCATCTCCGCGGTGGCAGCCAGCAGCTCAACCACATCCTGGCGGCTCTTGGGCATAACGGCGATCTTGGGGATGTCCGCGTCCATATTCTGCATCTTGCGCAGACGGTACAGGAGATCCGCTTTGTTGGGAGTGCCGAAGAAGTCGTGGTTGGAGCCCACAACCGCCTTGCCGGCAGCGTGGATATTGGCGATGTTTTCTCGTACCACGTCGTCGCCGGAGAAGATCTCCACATCAACGGCGTCCACATAGCCGCTCTCGGCCATGGCCTTGTTCAATGCGGTATAGGCGGCGTAGTCGATCTCCTTCTCGCCGCCCTCTTTTTTGGTGCGGAAGGTGAAGAGAATGGGGGTGTCGCCCAGAGCAGCGCGAAGCTGCCTGCCGGTCTCAACGGTGGCGGGGATATCAAAGACATCCTCGTAGAAGTCCACGCGCCACTCCACCACATCCATGGTGTACTGCCGCAGCTCGGAACCTTTGGCAACGATGCCGGCCCGATCTTTGGCAACGATGGGGACGATCACTTTCGGCGCGCCAGCGCCCACTTCCACTTTTCCAAGAAATACAGTTTTCACAGTCGTATGTCCTTTCAGAAATGAAATCAAAAAGTGTTATTATTCCGCTTTGGCAGCGCGCTTGGCCAGGATGGCCGCATCCCGGCGAGCCCGCCAGTTCTTGTAGGCCTTGGTCTGCGTCACGGCCAGATAGATCACCAGCAGGAAGAGAACGATGGAGATGGGGCTCTTGAAGATGCCCAGGATCATGCCATGGATGGAGCCCTCCAGCATGACGCCCCGGCGGTAGTTCTCCTCGAAGAGCTTGGTGAGGATAACGCCCAGAACGATGGGGGCGATGGGATAATCAAAACGCTTGAGGAAGTAGCCGATGATGCCGAACCCGAACATCCAGTAAATGTCGTACAGGCTGTTGCGGATGGCGTAAGAGCCGATCACCGAGAGGATGATGATGGTTGGCATCAAAATGCCCTTGGGGATCTCTACGATTTTGGTGAAGACCTTGATGCCGGTCAGGCCGAAGAACAGCAGGAACAGGGAGGCCGCGAACAGACAGGCCACAATCAGCCAGAAGAGATCGGGGGTATTGGAGATCAGGTTGGGACCGGGCCGCAGACCCTGAATGGTCAGAGCGGAGATCAGGATGGCGGTCACCGCGTCGCCGGGGATGCCCAGAGTCAGCATGGGGATGAAAGCGCCGCCGATGGCCGCGTTGTTGGCGCTTTCAGGGGCGATAACGCCTTCCACAGCGCCCTGGCCGAAGGGGACCTCCGGATTTTTCACGCTGCGCTTGGCCTGATCATAGGAGAGCAGAGCCGCGATATCGCCGCCGGCGCCGGGCAGAGCTCCCACCAGCACGCCGATCACGGAGGATTTCAGAGTCAGAGGGATGTGCTTTAAGCTCTCTTTCCAATCGGGGATGATCTTGTCCACCTTTTGCTTGACGGGCTTGGACTTCATGTCGGTGAGCTGGATCAGCGCCTCGGAAACGCCGAAGAGGCCGATCATGGCCACAACGTAGTCAACGCCGGAGTTCAGGTAGACGATGTTGAAGGTAAAGCGCTTTACCGCAGTTTGGGTATCCACGCCCACGGTGCCCAGCCAGATGCCGATGGCGGCGGCGATGATGCCGAACATTACCGACCGGGAGGCCAGAGAGCCGACCATCATCAGGCCCATGATGGCCAGCATCAGGTAGTCCACAGAGTGGAAGTTCATGGCGAGCTTCGCCACCGCGGGGGCAAATACAGCCAGAGCGACGACACCGAGCAGCGTGCCGATCACGCTCTGGGTGGTGGCCATACCCATAGCTTCACCGGCCCGGCCTTTTTTGGCCAGCTGGTAGCCGTCCAGAGAGGTGGCCACGGCGGCGGGAGCGCCGGGAATGTTCAGCAGAATGGCGGAGCGGGAGCCGCCGAACACAGCGCCCACATATACGCCGATCATGACGGCCAGGGCCGCGTGGGTACTCCAGCCGTAGGTGAAGGAGACCAGAAGGGAGACCGCCATAGTGCCGGAGAGGCCGGGGATGGCACCCACATACACACCGGCGCAGGTGCCTGCCGCCACAAGCGCTATCAGCAGCGGCTCACGAAAGATCACGCTCAGATAATACAATACGCTCATCTCTCAAGCCTCCTCAGGTCGGAAATACCACGCTGAACAGCATCCGGAACACCAGAATGATGAAGGCCATGACAATGGCGGTCCAGAGGATGTTCTTTACGAAGTTGCCCCGCATCAGGTAGCACATGCTGCCGTACAGGAACAGGGGAGTGGCAATGTAAAAGCTGACGCCCAGGCTCAGAAGCAGGCAGTAGATCAGAATGCCGCCCAGGATCACCAGAGTGTCCATGGGGAAAGCAAACTGAAGGCCTTTTTTGATCTTCTCTGCCATGGTGGAAAGACCGCTAAGGGGGGAAAGCAGCTTGAAGTCCTGTAGCATGGTGATCAGCGCCAGGATGACCCAAACGCCGCTGGCCATCAGAGGCAGGGCGGCGGCGGAGGAAACCCGGGGCTGAGGCATCTTGAACCAGAGCTTCAGCGACAGATACAGCGCTACCAGTCCCAGAGCCAGAAGCACCACGGCGAAGACCCGTTCGCCGGGCTGGAGGACGATTTTTTCCGGCTCCCGGTTTTCCGTCGTCTCCGGCGTCAGGTTTGTCTTTTCATTTTCCATTGGAGTATATCACCTCACGTCTGATGATTTTTTAAAAAGAGAGCGGCGCGGTGGACCGCGCCGCTCTAAGAGGATAAGGTTTACTCGATGGCGCCGGAAGAGCGGAGAGCGCCTACGGTGTTTTCACGCCAGGCCTGGATATAGGCAGCGGCCTCGTCGCCGGAAACACCCTTGAAGTTGATGTTGAAGTTGGCAAGGACTTCCTGGTAGCTGGGATCGGTGCCGACAGAGGTGAAGGCCTCGGACAGGGTGGCCTTGATGGACTCGTCAGTACCCTTCTTCACGAACACGCCGTAGAAGGGGCCCCAGGGCAGGTACTTGGCAAAGTCGGGGTACTCAGCGATGACCAGGGGAACCTCGGGCATGGTGGGCACGGGCTCCAGAGCCAGCATGCACAGGTACTTGATGTCGCCGGCCTTGTAGTCCTCGATGCCGGACTGGACCTTGCAGACGGTGAAGTCGCACTCGCCGCTCATAACAGCGGTCTTGGCAGAGGCGTCGGAGTCATAGGGGATCTGGTTGAAGGTGGCGCCGGTGATATCGGTGATGAAAGCGCCGACTTCCCAGGGCAGGCCGCCTTTGCCGGTGGTGGAGATCTTGATGGTGCCGGGCTTGGCAAGCGCAGCGTCAATGATCTCGGTGAAAGAGGCATAAGGGGAGTTCTTGCCAACGATGATGCCCACGACCTCGTCGCCGATCAGGTAGACGCAGTCAAAGTCGGCATAGGTCAGCTGGCTGATCTCCAGAACGTCGTACATGGAGGGGTTCTCGGCGCCCATCAGCAGGTTGTAGCCGTCGGTGGGCTGGTCGTACACATACTGGGTGGCCACGGAACCGGTAGCGCCGGTCATGTTCTGCATAACGATGGATTTGCCCAGCTTCTTCTCAGCCAGAGCAGCCAGGGGACGCATCAGAGAGTCGGTGCCGCCGCCGGCGCCCCACTGTACGATGCCGTTCACATTCTGGGTGGGATAAGCTGCGGGAGCCGCGTTGTTGGCTGCAGGAGCCGCGTTGTTGGCCGCGGGAGCGCTGCCGCAGGCGACCAGCGTGAGGATCATGCAAAGCGCGAGAACAAGTCCGAGAAGCTTTTTCATGGTTTTACCTCCTGTATTTTTTCCTTTACAATTTTGGGATCAGCAAGCTTGCTTTCTCCCTGTGTTGACTCAAGTATATTTACAGAAAGGAAAAAAGTCAAATGGGAAGTTTTTATTTAACGATAGGCGCACATGCCATGTTGCTATAGATTTTGTGCATAATAAAACCCCGCCAGAACTTGTCCTGCGGGGCCGTGTTCGGTCGTTATTTCAGAGTCTGCCGGAATTCATCAAAGATGCCTTCTCTGCGGAGAATAAAGTCCCGGAGCGTGACCACCGCCGGAGAGATGTATTTCATATCCTTCCACTTGAGAAGCACCTCGTGGGGCTGGAGCTGGTTTTCAATGGGCAGGACAACAACGTTCTCTGCCAGCGTACTGAGCGGCGCGGGGATCAGAGCCACGCCCAGACCCGCCGCCACGGCGGAGTGAATGACCGTATCCTGAATGGTCTCGGTGACGATGTTCGGCTGCAGATCAAGGGACTCGATGATCCCGTCGATCTCATCCCGAATCGTGCAGCCGGGAATATAGGTGACAAACCGTTCGCCCCGGATCTGCCGCAGATCTACACTTTTTTGCCTGGCCAGAGGGTGATGATCTGGTACGATCAGCACCAGCTCATGGACGCCCAGCTTGCGAGCGATCAGACCGTCCGTGTCCCCACAGGGCAGACCCAGACCCAGATCGGCGTCCCCTTTGATCAGAGCGGTCTGCATTTCCAGATTGGAGGGACTGAGAAACTGAAAGGTAATATGGGAAGAAGGGTTCTCCTTGAAAAATTCCGTCACCAGATAGGAGATAAAGGGGGCCAGAGAGCTGACATAGTAAAGGGATACAGTCCCGCTGTCCGGGGAGATAAAGTCATCCAGCTTTTTCCGGCCCTCATCCAGGATGTCCAGAGACTGTTCTACATACTCCAGGAAGATCTCCCCGTAGCGGGTCAGGGTCACATGCCGGTTGTCCCGGATAAACAGGGGCACACCCAGCTCACCTTCCAGATCGTTGATGGCATGGCTGAGACTGGGCTGGGTGACGATCAGCTTGGCTGCCGCGCGGGTATAGCTCCGGATCTCTGCCAGTGTGCGGAAGTAATACAGCTGCTGCAGATTCATATCTCCGCCCCCATTCCTTTATTATGCACATAGTCTATCATAAAAAGATGAGAAAAGCAAGAAATCGAGAAGAAGAATCAGCGCCGATGACGGGTATGGGCGGCAGTCCTGTCCAGTTTCCGGTAACAGGCACTGCACAGCCGCCCCCGCTGGTGCAGGGGCAGCGCGGCGCCGCAGCGGGCACAGAAGCGGATGTTGTTGCGAAGGTTATGGAGCAGGATCTGGTTAATGCACTCGGCGGCCAGTTCCCGGCTGTCATGGAGTGCTTCCCGATCCACGCCGCAGCCGAAGGCCTTGGCGAAGGAGAAGAAAAGATCCAGCTTCCGACAGTACAGCTCCAGCTCTGGCAGAGTAGCGCTGCTCTGCGTCCCGGGCGGCTCCGGCTGGGAGATGGCCTGTCCGTTCAGCGTAAGCCGCAGGAAGGAATAGAACAGCTCCATCAGCGGCTCCTCGGTCTCGTCAAAGGGGATGTTGGCGCAGCGCAGCTCCTGCTCCTTGGTCAGGACAAAACCGGCGGAGCGCAGCTTGCCGATCAGGGTGATATAGCGGCTCACGTCCATTTTTACATAGGGAGCGGGGACGGGCATCCTGTTCCACTCGGTCAAAACCTCCAGCAGGTCAAAATCCGCCTGCAGCACCAGCTCGGAGAAACCGGCCACCGCCTCCTGCAGCGGCGGTACCACAGCTTCCATTCCGGCGCGGATCAGCTCCAGACCCTCGGTGGCTCCTACATAGCCCTTGTCGTACATGCCGTAGCGACCCGCCCGTCCGGCGATCTGCTGGATCTCCGCCGGCTTCAGGTCCCGGCGTTCCACCCCGTCAAATTTCATGGTGTCCATGAAAATGATCCGGCGAATGGGCAGATTCAGCCCCATACCGATGGCGTCGGTGGATACCACATACTGCATGTCGCCCCGGAGAAAGCCCTCCACCTGCCTCCGGCGGGTGGAATAGGGAAGAGCACCGTAGATGATGGCGGGCTCCTTGCCGTGCTGGCGAAGGTCCTCCGCCACGGACAGGACCCCGGTCTTGGAAAAGGTGATCAGGGCATCCCCCGGCTTCACCCGGGTGAAATCCACCTCGTGATCCATACACACCAGGGGCGTTTTCCGCAGATGGCGCACTTCCTCCCAACTATCCCCGGTACTCTCTATGATACGGATCAGCAGTTCCCGGGCCTCCGGCGCGGCGCAGAGGTGTACCTCCGGGGCCAGTACGCCCAGGATCGCCCGGGTCCAGGCCCAGCCCCGCTCCCGATCCGCAATCATCTGGCACTCGTCGATCACCGCCACCTCGTAGCGGGCACCCAGATCCAGCTTTTCCGCCGTAGCAGCCACATGGGTATCTCCCTCCCGGCAGTCTTCCTCCTCGCCGGTGGTCAGAGAGCAGGCCACGCCCTCATCGAGAAGGGTCTCCTGGGCCTCCATGGCCAGCAGGCGCAGGGGAGCCAGGTACACCCCTGTCCGGGCTTTTCGGAGACGCTGGAAGCCGGCGTAGGTCTTGCCGGTGTTGGTGCCGCCGATGTGGAGGATAAAGCGCCTCTCCATGGCCCGGGCCTCCGGATATTCATCCTTGGGGTTCAAAGCCACCAGCAGCTTAAGACTGCTGCGGATCGCGTGGGGAATATAGAAAACCGAGTAGAGGTAGGACAGAGGGTGGCTCAGCAGCTCCGGGAGGGGAAAGGCCCCGGGAGAGAGCAGACCGGAGAGATTTGCCTCCGGCTGGGCGACGGTGAAGGCCGCGATATCCCGCGCGGCGATGGCGTACAGTGTCTCCCCATAGCGCTCCTGCAGCCGGAGGGCCTGGGGCGAGGCGGTGTTCCGGCCCAGCCACACCATGGAGGTAATAAAACGCCGCAGCACCCCGGACAGGGGCGCCCCGCCGGCACTGTCCCGGAGATGCAGGAACTGGTCGATATAGCTGGTGCTTTGCCCCACCTTCAATCGAGCGGCCCAGCCCACATGGGGGACCTGGGAGAGGATGGCGGCATGGTATTTTTCCGCCAGAGCTCTTACGCTCTCTTCCGACGGGGCGGGTGAGGCGGCCCAGGCGGCTGCCAACAGCTCTGCGGCGGCGCGCAGGGCCTCCTCAGCGGCGATATCCGCTCCCGGCCCGGGATTGGGCGCGGGAGCCTCCCGTCCGTTTTGAAAGTCCTCGCTGCGCTCGGCCTGACGCACCTCCTCGATGCGCCATGTTCGGACACGGCGTCCGCTGAAATACCGGTACTGGGGCTTACTCAGCAGCGCGGCGATCAGCGCCTCCGTCCAGCCCCGGCTTTTTAAGGTACCGGCGCTCCAGGTTTTATCTTTACTGCTCACGGCAGAATCTCCTTTTACCTTATTACACAGCGTATTGTACCCATCTGCCGGAAGGATTGCAAGCCCCGGTAAACTGTGATAGAATAACGGCACTTGTTTGAGGGGGTGTCTTCCGTGTCCCGATCATCCGTTCCTGCCATTGTCCCATGCGAGAGTTATGAACCCCGGCAGCTCCGGGAGGCCCTGACAGCGGCCCTGGACACCGTGGGCGGTTTGGACTGGGTGAAAAGCGGCATGCGTATCGGCATCAAGATCAATCTCTGTGCCGCCCGCCGGCCGGAGCAGGCCGCCACCACCCATCCGGCGGCAGCGGCGGAGCTTACCCGGCTGCTGACGGAGCGGGGAGCACAGGTCGTGCTGGGAGACAGCCCCGGAGAGCCCTTTACGCCTATGGTGCTGAACTATATCTATGCCCTGGGGGGCTATCGTCTCTGCGAGGAGGCGGGGGGCGAGCTGAACCGGAATTTTGCCACCCATCCGGTCACCCTGCCGGAGGCCCGTACCCTCAAGAGCGTCAGCGTCTGCGACTGGGTCACAGACTGTGACGCGGTGATCAACTTCTGCAAGCTCAAATCCCACGGATTGATGAATATGACCGCCGGGGTAAAAAATCTCTTCGGCATCATTCCCGGCACCATGAAGAGCGAGCTGCATTTTCGCTACCGGGACCCCTATGCCTTTTCCGATCTCATGGTGGATCTGAACGAATACCTCCGACCGGTGCTGACGCTGGTGGATGCGGTTGACATAATGGAGGGGAACGGTCCCACCAAGGGAACGCCCCGGCATTTGGGAGCGCTGATCGCCGGACGGGATGTATACGCCGTGGACCGGCTGTGCGCCCGGCTGCTGGGGGTGGGGGAGGAAGAGATCCCTTATCTGACCGCGGCCCGGGAGCGGGGACTGATGCCACCGGAAGACGCGCCCCTGAGCCTGGGGGAGTTTGAGTCGTTTTGTCTCCGGGACTTTCAGCGTTCCGGGGCCACCTCCAGTTGGTTTTTGATCACCGATGAGGACAGCCTGCCTCAGCGCCTGACAAAAAAAGTCATGGCGGCGGCCCTGCGCTCCCGGCCTGCTCTCTTTGAGGGCTGCACCGGCTGCGGAGCCTGCGCCCGGCTGTGTCCGGCCAAAGCCATTACGATCAAAAATAAAAAGGCGGTCATCGACCGCAAAAAATGTGTGCGCTGTTTCTGCTGTCAGGAATTCTGCCCCAGCGGGGCCATGCGTGTCCGACGCTCCGTCATCGGGCGGATTCTCAGCAGGTAAAAAAGCCGCCCGGGGCGGCAGGAGAGAAAATGAATGTAATACGGCAATACCGTGGCCTGCGCCGTGAGAACTATGTGCTGTTCTTCGGCAATGTGGTCACCAATATGGGGTCTATGGTCTGGCCCATGATGACCATGATCCTGGATAAAAAGCTGGGGCTCAACGCCGGGAACATTGCCCTGCTGCTGACCCTGGGCACGGCGATCTGCCTGCCGGCGGAGCTTCTGGGAGGAAAGCTTGCAGACCGGGGCAACAAAAAGCATATCATCATCCTGGGAGATCTGGTGTCCATCACGGCCTACATCCTCTGCGGCCTGCTACCGCTGGGAACGCTGACCATCGGTCTCATCATGCTGGCCAGCGTTTTCCAGAGCATTGAGGGCCCGGCTTACCAGGCTCTGGTGGCGGACATCACCCCCACAAAGGACCGGGAGCGAGCTTTCTCCCTGCTTTATCTGGGGGCCAATCTGGGGCTGATGATCTCGCCCACCCTGGCGGGACTGCTGTTTCAGAACTACCTTTGGCTTTCCTTCCTCATCAGCGGCATCGCCATCGGCTGTTCCACGCTGCTCATCGCGCTTTATGTCCGTGATATCACCCCCGTGAAGGAAGAAGGGGCCGATGCCGTGTATCAGGCCGCTCGGGACGGGGAGAGCACCTTTTCCGTTCTTCGGCGCAACCCGGCCGTACTGCTGTTTGTGCTGATCGTCGGTCTGTACTTCGCCGCTTACGGCCAGTTCAGTTTCCTTATGCCCCTGGAGATGGGACGGATCCACGGCGAGCAGGGGGCAGTACTTTTCGGCACGGTCACCAGCACCAACTGCATCATCGTGGTACTCTTCACACCGCTGTTCACCGGCTGGTTCAAGCGCATCCGGGACACGGGGAAGCTGGTCATCGGCCGTGTGCTGCTGCTGGCGGGTTATCTGCTGTTTGTAGCGCTGCTGGGCCATATCGCCGCCTATTACGCCGCTATCCTTCTGTTCACCTGGGGAGAGATCATGGATACCCTGGCCGAGGGGCCCTATCTGGTGAACCGCATGCCGGCTTCCCACCGGGGGAGGATCAACAGCGTGACCCGGGTGCTGTCCGGCACCTTTTCCTCGATTTTCAACCTGGCGGTGGGCCGACTCTATGACCTGACAGGCTCCAAAGGCGCCTGGACTCTGGTGCTGTCTGCCGCGGTACTGAGCCTGCTGCTGTCCCTCCGGCTGATACGTCGAGACCAAAACGATTATCCAAAGCTGTACAGTACATAAAGATCGGGAGGCCCAAGGGCCTCCCGATTCCTTTTTACTTCTGCCAGTCACGCACTTCCCGCCGGAGCCAGTCGTACCAGCGGTCCATGCCTTCTCCGGTCTTGGCGGAGATGGGGATGATCTCCAGACCGGGGTTTCGCATATGGGCGTTGCGTGTGAGCTTTTCCAGATCAAAGTCAAAGTAGGGCGCCACGTCCATTTTGTTCACCAGCAGCACATGGGCCACCTGGAACATCAGAGGGTATTTCAGGGGCTTATCGTCCCCTTCCGGTACGGAGAGGATCACCGCGTTTTTCACGCTGCCGGTGTCAAATTCCGCCGGACACACCAGATTGCCCACGTTTTCCAACACCACCAGATCCAGATCCTCGGTGCCGAACTCCCGAATGCCCTGGCGGGTCATATCCGCGTCCAGATGGCACATGCCCCCGGTGTGGAGCTGGATGGCCCGGGCACCTGCAGCCGTGATGGCGGCGGCGTCCACATCCGAGTCGATGTCCGCCTCCATGATGCCCAGCTTCATTTCGTCCTTCAGAGCGGCGATGGTTCTTTTCAAAGTGCTTGTCTTGCCGCTGCCGGGGGAGGACATGAGATTCAGAAGGAAGGTCTTTTGTTGCTTCAGCTCCGCGCGGAGTTTGTCGGCGTCGGCGTTGTTGTCGGCGAAAATGCTCTGCTTAACTTCAATGATCTTGTAGGGGTCCATCGGTTGCCTCCCAAAATGATTACAGAATGGGCACCTTCAGCTTCACGTCGCTGAGGGGGTAGGCGGCGCAGGCGTGGACGTAGCCAAAGTCCTTGTCTGCGGCCCGTCGTCCGTCGCTGACGGGGCTGACATACACATGGCCGGAGAGCACCTTGCTGCGGCAGAAGCCGCACTCGCCGCTGCGGCAGCCGGTCTCAATGCGGATGCCCGCCCGCTCCAGAGCCACAGCCAGACTCTCGTCGGCCCGTACGGGGATCACGTCCTCGTGGATGCCACGTACAACGGTGAGAGCGAAGGTCTTGCCCTTGGCCTCCTGGGGATAGCCCTCGTACTGGCTGATATCCTTCACCGGCCCGAACACTTCAAAGCGAACCCGCCGCGCCGGCAGATCCAGCTTGTCGAACTCCTTGTAGAGGTGCAGATACATGGGCTGGGGACCGCAGACAAAGTAGGTGGTATCCTCGTGAGAGTACTTTTTGATAAGCTCCGCGGTGATAAAGCCTCGCTCGCCCTGCCAGTCCGGATCCTCTCCGGAGATCACATGGACGAAGTGGACATGCTCGCCTTCCAGCGGAGCCAGCTCCTTCCAGAGGATGATGTCGTCATGGCGCTGGGCGCCGTAGATGATGGTAAGGTCGATATCCAGCCGTCCTGCGGCCACCTCGGCGGCCATGGAGGCGAAGGGCGTGATGCCCACGCCGCCGGCCAGCGCCACCACATGGTAGGCGTCCCGCAGCGGCTCGTAGAAGAAGTCACCGCAGCCGACGATGCCGCTGAGATGATCACCCACCTTCAGCTCGTTCCACACATAATCACTGACGAACAGCTTCCCGTCTCCGGAGCGGACCGTGACCTCCACAAAGCTGTCCTCGCCCACGGTGCACAGGGGGGCAGAGGAGATGGAGTACGGCCGGGAGACCAGACTGTCTCCGATCTGAAAGTCCAGCACGATGTACTGACCGGCCCGGAACAGGGGCAGACGCCGTCCGTCCGCGGCCTGGAGACGGACCGTCTTGCAGGTGGAGTTGGCGGGGCGGATGTCCGTCACCACCAGTTCGATCCTACCGGGATGCAGGGCGTAGGCCACCTCATGGATGGGGTCCACCTTCACCGGCACGGGGGAGGCGTTGTCAATGGCGGATATCCGGGCCTTGGTGATCCGGGAAGCGCCGCCCACATCCTTCAAAAAGCCTTTTACTTTCATTTCTTCGCCGCCTCCTTTGCCATGAGATCGTCCAGGATGTTCTTGGCGGCTTTCCGCCCGTTGGTCACCTGGGGACCCATACCGTCGCCGGAGATACCGTGAGCTCCGGCAAATTCCAGACCTTGAATGAACTTATCCTTTTCTATGGTCTGGAGCCGCGCTACCACATGATCCTTCATATTGTGGGAATAGCCGTAAATGCAGCCGTTCCAGGCTCCGGTGTAGCGGTTGACGGTCATAGGAGTCTCAATGACGATCTCCTGGATATGATCCCGGAGATTCACGCCGTTTTTGGCGCTCATCATGTCGATCATCTCCCCGGCGATCCGCCGGCGGGTCTCGTCGTAGTTGTCCATGGTCACGTTGTACCAGCCCTCTGGCCGGGGGAGCACCGTGATGGAGTAGGAGCACATGCCCTTGGGAGTGCAGTCGGGGTTGGCCAGGTTCAGGCAGATACAGGTGACATACTCATAGGGACCTAAGCCGTTGTAATTTTCAAAGATATGATCGGTGTCCATGGTAGAGCCGTAGAACACGCTGTAATCGTGGATGCCCAGTTCTTCGGAAGTGGCGTCCAGCAGAAGGTTGACGCTGAAGGCGGTCAGACCGATGGTCCGGCCGTTCACCATCTTGATAGCGCCCAGGGGCACCTCGCTCAGAGGCTCGATCATGGAGGTGTAGACCTTGTTGGGGTAGGCGGAAGAGATCACGTAGTCGGCGTGGATCTCGTCGCCCCGGGCGGTGCGCACGCCGGTGACCTTGCCGTCCTTCACCAGGATTTTTTCCACCCGCTGCCGATACTCGATCTGTACGCCCAGCGCCTCTGCCCGCTCTGCCATTTTCAGACTCATCTCATGGCTGAATTTGTGGGGGACAAAAGAGCCGTAGCCAACATAGTCGCCCATCAGGAAGGCGTAAATGGTGAAGGGCAGATCCGAGAGCTTATTGCCCACATAGATCCAGTAGGGGGACAGCAGATCCACGGCTTCCTTGGGCAGATCAAAGGTGTCGATGACCTCCTGGGCGCTGTAGCCGGCGGTCTTGACGAACTGCTCGTGCTTCAGGAGCATCTTGGGCTTGCTCATGGGGGTGACGGACAGGACGTTCACGCTTTCCATCACCGTGTGGCAGAGGTTCAGCAGCGCCAGCACCTTGTCATAGGTCCCGGGCACCGCCGCGTCCACCTCATGGGCAAAGCGCTCCATGCCCGGGTGCAGAGTGACCTCCAGACCGGGAAGAGAGGCGTGGTAGGCCTCGGGGACCGGCAGCCAGTCGATATCCACGCCCATATCGTCAAAGAACTTTCCCACTTTCAGGCGGTGGCCTTTGGGACCGATGGACATCATCTCATGGAGAGTGGCTTCCATCTCCATGCCGCCCCGGACAAAGCTGGTGGCCACGCCGCCGGGAAGGTTGTGCTGCTCCAGCACCAGGATGTCCAGCCTTTTGTCGGCGAGCATCAGCGCCGAGGAGAGGCCCGCCAGGGCCCCTCCCATAACGATCACGTCATAATGGTCTTTATAAAACTTCATGGATAATTCTCCTTATCCTTAGAAGAATCTCTCTACCAGCTCCCGGGAGTACTCCGCCGTCTCATCCATGTCGCCGAAGGACATGATTTCACCGGCGTAGTAGGTGTCGTACTTGCCCTGCATGGCCTCCACCTTGTCGTACCAGCCGGCGGCGTAATCCTCGCAGAACACATGGGGGAAGTAGTAGACGCTCCACTCGTTCACCACATTGGAGGCAGGGTTGTGCATGGTCTTCAGATCGTCCAGCACCATCTCCTTGCACTTGTCATAGGGGATCTCATCGGTGTCCTTGTGCTTGCGCAGGGCGTAGGTGGTGATGACCTGATCCACGCTGTCCTTCCAGCGGCGATAGTAGACCATCAGATGGCCCAGCTTTTCCTTGGTCATGTTCTCAAACACATAGTAGGAGATCTTGGGGTGATCCTCGGGCTTGGTCTCGCAGGCCAGCACGTCGTAGCGCTCATAGTCGATCTTGGAGAAGAGAGCCAGCTCGTCTTCCCGGGCGTCAAAGTACTCCACCATGCCCTTCTGACCGTCGGCGCGCTTGTTGGGGATATACAGGGGGGCGGTGACGATGATCTTGTCGTACTCCTCCACCATGCCGTTTACGGTGACGTACACCTTGCCGTCCCGGCGCTCCACCTTTTCGATGTTGCTGTTCAGACGGGCCTGGTGCTTCAGATGGTCGTTGAGCTGCTCCCAGATATACTGGGTGCCCTCCTTCCAGGTCCACAGGTTCACCTTCACAAAGTTCATGGTGGTCTGGAAGTCCAGGTACTTCAGCACGTAGCCGGCAGGGATCTCATCAAAGTAGCCGTAGCCGAAAGAGGTATAGGGCCCGATCCACACGTCCTGCACCAGCTCACAGCCGTTCTTCCTGCAGAATTCATTGAACGGCAGGGCCAGGTCCTTCAGATTGGGGTTCTCGCCGCTGACGGGCTCACGGCCCGGCGTCACGGCAAAGCCTTCATAGCGGCCCTCGGCCACGCCCCGGTGCCCGTTCAGATCATAGCCCTTATACTTGGTCTCCAGCAGCTCGCCGAACTTCTTGATCTGTTTTTTCATTTTCAGCAGGCGGGGGATCTTCAGAATATTCTTTTTGGGCTCAAAGGGCTCAATGACCTCGCCCTTGGCATTCTTATAGTTCCGGTTCAGCTTGGGACCGTCGTGGGTGATGCCGCAGAACTCTTCCACGTCGTGGACCGCGTAGTAGGAAGGCACGCCCATGATGGCGCCCATCTCGTAGCGGCGGCCGTTATAGTGGGGAGACCAGCACTTGCCACCTACCCGATCCTGACGCTCCAGAATATCATAGTTCTCGTAGCCCTTCTTTTCCAGGTACATGGCTGCGGACAGACCGGCGGGACCGCCGCCGACGATGCAGATGCGAATGTTTTTGTCCATCATTTATTCCTCCCAATGTTGAAAATATACAGGATGGCCTGTCTTGTGACATATTATAGCACACTTATACTAAAATGCACGGTTTTTTTCTTTCCGTCTCTTTTTTTTTCGTACAAAGCGTGGTATAGTCTATAAAAGGAAAAATGGGGGAGAGAGAAAATGCGGTTTTCCAGCTTTCAGGAAATGCTCCGGAATTACGCGGAAACGACGCCGGAGGCTCCGGCCTTGTGGGTGCCGGGGGAACGTGGAGCGGAGAGTATCAGCTTTTCCGTGCTGGAGGACGCGGTGGAGCGACGGAGTACGGAGCTGAAAGCCGGCGGGAAGACCTGTCTTGCTGTGTTTGCGGACGGGAGCGGGCCTTGCGTTATTACAATATTTGCCGCTGTGCGTGCCGGGCTGCAGGTGGTATTGCTGGACGATTCCCTTCCGGACGATACCGCCGCAGCGCTTATACGCTATACGGACGCGGATGCCATCTGGTCCGCCGACGATGAGCGAGTTAGCGATCTTGCCCCCGCCCTCACCGATGGGGTCACCAACGGCGTCGGACGCATCCTCTTCTTTACCTCCGGCACCACGGAACGGTCCAAAGCGGTTGTACTGACGGAGAGGAGTCTCTGCGCCAGCGCGTGGAACGGCGCGAAGAAGCTGCCCCTACAGCCTTCGGATCGGCTGCTGTGCCTTCTGCCGCTGGGTCATGTGTTCGGCTTTGTCTGCGGAATGCTGTGGGGCCTTTCCTGCGGGGCATCGGTGGCCCTGGGCCGCGGGCCGAGGCATTATATGGACGACGGGGCCTACTACTGCCCCACGGCGGTATCCCTGGTGCCTGCGCTGCTCGGCTTCTTTGTGACTCACTGGCTCTTCAACCAAGAGCTGCGCCTTCTGCTGATCGGTGCGGGAAGCTGTCCGCAGGATCTGATCCAGGCGGCCAAGGTCGCCGGGCTGCGGGTAGCCTTCGGCTATGGACTTACGGAGACCAGCTCCGGCGTAGCCATCTCCACCGGGGGAGACCCCTACGCCATGGAGATCTGTCCGGATGACGCTGTCAATATTGCCCCCGACGGAGAGATCTTGATCCATGCGCCCACCTGTATGATGGAGGGCTACTACAAGCGGGAGGCGGACACCGCCGCCGTTCTGCGGGACGGCTGGCTCCATACCGGAGACCTTGGCCGTCTGGATACAGAGGGTCGACTCTATATCACCGGGCGGAAAAAGGATATCCTGGTGCTGCCCGGCGGGACCAAACTGTTCCTGCCGGAGTACGAAGGGGAACTGGCCGCGGCACTGGGCAATTCGGAGCTGGCAGTGGGCCTTTGCCGGGGTGTGCCGGCCCTGATCCTGAAGGACGAGCCCGACCGGGAGGGCGAGATCCGCGCGGCGATCCGACCGCTGATGGACGCCAGACCCAGGGGAGAGCAAATCGGGCAAATCGTTTTTGTAGACACGCCGCTGCCCCGCACCGCCACCGGAAAGCTCCGGCGCTGGGAGCTGGACAGACTGCTGAATTCTTAAACAGGGGGACGATGCAATGAATCGGGAAGAGATTCTGAAAAAAACCAAGCGGGTCATTTATGACTGCATGCCGGAACTGGTCGGCACGGAGCTTAGCGAGGATTCCGTAGTGAACACGGATATGGGCATGGACTCCATGAACTTCATCCTGGTGGTGTGCAAGCTGGAGGCCCTGTTTGACGTAAAGATCCCGGAGAGGCAGTGGAACAAACTGTCCACCCTGGGCGAAGTGGTCGATGCGTTCGAAAAGCGCATCAACAAGAAATGAGAGAAGGCGTCTGGTCCCGGGAGCTGCGGCTGTTGAACCGGGATGTGGACCTTTACCGGCGGCTGCATCTGTCCAGGCTTTTTGAGTTTTTTCAGGAGGCGTCCATCGCCCATACCCAGGCCCTGGGCATGGGTCGGGAGAAAACCCTGGACCGGGGCCTGCTTTGGGTGGTGACCCGCCAGCAGGCCTTGATCCGCCGTATGCCGGAATATGACGAGCAGCTGCGGCTGCTGACCTGGCCGGGGGTGACCATGCACCTGTTTTTCCCTCGCCAGTACCGTCTGGAGACTCCGGAGGGGAAGACTCTTGTGCGCGGCAGCGCTCTGTGGATGCTGGTGGACCGGGAAACCCGCCGTTTTGTCTTCCCGGAAAATCACGGCATTGTCATCCCCGGCCTTTGCACGGATGAGGATCTGCCGCTGCCCCCTGCGCCGGCTGCTTTGCCCACAGAGGAGGAGCGCTCCTTCACTGTACCCTACAGCTATGTGGACATGAACGGCCATATGAACAACACCCGGTATTTTGACCTGGCAGAGGATTGCCTCGGGGTCGCGGCGGAGGGACGGGAGCTTATAGAGGCGGCGGTGGAGTACAAAAACGAGGCCCGCCTGGGAGAAGAGCTGAGCCTTCGCTGGGGCCGGGAGAAGGAACGGTATTATCTCACCGGCACAGGGAACCGGCCGGTTTTCAACCTGTCGCTGACGTACCGGGCTTGACCGGGTAGGAGACACGACCATGAGAAAGAGAGGAGCCCTGGCGGCTCTGCTGGCGGCGCTTTTGCTGCTGCTCCTTGCACCAATGGCCCTGGCGGACGACAGCACTACGCTCACCGCCGTCCGGAACGAGTATATCCGGGTGCTGATCGACATGCCCAACGGCTCCACCATGCGTTCTCATCGGGTGGAGAGCGGGGAGATGGCCCCCGGCTTGAGCCTGCGGGCGGAGGGGGAGGGCCTTGGATTGTTCGGGACCCCCAACACCTTGGGCAACTGGTCCGTCACGGTCCGCTGCACGACGGACGACGGCGAACTTCTGCTGACCATCCATCAGTATATCATCGCTTCCTCTGCGCCTCCCGCTGTGGGGATCGCGCCGACAGCCGCTCCGGCGGAGGCGGCAGGATCCATGGCGGAGCCGGAGCAGGAAATGACGGCCGAGCCTCAGCCGACGCCCCCCCCTGCGGCTACGCCGGTCCCCACGCTGGCTCCCACTCCGGAGCCCACCCTGGCGCCTACCCCGGAGGGACGGCCCGTGATCCGCAAGGAGCCCTCCGGCGAGACAGTGACACGGGGCGGCACGGCCATCTTTGTGGCCCGGGCAGACGGCGCGGCTGAGATCGTGTGGTATCTGCTGGATAACAGCGGAGAGGCCGAGATGCCGGCTCAGCAGGCCACGGAGTTCTTTTCCGGACTGCGGATCTATGGCCAGGGCACCGAGACCCTGACCGTCAGCGGCATCCCCTCCGGTCTGAACGGCTGGCGGGCAGAGTGCCGCTTTATCGGCCCCACAGGCACGGTAGCCGTCTCTGACGACGCCGTTATCACGGTCCGGGAGAAAGGCATCTCCTCGCCCGGTCTGATATTCGATCCCCAAAAAGTGGAACTTTACACCGGAGAGAGCGTAACTCTCTCGGTCAGCGCTCTGCCCCCAGAGGGCGCTACGGTTCGATATCAGTGGTATTCTACGGATAAATACGATCTGGCCAGCGTCAAGGCCATCGAAGGGGCCACGGACACCAGCTTTACGCCCCCCTTCATACCGGGCACTTTGTACTATTGCGTGGGTGTGCGCAGCGTCCGTACGTCCAACGGAGAGGAAAGCTCCACAGCGTATTCCGATCTGGCGGAGATCCGCTGCATCGAAGGAGAACGGACCCACGAGCACGTGTTTTCCAGCTACTGGCTGGCGGACGGCGTGAGTCACTGGCACGGCTGCGACTGCGGACAGCGCCAGGACGAGGGTGAGCATGAGATCGATTGGACCGTGATCCGCAGAGCCACGTCCCGACGGGACGGGGAGCGAAGAGGCGTATGCCGGGTCTGCGGCTATGAGGCTCGGGAGACCATCGCTGCAGGCGCGGCGGAGCGTACAGACACCGCACGGATCGTACTGGCGGTGCTGGCCGGACTGGTGATTTTGCTGATTCTGATGGGGATCATCCTTCTCAGCCGCCGGAGTCGGCGCAGAAGACGTTCCCGTCGGCCTCGCAGCCGAACATACCACAGCACTCACACGCCCCGGCGATAGAAGGATTTCCATTACAAAAATATCTTAGATACGGGAAGGAGCGGCAATATGGGACTGATCAAAGCGGCTCTGGGCTCTGCGGCCGGTGTGCTGGGGGACCAGTGGAAGGATTATTTCTATACAGATGCTCTGCCGGAGAACGTTCTGGCGGTGAAAGGCCGGAAAAAGGGGAGAGGCGGCAGCGATAACATCATTTCCAACGGCTCCGTCATTGCGGTGGCCAGCGGCCAGTGCATGATGATCGTGGAGCAGGGCAAGGTGGTGGATCTTTGCGCGGTACCCGGTGAGTACGTATACGATATCTCCACAGAACCCAGCATTTTCGCCGGAGGAGATCTGGCGGACAATCTGATGAAGGTTTTCCAGAACATCGGAAAGCGCTTCACCTTCGGAGGTATGCCGCCCAAGGACCAGCGGGTCTACTATTTCAATACCAAGGAGATCATGGGCAATAAGTACGGGACCCCGGCCCCGGTGCCCTTCCGTGTCGTAGACCGGAATATCGGGCTGGATATGGATATCGCCATCCGCTGCTTTGGGGAGTACAGCTACCGCATGACCAATCCGCTGCTGTTCTATACCAATATCTGCGGCAATGTGGAAGCCCCCTATCTGCGCTCTCAGCTGGACGGTCAGCTGAAGAGCGAGCTGCTCACGGCTCTGCAGCCTGCCTTTGCCAAGGTCTCCGAGCGTGGCGTACGCTATTCCGCCCTGCCCGGTCACACCATGGAGGTGACCCAGGCTCTGAACGAGGTCCTCTCTCCCAAATGGCGGGATCAGCGGGGCATCGAACTGGTGGCTGTGGGCATGAACAGCGTCCGGGCCAGTGAGGAGGACGAGAAGACCATCAAGGAGCTGCAGCGCACAGCAGCTCTCCGGGACCCCAATATGCGGGACGCCTACATGACCAACGCCAAGGCCGCCGCGGTCCAGTCCGCCGCCGCCAACCAGAGTGCCGGACCGGCCATGGCTTTCATGGGCATGAACATGGCGGATGCCATGGCCCAGCCGGTCCATAGCCAGAGCGCGGCTACTGTGCCCGCTGCGGCGGCGAACAGCTGGACCTGTCCCGGCTGCGGGGCCCTCGCTACCGGGAAGTTCTGCCCGGAGTGCGGCACGCCCCGGCCCGCTGCCGGCGGCTTCTGGACCTGCCAGAGCTGCGGCACCAGGAACAAGGGCAAGTTCTGCACCGAATGCGGGGCAAAGAAGCCCGCCGGAGTACCCCAGTA
Organism: Oscillospiraceae bacterium; assembly: GCA_017540645.1. Taxonomy (GTDB): domain Bacteria; phylum Bacillota; class Clostridia; order Oscillospirales; family Oscillospiraceae; genus Apopatocola. The sequence goes on from JAFYAQ010000022.1 coordinate 145,018, forward strand.
TAAATGTGACAAATGCGGCTGGGAGCCGGCGGACCCTGCCCATCCTCCCAAGTTCTGCCCCGAGTGCGGAGATCCCTTTGACAATGGGGACATAGTGTCCTGAAAGGACGGTCATCCTTTGAGAAAAATATCCTTGATCCTGCTGCTTGCAGCGGCGCTGCTGCTGCCCGGCTGTGTGTTCGGGCCGGAGCGGAGTGAGCCGATCCCGACGATGAGCGCCACAACGGAGCCGGATATCACACCTACCCCGGAAATCGCGCCCACCCCTACGCCTACCCCTACACCCACGCCTACCCCGGAGCCGACGGCCGTACCTACGCCCACCCCCACTCCGGAGCCCCAGCCCACACAGGAGCCGGAGCCCATGAGCTATGAGGACGTGGATGCCCTGCTGCGATCAAACGGCGCCGTGTGCGGCGTGGCATACCTGGGGGAAAGCCCGGAACATCTGCTCATCGGCGCACCGGCTCTTCTGGCGCAGGGAGGCTATAACTGGCTCTATTCCTTCCTGGGAAACACCGGCAGTACTCTGCAGGTGGAGTGGAAGGGCAGCCAGATGTATGCTGTCATTCCCCGGAGCGATGCTTCTGTCACCTTTTATGAGTTCTACATGAACAAGGACTATAGCTTTACCGACGGCCTGGGACAATACATTGATGCCGGCGGACGGGGCCAGTGCGCACTCCTTCGCTGCGGCGACAGTGTCACCATGCCCAATCTGATCCTGCTGATCGACTCTGACCAGGGCCAGTCGCGGTACATCCCCCGAATCACCCTGGGGGACGGGCAGCTTCTGACGGACGACAGCCGGATCATGGATCTGACGATCTATAATTTTCAATTGTATTCCTGAGAAAACCCATAGAAACAGATAACTATGCTCCCCTTATGAAAAAACAGAGAAAAACTCTGTTTAACACAAGGGGAGCATAGCTGTGTTCAGGAGTAAAAAGCGAGACGGTGCGCATAGCAAAAGCCAAAATCAACTGGCTGTATTATGATTGGCAGGAATGGGATTCCATTTATTGCTTTTGAAGTACAGGACATAGAGAGCAAACAGCAGGATATTGTGCCCGATCATACAGCCCCAGGCGGCAGCCAGACCATAATGCAAAAGCTGAATACATACAAAGGTTCCCAGAATACGAACGCCCCACATGCCGGAGATGTTGAAGAGGAAGGGGACAACGGTTTTGCCCGCCCCCTGGAGCATGCCCTCAATGACGATGCTGACGCCATAGAAGGGTTCTGAGCAGGCCACCATCCGCAGCACCAGACTGCCCAGGGCGATCACCGCTGCATCGCGGCTGAACAGACGGACCATCTGGGGAGCAAAAGCGAAAAGCAGCGCGCCGGAAACGGTCATCAGCGAGATCTCGATCAAAATTATGATTCGGCCCAAATCTCGCAGCCGTGTTTTGTCCCGTGCTCCCACGGCGTTGCCCGACAGAGTGGCCGCCGCGGCCATCATGCCATATCCGGGTATATAAAAGGCGGATTCCACCGTGTTGGCAATGGTATGGGCGGCCGTGGAAAGCTCTCCCAGAGAATTGATCATGGCGGCAAAAGCCACATAGCCAAGAGAAGAGCCGAAACGCTGGAGCATATTGGGAAAGGCGATGCGAAGGCAGGGACGGAGGACCCGGATGTCCGGCAGGATGGAGACGCCCCTGGGAGAAATATCCTTGTGCCGCCAAAGCGCGAAGGTGATGGCGACGCCGCCGAATAAGATGGAGACAGCACTGGCCGCAGCGGCACCCAGCACGCCCCAGCCGCCCCCCCAGACAGTCAAGGAGCGACCGAACAACAGAATGGTCCGCTTCTCATAGATCAACAGGAAGTTTAAGAATACGTTGATCAAATTCACGCCGATCCCGACCCGCATAGGCGTTTTTGTGTCCCCGACAGCCCGCAGCACCGTGCCGAAGATGATGGTAGCCGCGCGCGGCAGCATAGGGAGGTAGAGAATGAAAAAGTATTGGCTGGCAAGCTTTCGGATCGACGGATCCACCTGCATCCAAATGGGGACCAAACCGCTGAAAGACAGAGCCAGTATGGTAAACAACAGGCCCGTCAGCAGCACAGCCAGCACGCTCTGGCCGGAAGCGCGGCGCGCTTTTTCTTTTTCTCCGGCGCCGTATGCCTGGGAGATGTAGGCAAGGAAGCCGACTCCAAAGGCGGATACCGTAGAGCCGAGCAGCCAGTTCACCGTAGTAGTGGCTCCCACCGCAGCGGTTGCGGAGGTGCCGAGAGTCCCGACCATAGCGGTGTCTATATACTGCACCGCCGTCCCCATCAGCTGTTCCAGCATGGTCGGCAGGGCCAGACTGAAAACCGTCGGAACCAGGGACCATGAAAAAAACCGTTTGTTCATATCTCTTTTGCGGATGACTCACATTCTTCCACGGGGACGGCATATCCGCACAGCCATTCTCCCAGATCATCCGCCCTGTATTCATCCAGCGCCGACCGATACAGGGGATTGCAATGACTGACGCGCCCTTCCCCGGCAATCAGAGGATCCATGTACCGGCGTTTTACCTGGATCTGACGCCAGGGTCCGTTGTCCAGGGGCTGTTCGGCGCTCCTTACCGAGGAGAGCATGCGATAATGATTCCATGCCCATGCCGTGCGAGTGTCGGAGCGCAGCTTTTGAATCACGGCCGTCTCCGATGTATACAGCTCCGATCGCTTCAACACGCCGAGGGACAAGGCCTCCCGCAGCAGTTCGGACAGCATTTCCATGGCGTAGCGGTCTTCTTTGGACTCGTAGAGCCTGGAAAGGCAAAGGGCCCGCATGGAAAAATCCAACGCGGTCTCCCCGGTCTGAAAAGCCAGCTCCGGCAGACCGTCCTCGTTTTCTGCGATACACAGGTCCCGGTAAAAGGCCGCCGTCTCCGATCGGGAGGCATAGCCGAAATTCACCATATTGCTCAAAGTGTATTCCAGCCGATCCGCTGCCAGCCTTGGGGCGTCATTGTCTGCGATGGGATAGCGGTGGTAATCGCCGGTATCCTCCGGTACGATTTGATATCTCTTCAGTGTCGCCATCAGCTCCGGAGAATTCATGATGACGGAGAGAGTGCCGTCCTCTGTGGATTCCTGGCTCAGATAGTCGCCGCGGAGAAAATCCACCACATGGGCAAAAACGGGCGTTGCTATATCGTGGAACAGCCCCGCCGCGGCCTGTGTGCGGTCATGGGTGAAGTGCCACACGATCAGCCCCACCCCAACGCTGTGGTCATAGCGGGAATGGGGACCCAGATGACGATAGATCGGAAACCCGGTGTATTCACAGCCGCAGTTCATTCCGATATCCTCCAGACGCTGCATGGCGGGGGCATCTGCCAGCTCCTGCAGGAAGGAAGGGCATGATTCATGGTACAGTTCCCAAAGCCGCATTTTCTGACTCCAATAATTTGTTTTTTTATAGTATACTGTCTTCATCATCAGAAAGCAATTGGCGGGAACCTGCTCATATATTACAATTTTGTTGACACGGGAAGGGATGTTTTGTATAATTTATTGACAAAATACCCAGACGAGCAAGATAGATTAACATATTTGAACAAAGCAGAAACGTATTTGAAAAAGAAAAGAGCTTAGACCTATCGGAAATGGAGGAAAGCGATATGGCGTCATTGACCCGCGACGAGAAAATCTTCAAGCTGGGCAAGATCATCACCGACCGCAAGGAGGTCATGCTGGGCCTTGAAAAGGTATCCACAGAGTCTCCGGAGTACTGGGGCATCGACTGCGGTATGCAGTATGTGCAGAGGCGCTACGGCAGGGAGGTAGAGACCGACTGCCTGGATCTGGCCCTGCTGATGGGCAAGCGCAAGCCCAAAACCTTTGCCCAGCTCCAGAAGCTATGCGGCTATGATGACGCCCGGCTGGAGAAGACGCTGGAGGCCCTGTGCCAGGCGAGCCTGGTGGAATACCACAACGAGAATCTGGACGGGAAAAACCCCAACCACGAAAAGCGCTGGGTGCTGGATATGTTCGTGCCCGGCAGCGCGGAGATCATGGTCATGCGGCCGGAGATCTCTCCCGTGACGCCCAAGGTGGCCGACTTCTTTGAGCGTATGACCTATCTGCCTCTGGCGGGCATTACCCAGATGGTGCCTCCCGGCGGCGGCGGGATCGGTATGCATGTGATTCCGGTGGAACAGGCCATTCCCGCCGAGTGTGAATCCCTGGATATCGAGCATCTGAGCCACTGGCTGAAAAAATACGAGGGGCAGATCGGCGTGGGCATCTGCTCCTGCCGGAAGCAGCAGCGCATCCGGGGCGAAGGTTCCGGCGATATCGAGCAGTACTGGTGCATCGGCGTGGGCGATTTTGCCGACTACTGCCGGGAGACCGGCATGGGCCACGATATCTCCTATGAGGAAGCCATGGAGATCTTCCGCAAGGCCGAAGAAAAGGGCTATGTCCACCAGATCACCAATATCGACGGTGAGAACAAGATTTTCGGTATCTGCAACTGCGCCGTCGGTGTTTGCAACGCCCTTCGCACCTCCCAGCTTTTCAACACACCGAACATGTCCCGTTCCGCCTACACCTCCGAGGTGGACCCCGAAAAATGCGTGGCCTGCGGCAAGTGCGTGGAGGTCTGTCCCGCCGGCGCGGTCCGTCTGGGTCAGAAGCTCTGCACCAAAAACGGCGAGATCGAATATCCCAAGGCGGAGCTGCCCGACAGCAACACCTGGGGCGAGGACAAGTGGAACTGGAACTATAAAAACGAGAACGGAATCATCCAGACCTGGCCCACCGGCACGGCTCCCTGCAAGGCCGCCTGCCCCCTGCATATCGCCATTCAGGGCTATATCAAGATGGCCAGCGAGGGCAAGTACCGGGAGGCTTTGGAGCTGATCAAGCGGGACAACCCCTTCCCGGCAGTCTGCGGCGCCATCTGCCGCAAGTACTGCGAGGACGAATGCACCCGGGGCACGGTGGACGAGGCTCTGGCCATCGACGATATCAAACAGTTCATCGCCGCCCAGGATCTGAACGCCGAGCACCGCTATGTGCCGCCTATGCGTTCCTGTACCCGAGAGCCCTTTGACCAGAAAATCGGCATCATCGGCTCCGGCCCCGCCGGCCTGAGCTGCGCCTACTTCCTGGCCATCGAGGGATACTCTCCCGTGGTGTTTGAAAAGGACGCGATTCCCGGCGGCATGATGACCACCGGCATCCCCAGCTTCCGGCTGGAGAAGGACGTAGTCAACGCGGAGATCGATATCCTCAAGGAGATGGGCGTGCAGTTCCGCTGCGGCGTGGAAGTCGGCAAGGACGTCACCATCCAGCAGCTGCGGGATGAGGGCTTCAAGGGCTTCTTTGTGGCCATCGGCCTCCAGTACGGCGGCAAGCTGAATGTGCCCGGCGATGACGCCGAGGGCGTCATGCCCGGCGTAGACTACGTAAAGCAGGTGAATATGGGTGCCGCGGCTCCTCTCAGCGGAAACGTGGTGGTCATCGGCGGCGGCAATATCGGCGCGGACGTGGCCCGAACCTCCATCCGCCAGGGGGCCGAGAGCGTGAAGCTCTACTGCCTGGAGTCCTGGGACGAGATGCCCATGGGCGCGGAGGATCAGGAACTGTGCCGGGCCGACGGCGTGGAGATCCACGACGGCTGGGGCCAGACGGAGATCATCACCGCAGACGGAAAGTGCGCCGGCATCAAGTTCCGCAAATGTGTCAGCGTGAAGAACGCCGAGGGCCGCTTCGATCCCAAGTTTGACGACAATGAGACCACCTCCGAAAGCTGCACGGCCGTCCTCTACTGCATCGGCCAGAAAGCCCTGTGGAAAGATCTGCTGGCCGGAACCAAGGTGGAATTCAACCGCAACGGTACCATCAAGGCCGATCCCGTGACCCTGCAGACCGCGGAGCCCGACATCTTCGCCGGCGGCGATGCCTATGCCGGCCAGAAGTTCGTGGTGGACGCTCTGGCCATGGGCCGGGAGGGCGCTGTGTCCCTGCACCGATTTGTCAACGAAGGCCAATCCCTCACCATCCACCGCAACACCCGTCACTTTGCGGCGCTCAACAAGGACGACGTGGTCCTGCCCGTGGACGCCTACAAGAAACCCGGCAGGGCTGTCAAGGGCGTGGACGCCGCAAAGATCCGCACCATGCGCGATGAGCGCCTGATCTTCACCGAGGAACAGATCAAGTCTGAGGCCTCCCGCTGCCTGGGCTGCGGCCGGAGCGTAGTGGACACCAACAAGTGCCTGGGCTGCGGTATGTGTACCGTCCAGTGCAAATTTGACGCCATCCATCTCAAGCGCACCATGGGCGACGCTTACTCCAAGATGATCCCTGCGGAGGATAAATTCAAGGCCATGGGCGCCTATGTTGCCAAACGTGGTGTGAAGATCCTAAGGAAGTCTGTTTCCAAAGCCGGAAAATGAGAGAGGCAGAGAGAGTTATATGCATGAACTCGGCCTGGTAAACTATGTGGTCAAGCAGGTGACGAAGATCGCAGAGGAAAATCAGGTGGAAAAGGTCTGCTCCGTGACCTTGGAATTTGGTGAGGTTTCCGGCATCGTCCCATCGTACCTCTACAGCTATTGGGACTGGTACACAAAGAAATTTCCCCTGTTCGATGGGGCGAAGCTGGTGTGTGAGACGATCCCCGCCATTACCTGGTGCGATAACTGTAAAAAGACCTATCCAACCGTTCAATACGGCAAAACCTGCCCGTACTGCGGCAGCGGAAACACATGGCTGCAGCAGGGAAACGAAATGAATATCAAACAGATCGAGGTGGAGTGAGCCCCGAAACGTGCGGGGCCCATCCGTTGACAACGAAGGAGGAAACGATGGACAATCAGGAAATGAGAGAGCTGAAGGAGCGCCTTGGCATCATCGATTTCAAGATCAACTATAAGACCGGCGTCCACTACGGCGTGATCGAGGATTTCTTCTCCGGGAAGACCGATGAGCTGGATCCCAAAGACCGGGCCAAAATCGTCGCCCTGCTGGAGCAGGAAGCCAAAGCGAAAAAGTAAGACGACAGCATAAAAAATCAGCGTGGCTGCAGCCACGCTGATTTTTTCATTAAGAAACCAATAGCTTTTGGAGACCGGCTACACTGTCAGCGAACACCGTCGCGCCTTCCGCCTCCAGCTCCGGGCAATCGCCGTAGCCGTAGAGCACGCCGATGAAATCCACACCGGCCAACCGGGCACCCACGGCGTCCTGATTGCGGTCGCCCACCATGACAACCTGGGATTTGTCCGTCACCTGGAGCGCGGACAGTGCCCGAAGAATGGTCTCCCTCTTGTCCAGAGGCTCTTTATCCAAAGAGATGCCCGAGACAAAATCTATCCACGGATCCAGCCCGAAATGAGAGAGGATGCGCTGAGAAAAAACGGTTGGTTTGCCTGTGGCGACCGCAAGCTTTGCGCCGTTTTCCTTCAACGTTCGCAGCAGTTCCGGAATGCCGGGATAAACCGTGTTCTCAAAAAGACCTGTCGTGGAAAAGCGCTCGCGGTAATAGCCCATCAGAGTCCGGGCCTCCTCCTGGTCTACGCCTGTATAGTGCCGAAAGGACCACAGCAGGGGAGGGCCGATCCAGGGATAATAGCTCTCCATCGGTCCAACAGGCTTTCCGCCCTTTTCCAAGGCGTATTGAATGGAACGGCAGATGCCTTCCGCGGGGTCCGTCAGCGTTCCGTCCAGATCAAAGAGGACAACGTGGTAGCGCATTACCGCTCCTCCCGGAAATAGGGAAGTCCCAGTGCCGCAGGGGGCTGATTTTCCCGCTTGTTGCGCATGCTGGTGATGATGAGCACGATAATGGTTACAACATAGGGTGCCATTTTGTAGATTTCTTTAATCGCCAGATTGGGCCCAGTGGGAATGTAGATGTTCAGAATGTACAGCCCGCCAAAGAGGATGGAGGCGAAGATGGACACATTGGGCCGCCAGATCGTAAAGATAACCAGTGCCACAGCCAGCCAGCCGCGGTCACCGAAAGCGCCGTTCGTCCAAACGCCGGAAGCATAGTCCATGACGTAATACAGTCCGCCTAGGCCCGAAATCATCGAACCCAGGCAAGTGGCCGTGTATTTATAGCGGACCACATTGATACCGGCGGTATCCGCGGTGCTGGGGTTTTCCCCCACGGCCCGCAGATGAAGGCCTGTACGGGTACGCTTGAGCACATAGGAGGCAATCAGCGCAAGGGCAATGGCGGCATAGGCCAGGAAGCTGTAATTGAGGAAGATCCGGCCAAACCAGCCGAGGTTACCCGCGAAGGGGAGCTTGCGGCTGAAAACCAGGCTTGTTTTCGTCAATACAACAGAGGGGATGTCCGCTTTGACCAACTTGATCAGAGAACCGCCGAAGAAGTTGCCGAAACCTACGCCGAAGGTCGTCATGGCCAGGCCCGTCACATTCTGGTTTGCCCGCAACGTTACCGTAAGAAAGCAGTAAAGCAAACCCATGAGCAGACTGCCCAGGAGACAGGAGAGCAAAGGAATCAACACCGTAAGAACCGGGACCATTACAACGCCGGAGTTTTCGTACAGGAAAGCGCCGATTACGCCGCAAATGCCGCCAACATACATGATGCCTGCCGTACCAAGGTTCAGGTTGCCGGATTTTTCCGTAATAGTCTCGCCCGTGCAGCCCAGCATAAGCGGAATGCCCTGCATGACTGCTCTCGGAATAAAAGACACGATGTCAAACACGTTACTTCACCTCCCGCTCTTTTTTGTGGAAGCTGATTTTGTAGTTGATAAAGAACTCGCTGCCGATGATAAAGAAAATCAAAATGGCGGTCAGCATCTCGCCAAAGCTTTGATTCAGGCCGAGTCCGGTGGCCAGTTCCTTTGCGCCGGCTCCAAGAAAGATCAGCAGCGCGGAAAAAAGTACCATGATGATGGGATTGAATTTAGCAAGCCAGGATACCATGACGGCCGTAAAGCCCTGGCCGCCGGCGATCTCGGATGAGACATTGTGGTTGATTCCGCCTACCAGAAGAAAGCCCGTCAAACCGCAGATCAGGCCGGACAGCAGCATTGTTCGGATAATGACCCGTTCCACTTTGATACCCACATAGCGTGCCGTACGTTCCGACTCGCCCACAACGGTCAGCTCAAAGCCATGTTTGGTAGAATTGAGATAGAAGAACATAAACAGCGTCAAAACGACCGCCAGGATAATAACCAGCAAATAGCGGTTACCGACCTGCGGGAGCCATCCGAACTGTGTTTTCTGATTGATGATGCCCATCTGGCCGGAGCCCTTGGGGTTTTCCCACTTGACACAGAAAAAGCTGACGATCTGCATGGCCACGTAGTTCATCATCAGGGTAAACAGGGTTTCGTTGGTGTTGAAGCGCGCTTTAAAAAAGGCGGGGATACCGGCCCATACGGCGCCGGCAACCATAGCGGAGAAGAGCATGCAGATAATGGCGGTGGCATTGGATACCTTGCCGGCCAGGAGATACATACAGGCCGTTGTCGCCATCGCGCCGGCAAGCACCTGCCCCTCTGCGCCCAGATTCCAGCAGCGCATGCGGAAAGCCGGGGTCACAGCCAGAGAGATCATCAGGAGTACCGCTGTATTCTGCAGAAAAATCCACGTTTTTCGATTGGAACCGAAAGAGCCTTTAAAGATGGTGGCAAATACCTCCGTGGGATTTTGCCCTGTGACGATTACGGTGATCAAAGAACACAGCAAAATGCCGAGCAGAAGACCGACCGCCCGAATAATAAGGGCTTTTCCGCGGCTGAGTGAGCCGCGCTTTGAAATCTGAATCATTCTCCCACACCTCCCAGCTTTGTCATCATCAGGCCCACATCTCTCTTCTTGGCGCCGCGGCCGGGGATAATTCCGCTGACCTTACCTCCGCAGAGAACAAGAATTCGATCGGCAAGCTCCAGCAGTACATCCAGATCTTCGCCGACGTAAATCACCGCAACGCCGGCAGCTTTCTGCTCGTTGATCAGATCGTAGATGGTATAAGAGGAATTGATGTCCAAACCGCGGACCGCATAGGCAGTCAGCAGCACTTTGGGTGCTTCCGCGATTTCCCGTCCAACCAGAACCTTCTGCACGTTGCCGCCGGACAGACGGCGCACCGGGGTTTCAACGCTCGGTGTCTGTACATCCAGATCATGAACGACATTTTCTGCCAGCTTGTGGGGGGAATGGCGGTCGGTAAAGAGGGATTTGCCCCGACGGAAGGAACGAAGCATCATGTTGTCGGCCAGATCCATATTGGCGACAAGTCCCATACCGAGACGATCTTCCGGTACAAAGGAGAGCGCAACGCCCATAGACTGAATACTCAAGGGATCTTTTCCCAGGAGTTCCTCCCGCTCTCCGTTGTCATTCACATAGGAGATGCTGCCCGCTTCCACGGGCTGCAGTCCGGCGATGGCCTCCAGCAGCTCTTTCTGCCCGCATCCGGAGATGCCGGCAATACCGAGGATCTCACCGCTGTTAGCAGTGAAAGACACGTCCTCCAGCTTCAAGAATCCATCCATGCTGCGAACGGTAAGGCCCTTTACTTCGATCCGGGGCTTGGGATTCACAGGCTCCGGGCGTTTGATATTCAAGACGACAGGGTGACCAACCATCATGTTGGTCATTTCCTGCGCGTTTGTATTCTTGGTCAGCATATCGCCCACGAATTGACCGTGGCGCAGAACGGCGACTCTGTCGGAGAGAGCTTCGACCTCATGCATTTTATGCGTGATGATGACGATAGCCTTTCCGTCGTTTCTCATGTTTCTCAAAACGGCAAAAAGCTTGTCCGTTTCCTGCGGTGTCAGCACAGCTGTGGGCTCATCCAGAATCAGGATGTCCGCGCCGCGGTAGAGTACCTTTACGATCTCCACGGTTTGCTTCTGAGACACGGACATATCATAGATCTTCTGATTGGGATCAACATCAAATTGATAGGTGTCGCATATTTCCCGGATCTTTGCTGTTGCGGCCTTCAAATCAAGCTTTCCGGGAAGCCCGAGCACGATGTTCTCCGCTGCGGTCAGAACGTCAACCAGCTTGAAGTGCTGATGGATCATGCCGATGCCGAGAGCGAAGGCGTCCTTGGGCGAGCGGATAACGACGTGCTTCCCATCAATGGCGATCGTGCCCTCGTCGGGGAAATAAACACCTGAAAGCATATTCATGAGTGTGGTCTTGCCGGAGCCGTTTTCACCGAGCAGAGCCAGGATTTCCCCACGGTAGATATTCAGCCAGCAATTGTCGTTGGCAACGACGGGACCGAAGCGCTTTGTGATATCCCGCATTGCTACGGCGGGAATTCTTTCTTCCATCGTGCTTCTCCTTATCTTTAGTCTACAGATTATAGGTAAAGAAAGCCCCGCTTTTTTGCAGGGCTTTCTTTCCTTAAAAATACCAGGTTTCTTCTTACAGAACGTTGATGCCGTCGATGATGATATCGAAATAGGGGGCGCTGCGGGTCTCGGACTCGTGGAAATAGCCGTCCCAGATGCACTCGTTGCCTTCATAGAAAGCAGCCTGGTCATAGCTTTCCAGATGCTCGCCGTTCACAGTCCAGTTCTCCGTGGCGAAGGGATGAATGGTGCCGTCCAGAAGACCGGACTCAACCTCGGCCAGCTTCTCGGCAGTGCCGGGAGCAGCGACGTTCTCATTGAGCTCGGTGAGCTTGACGGAGCCGGTCTCCAGAGTGCCGATGTAGTCGGTGTCGTAGCCCTCGCCGTTCAGAACAGCCTGGATGGCATAGGTGAAGTAGGGCTCCCAGTCAATGCGGGAAGAGATGATGTAGGTGTCGGGGCAGGCAGCCATGGTGGAGCCGTTGTAGGAGACGTTGGGGACGCCGGCGGCCTGGCAGGCGTTGGGGGCGCCCATGGAGTCGGCGTGCTGGCTGATCAGGACGCAACCGCCGGAGATCAGCTTCTCAGCCGCTTCCTTCTCCAGGGTCTCATCCAGCCAGGTTCCGGTGTAGGTGACGTCCATGGTCACATTCTCGCAGCCCTCAACGGAGCGGAGGCCAAGGAACCAGGAGGTATAGCCGGAGATGACTTCCGCGTAAGGCATAGCGGCGACATAACCGACCTTGCAATCAGCGGCGCACTTGCCTTCCTCGATCATGGAAGCCAGCTTCATGCCGGCGGCAACACCGGCGATATAACGGCCGTTGTGGATCTGGGCGAAAGCATTGTGGAAGTTGTCAAGGCCGGCGCTCTGCGCGTTGTCGGCAGTGCAGGAAGTGAAGTGGACCTCGGGAATCTCCTGGGCGGCCTGGAGCAGGTAAGAGCCGTGGCCGTAGCTGTCGGAGAAGACGACCTTGCAGCCGTCGTCAGCCAGCTCGCAAGCGGCGTCGTAACCCTCGGTGTTGGTGTCATCGATGTTCTTCTTGATGCTGTACTCTACGCCGAGAGCTTCGCAGGCGGCGACAAAGCCGTTGATGAAGTTGGCGTCATAGCCGGAGTTCTCGTCGTGCAGGCAGATCAGGCCGGCAACGGGGCCGGACTGGGCGGCGGGAGCCTCCGCAGCCTCGGGAGCAGCCTCAGCAGCCTGCTCGGGAGCAGCAGCGGGAGCCTGGGTAGCGGCAGGGGCCTGCGTGGTGCTGGTGCCGCAAGCGACAAGAGCCAGACACAGAGCCACAGCCAGCAGGAGAGCGGTGAGTTTCTTCATGTTTTTTCCTCCATAAAGTTTTTGTTGGGAACACATTCATTTATCTTAGGCCTCACGGCAAAAGACCAAAAGCAAAAGCGGAGACACATTCGCCTCCGCAACGAAAAGATCAGACACGGCATATATGACCGCGAGATCCCATCGATAGTCCGGCTATTTACGGCAGCCGGGTAGAGACTTCAAAACCATATTATTTGATTTATATCGACCTATGTTTAATTTTAGAGAAGAAAGCTCAGCAGAACTCGATCCCGTTTTCCACGCTCATGGATTTGATACGGGCAAGGGATTCGATCCGCAAGCCCTGGCTGCGGAGCTTGTCTCCGCCGGGCTGGAAAGCTTTTTCAATGCAGATGCCCGCGCCTACCACGGTGGCTCCGGCCTGGGCAGCCAGATCCACCAGCCCTGTCAGCGCCTCACCGTTTGCCAGAAAATCGTCGATCAGCAGCAGGCGATCTTCCGGCCCCAGGAAGTTTTGGTAAACGATGATATTGTAATCCTGATCATGGGTAAAAGAGTGGACCTTGGAGGAATACACATTGCCGACGATATTCCGGGTCTTGCTCTTTTTGGCGAAAACAAGAGGACATCCAAAAACCTGCGCGGTGATACTTGCCACACCAATTCCGGATGCCTCAATGGTAAGAATTTTATTCACGCCGCAGCCATGATACAGACGCTCAAACTCCCGGGCAAGCTCCTCGAAGAGCTGAATATCCATCTGGTGGTTAAGAAAGCTGTCAACCTTGAGAACATCTCCGTCTTTTACGATACCGTCCCGGCGAATCCGTTCTTCCAGAAGCTGCATGGGCTGTCTCCTCCACGGCTTTTGATGCCAACATATTATACGATTTTTCGCGGTTTCGCAAGTCATAGATGTTGAGAGCTTTGCTTTATTCCTGCCCAATATTTTGTGCAACCTGTTAAAAACATGTCAGACAGCCAAGGCTGCCTGACATGTTGAATAAAATTATTGATATACAAAGGATTTTTCTTACGCGTCCTGAGAGTAGTTATCAAAGTATCCCTGAATAAATACCACGGGGGTTCCCTTGTCGCCGCTGCCGCTGGTCAAATCGCACAAAGAGCCGATCAGATCTGTCAGCTGCCGGGGAGTGGTTCCCTGGCTGGCCATGCAGCCCTTCAGATCGCTTTCTTTATGGCGGATGGACTCCTGCACGGCGGCGGTCAGTTCCTCGCCGTTGAGAGCGGCGTAGTCATTATCCGCCAGATACTTGATTTTCAGTTCGTTGGGAGTTCCCAGAAGGCCCTTGGTGCAGGCAGGGGAGACCACGGGATCCGCCAGCTCCCAGATCTTGCCGACCGGGTCTTTAAAGGCACCGTCGCCATAGATCATGCACTCGATCTTTTTGCCGGTGGCTTTTTCCATCGCATCGGCCAGCGCGTCCACAAATTCCTGCCCGTTCCGGGGAAACAGCTTGATCTTCTCTTCGGTGGATTTGTTGGAGCCCAGCAGGCCGTACTTTTCATTGTAACCGCTGCCGTTCACGGACGCGGTCAGAAGATCGTCCAGACCCAGCGCTTTTTCCGCGCCGGCGGCCAGGAGACGGCGCTTGGTGCGGAACCGGGTGTGGATGTCGCAGCACAGCACGTTTTTCGTCTTTTCAAGGATCGCCTCCGCCTGATTGGCAAAGAGGATCTCCGCCTCACAGCCGCAGTCCTGGATCAGCGTCTTGTAGTAATCCACATAGTCCACACCGGTGAAGGGGTGGAGTTCAAAACCAAAGGCAGCGCGGTACTGTTCCTCGGTCAGCACATCGGAATAGGGATTGATTCCGCTGCCCTCCAGCTTGTCCTCATCAAAAAGATGGTTGCCGACTTCATCGGACGGATAGCTGAGCATCAGGGTGATCTTTTTTACGCCCATGGCAATGCCGCGCAGTACGATGGCAAAGCGGTTGCGGGAGGTGATGGGGAAGATCACACCCAGGTGATCGCAGCCAAATTTGTTTTTCACATCTGCGGCGATATCCGCCACATTGGCGTAGTTCCCGGCGGCCCGTGCCACCACGGATTCTGTGACGCCGATCACATCTTTTTCGTGAAACGCAAAGCCCTCCGCTTCCGACGCGGCAAGGATGCTGTCCCGTACAATGGAAACAAGATCATCGCCCTCACGGATGATCGGGGTGCGGATGCCACGCGCAACGGCTCCAACTGTTCTCATAAAAAAACCTCCCAAGGCTTGGATTTCCGGAAATATTATGCTACAATAGTTTAGCGCTGTAAAGAAAAATCTTTTCTTTCTTCTAAATTTCTACATTTACAGCGGAAAAAACAGAACCAACCGGGAGATATCATATGAAAAAAGTGCAATATTCTCTGCTTGCGGTGTTGTTTTTGTCACTGCTGATTCTCGCCGGGTGTGGGGAAACAGCTGCTCCCGTGACCCCGGGAGCGACCGCTACGCCGGCCCCCACCGCGGAACCGACCCCCGAGCCGACTCCCGTCCCCACGCCCATTCCCTATGAGCTGGCGGCGGCCAACAGCGAGCCGAGCTATTCCTTTGCCTCGGACTACGGACAGGTGAGCGACGCGCTCAATGCCCTTCAGCAAGTCCCCGAGGACCTGTGGATGAATCGATTTGTCTCTGCCGGAGCGGACATGGTTTCGTTGCCGGAGCTTTCCAGTTTTCAAAACTCTACCGGAGACGGAGATATCATCGCCGCCGGGGATTCCCGTCTTTATATTTTGAATAATAAAGACCTTCTTATCCTCTCCCTGGACGGAGAGACAAACTCTGTCCTTTCCCGCACAAAGGTAGGTATCGACTGGACCGGCGGGGAGAGCGAAAACGGCACGAATGTCTCCGGATATGAAAAAAGCCCTCTGGCGGTCTACCCCCTGGGGGATATTATCGCCGTGGTCTCTGACTGGTACGGCTACCACGGCAACGCGGAGGAGCTTTTCTATACGGAGTACACCTCTGTAGACTTCTTCCGCGTTTCCGACCCGACGTCTATGGTGTTCCTATCCAGCTTTGGCCAGGATGGACTTTATAAAGGCTCCCGCCTGGGCGATAACGGCGTACTGACTCTTGTCACCGACTTCACCCCGGCCCATACGAACACCCAGCAGCCGGATGGGCTGGTTCCGGCGGTTTATTCCGGAGGCTCCAGCATCCCCTTGTCAGCGGAAAAAGTGCTGTTGACGGAAGCGTTGGGTGAACGTCCCCAGAACTTTGCGGTGCTGGGCGGCTATTCCCTCACCGCTCCCGGCCAGACGGACGTGATCGCCGTTCCCGGTCTGGCTTATGAGGATATTTCTCTGCTGGAAGATGGACCGCGCTTTATCCGCCGCCGGTGGGCGGAGAGCTCTTCCCGGATCTATGAAGAAGGGGAAGAAGAGATCCATGAATATGCGGTGACCGCCTGTACGGACATTTATCATCTGGGCGATGCTGCCGGCGCCCTCTCTGTGGAGAGCGTAAATACGATCAACGGCCTTCTTTCCAACGCGGCTGCCTTTGACAGGCAAAACAGCAATCTCATCTATGCCGCCTCCCTATGCCAGGGCCTGTATACTCTGGACCCGAACGGAGAGATCAAGTGGCGGGAAACCATGACGGGAACGCGCATTGCCAGTCTGGATACCGAAGCGGGAGAGGGCAAGGCCCTGGAGCTCCCTGCCACCCGGGCGAAGGTTCAGTGGGTGGGCCTTCTGAAAGACTGTGCGGTCTTTACCGCAGAGGATGGGCAATCCTACCTCTGCCTGCATGACGGTGATGATGTGCAACCGCTGGAAGAACCTCTGCGAGGGGGAACGATCCTGCCCTGGGGCGACGAGGGGTATATGGCATTTTATCGCACCGACGGAAGCGCGATGACCTTGAGCGTCCGGGACGAGCAGCTGCAGGAGGTAGCCTCGCGCAGCTTCGGCAGCGACCACAGCAATACGCTGGAAAGTCGGCGGAGCTATTACACAGACGCACAGGCGAATATCCTCGGTTTTGCCGCCGACGACAGTTATTGCTTCTATGGCTTTTCAGAAGAGGAGGGCCTGTACTTCCGGACAGATGTCTTCCTGAAGGATTGGGCGTGGAACGCACGACTGCTGCGGGTCGGAGACTATCTGATCGTGGCGGATACGGTGGAGACCTATGTTTATGATGCGTCTACGCTGCAGCTTTTGTCTTCTTTGGAGTTGTAATCGCCCGGCTTCGTCCACATTTTCCATTCAATAATCGTAAAATAGCATTGTGGTTGCCCACAATGCTATTTTTTTAGGAGACTGATGCCTGTATGGAGCTAAAAACAGAGTGTTCTTCCGGCTATCTCTTCATCCGAATGAAGGGTGAGCTGGACCACCATGCGGCCAAAATGACCCTCCAGGGAATCGAATCGGCCATAGACCGCTTCCTTCCCCGACACTGCGCGCTGGAGATGTCCGGTCTTTCCTTTATGGATAGTTCCGGCATCGCCGTGATCCTGCGAGCAAAAAGGCGGGTCGGAACGGGGGGCGGAGATCTGATCCTTCTGGATCCTTCACCGCAGGTATGGCGCGTGCTGACCGCCTCCGGTGTGGATCGACTGGTACCGGTGAAAATTCGAGAGGGGAGAATCGCCAAATGAAATATGAGAACTACATAAAGCTGGAGTTTCCCAGCAACAGCTGCAATGAAGCCATGGCTCGCTCTGCTGCGGGAGTATTTGCCGCCCAAATGGATCCGACCATGGAAGAGTTGGGTGATATAAAGACCGCTGTCAGTGAAGCGGTAACCAACTGCATCGTCCATGCCTATCCAGATTGCATCGGGAAGATCCTGATGCGCTGTCGTATCCTGGAGGGAAACAAGCTGGAAATCGTGATCCGGGACTGGGGAAAAGGCATCGAGGATATCGAACAGGCCCGGGCCCCGCTTTTTAGCACCGGCAGTCAGGAGCGCAGCGGGATGGGTTTTACGATCATGGAGAGCTTCATGGACAAGATGACCATCCGCTCCCGCCCCGGAGAGGGAACGACGGTCGTTCTCTCGCGCACGCTGCCCCGCCGCGGAAGAAGCCGATGATCCCGCTGCTGCAGCAGGCCAAGCAGGGGGATCGCCGCGCGGCGGAAAAAATGCTGGAGGAGAACGCCGGACTCATATGGAGCGTGGCCAGGAGATATTTTGGCCGCGGTGTTGACCCGGAAGATCTGTATCAGCTGGGCTGTCTCGGCTTTATCAAGGCTATGGAGGGATTTGACGACAGCTACGGGACTCAATTCTCCACATATGCCGTTCCAAAGATCGCCGGGGAGATCCGACGTTTTCTCCGGGATGATGGACCGATAAAAATCAGCCGAGGGCTGAAAGAGCGCGCCATTTTGGTCTACTCCGCCAAAACGGATCTGGAGCAGCAGTTGGGACGGGAGGCGACCGTCAGCGAGCTCTCCGGTGTCACAGGTATGAGCGCGGAAGATATAGCGGAGGCAGAAATCGCGGCGGCTCCGGCGGAGAGTCTCCAAAAGGAGAGCGGCGATGACGGCCTTACCCTGGAGCATATTCTGGGAGACAGAGGACAGGAGGAACGACTGCTGGAAAGTCTGTCCCTTCGATCCGCCATCGACTGCCTCCCGGAACAAGAGCGTCAGGTGATCTTTCTTCGCTTTTTTCATGGCCTTACGCAAACCGACTGTGCCCGTATCCTGCATGTGTCACAGGTGCAGATCTCCCGCCTGGAGCGGAAAGCTTTGGAGGAACTGCGGCGTATCATGTCCTGACAGCGTGTACCGAAAGAAGGACCGCCGGGATAATAAGCCCCCAGTGTCCGGATCGAATAGCGATATATACCAGCGCAGCTGCCGTAACAAGACCGGAGCTGCGCAGCAGCCGCGTGGAACGGGTAAGGCAGTACAGGATCCGCCCGCCGTCCAGGGGGAGAGCGGGGAGAAGGTTGAAGGAATTCAGCGCCAGAGAAATCAGCTGACTTTTCTCTCCCCATGGGTTATTGAGCCTTTCCGCTGCGGCGCCCCATAGGAAACCAAAGACCGGCCCGGCGGCCAATACGGAAATCTCCGATATCCGATCAGAAAAAGCCGTAGTCTCCATACATATTCCCGAAAGATCTACTCGAAGGGAAGTTACCCGGCCACCCAGAAAACAAATGGCGATCCAGTGCCCCAGCTCGTGACAGAGGATCGCCGGTAATATCGCTGCGTACCACCCGGAATCATCCAGATAGTATCCGATCGCCAGCACCACCGCCGCAGCTGGAGTTATGTCCAGGCGGCAGCTTTTCAAAGAGCTGCCATATAGAACTCCGGGTTCAGGTACTGGCCGTCCTTGGTCAGTTCAAAGTGCAGGTGAGGCCCGGTCACCATACCGGATACACCCACCAGCCCGATCTTTTCTCCGGCAGAAACCTTTTGCCCCTGACGGACATAGACCGTCCCACAGTGGGCGTACATACTTTCAAACCCGTCCGGATGCTGTACGCGGATATAGTTTCCGTGTTCTTCATCCGTGCCGATTTCCGTAACGGTACCCTCTGCAAAGCAAAGGATATCATCTCCCGAAAGGGCAGCAAGATCCGTTCCATAGTGGAACTTGGTCAGATTTTCCAGCGGGTGCACCCGGTAGCCGAAGGAGGATGATACCCGCGCTTTTACCGGAGCGACAAAGGGAAAGTATGGCTGTGGTACGTTATACGACACATTTGCCGGTATCCCCAGTTCTTCGTAGGGCGCCTGTGTCTCCAAGAAGGTTTCCACTGCCTGCTCCACCGCCTCCGGCAGCTCCTGCGCTGGCGCAGCAGGCATCTCCTGCCCTAGGTATTCCGCCGCGTTGACCGTGATTGTCACCGCTTCCGACGCCGTGACAGGCTCCGCGTCTTCGTTCAGGATGTTTTTTTCCGTCGATGTCACCGGAACCGTGACGGTTCGAACCGCCCGGATGGTATCCTTTGTCTTGGCAGGAAAGGCCAGCTTTATGGCTACCGCCGCCAGTAACAATCCTGCTGCCAGGTAAACGCTTGATCGTTTCATTGTGATCACACTCCCGGCAACAGCATATTCCCGGCGTTTATCGGGTAGACCAAGCCATGGAAAAAACATATCCCCGGTCTTGACTTTTGACTGATCCTCTGTTATGATATTTCAACGTTGATGCGGATATAGTTCATCGGTAGAACGACGGCTTCCCAAGCCGTAGAGGTGGGTTCGATTCCCATTATCCGCTCCAAAGTATAGAAAACCTGCAGTCCGTTGAGATTGCAGGTTTTCTTTGATTTACAACGGTTTTCGGCGTTTTTCTCGATTGATTAGATATGAAAGATTTTTCAGTCGTAAGCAATATTTTGCAGAAAATTGCTAACTAAAATGCTAACTAAAACGCTAACTAAATCCAGCTATAGACCATAAAAAGGACCTGGGCGCTTTATTATTAGCTCCCAGGTCCCAAATTTTTTCTTCGTTGCCCCTCTCGAAGCTTCACTCCTCCGCCTGTGTCGGTGAATTTGAGGGTATACAGATCACCGGTTTTCATCGTCCCGCTCCATAGTCTCATCAATAGCCCGGTTTATAAAGGCGTTCACGCTCTCGCCTCTGCTCTCAGCATGGGCCTTGACAGCATCTTTTTTTCCTTTTGGCATGGTAAGCTCTTGACGGTCATAGTTCGCTTTTACATACTTGTGTACGGCTTTCTGCTGGGCTTTCGATACGGGCATAGCTTTCACCTCAGTAAATGATTATACACCACCAGCAGGATCACGAACAAGAAACAAGAAAGAATATTCCCGTAAATAGATTGTAACCCTCTGTAAATTGATATATTCCCGTAAATAGATTATACTCTCCTTGACAACAGGGCAGCGCCCCAAATAAAGGAGGACATTATGTTACAGGATGATCTTATGCTAATTCTTCAAGACCTTAAAGGCGTCACGGGCCTTATTGCCGTCCTGGGAGACCAGTTCAGCGCGGACAGCAAATGCGGCACACTCCCAGATGCTGACAACTATGCCGCACACGTCTCTGTGTGTAAGATGCTCGAAGACATTATGAAGCGCATCGAAGAAATATCTGTTGCCTGACTAAAGCGCCAAACAAAAGCCCCTCTGGAGCTGTTAAAGCTCTGAGGGGCTTTTTCTATGCTGCGTCTCCGCCTTTCCCGATATGCAAAGCCATTTCGACAAGCCCGCTCTGCGTCAATCCCTGGCCTTGGTCCAACACATAGTATGCCAACTCCAGCAATCCACCAGGAACGCGGTCAGCCGTCTCCATCACAACGGGTATGATCTCCGACCATATACCATGCTCCTCCAGATACCGCGCCATTGTTTCTTTGAATTGTTTTTCATTCATCTGTAAGCGCCCCCTTTCGCCCACAGAATAAGAAAACCGGAGTCCGTTTTTCCGGACTATTAGCCTATCAAGCTAAAAACAATTCTTGATTGTTTATCACAATTACGGGATCAATGTTCCGGGAGAACGCATTTAAAGCCCCTCAGATTGATTTCTGGGGGGCTTTTGATTCAACTATGCTCGGTTATAGGTTTTTATAAAATTAGCCTTATAAGCTAATCTGCGTTGTTTAAGAAAGACTGAGGGCATGATTCTCCCGTCTTTCTATTTAAGAATGGTTTTCCCGTCGCTGTCGCTGTTCTTTAACGGCTCGCTCCATATCAGCTTTGAGCCATGCCGTGTGTTCAAGTTCGTGCTGCTCACTTTCAGGCCGGTCTCTGGCCTCCGCTTCAAGCTGGGCCTCGTCAAAGACCCTGCCCTCCGCCTCGGCCCGGCGCTGTTCAGCTTTGAGCCATGCCGAATGCTCACGTTCGTGCTGTTCCTCGACAACACGGTTTGCGGCAGCTCTTGCCTCCGCCATCGGGTCAAAAGCTGCCTTTTTCTCTGGCGGCAAATGATCCGCAAGGCTTTTGATTGTAGCAAGATAGGTTTTCTGTAGAACAACATATCCCTGTAGCGCGGCAGATTGTTTCATGCCAAATTGGTTCGCGCCGTTCTGGTAATGGTCAACAGGACCGTCTCTTGCGATCGTTTCTTGCAGATCGGCAAGCGCTACTCGCATGAAAGCCGCGCTCTCGATCAACGGAAGGATAATACTTTTTTTATTTTCGGGGCATTCTTCAAAAAAAACGATTATTCTTTCAAATTCCGTTTTTATCCGATTATTTCTTTCTAATTCTGTCAAGTTATCGGCCTCCATTTTATTCGACTACACCCCCTTAAAATCATTCGCAATCAATAAAATGAAACTCCCTCACAACGGTGTCCCTATATCCCCCATACCAAAGAGCAAGGGGGGAGGTATTTTTTCAAAAATTTTTTACCGGAAAACAAATTGTTAATCATTCTGTCGCCGGCTCCGTGGGAACAGTGACCGCCACCGGGAAGGACCATCATCGTCCGGGTCTTGTCCATTGATCATTGCGGTGATCGTTCGGGACAACTTGGAAGCATTGAGGACTTCGTGCTGTCGGCGGTCCTCCATGCGGTCAAGATACCGGATTTCCGCCTCCGCCTCCGCTTTTAAGTCGTCGTCGGCGTCAAGCCAGCCCTGTTCCTTTGCATAAGACAAAGCGAAAGACAGTCGCGAGAAATAACGATCCTCGCCACCGTGACGCAGACAGATACAAGTCTCGCGACTTGGAGAATAAAACAGGATCACCGGCACAAGATCAACCGGCTGTTTCCAGATTTCAAAAAATGTTTCAGGCGTTTCCCTGGTGATCATTCAGCCTCTCCTTCTTTTTGTCCAGCAGCAGCTTTAACAGAATCATCTTCCGGATCGTGGACATTCCTGGAATCGTGTCAAACATATCTCTCCGCCCTTTTCCAAATCTTTTCCAGATCTTCCCGCCGCATAGCAAGAGCTTCCACGGCGGAGGTGTGTCTACGGTGAAACTGATCTGGATTGACCTGCAAATAATAGTTTGTATTGTCCTCGATAAACCGCCGCAACTGTGCTCCCTCTGGTGTGGATAGCGCAGCGACGCGTAGCTGTGTCAAATAGCCGTTTCTGCTGCTGGCAAGGTTTTTGACGGTCATCCCATACCGCTCTGCAATTTTCGCCGACGTTTCCCCGTCAAGGAACGTTGCCCGTATCACGTCGGCGGCCTTTGGTGACAACCTGGACAACAGTTTTTCAAGCTGTTCTCGTAGCTGTTCCCGGTAAATCTTTTCAATCACATAATCGGAAAAATCCACCTGGTCACGGATAAAATCTCCCTGGGCAGCACCTTCCGGATCATCTGGATTAATCGGTGCATCAAGGCTTTGGGCGGTATGTATGGGATCACGGGCAACCCGCTCCCATCCGACGCCGCACGCATTGTTAAACGCCCGTTTAAGATGGAGTTTGAGACAGGCAAGGAAAGACCCCGCCTCCGGGTCAAACGCTTTGACGGCAGCCACCAGCCCCAGGAAACCGGCTTGAATGAGGTCGTCGATCTCCACGGCGGCAACATCCTGGACGTACATCATACGACGTGCGGCCAGGTATGCGACAAAGCCTCGCACGTTCTCCCAGAGTTCCGCAAACAGCTCTGTACGCCCGGCCTGTATCTCCAAAACAAGCTCTTCGTTAGTCATAATAATCCTTTCAAGAAAACGACCGGGACGTGTGAGCGCCCCGGTCTCCCTTGCGCGGTGAACAGTTCCGGACCCGTCCGCCGCTGCCGTCTGTCAGATACTCCACCATCAAGACAACTGCTGCAAGGTGTAAATGGAGGGAGAAAACGTCTTTTCAGACGAGCCGGGCGGAGGTGTCCCGGCCCGTCCTATCCGTTGAACCGGGGAAAGAAACAAAAGCGGCTCAACGTCCCAGCAATCACACAATGGAGGGCGGACCGGCGGTCACTCCGCCGCCGGTCCTGGTAACGGGGAAAGGAAGAAAAACCCCGGTTACTTCGAACGTTTGCGTCTTACGACGGTCAGCAGTCGCTGCACGGCCGGGTCTGTCGCGAGATTTAACCGCGTGCTGCCGGTATTCACGATCACGAAAGCCAGGTCCGGGTCCTGATTGCCTACCAGCGGACATTTAAGCGTGAAGACGTCGGGACCATTTTCCGAAGGGATAGTCAGCATCGGGAATGCGGAATCAAGCTCAGCGCTGAGAGGATCAGCGGCATTGATACCGATAAACACGCCCAAGCGCTCCCGTGTAGCGCACGCCTGTGCCTGGAGGTCCACGGCGTCAGTGTATGCTTTGATAAACGCAGCCCGCGCTTTGTCCAGCTCGGCCAGCTTTGAGCTGAGGCTCTTCTCATAGTCCTTACGGTACCCGCTCCAGGCAGCGGCACAGTCTTCCCGGGAAATGGGATTGCTGGCCTTGCTGAGCTGGGCGGCTCTCACATGGGCAACAGCCTCTTGCTCGTCAGCCTCGGCCTTATACCGACGATAAGCCGCCACGTCACCAGCGACGGCGGCAGCGTCGGCTTTTGCTTTCAGATCGTCGGCCAGGCGCGCAGCTTCTTTCTGCTCCCGCTCCAGCCGGGTCCTCAACGACTCAGCGTCGGTGATCTTCTTTTCAAGATCGGAAAGTTTCATTGTTGTTTCTCCTTTTTTTACGGGCAAAGCCCATTATTTGTCTGCTTTGGTAAACTTCTGCATGATTTCATTCGCCTGGATTTCGTCCCGAATCCGGGAACGTTCCGCGATGGTGGTAGCTGCTTTGAGCTGCAGCTCCAGTCGCCGCCTCTGTTCGGCAAGATGCTCCTCCCATTCACCGATTGTGTAATAGGTGCTCTTGCGTCGAATAACAGTGCCGTTGTGTTTCAGCTCATAGTCCCTGGTTTGTGCCTTGGAACGTATACGCGCCCGGCGTGCATCGTCTGTCATGGTAGGTATCAATCCTTTCAGCAGAATAAAAAACGGCAAGGAAAAAC
The DNA here is from genome assembly GCA_017540645.1 of Oscillospiraceae bacterium. GTDB lineage: Bacteria > Bacillota > Clostridia > Oscillospirales > Oscillospiraceae > Apopatocola. The sequence continues at coordinate 169,503 of JAFYAQ010000022.1, forward strand.
CAAATCGTTTTCCCTCGCCGTCATCGGCTAACCCATAAGGGCGGTACTCTTCACATCTGCTTTAATTATACCATATTCCCGGGAATAGGTCAACTTCCCTGTGAAGTTAAATGCATGTGGAACTTGCCATCATTTCCCGGCTTCGGAGGGTGCATTCTAATAGCCGGGAATAAACGCTTTGCCAGTTGAGCAATCTGCATAATCTTCTCGAATTCCGCCTCGGAAAACGAAATATTAGCTTTCATGTTTTCCCCTTTCGTAAATCTCCAGCCAATCCGCCAGCCGCATTGTCACCAGCCACGGCTGCCGGTTGCGGCGGTGGAACACGCACGGCGCTCCATCGTGGAAGCATTCAGCGTCCCGGATTGCCTGGCCCATAGCCTCGGGGACGTTCAGCCTTTCGACCCGCTTGACCTCAATGTGAATACCAGGCAGCCCGGAGAGGTCTGGACGTTCCCCAAAAGACAAGGTCCCGCCTCGGGTGATCTGATACCCACGTTCCCGGAGAAGGTCTGCAAGTTCCCGCTCTCCGTCAGCACCTTTGCGCTGTGAGGCTTTACCCATCGGCAAGCGCCTCCAGGGCGGCTTTATGCAGCCGCTGGATCTGTCGCACGGAATAATTCAGCCCGGCGGCAATCTCCCGGAATGTATGCCCGCAAAGATACCGCTCATAAAGAATGGTCCTTTGAATCCCATCCGGTACACTGTCGACTGCGGCAAGCATTTCCCGCTGTGCCTCTATAAGCACAGAAACGCGGAGGTCAATCTGCCCGGCCAGGTCTTTGAGCTTTTCGTCATAGCGGTGAGGATCGGCCCCGATCTCCGTAGCGATTGCGGAGACGCGTGCCTCGGTCTCCCGGAAAACAGCCAAAAGCGTTTCGATCTCCCGGTCAATGCCCTGTGCCTTTGTCAGTCTATTTTGCGTTGTCACGTCATCCGCCTCCATGTATTTATTCCCCCAATGCCCTCAAAAAGACAAATGTGGGGGAGTAAAGGGGAAAAGCCTGTATTTTCAAGGTTTTCATTTATTCCCCCACCTGGGGGAGTAAACACTCTCTTTGCTCTTTACTCCGCCACCTGGGGGAGTAAATGAACACATTGATTTTTAAGGATTTTTTCTTTACTCCCCCAAGTTATTATGCTCTTTCGGGACTTATGGAAAATAGCATAGTTCGATATAATAAGTTTTATCGACGCCATAGCCTTTCCCAAAAGTCCGGATTGATCCCGCCTTTGCCAAGTCGGCTTTTGCACGCTCCAAGGTCTTTTCGGTAAAACCAATCGACTCAGCGAGAGAATATAGGTCTTTAACCGGCATTTTGCCTCCCCGATTTTCAAGCGTGCTGATTATCCAACCTTTGGCATCTTCACGCTTCGGCATTGTCTTTCCCTCTTCGGATTGGAAATCCCTGTCACGTTTCCAGGTCTTTCCCTCTGAGTGTATGAGGCCGGCGTTGTCGATCTTGAAAAGGATCGTTTCCTGGAGCGGGCCGTAATTGGATTTTTCATGGCTCAAATATCGGACGCCTTCCTCCGCGGTCCAGCCCATCATAAGAACAGACCGGGAAATGTCCCAAAGATCGGAGCTATCGGCAATACGGTCACGGCCATAGGCTTTAGCGCGCTTATTCGTGTGACAAATGATTAAGAATGTAGTTCCGTACTTCTCACCCAAGGCGACAAGCGGCGCCATGCAATCACGCATGGCCGCCCTGTCGCCCATGACGCAGCCCTGAGGGACAAAGCCCTGGATCGGATCGAAAATGCACAGATCGGGCGCGATCTCTGATACCACGGATTCAAGTTCTTGTGTCCCGAACTTGACTTTCCGGAGAAAACCAGACGAATCATTTGTAAAGTCCGGAGTGATAACTCTTGATTCGTCTGCACCGGCAGCAGCCAGACGCTTTTTCAGAACAACTTTCACGGAATCCTCCGAAGAGAGGAACAGCACCCGCCCGGGTTTCCGTGTGGCGTCCTCTGGGTCAAGAAAGCATCGTTTACCGGCGCTGATAGCCGCCGCAAGCGCGACCCATGCAGATGTTTTTCCCAAACCGCCGTCGCTTGCAAGTGTCGTGATCTGGCCCTTCGGAATCAAACCGGGAACAAGCCATTCGGCCTCTTGCGCTTCGTATGTGTCCAGCGTCCGGAACAGACTTGACAGCTTTAGGCCGTTCTCGATCTCCCCGGCATATTGCTCAAAATCACCCTGCATAGCCGCTCGACCTCCTTCCTGTCCCGGAATACCGCCATCTGCTCAGATAACGGCGCGTTGGCAAGAATGTCGGCCAAATTCCCGAACGCTTCACGGTATCGGATTGCCAGAGCCTCGGCGTCGGTCAGATTCTCATAGTCGGCCAGATTCGCCACACGGATCACGGTATCAATCTGGTTGAGCATCTGCTCCCGCCACGCGTCGAACATTTGCCTTACATCCCGGACGTGGCGACGCTGATCCTGCTCCTCTCGGCTCGGTGGTTCGTCGGTCAGATGAAGGTCAAAATCATCGTTCAGTTTTTTTGCGGCGTCCAGGGGCGCGAGATTGAACAGCATGGCCGCGAAGTCGATCGCGCTGCCATGAGCACCGCAGCCGTAGCAATGGAATGTCTTGTCGTACAACTTCAAACTCGGTGTCCGTTCGCTGTGGAACGGGCAACAGATAAACCCGGCGCGGTTCGGTGTGTATCCATACGCCTTTGCCGCGTCGGAGATCTTCACGGCGCCTTTAACTGAATCAAACAAATCTCCCATTGCGTCACCTCCGAATTGCGTTCCGGATTTCATCCATTGGAACGTGACCCTTCAATGATACCTGCTCCAGCTCAGCCAGAGAAAACGTGCTTGGATGATTCATGCGGGTTTTCGCTGTGTTGTATGAACACCCAAGAATCCGGGCAAGATTCGATGTTGTGACGTCATATCCCAGGAGAAGACGCCGGACATTTACAAAGGGAATATCTTTCGTCATAGCCAAAGAGCCTCCGTAAGTGCCTTGATAAAAAAGTCATACATACACGGGGCGCGTTGCTGACTTTGTAACGTGCAAAACTCCCTCTTTGCTGTTCCGTACAAATTGTGTCTCTCAAATATTGTACGGTGCCGTGATGCTTGAATCCCTCCCGCATTGATGATACAATGGAGACGCGGGATCAGTTGCTCTGCCGCAATCGTTTCCGCTTGCCTCCCGTTCGGTGTACCAGACCGGCGGGGGGCGTTTTCTGTATCCTGCACTATTTTCCCTCGCTTTCAGATTTTGTTTGAGCTTTTTCCGAAGAAGTGGCTTTTTGGGCTTTCCGCTCCCAATATCGGCGGTTATACTCTCTGACTTTCTCCGGATGCTGTTTTCTCCACTCTTTAAGATACTTTCGGCGAAGCTCCTCGGCAGATACACTCTGCTTGTCCAATCGGAATACCTCCTTTCGTTTCGTTTCTGAGGTGATTGTATCATTTTCCTGTTGACAATTGCAAGTGAAACTGTTAGAATAAGGAAAAAAGAAGTATCACTTCATTTGGGGGTATTTGCATGGCGAATCCGAAGTATGACTATTATTCTGCTGAAAAGAAACGCGGAGATGCTTTCGCAATAAACCTGCGAAGACTTGCTCCTAATTCAGAAGCAGAGAAAGCACTCGCTGCCGCTCTTGGTTGCACTCAAAATGCCATCAAGCAGTTTAAGTCGGGGCAATCATTTCCACAGCCTCGTAACTTGGTAAACATTGCCCGGTACTATAATTGCTCACTTGATTATCTCGTTGGACTTTCCACTGTTCAGACTCCCGACGCGACGGTGCAAACAATCAGTGAATATACCGGGCTTAGTGAAGCCTCAATCGTAGCGCTTCATAGGATGGCGGAAGAAATCTCTCCTGAAATGAGGAGGCCACTGACATTCATAAACCGCTGCTTTGATGATCCTGATGCGGCATCTGGGAAACAATTGTTCGGAATACTCTCATTATTGGAGCAGTATGTAACATCATCGGGAGTTCGCAGAAGGGTTTACAATGATTTTGAAATGAAAGAGTATGATACTCCAGAGGCATATAAACGAGCGGATGAAATGCAGGCGCTCTATTCCCGCACTGTAATGATTGAATCAAGCGACGATTTGAGCGAGCTGTTATCAGTCGGAGAGCTTTACCGCGAAGCAAAAATGTCAGAAATCAGAAAAGGGCTTGAATCATTAAGGGAAAGGGAGGAGAGGAAATGAAAGTCCCAGAGCCTCGGAAACTGAAGAGCGGAACATGGTTCATCCAGCTTCGTCTGAACGGCGTAAGCGTCCCCGTAACAGGTGCAACTAAAACGGAATGTCACGACGCAGCGGCTCTTATAAAAGCGGAATACAGGGCCGGTAAACGTGAAATCAAGGAGAGGGGAGGGCAGCCCACTCTCCGCCAGGCCATTGACGCATATATCGAAAGACGCGAGAACACTCTGTCACCGTCCACGATAACCGGATATCGGAGAATCCAGGCGGGCCGTTTCAAGTGCATCATGGATAAACCCATTGATCAGATTAACGACTGGCAAGCTGTCTGCGATAGTGAATCAAAGATTTGTTCTCCAAAGACCTTAAAGAACGCATTTCATTTTTGCTGCTCTGTATTAAAAGAAAATGGCAGCGCCACCCCAAAGGTAACACTGCCGACAATGATCCCGCATGAACGGGAATGGCTGGAGCCAGATCAGATCAAAGCCCTGGTCTCCAGCGTGAAGGGGACAAATGAAGAGTTGACCGTCCTTTTCGGTCTCCACGGTCTCAGAAGATCGGAGATTCTGGGAATGGAATGGAAAAACATAGACCTTAAGAATAGGCGCTTCAGGGTCTCCGGCGCTGTTGTTAAAGATGTGACCGGTCATTATGTAATGAAGCCTGCGAACAAAAACGCTACTTCAACCAGGACTCTTCCATTTATGGTCCCGGCGCTATACGATGCCCTGTCTGCGATACCGGAAGAGGACAGAACAGGCACGGTGATTAAAATAAATGGAAACTCCATTTTGTACCAAGTAAACAAGGCTTGTCGGATGGCAAACGTTCCGGAGGTCGGAACACATGGTCTCAGACATAGCTTTGCAAGCCTTGCGTATCACTTGGGACTATCTGAAATGGAGACGATGCAGCTCGGAGGCTGGGCAGATAATCAGACAATGCGAAAGATTTATACTCACCTCGCAAGCGCAGATAGGCTCAAAGCCGAAAACAAGATTGCAGCTTTTTTCAAAAATGCTAACTAAAATGCTAACTAAATCGTAAAAACATTGAGTTTACAGTTATTTCAGATGTAATTAGGTGGGTTCGATTCCCATTATCCGCTCCAAAACGCAGAAAACCCGCAATACATTGGTATTGCGGGTTTTCTTTGCTATTCAATACTTTTTTCGACATTTTGGTTTTCAAAAAAAGCTCTTATGGATCTGATGACAGGAAGTCCATGTATTGCCGACATCCGTGGAGCCTGTCGCTGTTTGCAATGACGCTGAGGAAGACCGTATCCGGGAAACCGGCGCGTTCGAACGGAGGAAGACAGGAAACATCCAGCGCGTTTTGTTCGGTCTTTGATTCGGTCTCATGTGTCTCCGCCTCACCGAGCAGATATTCAATTCCGTTATCGGAGAGAATGATCTCATTTGCCACAAGGAAGGGGAGAAGTCTCTCATAAAGGCCGGGCATGTCCGAAAACAGGGAAGGGGACAGATCCAGCAGATATCCGCTCCGGGAGAGCAGGTCATAGGCCTCCCGGTTCATCAGGACAAGATCCAGTTTTTGTGCGCTGACGGCGCCCATCAGTTTCATACGGGAAGCGTAGGCGTACTCATGGTTGACCACGGCTGCGTTATCCGACAAATACAGGTCTCGATAGAGATAGACTTCCTGCTTTTTCATATCCGCGTCGAGGTAGTGCAGAAAGCCCTCTGTCAGGGCCGTCTCCATGTCCTCTCCCACAGCCACATTGGCGAGGGCCAAGTACAGCACAGGCTCCTTTTTGCTGAGCTGTCTCCGCAGCGTCGAGCCGAGAATGAGCACGGCAATGAGCCCCAGCAGAATGGGCCATTTATAATAGAAATAGATATGCTCCAGCTTTTTTTGCAGGCTCATGGCTTGAAAAGCCGCCCGTCGGGCGGCTTTTTCTTCTTTTGTGAGTTTCACGGCGTATCCTCTCTTTCCTCCGGCGTTCCGGAGCAGGCAATGAGGATGCTGTTCAAAAGCCATGCACTGATCAGAGCGCAAAGCCCTTCGCCCAGGACGATCAGCGGTGTAAACCAGGCGACCACCACAAAGAACATGGCAAAGTGGACGGCAAAAACCAAAATGGTTGCGAAGAGGTAATGGGTGCCGATCAAAAAGGAATTTTTCAGCATGGCGGCATTGGTGTTGGATACGCTGGCCAGCAGGGGGAAGACGTATTCCAGCACGATGGTATACAGCACCCCCAGAGCGATGACCAGGGCCAGGATCAGCGTCCAGACCACAGCCAAAGCGCCCTCCGCGTTTTGACGAAGATGATACAGGATATAGCCGTCCGCCCCCAGAAAGACTCCCACTCCCAGCAGGATCAGCCAGAGCACCGTGGCCTGCTTGAAATTCTGTCGGAAGGAGCGGAAAAAGCTCTCGCCTACATAGCTGTCCTGGTCCCGGACCAGCTTTAAGCAGCTGTAGTACAGCGCCGTAGTGGAGGCCCCGATAGTAAAGATCGGAAGCGAGCAGATCGCCCATAGCAGATTCAAATAACAGGCGTAGCAAAGCTTCAGCAGCAGCTGGCTGAACCGGCTCTCGTAGGAGAATATTTTCATATCAGCGATTCGTCGACTCCCTTTCGATCAGATCGGTCTGTGTATAAACGATGCGGAAATCCAGCGACGGCTCCTTGATGCGGCTCATCAGCAGATGTACTGCCTCGTAGGCCATGATCTGGGTGTGGATATGAATGGTGGTCAGGGGCGGGTGACATGTGCGGGACTCGGCGCTGTCGTCAAAGCCGCAGAGCATTACGTCCTTTGGCACCGACTTCCCCAGGGCGCTCAGAGCCTGCATGGCGTCAAAGGCTGCGAAGTCATTGGCGCAGAGGAACACATCCGGAAGCTCTCCCAGTTCCCGAAGGGTTTCCGTCAGATGTGCAGGCTTGGTATCGCGGATGATAAAGCGCTCATCTACCGGTACGCCCGACGAATGCATGGTGGCGCGAAAGATGAAATAGCGTTCAAAGAAGGACTTGCAGTGGTTGTAATCACCAAGAAAGCCGATCCGCTTATATCCCCGGTCCAGCAGGCTGTGAATAAAGCGGGAGGTCTCGCTGATGTTGTCCATACAGAGTTGATCAGAGTGAATGCGAGTTCCGTATTGTTTGACAGGTCCGTCCACAAATAACACCGGAAGTCCCAAAGAACAGACCATGTCTGCGTAGACCGGGTCGAAGACCTCAATGCAGACGATGGCGCTGGTCCGTTCGGGAAGGAAGGTGATAGGCAGGCTTCCCGTCTTCAGATCCTTTCGTGTGACACGATGGGTGTTGAGCGTATAGCCCAGCTGGGAGATCTCCTGCTGGAACTTGTCCAGCATCAGGGAAGCAAAATGAGACTGCCCAAGAAACATGGTGGTGAACAAGGCAATCTCCCCCTGAAACCCGGGAGCAGTCTGCGTCTCCTGCGGCAGCTGCCGGGAGAGAGAGGTGAAGGCGCTGACATAGGAAAACTGCTTGTAGCCCATCTCCACGGCCTTTTGAAGGATCTTCTCCCTGGTGGCGTCCGCAAGACCATCGGAATTATTGATGGCCTTGGAGACTGTGTTGCGGGAGATGCCCAATGCATCCGCTATATCCTGTATGGTAACTTTTTTCTTCATTCGAGGACACACCTGTCTTTTTTCTTTTTAAAAAGTATACCATAGGAAAAAAACAGATGTCAAACGATATCATACAGCACAATGGTGCAAATGTAAAGTATCAAGTTGCTTACAAGACGATTGCAAAAGATGAGCGACTATATTTTTATACGCAGTTTCCCCAAAAAAAGGTGCAAAAACAAAAATAATATTGACAATAATCCAAAAGCGATGCTAAACTGAACGTGCAAAAATCCGCCATAAGGTGCAAATGCACATTTCTTAAGCAGCTGCATTTTCACCAGACGGGAGAAGAGGAGGAATTTTATGAGTAAGGCTCCGGCAAACACCTCTGCCGCAAATACCGGCGGCAAGGGGCACAGCACACTGGTCTATCTCCGCCAGCACTGGCAGCTGTATGTTCTTTTTATGCTGCCTGCGTTTCTGCTGACGGTGATTTTCCGGTACATTCCCATGGGCGGTATCCTTATCGCCTTCACGGAGTACAACCCGATCCGCGGCATCCTGGCCAGCGAATGGGTGGGCTTCGAGCATTTCCAGCGATTCCTTTCATCCCCGGACTTCATGCGCTATCTGATGAACACCCTCAAGCTGAGCGTGTATGGCCTGCTTTGGGGCTTCCCGGCTCCCATTCTGCTGGCCTTCCTGCTCAACCGCATTCTCTCCAAGAGCATTAAGCAGAAGATCCAGCTGGTGCTGTATATGCCCAACTTCATCTCTGTCATCGTGCTTTGCGGTATCGTGCGTATCCTGCTTTCTCCCACCGGCATGATAAACTCCTTACTGGGACTCAACACCAACTTGATGACCAAGCCCGGTGCTTTCCGCACCATCTACATCGCCTCGGGTATCTGGCAGGGCGCCGGCTGGGCCTCCATCATCTACACCGCGGCTCTGTCCAACGCCAGTAAGGACCTGAAGGAAGCGGCGGTCATCGACGGGGCCAACATCATCCAACAGATCAAGGCTGTGGAGTGGCCCGCCATCAAGGATACGGTGCTCATCCAGTTCATCATGTCCGTGGGCAACATCATGTCCGTCGGCTTTGAGAAGGCATACGCCCTCCAGACCGACATGAACATTGCCTCTTCGGAAATCATCTCCACCTACGTGTATAAGAAGGGCCTTCTGGACGGCGACTACGGCTTTTCTACCGCCGTGGGTCTGTTCAACACGGTCATCAACGTGATCCTGCTCATCTCCATGAACGCCATCGTCAAGAAGATGAACGAGGGCAAGGGTATTTGAGGAAGGAGGAAACGGAATGAATACTGTTAAGAAAAAAAGCGAGTTCGCAAAGCAGCCCACCGGAGACAAAATACTCCTTACCGTCTGCTATGTGATTCTTGGCCTCTTCCTGGTGGCCATCATCCTCCCGGTCATCTACATCATCCTGGCCTCCTTCATCGACCCCATCACCCTGCAGAACAGCGGCCTGACCTTTGACTTCAGCAAATGGACGCTGACGGCTTATGAGCGTGTTCTGGGCAACAAGCAGATCTGGGTCGGCTTCAAAAACGCGCTGATTTACTCGATCCTGTTCACCATTATTTCTGTGTCGGTGACCCTGCTGGCGGCCTATCCCATGTCCCGCACGGACTTCAAGGGTCAGGGCTTCTTCAACACCATCTTTGTCATCACCATGTTCTTCGGCGGCGGCCTGATCCCCACCTACCTGCTGATTTCCAACCTGGGCATGCTGGACACCATCTGGGCTCTCCTGATCCCCGGCGCCTTCAGCGTGTGGAACATGATCATCGCCCGAACCTACTACATGGGTATCCCCCGGGATATGCAGGAGGCCGCCGAGATCGACGGCGCTACCGAGATGGTCTATTTCTTCAAGATCCTGCTGCCCGTGTGCACCCCCATCATCGCCACCATCTCCATGTGGCAGTTTGTGGGCATGTGGAACAGCTATTTTGACGCCATGATCTACCTCAACAGCGCCTCCAAGCAGCCCCTGCAGCTGGTGCTGCGCGCCATTCTGATCCAGAGCCAGCCGGAGCCGGGCATGGTCTCCGATATGCAGTCCACCGCCGCCCGGGCCCAGTTGGCCGAGCTGCTGAAATACGCCACGATCATCATTTCCTCCCTGCCTTTGATGATCATGTACCCCTTCTTCCAGAAGTACTTTGACAACGGCATCATGGCCGGCGCCGTCAAAGGCTAAACCGCGCTCAACAGGAAAACCTGTTTCAGCTACAAAATGAAAAGGAGAAAACAACATGAGCAAAATGCGTAAATCCCTGGCTCTTATCATGGCGTTGGTCATGGTGACCATGCTGCTGGCCGGCTGCGGCAGCTCCGGCACTGCCGGGGGCTCCGGCGGCGCAGCATCCGCTCCCGTGGAAGTGCCCGAGGGAGGCTATACCTTCCCTCTGGCTGAGAAAGCCGAGATCTCCGGCCTGACCAGATTTGCGGCCAACACCGAGCCCGATCCGAACAACCGTACCATTTATAAGCGTCTCGAAGAGAAGACCAACGTCCATGTCAACTGGAAGACCATCCAGGGCGATCAGTGGGGCGATAAAATCGCGCTCGAGATGGCCAACATCAAGACCCTGCCCGAGTTCATCAACCCGGCCGGCATCGGCGACACTGATATCCTGAAGTATGCCAAGCAGGGCGTCATCATTCCCCTCGAGGGCTACATTACCCCGGAGCTCATGCCGAACCTGTGCAAGGTCTTCGAGCAGTTCCCCGAATACCGCGATATGAGCACCGATGAAAACGGCCACATCTGGACCCTGCCCTGGATTGAGCAGCTGGGCAGCGGCTACACCGCCATTCAGACCATCGGCAATATGCCCTTTATCAATGTCGCATGGCTTGACTTCCTCGGCTTGGATATGCCCAAGACCACCGATGAGTTCAAGCAGGTCCTGATCGCCTTCCGCGATCATGCTGCCGAGCTCAAGGAGCACTTTAACATCGCCGGCGACATCGTCCCCATGTCCTGCATCATCAGCGGCGGCAATGAGGACTGCACCATCCTCTGCAATGGCTTCGGCGAAGGCTACGGCGATCCCGACTCCGGCCGCCACATCGTTATTGACGATAACAAGCAGGTCATCTGCGCCGCCACCACCGAGGGCTGGCGCAAGGGTGTGGAATGGCTCCACGAGCTCTATGCGGAAAACCTGATCGACCCCGACGCCTTCACTCAGGAGTGGAGCACCTATGTCGCGAAGGGCAAGTCCGGCCGCTACGGCGTCTGCTTCTCCTGGGACGTTGCCAATATCGCGGACGTCAGCATGGCCGACATCCAGGCCGGTACCGCCGATTGGGCGCCCCTGCCCATGCTGAAGGCTGACGTGCTCAACCTCACGCCCAACAACGGCTCCTTCACCTCCGGCTTTGACCGCGGCCGCGGCGCTGTTCTGACCGCCAACGCCAAGAACCCCGCCCTGATCTGCGCCTGGCTCGACCAGATGTACGATCCGATCCAGTCCCCGCAGAACAACTGGGGCACCTACGGTGAGGATGATGAGTTCGATATCTTCGTCATGGGCACCAACGCCAACGGCGAGCCGATGCTTCAGCACGCTCCCCTCGGCACCGCTTCCCCCGTGGAGGTGCGTGAGGCAGAGATGGTCGACGGCTGCCTGGCTGTTCTCGACAACTACTACGGAGTGTATGTCACCTGCCCGGATGATGCTCTGTACCGCCTGAACTGGATCAAGGACATTTACACCCCCGATATGCACACCAAGTACGTTTTCCCCAACGTGTTCATGAGCGCCGATGACACCAAGACCCTGTCCAACCTGAACGCGGACATCAACAAGTGCATCAACACTGCCCGCGCCAACGGCATCATGAACGGCTTCACCGATGCCGACTGGAATCAGCTCCAGGCCGATCTTCAGGCCTATAAGCTCAGCGAGTACCTCGCGATCTTCCAGAAGTACGTGGATGCTGCTTCCGACTCTATGCTGACTGCCAAGTAATGTGAGTTTTATCCTTTCCTTCACTCCCCGCCCCTCTGTCGGAGAGGGGCGGGGAGACCCCCGGCAATCCGTCCCATCCGCTGCTGGCAGCGGATGGGCGGAGAGAAGGGCTTTCCCGCGCGGAAAGCCCTTCTCTCTGCCAAATACAGACAGGAGCACATAACATGATTAGCAAATCGCTGCAAAAGGCTCGGGATTTTGAAAAGAAATACCTGCCCTATACCCTCTCCGAACAACCCAGTTTCCATGTGACCGGCGGCATCGGGTGGATCAACGACCCCAACGGCTTTGCTCCCTATAAAGGGGAGTACCATCTCTTTTTCCAATACTACCCCTACGATACCAAATGGGGCCCCATGCACTGGGGACATGTGAAGACCCGGGATTTCATCCGCTGGGAGCGGCTGCCCGCCGCCCTGGCCCCGGACGCGGAGTATGACCGGGACGGCTGTTTTTCCGGCGGCGCCATTGAACTGGAGGACGGGCGGCATCTGCTGATGTATACCGGCGTGCGCAACCAGCGCCGCCGCAACGGCAAGCTGGACTATTACCAGACCCAGTGTATTGCCATCGGGGACGGGGTGGATTACGAAAAGCTGGCGGATAACCCGGTGATCGACGCCTCCTCTCTCCCGGAGGGCGGCAGCGTCCACGACTTCCGGGACCCCAAGCTCTGGCGGGAGAACGGAAAGTATTACGCCGTCATCGGCAACCGCCCGGCGGACGGAAGCGGCTCCATCCTCCTGTTCGAGAGCGAGGACGCCCGGCACTGGAGCTATGTGAGCGTGCTGGCCGCCTCCCACAACCAGTACGGGCGCATGTGGGAGTGCCCGGATTTCTTCCCCCTGGACGGGCAGCATGTGCTCCTGACCAGCCCCCAGGAGATGAGCGCCATCGGCCTGGAGTTTCATCCGGGCAACGCCAACGTCTGCCTCATCGGCCAGTATGACCGGAAGGCCCACCATCTGAACCGGGAACACGTGCAGGCCATCGACTACGGCCTGGACTTCTACGCCCCCCAGACCCTGCTCACTGACGACGGGCGCCGGGTGATGATCGCCTGGATGCAGAACTGGGAGACTTCCGCCTGCAGGCTGCAGGAGCTGCGCTTTATGGGCCAGATGACCCTGCCCCGGGAGCTGAGCATCCGGGACGGACGCCTGTGTCAAAAACCGATACGGGAGCTGGAGGCCTGCCGCGGCGTCAGGATCGAATACCGCAATGTACTCATCAACGGCGAGGCCAACCTGCGGGGCATCAGCGGCCGGTGTTTGGATATGACCGTCACGGTTCGCTCCGGCAAAGAGAAGAGCATGTACAAGTGGTTTCGCCTGTATGTGGCCAAGGACGGCGAGCACTTCACCATGATCCGCTACCGCCCGGATACCGGCACCATCAAGGTGGACCGGACCCACAGCGGCTTCCCCCACGATATCGTGAACGTTCGGGAATTCCCCGCCGGCGACAAAAACGGAGTTTTGAAGCTCCGGGTCATCATGGACCGCTACAGCCTGGAGCTCTTTGTAAACGACGGAGAGCAGGCGGCGTCCTTTGTCCTCTATACTCCTCCGGAAGCTGCCTCTATCAGCTTCTCCTCCGACGGCAGCGTTCTGGTGGATGTGGAAAAATACGAACTGCAGGTTTAAACCATCAAGAAGTGAGCCCCTTCATCAGCGTCAGACAGAAGGGAAGCAAGAGCAAAAGGAGGACGAGCAAAAAAAGAAAGGAACTCGAGCTCCTCGGCGACAACGGGGTCGGTGAGTTTTTCCTGTGCAAATCCCAGGATCTGAATGATCGTTATGACAGCACTTTCTTGAATACAGAGGGATCACACAGAGTGGTCTTCACAGCGGAAAGTGAGAATGTTTATATCGGCATGCAGATCGGGAATGTCGGCAAAGGCAACTCTGTCAGCGCCCGCATTGGCAATATCAAGGTAAACGTTCCGACGCCAAAGGAACCCACCGTCAGCTATACGGTGGATGGCAACACGATCACCGTCACCGATCTGGGGAAGAGCAACGATGTTTGGACTTCCGCCGTGCTCTATGACGCGGGCATCGAGCTGGAGCCGGGCAAAAAGTACGAGATTTCCTTCAAGCTCTCCGGAGACAACGGCGTAGGTGAATTCTTCCTCTGCAAATCGGAAAACCTCAACGATCGTTATGATGAAACCTTCTCCAATGCAGCCGGTGAAAAAACGGTGGTCTTTACCGCCGAGGGTACGAAAGCCTATGTCGGTATGCAGGTGGGCAACCTGGGTAAGGGCAACAGCGTAACGCTGACCATCAATGAAGTTAAGGAATATGATGAATCGGCTCAGACGGATCCCAAGGTCCTGATTGCGGAAAACTGCGAATATGAGGTAAACAGCTCCGGCGCGAAGACGGAGATCGCGGTCACCGACACCAGCGAAAACAATGATGTCTGGAATTCCAAGCTCCTCTATTATTTAGGGGAGATCCTGGAAAAGAATAGGTTTTTTGCTGCTTTCTTTAATCTTTCCGGAGAAAACGGCGTGGGCGAGTTCTTCTTCTGCAAATCCGATAACATCAACGACCGTTATGATGAAACCTGGACCAGCACAGCCGGAGAAAGAACGGTGATCTTCCAGGCGGCGGACAGCAAGCTCTACGCGGGCATGCAGTTTGGCAATGTAGGGGAAGGAAATGAAGTAACAGCCGATATTAACGATGTCTACCTCATTCCGGGCAAGGAGACCCTGAGAGAGGGCTGCACGGACGCACTCGGACATAACTCGGTCACGCTGACCGACACCGGGGATAATGACGATGTCTGGAACTCCAAGGCTGTCTATGATACCGGCATTATCCTGGAGCCGGGCAAGACCTACACCGCCACCTTTACCCTAAGCGGAGACAACGGCGTCGGGGAGTTCTTCTTCCTGAAGGATAACAATATCGATAATCGCTATTCCTTCGACAATCAGGCCGGAACGCACACCATCACGTTTACGGCGGAGAACACCGAGCTGTTCTTCGGCATCCAGTGCGGCAATATCGGCAGCGGCAACAGCGTGACGGTAAGCGATATCACAGTTACGCCCAATGAACCGACGATGTCGACTTCTTCTCTCGCCGGACCGGCTGCGCTGACTGCTTTTGCCGAAGAATCGGCGGCCGAAGCCGAAAATGAGCCTGCAGAAAATGCGGCTTCCGGCGAGGAAGCGGCAGCCGTAACCGCCGAGGAGACGAGCAACGCTCCGGAAACCGTCGAGCTGGTGGAAGAGCCTGTGGCTCCCGCCCCGGAAGCTAACGCGGAAGTAACCGAGGCAGAATAAGAAGTATTCTTCTGAGATTCTCATCACGCACACTCTCCCGTGAAAAGCAGACATCCTCTGCTTTTCATGGGAGAGCCATCATTAAGAAAACAGGGAACTGTTCCCCGCACCTCCTTTGGAACAGCATTGAAATCTGTTTTTCGATTTGAATGAAAGGGAGTCCTCTTATGCGAACAAAGATAAGGATCATTATCAGCGTCCTGCTTCTGACGCTGCTGCTCAGCGCCTGCGGCGCGGCGGCGAGCCTTCCCAGCGAATCCACGGCCTCCACGGAGAACCTTCCCAATGAGGCTGCTTCTCCGGCGGCTGGGGTACCCGACGAGCCCTATGAGGCGGTAGACTACACCCTGTATCCCGCGCCGGACGGCGGCTATGTGGGCGACGTCATGCCCTATGTGACAGAGGACGGGACGCTGGAGCTGTATTATCTCTTCGATACGGATCGTAACGGCCAGGGCTATCACCCCATTTACAAATACTCCACCACGGACCTCTGCGGCTACAAGGATCATGGCATGGTACTCAACTATGGCCAGATGTCTGATCCAGATCCCGCGCTGGGGACCGGCTCCGTTTTGCAGGATCCGGATGGGCTTTATCACTTTTTCTACACCGGCCACACGAGTATCGGCAACAGCGGCAAGGGCACAGAGTGTGTGATGCACGCCACCAGCACCGACCGGGAAGTGTGGGTCAAGGATCCGGACATCCTCTTCAATGCTCCGGAGGGATACTCTGGGGTTGATTTCCGTGATCCCGAGGTATTTTGGGTCGAGAGAGACCAGTGCTATTGGCTGTTGATGTCGGCAACCGCAGAGAGCATGAGCGGCGTGGTGGTCAAGTACACCTCTATGGATCTGAAAAACTGGGAGTTTCAGGGCCCGTTTTTCACGCCTTACAAGCACTACATGTGCGAGTGCCCCGATCTGTTCTGCATCGGAGATACCTGGTATCTTACCTACAGCTGGGACTGCGTCACCTATTACGCCATGAGCGATTCCATGGACGGCCCCTTCGTAGCTCCGCAGGACAACATCCTTGACGGCAAAGGCCTGATGGATGGCAACGGGTTCATCTTCTACGCGGCCAAAACCGCGGAGATCGACGGTCATGTATATCTTTGCGGCTGGCTGGGACGTGCCGGTATGAGCTCTGATTCCGGCTTTTATCAGTGGGCGGGCAACATCATGAATCACGAGCTTGTCCAGAACGAGGACAAGACCCTGGGCGTGAAGGCACCGGAGACTCTTGACAGCTACTTTACCATTGACAAGCTGGTATTTGCCGAGCCGATGACCGAGGGCGTGGAGATCAATGACAACAATATCTCCCTCTCCCCGGATGCGGATTCCTACGCCCTGGCCGATATGGGAACCCGTCCCGCCACCATGACCCTGGAATGCGATGTGACCTTTGATGCGGGCGGCTGTGTTGGCTTCGCTTTCGGCGGGAGCGCGAGCGATGAAACCTATACCGCTCTGTGTCTCGACGGCGGACGGAATCTGCTGCACTATGAAGGCTATGAGATCGAGGACATTCGTGATTTTGATCCCATGGCGGTCACAAAATTTGACTTCTCCCGCGCTGACAGCCACCATGTGAAACTGGTCTGCGAGAACGAGATCGTCGTTTTGTACATCGACGACATGAAGGCCCTCAGCTCCCGGATCACCCACTCCATCGACGGGGCCCACATCGGTGTGTTTGCCGACGGCTGCAGCGCGGAGTTCAGCAATATTTCGGTGAAGATTCCGGGATAAACGTACAGGAAAGCTGTCATTTCCCTGATATCGCTCGATTGTGAACAGGATCCTAACGGGAAAAAGATAAGAATTTTTGGTTATGTGATGTTTTGATTTTCCAAATGAAGTTTGGGGCTGCCTCTGTTTTCAGGGCAGCCCCTTTCTTATCTGAACACGGTAATGATGCCATGCAGGATCAGGCAGCCTGCGATCCCGCAGAGCGTCGGCAAAACGGCCGCGAGGCAGGTCCACGATCTGCTGCCCGTCTCTTTACGGATGGTAAGCAAAGTGGTAGTGCATGGCCAGTGCAGCATAGTGAACAGGATTGTGGACGCCGCGGTGACCCATGTCCATCCATGCTCCAGCAGGATCACCCGGATCTGCTCCGACGGCAGATCACCGGACAGGGAAGAGGCGGACAGATAGATCATCATGGCAATGGGGATCACCGTCTCATTGGCGGGGGAACCAAGTATAAAGGCCAGAAGTATTACCCCGTCCATTCCCATCAACCGTCCCAATGGCTCCAGATATGCGGCAATATAGGATAGCAGAGATAATCCTCCCACGTGGACTGCTGCCATCAGCCAAAGCAGCAGACCGGCCGGCGCCGCCACGGCGGCGGCCCGCCCCAACACAAAAATCGCTCGGTCCAGAAGCGAACGAACCAGGATCTGGCCTAACTGAGGGCGGCGGTAGGGGGGCAGCTCCAGGACAAAATCTGCTTTTTCTTTTGTATGCATAGCTGAAGACAGAAGCTTAGTTACAAGCAGTGTGAGCTCCACAGACAACAGGACACAAGCGCATAAGATCAGGGCCGCAATCCCTTTGCGCGGAGAGAGAAAAGATACGATCAGCAGGATCATCATGGGGAAGCGGCCGCTGCAGGGGGTAAAGCTGTTGGTAAGAATGGAAAGCAGCCTTTCCTTTGGCGATGAGATGATGCGGCAGCTGGTGACGCCAACCGCGTTGCAGCCCAGACCCATTCCCATGGTCAGAGCCTGCTTTCCGCAGGAGCCGCAGCGATGAAAACAATGATCCAGATTGAATGCGATCCGCGGCAAATAGCCCACATCCTCCAGTATGGTAAAGAACGGGAAAAAGATCAGCATGGGCGGCAGCATGACCGCAACCACCCAGGCCAGCATACGATAGGCACCGAAGATCAGAGCGTCATGGAGTATGCCGGGACAGCCAAGACACAGCAGCAGAGAAGACAGCACATCCCCCAGCCGGAACAAACCGCGGGACAACATCTGAGAAAGGTAATCCGCGCCCCGGATCGTCAGGGCGAATATGCCCGTAAGCAAGAGCAGCATGACAAGGAAACCAAAACGCCGGCCGGTCAGAATCCGATCCAGCTTTCGCTCGCGTAGAAAAGCGTTGTCGCTTGAATGGGTGACCACCTTTCCTGCAAGCTCCTTAGCCTTGCGCAGCCAGTATAGAGAGATGGTTTCTTCCAGTTTTTTGCCGTCTGTTATTCCGTTCTCTGCCAGCAGCTTCGTACAAACGGACAGCCGTTCCCACGCCTTCTCATCCGCGGACAGATCCTCGCCACACCAGCGGTACAGCTGAGACAGCAGATGTTCATCTCGGCTCCCGATGAGCGTCACAGCCATCCACATAGCTCGCCGACTTGAAATGGGAAACCGCTCTTCCAGCCATTGGCCCATAGGGAGCAGGCTTTTTCGGATCGGTTCCGGGAACACGGGAATGACCTTGCCGGGGCTTTGCTGCTGCGGCGGACGGGACAGAACATCCAATAAAATGGAGAGCGTCTGCTTTTTCCTGGCCGAAACGCCCACAACAGGGACACCCAGGAATTCTGACAACATCCGAGTATCTATATAAATCCCACGCTTTTCCGCTTCATCCATCAGATTGACACACAAGACAGCTCGATCCGTGATGGCCAGCGTTTGAAATATCAGATACAAATTACGTTCCAGTCCCACCGCATCCGCCACAAGCAATACACGGTCCGCATCGGAAAAGGACAGGGCGTCCCGGGTGATCTCCTCTTCGGGAGAATGCGCGGAAAGGGAATAGGTCCCCGGAAGGTCCACCATCCGGAATCTTTTTCCGGCATAGGTATAGCGGCCTTCCGCCGTTTCTACGGTTTTCCCCGGCCAGTTTCCCGTGTGCTGATGCAGTCCGGTCAGAGAATTGAAAATAGTGCTTTTTCCAACATTGGGATTTCCGGCCAGAAGGATGGTGATTTCAGGCTCTTTTGGATCACGGAGCTGTCTTTTTTTCATCTCTTTGCCTCCTTCTCCACCAGAACATGGTCTGCGGTTTCCCGCCGCAGCGCGATCACCGTTTCCCGGATAAGATATGCGCGGGGATCTCCGGCGGACCCGGTAAAAAGACAGCGTACTTCTCTGCCAGGGACAAAACCCAGCTCTGACAGCCGTTTTGTCAGCGGCGTTGACTGCGTCTCCCGAATTCTTCCGCACTCATCAGGCATAAGATCCGAAAGCGTGGATATTTCAAGCATTTTTATCCTCTCCTTATCCGGGGCATGCCCCGATTATCCTATGCCCTCGATGAGAGATGGTTCCGTTGACATTTCTCTGCCTTCTTAGTATGATGGGCGATAACAGGAGAGGGGAGGGATCGCATGACGCAAGTCGTAGCCGCTTTGATCTGGAACGGCGACCGCTTTTTGATCTGCCAGAGACCCGCGCAAAAAGCACGGGGACTGCTCTGGGAGTTTGTCGGCGGCAAGGTCGAAGCAGGGGAGAGCAGGGAGGAGGCGCTCATCCGGGAATGCCGGGAGGAGCTGGATATCCTTATTTCCGTGCAGGATGTTTTCATGGAAGTCGACCATGTTTATCCGGACATTACGATCCATCTCACCCTTTTCCATGCCGTGATACGCTCCGGAGAACCCAGGCTTCTTGAGCATCAGGATCTCCGGTGGATCACCGCAGATGAGATCAAAGAATATGCGTTTTGTCCGGCTGATGAGGAAATCCTTCAGAAGATAGAAAAGATCAGCCGATAAAAAAGCCGCGGATGACCGCGGCTTTTTTTCCGTTACCCGGCAAATGCCGGATTCATAAAGTAAACATTGGATGGATCCAGTTTCTCCCGAGCGATATTCAATGCCTCACCGAAGCGCTGGAAATGGACGATCTCTCGCTCCCGGAGGAAGCGGATGACATTTTTCACATCCGGATCATCACAAAGCCGCAGGATGTTGTCATAGGTGGCACGGGCCTTCTGTTCCGCCGCCATGTCCTCCGTAAGATCGGCGATCACGTCGCCGCTGACGCCGATGCTGATGGCGTTCCAGGGCGTTCCGCTGGCAGCCTGGGGGAAGACGCCCGCCGTGTGGTCCACAAAATAAGCGTCAAAGCCCTTTTCCCGGATCTCCTCGGGCGTCATTTTCCGCGTCAGCTGGTGGATGATAGCGCCGACCATTTCCAGATGCCCAAGCTCTTCAACACCGATATCCGTTAATATCCCCTTTAGCTCATCGCAGGGCATGGCAAAGCGCTGGCTGAGATAACGCATTGACGCGCCGAGTTCACCGTTCGGCCCACCATACTGCGTGATAATGAATTTTGCCAAGGCGGGGTTAGGATTTGCGATTCGGACCGGATATTGCAGCTTTTTTTGATACACAAACATATCTTAATTCTCCCCTTTCTCGCAAAGTTCCCATGGCCAGGGACTGTTCAGCCATTCGAATTTATCCGCCTCTATCAAGTCCGGTTTGCTGATCGGACCGTAACGGGCAGCATAGCGCCGAGAGCCTTCCTCTGCCAGGCGAAGCAAGTCCCGGTAAACAGCAAAGGCCTCTTCATCCCGGGGATGGGTATCAAGATACAGGGACAGATCATGTGCGGCAAAGTCGATGGCCATCAGTTCCGCCAAGGGGACGTTCGGTACAGATTGATTTGCCATATTTCTCAGAGGTAGATCCAGTCCCGGGAACAAAGTTCCTCTGGCCAGTGCCTTTGGAGCCTCATACCGTGGCTGTGCGTCCGATTGATCGGGAACATACCCCACCGCCAGAGGTGCACAGGCGGGCAATACTCCGTTTTTATACCCGCATGCTTCTGCATTATTCTTTTCAGCCAAAAAGTATCCCTCCAAACAGTTGATCGCTTGAGAGATGCACTCTCAAATCATGTTATGCCGCAGGGGGAGGGGTGGGAATGATTTTTTTCAATATCCTGAAAAAGTCTGTTGATTTTTCTCCATCCCTTGCTATAATATTATGTTAAGTAGAGAGACTTTGTCAGAAATGCGGGGGATATGGGATGAAGCTGTTTTCAGAGAAACCAAAGACCGGCGAGGAGAACGGGGCCGAGGAACAGGTCACCTGGTACGGGGTGGAAAAGATCCTGTTTTTACGTTTGGGACTTTCCGTTATTCTGTTCCTGGCGGGACTTCTTCTTCCTGACAATGCATTTAATGTTATTCTCATGCTGCTGAGCGTATTGATCGCCGGCTATGATGTGATTTATCGTGCCATTGTTCAGATCGTAAAAGAACATACGCTTGGAGAAGAACTGTTGATCACAGTGGTTGTGATCTTATCCTTTACCATCAATGCCGATTATGAGGCAGCCGCCGTGATGCTGATTTATCAGGCGGGCTATTTGCTGCGCAGCTATGCCTCGGCACTGACCAGGAGCAATCTTCTGGACCGGGTAGACCCGATTCTGCCTTACATCTCCATACAGCAGGGAGAGGAGATTGTCTCCATAGATCCGGAACAGGTTGAATTGGGTGATCTCCTGATCATTCACAGCGGGGAACGCGTTCCTGTGGACTGCCGTTTGGAAGCGGGGCAGGCAAGCATCGATCTAGTCAATATCCTGGGCAGCAACCAGCAGCAGGACGTGGAGGAGGGGGGCTTTATCCCCGCCGGCGCCATCAATCTGGGCCCGGAACTGAGAGCTCGGGCGGAGAGCGGTATTTTGGATTCCGCTTATGCCCGGGAAATCCACATTGCCTCTGATGACACCCTTGTCCACAGTTCTACGGAAGACGATCTGGAGAAATACGCCGCCGTGTTTGCTCCCTTTGCCCTGGGATTGGGCATTCTCGCCGCTCTTCTGATGTTGATTTTTTCCAAGGTCACAACCGAGGAAGCTATCCATCGGGCGATGATCATTTTGATCGTCGCCTGTCCCACCGCCTTCCTGGCACCCATATCGCTGACTTATCTGGCCGGGCTGTTTCGCTCTGTACGTCACGGCGTACTGGTCAAAGGCTCTGCGGTATTGGACTCCATTGCCAGGACCGCCGCGGTTGTTCTTGAGAAGGATGATATGCTGACCACCGGGCAATATCGTGTCCTCTCTGTAAAGTCCTCCAGAATGGACTCTGCGGTCCTCCTGAAGGTTGCCGCTCACGCCGGCTTTGACGCCCAATCTCCGCTGATCCGCTCCGTCACCAATGCCTATGAGGGGATCATCGATCACTCCCTTATTCAGCAGTTCACGGAGCTGGAAAACGGTGTTTCCGCGGTGATCGACGGGATCGTCATTACCATGGGTACCCGCGAGCTGATGGAGCAGTACGGTATTCCCGTGGAATCCAAGGGAGCGGATGAGCTGGCGGTTTATATGGCGCTGAATGGCCAATATGCCGGCTGCATCATTTTGGGTGATGTGATCCGGGAGGATGCTCGCGATACCGTGATGGCGGTGGAATCCACCGGCTGTGATTGCATTCTGCTCTCCGGCGACACGGATGAGCGGACCCGGAACGCCGCTGCAAATGCCGGGATCCGGGAATATCATCCCCAATGCATGCCTTTGGATCGTCTGGAAAAAATCCAGGAGATCAAGGAACGCTTTCCCAGCAACAGCGTCCTCTATGTCGACTACGGCGGCAGTGACAGCTCCAGCCTCAGCGCTGCCGATGTGGGCGTTTGTCTGAACGGATTAGGGTCTGAAACGCCCTTCCAGGCCGGCGACGTAGTGATCATGGGACGCAGTATGACTCCGCTGGCCGATGCGATCGACTCCGGCAAGTTGACACAGCGCATCACAAGACAGACTTTGCTGATTATTCTTGCAGAAAAGCTTTTGCTGCTGCTGCTCGCGCTTTTTGGCGTCACCTACCAGCTTTGGTTCGCCCTGATGGTAGATGTGGTGGCCGGCATTGCGGGGATCCTGCTCTCCTCCCGTGTATGGGAATAATAAGGCATAAAAAAAAACCGGTTGGTGCTTGACCAACCGGTTTTTTTTATCCTGTCATCAAGGCCAGATTGCTGTCCGTACAGAAATCGCTCACACTGTATAAGACACAGACCTGATCGATCCTGTTCTCTTGCACATAATCGCTCACAGAATCCCGGTAATACCGAAGATCCAGGAGATGGATCCGGCCAAAGTGGCTGAGCAAAAAAGGAACAAGGGAGTCTGCAAAAGAATCCCGGATCAGCAGGAGGGAGGGGGCATCGGGGTTCCCCGTGTCGATCACCACTCGGGGGGCGTTACCCCCCAGGAAAAACCGATATTGATCTTTCGTGGAGAGGTACTCATCAAAGTACAGTTTCCCATACACCGGTTCTTGGGATTCAAAGCGGCGGATCAGCAGGTTTTCCGGCTCCCGTACCAGTGTTTCGATGCGGTCCGGCTTGATCCAAAAGAAGCCGGAGGAGGAGTAAGCGGTACCGCAAAAGCTGTCAGAAACGATCTGAGGAGAAAAAGATTCCAGAGGAAGGGGAGAATACCCCAATGCGTTTCCTAAGCGCTCATAAGCCCTGAAAGCTCCCAGAGAGGTCCAGTGGTGATCGGTCCGATAGAACAAGTCTTCCTCATCATGGATGCGCAGGGAGGAGGCGATATCCGCTCCGGACACAGCAGCCTGCGTATAGACCGAATCGATCACCGCTTGTTGACTGTCATTGACAACGCCCTCCGGCAATTGTTCTCCGTACAGTTCAGCGGAGGTGGGGATGAGAGCCAGAGTTACCGGAGCCTCAACATTGTCAGCGAGCCTTTTCACCATGGCGGAACGCCGTTCCAATTCATCACCGTCGGGAGCGAAAAATGCTTCTATCAGACGATCATCCCGGCAGAGGAAGATCCCGTTGTTTTCCCGTTTCCCCTGACCCAGTTCCAACGCCGCTTTCAGCTCGATCCATCTTTCCCGCAGGGCAAATTGATCGGAGCAGTACGCCTCAAAATCTTTGGTGAAACTGCCGTTGAACAGTTTTTCAAAGGAAAAGGAGGGGCAAGTCTGCAGATATCGGTTTTCTCTTGGGGAAAACTCCCGATCCGGAAGAAGCAGGGCCCAGAGAAAAAATACGGTGATAAACAGGCAGAAGGGGAGGATGACCAAAAGGTTTTTTCTTTTTTCCATCATTCGTCTCCCTTAAAACCTGAAATATAAAAACGGATTGTAGGTAGCAGCCACCAGATAAGCGGTAGAAGTGATCAAAACCAGCAGGATCAAAATCGGCGTCGATACACGGCGGACCTT
Organism: Oscillospiraceae bacterium; assembly: GCA_017540645.1. GTDB lineage: Bacteria > Bacillota > Clostridia > Oscillospirales > Oscillospiraceae > Apopatocola. The sequence goes on from JAFYAQ010000022.1 coordinate 193,794, forward strand.
TTCGGGAATCTTGTGATACAGATTCTTCAACAGCGGGGTGGAAGCCAGGATCGCCACCAAAAGGACAAGCAAATAAGATCTTCCCATAAATAGATCTGTCTTGGAGAGAAAACCCGCGCTGCCAAATCCGTACATGGCCTTCCAATAATCCAGCACTTTCCGCACACTGTCAAGCTGGAACAGCATCCAGCCGCTGACAGCGACTAAAAGGGTATAGATGTGTCCCAAAACCGGGATCCTCTGCAGCGGCTTAAACAGGAACAGCTTTTCCATGATCAGGAAGAACGCATAATACAGGCCCCATAAAAGAAAGGTCCAGTTGGCCCCATGCCAGAAACCGGTCAGGGCCCAGACGATCAGGATATTCAATATCTGGCGGGGAAGTCCTTTCCGATTTCCGCCCAGGGGGATATAGAGATAATCCCGGAACCATGTTCCCAGGGAGATGTGCCACCGGCGCCAGAATTCCGTCACACTCCGGGAGATATAGGGGTAGTTGAAGTTCTCCAGAAATGTGAATCCCAGCATATGGCCCAGGCCGATGGCCATGTCGGAATAGCCGGAAAAATCAAAATAAAGCTGCAGGGAAAAGGCGATCGCGCCCAGCCAGGCGCCTGCCGTCGTCCGCGTACCGGCCGAGGCGTAATAATCCCAAAGCGCGCCGATATTGTTTGCGATCAGCACCTTTTTGGCAAGACCGACGGTAAAGCGCTCCACACCAAGGGCAAAGCTCTCCATCGTGTAGGGCCGTTTTTCCAGCTGATCGGCGATATCCTTATATCGGACGATGGGGCCGGCAATCAGTTGGGGGAAAAGGGCCACATAGGTGCCGAAACGGATGTAGCTTTTTTGTACATCCGTATCACCGCGAAAGACATCGATGGGATAGGACATGCACTGGAAGGTATAAAAAGAAATGCCGATAGGCAGCGTCAGCCCCAGGGCGGGGACATACAGGCCGGGGATTTGACTGATTGTCCTTGCAAAGAGATCAAAGTATTTGAAAAAAACAAGCAGGCTCAGGCTGATGACGGAATTTATCGTGAGAATTGCCCTTGCCCGGGCCAAATTCTCCGTCCGATACTTTGCAATGCCCCGGCCGCTCAGATAGTTCACGGTGATGGTAAAAAGCATCAGGAGGATATAAACCGGCTCACCCCAGCCGTAGAAGATCAGATTAACAAAAAACAGCCAGCCATTTCTGAACCGGACCGGGACCAGCCAATACACAGCCAGGACCACCGGCAGATAGACAAACAGGAAAACAAGGCTGGAGAATACCATACGCTGGTATGTCCTTTCTACAGGCGTAAAGCGCCTTTATTTCTTGGGGACAAAGCTTCCCAGCGGATTGGCCTGCGCGGCGATCCGCAGTTCGGAGTTGTCCACATGGGTGTAGATCTGGGTCGTATTCAGGTTTTCATGCCCCAGGATCTCCTGGAGCGTCCGTACATCCACACCGTTGGAGAGCATCAGCGTGGCGGCGGTGTGGCGCAGCTTGTGAGCGGAGTATTTCTCACTGTCCAGCCCGGCTCTCAACAGGGCCTTTTTAACCATGGCGTGCAGGCCTTCCCGGGTGACGCGGGTGCGCCTGCTGGAGAGAAACAGGGCATTCTTATCTACCGCCGCCATATTGCGCCGGATGACCAGATATTGGTTGATGGCGTCGGCTGTGGCGTCGTTCAGATATACGACCCGTTCCTTGCTGCCCTTGCCTAATACGCGGATATGGTCTGCGCGGATATCTGAAAGATTCATACCGGCGATCTCCGAGATCCGCAGGCCGCAGTTGAGAAACAGACAAAGGATGCAATAATCCCGTTCTTTGTGCAGACCCTCCACGGAGCGCAGAAGCCGTTCGCTTTCCTCCAGCGTCAGATAGCGGGGGAGAGAACGTCTGGGACGGGGCGCGTCCAGATCCTGTACCGGATTTTCCTCCAGTAGCTTGGCCTTTATCGTAAGATACTTATAAAAACCGCGGATGCTGGAAACTTTTCTGGCGCGGGAAGTGGAATTCAATCCGTATTCCTCGCTGCGGGCGCGGGTATATTTCGCTTTGTCCCGGGAGAGATATGCAAGATACGCATAGACTTCCGCCAGCGTGACCTTGGCGACAAAATCCAGATCAATATCCTTGATGGAGATCTCGTCCAGCTCGGTATTTCTTGGAACGACCCCGCGTTCGACTTTTAAATAACGGAAAAAATTCCGAAGATCCAGATAGTATTCGTCCACCGTGGCTTTGGAATGACCTTTGATGGTCTCATGATAGGTAAGAAAGTCACGGAGGATCGGAGGCGCGTCATCCCGATAGTCCATAGCATCATCTCCCAACGGTTATTCAGTATAGCAGGGGAGGCAGAGCTTGTCTATGCGCAATCTACACATAAAATTAAACAAAATAAAAATTTTGTTTAATTTGGGGGAGGGTTTTTAGGGTTTTACAGGACGACAGCGTTGATTGCCTCCCGGATGTTTCTGGCGCCCAGGATCTGCAGGCCCTCCGGGGCTTTGATGCTATCCCGGCAATGAGCCGGTATAACGCAGCGCTTAAACCCAAGTCTGGCGATTTCCTGCAGACGCTGATTGACGGCGGATACACTGCGGATCTCTCCGGTAAGACCTACTTCGCCAATCGCGGCCAGATCCTCGCCGATGGGACGATCCCGGAAGCTGGACGCGATGGCCAGTACGATGGCAAGATCTGCCGTCGGCTCTTCCAGCTCCAGTCCGCCCACAACATTTAAAAATGCATCACAGCCGGACACATGAAGACCGCCCTGTTTTTCTATAACGGCCAGCAGCAGCGCCGCGCGGTTAAAATCCACGCCATTGGTATTACGCCTGGCCTGGTTCATGCTGGACGGCGAAAGCAGCGCCTGGATCTCCGCCAGGATGGGCCTCGTGCCTTGCATAACACATGTTACACAAGTTCCCGGCGCATTGATCGGCCGCCCGGACAGCATGGCCTCCGAGGGATTCGGGACCTCCCGCAGGCCCTTGTCCTGCATCTCGAAAACGCCGATCTCATTGGTGGAGCCGAAACGATTTTTGGCGGCCCGCAATATGCGATAGCTCAGAGACTGATCGCCCTCAAAATACAGCACGCAGTCCACCATATGCTCCAGTACCTTGGGGCCGGCGATCGCGCCTTCCTTGTTTACGTGACCTACCACAAACGCGGTGAGTCCCATGGTTTTCGCAAGCTGCATCACCGCCATGGTACAGTCCTTTACCTGGGCGATACTGCCGGGAGCGGAGTTAATCTCACTGTTGAACATGGTCTGCACCGAGTCCACGACAAGAATATCCGGCTGCAGGTCTTCCACACTTTGGACAACAGAGCTGATATCCGTTTCGGACAGAACATAAAGGCTGTCTCCGCTCACCCCCAGCCGTCTGGCCCGCATTTTCAACTGTCGTTGGCTCTCCTCACCGGTAACATACAGTACCGTCTGATCTTTCCAGAAGCCGCACAGCTGCAACAGCAGCGTGGATTTTCCGACGCCGGGTGCGCCGCCGACAAGTACAAGAGAGCCGCGTACCGCTCCCCCGCCCAACACCCGGTCCATCTCCTCCATGCCGGTGGAAAAGCGCAGCTCCGTCTCCTCATCCAGTTCAGACAGCGGTTTCGGCGTATTCTGCCGGCGCCCTGCTGCGGCTTTTACCGCGGCACTCTTGTTATTCTGCACCGCTGTGGACGGAGCCTCCACCAAGGAGTTCCAGGCACCGCAGGACGGGCATCGCCCGGACCATTTGGCCGTTTCGTTTCCGCATTCCTTGCAATAAAATACGGTTTTATTCTTCATATTTTGTTCTCCTCAGTGATCTTCAAAAAGCTTTCCGCCATCAGTACGGCCAGCTTCAGCTGATAGGAATGCTCCCCCAGACGCGCCGCTTCCCGTGGATTGGAAAGAAAGCCGCACTCTACCAGAATAGCGGGACATTGAACATGAGACATAAGATAGATGTCCTGCCCTGCTGAAACAGCCGAACGCTGGTTTTCTGTATCCAGGCAGGTCGTAAATAACGCCTGCGTTCGTTCCGCCCACAGACGGCTGTTCGGACTTTGGGCGTACAGCACCTGAGAGCCATGCGGTTTTTGACTCGGATAGTAATTTTGATGGATACTCAACAAGTATCCGTTTTGTATTGCATTTATCTTTTCGGCGCGCCTTCGTGTGTCCCAGCGTTTTTTCTCCGCAATGCTTTGAAGCTCCGGAGGATAATCCAGATCCTCCCCTTCCCGGGTCATCACCGTTTGTATGCCCAAGAAAGAAGAAAGATCCCGGAGGCGCATCCCGATCTGTAGATTAAAGCTGCTTTCCGGAAGCCCCTCCGCCGTGCTGGTACCGCCATCCAAACCTCCGTGTCCGGGATCTATGATCAGCACCGGAGCATTTATCTCCGTATATAGATCATCTGCCGGGACCGCCAAGGGGGATTTGGAAAGGAAAAGCGCAAAAATCCAGATCGCCGCCAGCACACAGAGAGTCAGGATACTCTCAAAGCCGACGGGAGACCGTTCCTCTCTCATAATAAAGCACCGCCCTTCTCAAGCCATGCTATGAGAGGGACGGCGCTTTTTATGCGCCAATCAGCCTTCCCGCAGGAACTTTTCCAGGCGGTCCAGGCCTTCCTTGATATTATCCATAGAGCAGGCGTAGGTCCAGCGCACATAGTTGGGGCAACCGAAAGCGGTGCAGGACACAACGGCCACCAGGCCCTTTTCCAGGAAAGCCATGGCAAAATCATCCGCGTTGCGGATGACACGGCCTCCCAGCGTCTTGCCCAGAAGCTCGTCGATATTCATCATCACGTAGAACGCGCCGTCCGGCTTCAGGCAATGCACGCCGGGGATGGTGTTCATCCGTTCCACCAGATAGTTCCGCCGAGCCTCAAAGGCCTGACGCATGGTCTCCACGCTGTCCTGCGGGCCGTTCATTGCCTCCACCATCGCGCACTGGTTCATGGTGCCGATACTGCCTAGCATATGGCTCATGCAGTTGGACATCACCTTGGCCACAGCCTTATCGCCGCAGGCGGCGTAACCGACTCGCCAGCCGGTCATCGCGTAGGCCTTGGAGGCGCCGTTAATTACGATGCAGTGCTTTTTGATCTCATCGCCCAGGGATGCCACGCTGGTAAAGCTGCGTCCGTCATAGCGAAGGCTGTAATAGATCTCATCCGCAATGATGTAGAGATCATGGCGGACACAGACCTCTGCCAGCGCCGCCAGCTCCTCCCGGGAATAGATCATGCCCGAGGGATTGGAGGGATTGTTCAGGATCAAAGCCTTGGTCTTTTCGTTGATGGCGGCCTCCAGCTGATCGGGGGTGATCTTAAAGCGGGTCGCCTCGCTGGTGGGCAGCGCTACGGGAACGCCCTGGTTCATGGAGATCATCTCCCAATAACTGACCCAATAGGGCACCGGAAGGATCACCTCGTCTCCGGGATTCACCAGCGCCGTCAGTGTGGCATACAGGCACATTTTGGCACCGTTGGAAACGATGATATCGGTATGATCATATGTCAGGCCAAAATCCTTCTGCAGGCGGCCGGCGATAGCTTTCCGCACCTCCATGGTGCCGGCGGTGGGAGTATAGCGGGTCTTCCCTTCCCGAATGGCACGGATACCCGCCTCCTTGATGTTGTCCGGCGTTTCAAAATCCGGTTCTCCGGCGCCAAAGCCCACGACCGGAATGCCGGCGGCCTTCATCTCCTGGAATTTGGCATTGACCGCCAGAGTGGCGGAGGGCTTGATCGCACTGGAAACACGGGATAGTTCTTTCATTTTGCTCTTCCCCTTTTGCACTGATTTTTTGACTCATTATAGGGCATGTAAGACAAAATAGCAATAGAGTTTTTTCATCCAAAAAGCATAATCCGAGCGTAGGATCCGCCCGGAAATGCCCAAAATCAAGATTAAATAATGATACAGATCAAGGATCCACCGCCCTCATTGACGATACGGGTCAGGGTTTGCTGCAGCTTTGCCTGAGCGCTGACGGGCATGCGTCTGAGCTTTGTGACCACGCCCTCGCTGGCGATCTCATATAAGGATTTTCCAAATATGTTGGACTCCCAAATCCGGCTGGTGTCTCCTTCAAAGCCCTGGAGCAGGAAGTTGATGATCTCCTCCGAGGCCCTCTCTCCGCCCAGGGCGGGGCTGACCTCGGTTTCTATGTTGGCCATGATCATATGGATGGACGGCGCGGAAGCCTTCAGGCGAACGCCGTACCGGCCCCCCTGCCGAACGATCTCAGGCTCCTCCAGCTTCAGTTCTTCCCGGGAGGGGATCACCACTCCGTAGCCATGTTCCCGTACATCCCGCAGCGCCTCGCTGATACGATCATACTCATTTTTAACGGTATGCATCTCCGTGAGCAGCGCCATCAAATCCCCCTCGTCCCGGACAGTGAACCCGGACTGCTGGCTGATGGTGTCGAAGTAAAGCGCCCTGGGCAGTTCCACTGTGATGCTGGCGCGTCCGTCGCCCATGGAAACGCTGCCCACCTGAGCAGATGAAACGTTCTCTTTTTTTCGCAGCGATTCCGTTACAATCGGAATATCCCGGATCCGACGCATAGACTCTGCGCTGGTCCGTACCGCTTCCAAGAGCGAACTGCGCAGCTCATGCTCCATGGGGAGAGCGTCTACCCAACTGGGAAAGCTTATTCCCAGCTCCGTCACCGGGAATTCGCCCAAAACTGTCCGCAGAATGTCTGTTACATCAGATTCCTGAAGTTCCAGGCAATTTACGGCCAGACAGCCTACGCCGTATTTTTCTTCTATCTCTCCGGCCAGGGCCTGAGAGGCATCGGAACGGGGCTCCGAGCAATTCAAAAGAACGGCAAAGGGCTTTCCGATGCTCTGCAGCTCTCGAATGACGCGCTCCTCCGCCGGCACATAGTTCTCCCTGGGGATATCGCAGATGGAGCCGTCGGTCGTCACCACCAGTCCGATGGTGGAGTGTTCTGCTATCACCTTATGGGTTCCCTGTTCCGCCGCCTTTGTCAATGGCACCTCCTCGGCAAACCAAGGGGTGGTGACCATCCGTTCCGCCCCGTCCTCTGTCTGTCCGGCGGCCCCGCTGACCATATAGCCGACACAGTCGATCATGCGCACCGAGGCATCTTCCCCATCGCCCAGGTGGATGGTCACTGCCTCCTCGGGAATAAATTTAGGCTCCGAGGTCATGATCGTACGACCGGAACCGCTCTGGGGCAGTTCATCCATCGCCCTCTCCCGGCGGTATACATTTTCGATCCGCGGGATCACCATGGTCTCCATGAATTTCTTGATAAAGGTGGATTTTCCCGTGCGGACCGGCCCCACCACACCCAAATATATATCTCCGTCTGTGCGGAGTGCTATGTCTTCATAAATGCTGATGTCAGACACGGCCAAACCCCCTGTACATGATTTCGCTGTATCCTATGGGGGCATGGCCGAAAATATGACTGGCGGAAAACACTCGGTTCTCCGCCAGTCAAAAATCGGTTTTTTCAGAAGCCGAAACCCTGAGAAACACTGCCCTGGAGCCGGGAAAGGCATATGTCCACATCAGGATATTCACGGCGCAGCAATTCCGCCAGAACATTCGTCACCACGTTTTCTGTGGCAAAATGGCCTCCTTCGATCAGGTTGAGACCAAGCTCCGCCCCATCAATCCACTGATGGTGTTTGATCTCTCCTGTAAGTACCGTGTCACAGCCTCGCTCCGCCGCGGTATACAGGATATCGGCGCCTGCCCCGCCGCAGACAGCCAGGTATTCCACCCGGCGTTGGGCGTCGTGGTAGCGCATGTCCATAGCCCCCAATGCTTCCCTGGTTTGATCCAGGAAAAGCTCCAAGGGCAGGCTCTCCGGCAGTCGGCAAAGAGAGCCCATGTCGGGCAGAGACTCTTCATCCTCCCCGCCCAGTGCCTGGACAAGGGCCGTATTGACCCCTCCGTCCACCCGGTCCAGATTGGTGTGCAGACAGACGGCGGAGAGATCATTTTGAAGCAAAGCAATGATTCTCCGGCCTTCCGCTGTGGTGTCCAGGATCCGACGTACCGGCTGAAAGATGATGGGATGATGAGAAACGATCAGCTCTGCGCCCAGCGCTACCGCCTCTTCGATCGCCTCCATGGTAATATCCAGCACCACCAGGATGCGGGAGACTTCCTGCTCGGGAAATCCGCACAGCAATCCAACATTGTCATAGCTTTCCATGAGCTTAGATGGTATTTTTTCCTCCAGATAGGCGGCAATATCAGAAACGTTCGGCATTTTTCCTCCTCCTCATAGCTCGTAGTCCCTCCCGGATCACCAAAAGATGGGCAAGCCGGTCTTCTTCCGCAGCGTTCTTCTTTTTCTGAAGCCCGGAGATGGCCGTTTCCGTTTTCTTTTCCAATCCATCCAACATGGGCAAGAACAGCTCTTCTCTGAAAACGAGCTCGTATTGACCGGTATACTCCTCCGCCGGAGAGAGTCTGCGCGGAGTACCGCCCTGCGCCCGAATTACGGGATAGATCCTTCCGCTGTCCCTGACCAGCCTTTCTTCCAGAATGGCGACGCCCATGTCGGTCAGCGAATGGCGAAGTACTTCCGGTCGGGACATGGGCTGCAGCAGCAAAAGTTTACCCTGACAAGCCCAGGGAGCTCTATGTATGATGCCGGCAATATTCTCTCCGCCCATGCCGGCAATGATCACCGTGTCCGCCTCAAAGCTTTCGATACCCTCCAGGCCATCACACAGGATGCAGCACATCGCGTCCAGACCGCGTTCCCGTCGTAATGCTTCCGCCCGAGAGAGCGGACCTGGACGAATATCCGTAGCGATCGCCGAAACAGCGATCCCCTGCCCCAACAGCCAGGCAGGGAGCAGGCCGTGATCCGTCCCCACGTCTGCCACATGAGCGCCGACAGGGACCATAGAGGCGATCAGTGCTAATCTCGGCGGAAGATTTCCTGATTCCATCGTCTTCTCCACAATATATAAATAAGAAAAGAACGAGGGTAACCCTCGCTCTTATCCGTTATTCAGCCTGTGCAGCGATAAATTCGTTGACTTTCGCAACAAAGAAATCCGGGTCCACGCCATGAACCGCGCAGGCCTCTTCCACCGTTTCGCCGGTGGAGAGAGCGCAGCCCAGGCAATGCATGCCGATCGCCTGGAACAGAGGGGCGGTCTCCGGAGCGTTTATAACGACTTCACCGATCACGGTGTCTTTTTCTACCTGAAACATAAAAATACCTCCTGAGTCGATTTGTGCATATTATAACCGCTTTATCGGGTGTTTTCAACCGTATTTTTAAAGGTTTAAAGAGAATAAAGCAAAAGGAAAACGAGAGCGGAAACTCCGCTCTCGTTTTCCCACGCTGTTTTACCAGCGCTGGTGGCAATTACTGCTGAGCCTTGATCTTGGCAAAGCAATCGCTGCAGTACACAGGGCGGTCAGACTTGGGCTCGAAGGGAACACGAGCCTCGTTGCCGCACATGGCACAGGTAGCGGTGAAATACTGACGGGGTCCGCGAGCCGCGTTCTTGCGAGCGTCACGGCAGGCCTTGCAGCGCTGGGGCTCATTCTGGAAGCCGCGCTCCGCATAGAACTCCTGCTCACCGGCGGTGAAAACGAACTCTTTCCCGCACTCTTTGCACACCAGGGTCTTGTCTTCGTACATTTCTGATCCTCTCTTTGATCTTGCCCTTGGGCTATATTGCGTTCAGCTTTCGCTGAGGTCGCCAGATGGAAGAATCCGGGCTAGCTTGCGCCGGATACGCTGTATGGCATTGTCAACCGATTTTTCGTCTCGCCCGCATAAAGCGGCAATGGAACGATAGGATTGCCCGTCCAAATAAAGGGAAAGAATCCTCTGTTCCAGGGTTGACAAGCTCTTGGAATAGGTTTGAAAAAATACGTCAGCGTTTTCTTTGGCCAGCACCTGATCTTCCGTGATACGCCGAAGGTCAATGGTCGTGTGCACATTGGGAGTTCGTGTCTCGTCGCCAAATGCGTCCTCCAATGAGACGCCGCTGTTCAATGGGTCATGCTTTTTTCGCGCCGCAGATTTTATGGCACTGTAGATCCTGGACAGAATACAGCGTTCCGCAAACGTCCGAAAGCTGGAAGAATGTTCCGGGTCATATTCCCGTATGGCGGTCAAAAGTCCCAGCATTCCCTCCTGGGTCAGATCCTCGCTGTCTCCGCCGGCTAGAAAGTAAGGACGGGCACAAACCCGCACCAGTCGTACATAACGACAGGCCAAAACATCCTCTGCTCTGCTGTCTCCCGCAACGGCAAATCGCTGCAGGGCTTCGTCGCTGTATTTTTCGTATTCATCCATACAAAATACCATTTTACGCTGATGATTATACATTTACCCGCTTAGAATGTCAAGAGTAATGTAAAAAAGAATCAGTAAAACTGTTAAAGATGCTTAAAGACTCAGTTGCTGCTGTCCGCGAAATTCAAGGCCTAGGTGTTCATATGCCTTCTGTGTAACACACCTTCCCTGCCGTGTGCGGATCAAAAAACCCTGCTGCAGAAGATACGGCTCATACACATCCTCCAGCGTCACCGGCTCTTCATTGATGGTGGCGGCCAGCGCATCCAGACCGACAGGACCCCCATGATAAAACTCAATGATACCCCTCAGCATGCGCCGATCCAGGTTGTCCAGACCCATATGGTCCACCTCAAGACTGGTCAGCGCTTTGTCCGCGACCTCCCGGGTGATCACCCCGTCGGAAGTGATTTGAGCAAAATCACGGACCCGGCGAAGCAGACGGTTGGCGATCCGCGGCGTTCCACGACTGCGGCGGGCGATCTCGTCCGCCCCGGCGGGCTCGATGTCTACCTGGAGGATTTCCGCGCTGCGAAAAACAATCCGGCGCAGTTCCTCCGGAGTATAGAGCTCAAGACGGAGATTAATACCGAATCGATCCCGCAAAGGGGCTGTCAGCTGTCCGGAGCGGGTCGTGGCGCCGATCAGGGTAAAGTGCGGAAGGTCCAGACGAATGGAATTGGCCGAGGGACCTTTGCCGATGATGATATCGATGGCAAAGTCCTCCATGGCCGGATAGAGTATCTCCTCTACGGTCCGGTTCAGTCGATGGATCTCGTCCACAAAAAGGATGTCGTTTTCCTGCAGATTTGTCAGCAGCGCGGCCAGATCTCCGGGCTTTTCGATGGTAGGACCGGAGGTGATGCGCATATGAACTCCCATTTCATTGGCGATTACGCCCGCCAGTGTGGTTTTCCCCAGGCCCGGGGGACCGTGCAGAAGAACATGGTCAAGAGAATCCTTCCTGGCTTTGGCCGCCTGGATGAAAATGCGCAGATTGTCCTTTGCTTTTTCCTGACCGATGTACTCGCTGAGATAGCGGGGGCGGAGAGAACCTTCGCCGGCGTCCTCCGGCAGCTCCGCAGAGCGGGTGATCAGATTGCTGTCCGTCGATTCCGAATAATTGATCGCCATACTCTCCCCTCCTTATGTTGCCATGCTTCTCAGGGCCTGCCGAATGATATCCTCAACGGAAAGGTGTTCGATATCCAGTCCCTTCAATGCTGCGTTGATCTCAGAGGCGCCGTAGCCAAGCACTCCCAGCGCCGCAGCCGCATCTGCCCGTTTATCCCCCTGGACAAACACCGGCTGACCGGAACTGCTGACGTCGATCTCTCCGATCTCCTTGGAGAGCTTGTCCCGAAGCTCCATAACGATGCGCTGCGCGATTTTTTTCCCGATCCCGGGGACGGCAGTCAAGCTTTTTTCGTTGCCGGAGACGATGGCCAGCGAAAGGCTCTCCGGTGTGTTGGAGGATAGGATGGCCTGCGCTGCTTTTGGCCCTACGCCGGATACTCCCACCAGCATTTCAAAGCTGCGTTTTTCTTCCAGGGTCGCAAAACCGTAGAGGTCGAAGCAATCCTCCCTGATTACCTCGTAGACATACATTCTTGCTTTATCCCCCAGTCGAAGACGGGACAGCGAATTGGCTGTGGTATTCAGGGCATAGCCGACACCGCCGCAGTCAATAACGGCAAGACCGACATCAATCACAGCCACATTACCTTCTATATAGTAGAACATGGGTTTTGCGCTCCTTCCTGATTCAACAGCGAGGTAGTGCTTCGGGCATGACATAGGGCAAGGGCAACTGCATCCGCAGCGTCATCCGGCTTGGGAGCCGAGGACAGCCCCAAAATGCGCTTGACCATATCCATCACCTGTTTTTTCTCCGCCAGACCGTACCCTACCACCGATTGTTTGACCTGCATCGGGGTGTATTCGTAGATCTGCAAACCACATCGGAACGCACACAGAAGGATCACGCCACGGCCCTGGGCGACAGAAATCCCGGTGGTGATGTTGTTATAAAAAAACAGCTCTTCAATAGCCATGACCTCCGGATGATAGGTGGAGATCAGCTCCTCCAGATCCCGGTAGATCTGATCCAGCCGACTGGTCAGCGGCGTATGAGCGGGCGTGGTGATGACCCCGCAGCTGACAAGCTTCTGGCGGTAGCCATCGCTGTCCAAAATGCCAAATCCCACAGTGGCAATGCCGGGGTCCAATCCCAGAATACGCATGTCTTTCGCTCCTTTTTGCTGTCTTGCTCATTTTAACACGGCAGCGAGAGCATGGCAACGATTATTTCCCAAAGAAAAACCCCGGCCGTTATGGCCGGGGTCGGATCTCAGGCTCTGGGGTGAGTTTTATTATAGACTTCCTTCAGCTGCTTTTTCACCAGTTGGGAATAAATCTGCGTGGAGCTTATATCCGCATGGCCCAGCATCTCCTGGATGGAACGCAGGTCCGCACCGTTTTCCAAAAGATGTGCCGCGAAAGAGTGCCGCAGAGTATGGGGCGTGATGTCCTTCTCAATATGCGCCTTGGCCTGGTAGGATTTGATGATCTTCCAAAAACCCTGGCGGGACATACGCTCGCCGCTGACATTCACGAAAAGAGAGGGCTCGTCATCTCTGGCGATCATCTGGGGCCGGACAAATTCCAAATACTCGCTCAGCGCCTTGATGGCTGCCGGGTACATGGGCACGAAACGCTCCTTGTCATGGCTGACGCAGCGGACAACACCGATATTCAGGTTGACGTCCGAGGTGTTCAGGGAGATCAGTTCACTGACCCGCATGCCTGTGGCATACAGCAGCTCAAGCATCGCCTTATCCCGATACCCCTTCATGTCATTGCGTTCCGGCTGCTCCAACAGCAATTCAACTTCCTTGCTGGTCAAGATCTGCGGAAGCTTCTGGGTGGTCTTGTCCGGAACCAGCTTTCCGGTGGGATTGCTTTCAGCCAGTCTCTGAGAGACGAGATATGAATAAAAACATTTTAAAGAAGCGATATTCCTGGAGACCGTTGAAACGGATTTGCCGGCACTGCGGAGAAAGGATATATAGTTCCCCAAAACCAGTTCATCCGCGTCCGTATAACCCACATCCTCGTGGCTGTCAAGATACTCGCCGAACTGACGGATATCCCGAAGATAGGAACTCAGGGTGTTGCTGGAAGCTTTTTTTTCATTGATAAGATAGTTGCGAAACTTGTCATAGTAAAACACATTATCCAATACAACGCCCCTCCTTTCTATCTAATAGTAAAAACAAGGATTCACATAAATGGCGGCGAAACATACTGCTGTGCAACGGCAGACAGCAGCACCAAAGCCAAAACAGCAATAGTTAGCTCTCCCGCAGTATTTTTCATCGAGCCAGGGAAAGCGGACGATGAAATACGATAAAGCAGGTATGCCTTTTGAAATCCGTCAGCTCCCATCAAAAACAAGGCCGGCAAAAGAAACACAGCCGGCAGGATCTTTTTGCCAAGGATCAAAAAATCAGAGAGCGAGACAAAGGAAACATACCGGAACGGAAAAACTGTGATGAAACCGAAGAAAAAGAACAGCGACGGAATAAAAAAACATCCGAATGTTGATGTTGAAAAAAGCAGAATCAACGCACAGGGAATCAGGAAAACAACGATCCGACACAGCAGTTCAAGTTCCCAGGAAAAGATAAGCAATCTGAAAAAACCGATCTCAAGTCGCTGGATATAACCGAAATATTGAGATAATAAGGAAAAGATGACGCCTGCCATAAAAGGAGAAAACAGAAAAAACAGAGAGAAAGCTTCAGAACAGCGTCCCGAGCAATCAACTGACGACAAACGCCGGATCCATTCACCCACGGAAAAAAACCCTCCGTGAAGAATAAAGAAAAAGCATAAAACTATAATTTACATAATCTGAAGCAAACACAATATAACTCAAATTCAAACCGTAATCAATCCTTTTTTCCGATTTTTCGTAAATTTGTGAATTATGCATATGTATTATGTTAATTATATTATGTAAATCGATGCAACGGCTTACCGGGTTATCCTTGAATTTCAAAGGCTTTTCCTATATATTGGGATTACAATTTGTAATTAATACAAGATATTGGTTATCAAAATAACGTTATGTAAACTATATATTATGATTGCTATTAGTAATTTTCGTTATCTCTTTTTCCGTTTCCTATCCGATTTGTTATTTTGCATAAAGCTGTTGATCCCGATTCCTGCGGCTATGGCTGCGGAGTTTGGCAAAAGTCCCGCGATTCCGATTCTGCTTCCGCGGATCCCCGTTGATATCAGAAGCAAAAGAAAGGAGGCAAATACCACCGAGATAAAGACCGATAGGATCTTCTGTTCTTTTATCCGTCCACATGAAAAGCTGGCGGCAAATCCGGCCAGGAAGGCACACGCGGCTGTCAGCCACGCAATGCTGTCTTCGCCCACCGTCCCCTTCCAGATCATGAAGGAGGCCGGCAGCAGGAGAAGCAGTGTGATCCCCACGGATATCGCGCCTGTTCGGACAGATAAGCATATGGCGTTGATAAGCGTTTCCTTTTTTGCGGACAAAAATACACCCCCACATAAATCGTATGCTCATACGTATTCATGTGGAGGCGTAAGTATGCTATCAATTACTGCGCGATGGTCTCCTCGGAATCGGTGGTCTCCTTATCCGCGCCGCGTCCCTCGTTGCTGGAAACCGCCCATTTGGTAACTTCCAGACGGACCCGATCCTCGCCGGTTTCAAAAGTGATCCGGTCATCAGCCACATGGACGACCTTGCCGATGATGCCGCCGATGGTGGTGATCTTATCACCGACGGAGATGCTGTCGCGCATTTCCTGAGCCTTTTTCTTCCGCTTGTTTTCCGGACGGATCAGCAGGAAATAGAAGATCGCAACCATCGCGACCATCATGATCAGAGAGGAGCCCATTCCGGCGCCGGCAGACGCATCTGTTGCTGCCCCGGTGGCACAGCCGCTGAAAGCGAGAACGGAGATGCAGAGAACAAGCACCAGGCCGATGAGTTTTTTAAAGTTCATTTGTAACCCTCCAAGAAAACTTTATGATTCTGTATTATATATGCCTTTTTCGCAAAATGCAAGCGTTATATCCTATGGTCCAGCTTTTCCGTGAATTGACGCCGAAAAGAGGCAAATTCTCCGGAATCCAGTGCCCGGCGAATCCTTTTCATCAGAGAATTGTAGAAGTACAGATTATGCATCACGGAAAAGCGCAGGGCCAGGATCTCCTCCGCTTTGAACAGGTGCCGGAGATATGCGCGGGTATACCGGCGGCAGAACGGGCATTGGCATTGGGGATCGATGGGCTGCTGATCTCGGGCGTACTTTTCGTTTTTGATATTGATGACGCCATCCCAGGTATAGAGATGCCCGTGACGACCGTTTCGGGCGGGCATAACACAGTCGAAGAAATCGACTCCCCTTGCCACTCCCTCGATGATATTTACCGGCGTCCCCACTCCCATGAGATAACGGGGCCGGTCTTCGGGCATATACTCCTCCACCGCCTCGATGGTATCATACATCTCCTGGTGGCTCTCCCCTACCGCGAGCCCGCCGATGGCGTATCCCGGGAGGTCAAGATCGGCAATGCGCTTCATGTGGTCTATACGAAGATCGTGAAATACCGCGCCCTGATTGATGCCCCAGAGTACCTGGCCCGGATTTACGGCGTCCTCACGGGACGTATAGTCTGTCAGCGCCGCCTTGCATCGGGCAAGCCAGCGGGCGGTACGCAGGCAGGATTGTTCCATATATGAGCGCTCTGCGGGGATCCCCACGCATTCATCGAAGGCCATGGCGATGTCTGAGCCGAGATTTGCCTGTATGCGCATGCTCTCCTCCGGCCCCATGAAGATATGGCGCCCGTCAATGTGAGAGTTAAAGTAGACGCCTTCCTCCTTGATCCGCCGAAGAGAGGCAAGAGAAAAGATCTGAAATCCTCCGGAATCGGTCAGGATCGGTCTATCCCATTGCATAAAGCGATGGAGTCCTCCCATATCCCGAATGAGGGGATCACCGGGGCGAAGATGGAGATGGTAGGTGTTGGATAGTTCCACCTGGCAGTCAATCTCACGCAGGTCGTCCGCAGAAAGACCGCCCTTAATGGCCGCTTGCGTGCCGACGTTCATAAAGACCGGTGTCTGGACGACGCCGTGGGGGGTGGCGTATTCTCCTCTCCGCGCCTTGCCGTCCAGTTTTATCAGTTTATACATATTATACCCTTTCACGAGATAAACATGGCATCTCCGAAGGAGAAGAAGCGGTAGCGTTCCCTGACGGCTTCCTGATAAGCGGCCAGGATATGCTCTCTGCCCGCCAATGCGGACACCAGCATGATCAAAGTGCTCTCCGGAAGATGGAAATTGGTGATCAGCGCGTCAACGACCTTGAAGCGATAGCCGGGATAGATAAAAATATCCGTCCAGCGGCTGCCGGAGGGGATGGTCCCCTCCTCCCGGGCAAAGCTCTCCAGCGTGCGGCAGGAGGTTGTCCCAACGGAAATGATACGGCCGCCGGCCGCCCTGGTCCGGTTGATTGTGTCCGCCGTCTCCGGGGTGATGATGCAGAATTCCGAGTGCATGGGATGGTCCTCGATGTTTTCCTCTTTCACCGGCCGGAAGGTACCGAGACCTACATGCAGGGTGATATAGGCGAGATTTATCCCCTGGGCAGACAGCCTGTCCAGCAGCTCTCTGGTGAAATGCAGTCCCGCTGTGGGAGCTGCCGCAGAGCCCGGATCTTTGGAATACACCGTTTGATATCGTTCCGGATCATCCAGCTTTTCTTTGATATAGGGCGGCAAGGGCATTTGTCCCAGTCGCTCCAGGATCTCCAGAAAAATTCCCTGATAGCGAAAATGCAGTACTTTGTTCCCATCGGCCTCCGCGCGGACTACCTGGGCGGTCAGCTCTCCATCTCCAAAGCGGAGCTTGGTACCGGGAGGCGTTTTTCGCCCCGGACGGGTCAAGCACTCCCAGTCCCCTTTCCCCAGATCCCGGAGCAGGACGACCTCCACGCTGCCCCCGCTGGGTCGAGTGCCGAAAAGCCGTGCCGGGATGACCCGGGAATCGTTCATTACCAGGCAATCACCCGGGCGAAGCAGCTCCGGCAAATCAAAAAAATGCCTGTGTTCCCAAGCGCCGGTGGCTTTATCCAGGCACAACAGCCGGGAACTGTCCCTTTTCTGGAGCGGCGTCTGGGCGATCAGCTCCGGAGGAAGATCATAATAAAAATCTGATTTTTTCAAAACGCTCTCCTGACGTAGGAAAATTGATCCGGAAGACAGCTCTCTCACCGCTCGCTCTTCTTGACGCGCCTTTGAACGAGTGATATGATAAAAAAGTCTATGGCCTGGACCTTTCGGTATTATATATCATAAACCGGAGCCTTGGCAAGCCTATCCTTCTCACACTTTCCCTTGCTTGAGCGCATACGCTGTAATACAAAGCCAAGTATGTGTTCCCCTGGAACAGGAAGGATATGCTATGAAAACACCTGTTTTTACCGGCTCTGCCACCGCCATGGTCACGCCGTATACGGATAAGGGGATCGATTACGATTCTCTTGCCCAGCTGCTGGAACGTCAGACTGTGGGTGGGACCGCCGCGGTATTGATGTGCGCCACCACCGGCGAGGCCGCCACGCTGAAGGAAACGGAGCGGCAGGAGATCCTGCGTTTCACGCTTCGCCAGGTGAAGGGCCGTATGAAGGTCCTCTGCGGTATCGGTTCCAACAATACGGACGCCGCTGCTGCCATGGCCCATACGGCGGAGAGCCTCGGCGCGGACGCTGTGCTGCTGACGACGCCCTATTATAACAAAGGGACTCCGGAGGGACTCTATCGCCATTTTTGCTGTGTGGCGGATCAATGCTCTCTGCCGCTGATCGTCTACAATGTTCCCGGCCGGACTTCCGTAGCCTGTACGCCGGAACTCTATGAGAGACTTGCAGAGCATCCTCGGATCAACGGAGTCAAGGAAGCCTCCGGGAACATCTCCCTGGTTTCCCAGACCCGCCGGCGCTGCGGTGAAGACTTGAATATCTGGAGCGGGAATGATGACCAGACCCTGCCGATGTTGGCGCTGGGAGCAAAGGGTGTGATTTCCGTAGCTTCCAATCTGATCCCGAGACAGATGAGGGATCTTTGCGGCGCCGCTCTTGCCGGTGATTACCTGTCTGCCCGCTCGATCCATGAGACTTATGCGATCCTGTTCGAGCAGCTTTTCTGCGAGGTCAATCCCATACCTGTGAAAACGGCGCTTCACGCCATGGGACTTTGCCCCGACGGTTTTCGCCTTCCCCTGTGCTCCATGGGGGCAGATAACAAAGCGGCTTTACTCCAAACTCTGCGGCAGCTGGAACTGCTGTCATAATTCCGCGAAATCTATTCTCAAGAAAGTGAGACCACTATGAAGCGTATTCTTGCTGTTCTGATGATCCTCGTCCTGACGTTGACTTTTGCCGTCACCGCCCTCGCGGAGGATGATTCGGCTGCGATCTCCGTTCAAAAATCGGTCTATGCCCCCTCTGCCTCTATGGCCGAGTGCAAGCACCTGTTCAAAGAAGCAGAAATGTTTGGCTCAAGCGCCTATCTGAATAAAGCCATGACCGCGGTGATCCTTGCCCGGTATTCCGGGGCTCCGGAGGAAGCTCCCTCTGCTCCGATCTGCGGAGATATTGATCCGGCCGCCTGGTACGCCTTCGGCGCACAGTGGGCTGTCAGCAAAGGTGTAATGACTCCGGATGAGGACGGCCTTTTTCATCCGGAGAGATCGCTGAACCTGGAAGAGCTTTGCCTCGCTATGAATGATTTTCTTTCCGCGACAGGTCATTCCTTAAAGATCATCAATGCGTGGTACTCGTTTCTTGACGCCGGCAATTTTTCCCGCCGCGGCAGACAGGCGGCTGCTCTGATGCAGGAGGCCGGAGTATTGATCGAAGGACATGATGGCTTTTTCTATCCTGCCAATGTCCTGACCGTCTCCCAGGCGGAGCCGGTGTTCCTCCGGTTTTTCGGAGCCATGCAGAATGCCAGCTTTCCGGGCCTGCCGGTCGCCACGGTGGCCGAGAGCGACCCGGTGGATGATTCCTGGTTTGATGATGCCTGTTTCATCGGTCACTCCCAGGTGGTGGGCATGTCGATGAGCTTCAATTTGCCCAAAGCAGATTTCTACTGTGCTATTGGTTATACAGCCCAGAATATACTGGACGATTATGTCGAGGGACCGAACAACCGCTATGTGACGCTGCCCAAAGCCCTGCGCAACAACGCTGACAAGTATCGCAAGGTGTATATTATGCTGGGCATTAATGACTGTGACGACAGTAAAGACCGGATCGCGAATTTTATGCGGCCCATGCGTCAGATCATGGACCTGGTAAAGGAGACCCAGCCCAACGCAACGATCTATCTTCTGTCTCTGGCTCCCGTGGGAAGAGACATCCATATGCCCGTATTGTACAATCCGGAAAACTGCATCGTGTACTCGCAGGCAATCAAGAGCCTTTCCCGGGAGTACGGTGCGGAATACCTGGATATATACAGACTGATGGCGGACGATGAAGGATACATGAGGGATGAATTCAATTCCGGAGACGGACTTCACTTCAAGGCATCCCAGTATTATGTGATCAAGGACTATTTGAAATGCCACACCGGGTTCTGATGCCCTCGTTTTTTGCCAGAGAGTGCCCGGAGGTTTCTGCCGACCTTATCGGAAAGTGGCTTTGCCGTCGTCTGGAGGATGGCCGCATCCTTCGACTTCAGATCACAGAGACAGAGGCATATTGCGGAGAGAATGACACAGCCTGTCATGCTCACCGAGGACGCACCAGACGCACAGAGGTGCTGTACGGCCCAGCGGGAGTGTTGTATGTCTATTTATGCTACGGGATCCACTGGATGCTGAACATCGTTACCGGAGAACCGGAGCATCCCCAGGCGGTGCTGATCCGCGCCTGCCGAGATGCCCAGGGTCCGGGACGGCTGACAAAGGCTTTCTCCCTTACCGGCGAGTTTGACCGCATGAAACTCTCGGATGATACGGCCCCCCTCTGGCTGGAGGATGACGGCCTTTCTTACGCCTGTACCACCGCGCCCAGAGTGGGCATCGCCTATGCCAGTCCTGAGGATCAGGCGAGAAAATGGCGTTTTATCCTGCGTGAGACCAGGTGAAAACGCAGATGGATAAACAAAATGAGACCCGCGGATTCGCGGGTCTCATTTTGTTTATCCTAGGTCTTCCCTTTTCCAGACGGTTCCGGTCTCCACACCCTTCCAGAGCAGCTGCCCGTCCTCCAGGATCAGATAGCTGCGGGGATCGACACTCTTGGGAAGAGAAACCGAACCGGGGTTCACATAGAGGATGCCATCCTCTTTTTGCATACCGGGTATGTGCGTGTGGCCGGAAATAAGAATGTCCCCGGGAGAGAGAAGCGGTACAAGTTCCTCTCTGCGATGGCCATGCGTCAGAAAAATGGTCCGATCATCCACATAAAGCACGGCCGTCTCTGCCAGAACGGGAAAATGAAGCACCATCTGGTCCACCTCTCCGTCGCAGTTTCCCTTGACGCACAAGGGAGCGGGAACCAGGGAATTGAGCATGTCCGCGACCGCCCTGGTGTCATACTCACGGGGCAGGGCATTTCTCGGTCCGTGATAAAGGATGTCCCCCAGCAGTGCCAGCCGGTCCGGAGCTTCCTCCCTGTACCGGTCCATCAAACGCTCCACATAGTATTTTGAGCCGTGGAGATCGGACGCGATCATCAGCTTCATTTTGTTCCCTCCTGATCAATTGTTCGGATCAAAACCCTTCCATCCCGTCAAAGAGACTGACCTGACGGCTCTCGGGCAGAGCGCCCAACGCGCCGAGCTTTTTCAGCTGCTCTAAGTGGGCCTGGCTGACCTTGGGACAGGCATCGGACACATCGTCCACCGAGACAAACCGCTCTCCGCTTTTCTGCGCCCGGAGGAGATCCTCCGCCGCTGCGCCGCCCAATCCGGAAATCGCCACAAAGGGCGGCCGAAGAGCCCCGTCTTCGATGTGGAAACGGTAAGCATCGGATTTATACAGATCGATGTTCAAAAACCGGAAACCGCGCAGATAGAACTCGTATACACTCTCCAGCGTGGTCATCAGATCCTCTTCCTTGGCCGTGACCTCTCCCCTTTCGGTTTTCTGCTGGATCTCTTTTATCTTGGAGCGGACCCTATCGATCCCCTGAAGCATACTCTCCGCGTCAAAGCCGTCCTTCTGGCTGCGGCGATAAAAGTAGGCGCTGTAGTATGCCAGCGGCTGGTGGACCTTGAACCAGGCAATCCGGAACGCCATCATCACATAGGCCACCGCATGGGCTTTGGGGAAAAGATACTGGATCTTGCGGCAGGATTCCACCCACCACTCCGGAACTCCCAGAGACTGCATTTCCTCTTCGATCCCCTCCGGCCATGGCTTGCCCTTGTGGATAGCGCCCTTCCGGACGGCCTCCATGAATTTGAAAGCACGTTTAGGCTCCATACCCATGGAGATCAGATAGAGCATGATATCGTCCCGGCAGCCCACGCACTTGTCTGTTGGGGCAATGCCGTTGACTACGATATCGTGGATGTTGCCGGCCCACACGTCGGTGCCGTGGGAAAAACCGGACAGACGGATCAAAGTGGCAAATTCGGTGGGCTGAGTGTCCACCAGCATCTGCCGGGTGAATGGGGTGCCAAATTCCGGCACGCCGATGGTGCCGGTATGGCCGATCACCGGATCGTCGTCCGGCAGTCCCAGAGGCGCGGGAGAGGTGAAGATCCGCATGGTTTCCTTGTCATCCAGGGGGATCTTCCGGGCATTCAGCCCCGTCATATCCTCCATCATGCGGATCATGGTGGGGTCATCATGCCCCAGCTCGTCCAGCTTTAGAAGGTTGGCCTCCATGCTGTGATACTCAAAATGGGTGGTGATGATCCCGCCGTCCGCATCGTCTGCCGGGTGCTGCACCGGGCAAAAGTCGGTGACGTCCTTATCCTGGGGGATGATAACCAGTCCGCCGGGATGCTGTCCGGTGGTACGCTTTACTCCCACACAGCCGGCCACCAGCCGGTTTTCCTCCGCCTTGGAAACGGTAATGCCCCGCTCCTCCAGGTATTTTTTCACATAGCCGTAGGCCGTCTTTTCTGCCAGAGTACCAATGGTGCCGGCCTTGAAAACGTGGTCCGCGCCAAAAAGCTCCTTGGTGTATTTATGCGCCTCCGCCTGGTATTCTCCGGAGAAGTTCAAGTCGATATCGGGGACCTTGTCGCCCCCGAAGCCGAGGAAGGTCTCGAAGGGAATGTCAAAGCCATCTTTCTCCAGGGGGGTGCCGCAAACCG
Source organism: Oscillospiraceae bacterium (assembly GCA_017540645.1). Lineage (GTDB taxonomy): Bacteria > Bacillota > Clostridia > Oscillospirales > Oscillospiraceae > Apopatocola. Next base: position 216,521 of record JAFYAQ010000022.1, read on the forward strand.
GGCAGGTCCGGTCGGGCATGTCCGCCCCGCATCCGTACTTGTCCCCGTTTTCCATCATGACGTTTTCGAAATCGGAGAAATGACATTTGGGACAGCGGTAATGGGGCGGCAGAGAGTTTACCTCGGTTATGCCGGACATATAAGCCACCAGAGAAGAGCCGACGCTGCCGCGGCTGCCGACCAGATAGCCATGCTCCAGAGAGTTCTGCACCAGCTTCTGGGCGGACATATATATGACCTCATAATGCCGACCGAGAATGGCTCCCAGCTCCGCGTCCAGGCGTTCCTTTACGATGGACGGTACCGTATCCCCATAGAGCTGATGGGCCCGGTCCCAAACCATCTGGTTCAAATCCTCTGCGGCATGGGGAATGGAGGGAGGGAACAAATCTTTGGGCAGAAGCTCAAATTCCTCGATCTCATCGGCGATGGCGTTGGGCGCGGTGATCACCACATCCCGACAATCGGACTCTCCCAGATAGGAGAATTCCTCCAGCATCTCATCGGTGGTCTTAAAGTAGATGGGCAAGGACTTATCCGCATCCGGGAATTTTTGTCCGGCCAAGAGGATATGCCGATAGATTTCATCCTGGGGATTCAGGAAATGCACGTCACCGGTGGCGACGACCGGCTTGCCCATCCGACGACCCAATGCCAGGATCCGCCGATTCAGCTCCCGAAGCTCCTCCTCGCTTTTCACTTTGCCCTCGTCCAGCAGGAAGCGGTTGTTGCAGACAGGCTGGATTTCCAGGTAGTCATAGAAGGAGGCAAGACGCTGCTGTTCCTCCCTGCTCCGATGGCGCAGAATCGCGTCAAAAAGCTCCCCGGCGGCGCAGGCCGACCCTAAAATCAGTCCATCCCGATACTCCATCAGCAGGCTCTTGGGGATCAGAGGACGCTTTTTAAAGTGCTCCAGATGGGACTTGGATATCAGCTCGTAAAGATTCTTCAGCCCTGCTTTATTTCGTACCAGGATCACGATATGGCGGGAGTGCCGGTTTTCCGACTCGCGCAGCCGCATGACAACCGGTCCGATATCCGCCAGAGAGGCGGCGCCGGATTCCTGCAGTTTGGGTCGGAGTGAGGTGAAGATGCGGGCGCAGACAGCCGCGTCGTCGGAGGCGCGGTGATGGTCGAAGTCCGGAAGACCCAGCGCGTGAGCTACAACATCCAGCTTGTATCGCCTCAGCGAGGGCAAAAGTCCCTGCGCTATGGGCAGAGTGTCGATATATACCGGCGCAAAGGGGATCCCGTTTTCTTCCGCCGCCCGGGTGATAAAACCGACATCAAAGGCAGCGTTGTGGGCTGCCAGGGGCAGATTCCCGGCAAACTGGATGAACGATGCCACAGCTTCTGCCTGGGAGGGCGCACCAAACACATCCCTGTCCGTGATGCCGGTCAGCTGAACGATCTCCGGAGGCAGGTCCATTTCCGGGTCTACAAAGGTCTGAAAGCTTTTCGTGACACGACCGTTTTCGATGCGAACGGCGCCGATCTCAATGATCTTATCCGTTTCACTGTCCAGGCCGGTGGTCTCAATATCAAAACCGACAAAATCACAATCCAACGGCAGATTCGTCGTCCCGTGAATGGCGGGCAGGTCATCCACGTCGTTGACAAGATAGCCCTCCACACCGTAAATAACCTTTATGCCATGCTTTTTTCCGGCGCGCCATATCTCGGGAAAGCTCTGCGCCACGCCGTGGTCTGTGACTGCGATCGCCCGGTGTCCCCAACGAGCGGCGGCAGCTACGGCCGCACCGGGATCGGTCAGAGCGTCCAGCGTCGAATACCGGGTATGAAGGTGCAGTTCCACCCTTTTGTCGCCGGGAGCCTTGTCCTGACGCTGAGGCGCTTTGCCCAGCACGATAGCCAGCGGCTCCATAGCCATGTCGTTTTCATAGCGGTTGAAAGAAACATTTCCCCGGATGACCAGCCAGTCCCCTTTATGGATCTTTTCCAGAATGGACTTGTCATCCCTGGGCCGAATATATTTGGAAACATGAACGCTGCCGCTGTAGTCCGTGAGGGAAAAGCTCAACACAGCGGCATCATTTTTTTGAATCTTGCGATTTTCAATGTTGAAAACAGATCCGGCCACCGTCACAGTCCCGGAGTTCATTGTCAGGTCGCCGATCTTTGTAATGTTTTCCCGGGGAAAGCTTTTTCCAAATAACAGCTCCCCGGATACCGGCTTTCCCTGGGCAGCGCCGGTGTGAGCCGGGCGGCGGTTTTCATTCAGTGCGGGCTTTTTTTCCTTTTCCGGCTCAGGCGCGACAACGGGATCTTCCCTGGGCCAATCCGGGGTAAAGTGTACGCTCCGAAGTCCGTATTCCGCACAGATCCTCTCAGACAGTCTGTTCAGCTCTCCCAGCTCCGGCTGTCGGGAGAAAAACGCCTGTATCTCCATGGTCATGGTCTCTCGAGAGATCACTACGTTATGGATTCGAGCATCTTCCAGATCACCGCACAGCTCCCGAAGACCGGTGCAGCAGGGAAACATGGATAGAAATCTGGGTTCCTCCGTCATACTTTCTGCTCGCTTTCAATGAGTTCGACCAGTGCGTCGGCAAGCTTATCGGCGCTGACGCGATAGAGCGCTTTTCCCTTACGGAAGAGAAGGCCCTCATCTTTGCCGCCGGCAATACCGTAGTCGGCATGGGACGCCTCCCCGGGACCGTTCACAACACAGCCCATGACCGCCACGGTGATATCCCAGGGCTTGTCCCGCAGGCGGTTTTCCACCTCTCTGGCCACGCCGAAGAGATCATATTCCGTCCGTCCGCAGGAGGGGCAGGAGATAAACTGGACGCCTTTTTTCAGTCCCAAAGCGCGCAGCAGCTCGGTTCCCGCCCGGACTTCCTCCACCGGGTCCTCGGTCAGGGAGATGCGGATGGTGTCGCCGATACCGTCCAGCAGCAGAGAACCGATACCGGCAGCGGACTTCAGGATGCCCCTCTCCCGCGTACCGGCTTCCGTGACGCCCAGATGCAGTGGGTAATCGCAGCTTTGAGACAGGAGCCGGTTGGTCTCCACCATCATAGCGGGGTCGGAGGCTTTCACACTGATGCAGATGGAGTCAAAGCCGCAATCCTCAAGAAGTCGGACATGTCCCAGCGCGCTCTCACACAGAGCACGGGGGCAAAGTCCGTATTTTTGCAGCAGCCCCTTCTCCACAGAACCGGAATTGACGCCGATGCGGATGGGTATGCCGTGATCCCGACAGGCGTCAGCTACCAGGCGCACCCGGGCAGGATCGCCGATGTTGCCGGGGTTGATGCGGATCTTATCAAAGCCTGCCTCCACCGCGGCCAGCGCCAGGCGGTAATCAAAATGTATATCGGCCACCAGCGGCAGTTCGGTCCCTCGGCGGATCGCGGGAAGAGCGGACGCCGCGGCCTCATGGGGGACGGCGAGACGCACAATATCCGCGCCGGCGATCTCCATGCGGCGGATCTGTTCCAAAGTAGCGTCCACATCCTCGGTATGGGTGTTGGTCATCGTCTGAACCGGGATGGGACTGCCTCCGCCAATGGGCACATGGCGGACCATGATCTTTTTTGTCTGCTTTCTTATCATCGTTTCAATATCCTTGTCACATCGTTGAATAGTACAAAAGCCATCAGCGCCAGCAGCAGAACAAGCCCAATCGCATGGATATATGCTTCGATCCGCGGGTCCGGCTTCTTCCCGCTCAGTTTTTCTATCACAGCGGATACCAGGAGGGTCAGGATATGCCCGCCGTCCAGAGCCGGAATGGGAAGCAGATTCATCACCGACAGATTTACCGCGATAAAGGCCACAAGATATGTTATATTGCTCAGCCCCTGGGAAACCGTCTCCGCGCTCTCCCCGGTCTCATTGATGATATCAACAATACCGACCACGCCGGCCATATCTGTTACCGCCGCCTTCCCTGTGAAGAGCTGTACCAGACCCTGCCATACCATCCGCACGAAGTCCATGCAGTTATAGAAGCTGTATTTTACCACGGTCAGAGCGTTTGCCTCCTCTGTGGCAAAATAGAGCCCATATTTTCGCTCCGTGGTACCGTCCTCTTTCTGATACTCCACGGGGACCATGTGATACGCGTTCAGGCGGATGGTTTTCCCATCTCTGCGTATCACCAGATCCAGATCACCGTCTCCATCCTGGGAGGCATACTCGCTGAAATTGGCGGTGAAATAGATCCGGTGTCCGTTTACCGACCGGATGGCGTCGCCTACCTGCAGATCCCCCTCATAAGGGCAATTCGGGTAAAAGGCGGCGATCCGGTTGCTGGTAAAGCCGCCGGCACTGCTGAAGAGGATGCAGATCAGCAAAAAGCCGGTGAGAAAGTTCATTCCGGACCCGGACAGGAGGATCAGAAGACGGTGCCAGACACTGTGATTATTAAAAGCCCTGGGATCTGCGGATTCCTCTTCCTCCCCCTCCATGGCGCAAAAACCGCCGATCGGGAGAGCCCGCAGCGAGTATACCGTCTCCCCCTTCTGCTTATGCAGAAGCTGGGGACCCATGCCGATAGCGAATTCCACTACCTTGACGCCGCAGGCTTTGGCCATAAGGAAATGGCCAAGCTCATGGACAAAAATCAAAACGCCAAAGGCAATAACAGCCAAAACAATGTACATTTAGTAAACCGATTTCCTTACAAAATCTCTGGCGCGACGGTCAGAGTCCAGAATATCATCCAGGGATGGTGAGGCGATATACGGGATGGCGTCCACGGCGTAGGCCACCAGGCGGTAGATATCATTGAATCCAACCTCTTCCTGGAGAAAGGCCCATACCGCCTCCTCATTGGCGGCAGACATGACACAGGGAGAGTTGCCCCCCGCCCGCGCACAGTCCATGGCCAGGCGGAGACAGGGCAGCTTATTCAGGTCCGGATTCTCGAAATGCATGGAGCCCAGAGCCGCGAAATCCAAACGTTCCGTCTCAGAGGCTTTTCGTTCCGGCCAGGTCAGGGCATACTGGATAGGAAGTCCCATATCGGGTGTGCCCAGCTGGGCGATCACGGTGCCGTCCAGCAGCTCAACCATGGAGTGGATGGCGCTTTCGGGATGGATCAGCACCTGGATCTGCTCCGTTGTGACATCAAAAAGATGCATTGCCTCGATGAATTCCAGGCCCTTATTCATCATGGTAGCACTGTCCACGCTGATTTTGGCGCCCATGTTCCAGTTGGGGTGTTTTACAGCCTGTTCGGGGGTCACGTCTTCCGTTCGTTCTCTGCTCCATCCCCGGAAGGGGCCGCCGGAGCCGGTCAGCAGGATGCGGCGAAGTTCCTTTTTATCTCTGCCGGCCAGACATTGAAAAATAGCGGCGTGTTCGGAATCCACAGGCAGGATCTCCGCACCATAGCGCGCCGCTTCTGCCATGACAATGTCCCCGGCACAGACCAATGTCTCTTTGTTTGCCAGGGCGATGCGCTTATTATGACGGATAGCCGCCAGGGTCGGACGCAGACCAATGCTGCCGGAGACCCCGGTGACAACGCAATCCGCTCCCTCTATGGTAGCGGCTTTGACCAGCGATTCCTCCCCTGTCCCGATCTCGACATCCGTGTCAGACATCCGTTGATGGAGTTCTCTGGCTGCGTCCGGCTCCATGACGCTGATATACCGGGGATGGAATTCTCTTGCCTGCTGTTCCAGGAGATCAATATTCCGCTGTCCGGATAGAGACAACACGGGAAGACCAAGACGGCGGGCCGCCTGGGCGGTCTGCCGTCCGATGGAACCGGTGGAGCCTAAAATAGAAATAGCATGTACCATAAGCAGTCCTCACGGCCAGATGACGGGGAATGTAAACATCCAAACCTCCGCCAATGGCGTTAAATAATAGAGACTGTCGAACCGATCCAGCACGCCGCCGTGACCGGGCAGAATATTTCCGTAGTCCTTGATGTCATACTGCCGTTTAAAGGCCGAAAAGGTCAGATCTCCCAGCTGGGAGACCACGGCTCCGACGACGCCAAATCCGCTCAAAGCAAGAAGATCAACCCCAAAGCCCACGGCCTGAAGCAGAAGCCCGTACAGGAGAGCCATCAGGGCACCGGCGAGAACCCCGCCCAGAGCGCCCTCCAGGGTCTTTTTAGGGGAGATCAAAGGGGCAAGCTTGTGTTTTCCCAAAGCGCGGCCGGTAAAGAAGGCGCCCGAATCGCTGGAAAAAGCGATAATAAAGGGAACCAGCATCCGCACCCGACCGACGATGGGGATCTGGCCGATGCGCAGCAGTGTGGAGAGCATGAGGGGCAGCAGACCTCCCGCCATCATGGATACAGCGACCATTTCAAGGGTAATTCGCTGCTGTGTGTGGAAGGTGGCCATCTGCTCAATGCTGAGAATGAAAAACAGCAGCAGCAAGACGCCAACACTCCATGCAAGATGGGGCTCAAAAGAGGAGATCACCGGCAGGATAAAGGCGCATATCATAGCGGAAAAGTAAATCCTCCGGTGCGTCTTTCCCAGTGCCATATGCATCAGCTCATAACAGGCAAGGGCGCACAGCAATCCCACCGCAATACCGCAGACCCAAAGAGGGACCCACAAAAGCATGACAAGCAGGATCGGAATACCGATGACAGCAGTGAGTATGCGCAGTTTCACGATTTGACTCCTCCGAATCGACGGTCCCGGTGACGAAAGCTCTCTATGGCGCGGTCGATCTCTTTTTCACTGAAATCCGGCCAAAGAACATCGGTGAAATAAAACTCCGAGTACGCGCCTTCCCAAAGGAGGAAATTCGATACACGGTATTCCCCGCCGGTACGAATTATGAGTTCCGGATCGGGTATGCCCGCCATATCCATGCACTCGTTAAGGCCGTCCTGGGTAATGGGCTGGCCGGGATGTGCCAGACGAAACCGCTCCGCGGCCCGGGCGATCTCGTCACGGCCGCCATAGTTTACGCAGACATTGGCCTGAAAACATCCGGGGAGCGAGGCGGCAATGGCGTCTGTCTTTTGAATCAGGGCTTGAAGTTCCGGGTCCAGGACCGAGGTATCCCCGATAATCTTCAAGCGGATCCGATCCCGCTCCATCTTCTCGATGGACTCCAGCAGGTATTTTTTCAGCAGACCCATGATGGCACCGACCTCATCCCGGGAGCGTTTCCAGTTTTCTGTGGAAAACGCATAGACGGTCAGATAATCCATGCCAAGGTCCTTGCAATAGGTGGCGATCTTACGAAAGTTCTCGGCGCCGACGCCATGGCCGGCGGTGCGGGGCATGCCCCGCTTCTGGGCCCAGCGGCCGTTGCCGTCCATAATGATCGCAATATGGCGGGGGATCATCTGTCCCCCCGCCATTTCAGTTTTTCCCGTGCCGGCCATCAGATTTCGAAAAGCTCCTTCTCCTTGGCGGCAGTCAGCTTGTCAATCTCCTTGATGTAATCATCCGTCAGCTTCTGGACATCCTTTTCCAGATTTTTCAGGTCGTCCTCGGTCAGGTCGCCGGCTTTTTGTTCTTTCTTGAAGGTATCCATGGCGTCCCGGCGGATATTCCGCAGCGCCACCTTTGCCTCCTCGCCGTACTTGCGGACCTGCTTTGCCAGATCCTTACGGCGCTCCTCTGTCAGCTGGGGGAATACCAGACGGATGGCGCGGCCGTCGTTCTGCGGGTTGATGCCGAGCTCCGATTTCTGAATGGCCTTTTCAATTCCCTTCAGCGTGCTGGAATCCCAGGGCTGGATCAGCAGAGAGCGGGGGTCGGGAATGGAGATCGTGGCGATTTGACGGATGGGAGTGGGCGTGCCGTAATACTCGACCTCGATCTGGTCCAGCACAGCAGGATTGGCCCGTCCGGCCCGGACAGAGGCGTACTGGGAGCTCAGGACCTCCGTGGTCTTGATCATTCTCTCTTCAAAATCAATGAGTTCAGCCATTGTGATACCTCCAACTTTTCCGTTTTTTATCTTACCAACGTCCCCACGGCCTCGCCGCGCAGGACGCGCAGGATATTCTCACTGTCCTTCAATGCAAACACCATCACAGGGATGGAGTTATCCATAGCAAGGCACGTCGCGGTGGAATCCATGACCGCAAGATGACGATCCAGGACTTCATCATAGCTCAGCTTTTCATAGCGCACCGCATTCGGGTCCTTTTTGGGATCGGCGGAATAAACACCGTCTACATTCTTGGCAAGCAAAATAGCTTCAGCACCGATCAGCGCTGCCCGAAGGACCGCCCCGGTATCGGTAGTAAAGAAGGGACTGCCCACGCCGCCGCCGAAAATGACCACATTGCCCGCCTTCAAATAGGCGTCGGCTTTTTCCACGGAAAACAACTCGCCGATGTGGCCGATCTCCATGGCTGTCAGCACCTTGGCGCCCACGCCCTGCTGCTGCAGCACATCCTGAAGCGCCAGACAGTTCATGACCGTGGCCAGCATACCCATGTAATCGGCGCGCCAGCGATCCATTTTCCCCTCGCCGTTTTTCACGCCGCGCCAGAAGTTGCCGCCGCCTACCACGATGCCGATCTCCACGCCCTCTTTGACAGCCTGGGCAATGACACAGCAGACACTGTTCATGGTTTTGAAATCCAATCCCGTGCCGCTGCCGCCGGAGAGCGCCTCCCCGCTGAGCTTCAACAGCACGCGCTTATAAACCGGTTTTGCCTCCATAGAGCCCTCCTAAAAACGTATTCTACCCCAACGTATGCCGGGGATAAAGTCTATTTTGTAAAAACCGCATCTTTTCGTCAGCGGTATTTCTTCAAAAGATTGTCCAGATCCTTGCCGAAGCTTTTGAGCAGCTTGTTCGGCTTCTCCCGAAGGGAATGGATCAGCCGGAGGAGCTCCTCCCCTTTCTCCAGGAGTTGATGGTAAAGATCGTTTGCTACCTCGCCGCCGCTGGGCTCCTTTCGAGGCACCGGCACGCCCTCGGGACATGCCAGGAAGCGACAGGCCTTCAGGTCAAATACGGTGCCGCTGTAGGGGGCAAAGGCCTTAAAGCCAAGTTTTTCCTGGATCGTAGCGGCGAAGGTGTCGGTCACCGTGTTCTCTCCATGATTGACGAACACCATTTTGGGTGCTTTTTCAAAGCCGGAGAGCCAGGCCAGCAAACCGCTCTGATCGGCATGACCGCTTTTTCCCGGAAGAAAACCGATTTCACACTGGACCTGGATCTCTTCTCCGAAGAGTTTTACTTTTTTCTCCCCATCGTACAGTCTCCGCCCAAGGGTGCCTTCCGCCTGATACCCGACGAACAGCACCGTGCATTCCGGCCGCCAGAGGTTATGTTTCAAATGATGACGGATACGTCCGGCCTCGCACATGCCGCTGGCGGAAATGATGACCTTGGGACGCGTATCAAAGTTGATGGCCTTGGATTCCTCACTGGAGACTGCCACCTGCAGGCCCTCGGACCAGATGGGGTTGATACCGGCATCCAGCAGTGCGCAGGTCTCTTCATCCAGACAATTATGATCGCACTGGAGATAAATAGCCGTGGCCTCATTGGCCATAGGGCTGTCCATGAATACGGGAAAATCGTCATGCCCGTGGACCAGGCCTTTTTCTTTGATCTCCCGTATGAAGTAGAGCATCTCCTGGGTACGGCCAACGGCAAAGCTGGGGATCACCAGGTTGCCGCCCCGGTCCAGGGTCCGCTGGATATAGTCTGCCAGCAGCATCACAGGCGGAGTGCTCCGGTCATGCAGCCGGTCGCCGTAGGTGGACTCCACCATCACATAGTCCGCCTCCGCGACTGTCTCCGGAATATTCCGAAGGATCGGCTGGTTGTAATTGCCTATATCACCGCTGAACACCATCTTTCGGGTCTCCCCGTCTTCGGTCATCCAGACCTCAATACAGGCGGAACCCAGCAGATGACAGACATCACTGAAACGAACACTGATGTTCTCCGACACCTGGACCATTTCGCCGTAGTGCAGGGGACGGAGATGGGCGATGGCGGTCTCCGCGTCGTCGGTGGTATATACAGGCTCATAGGCAGCGTCACCGGAGCGCTGGTTCTTGCGGTTGTGCCACTCGGCCTCGCTCTCCTGGATGTGGGCGCAGTCAAGGAGCATGATCCGGCATAGATCACAGGTCTCCTGTGTGGCGTAGATCGGCCCGTCAAATCCTTCTTTGAAAAGCAGGGGCAGATTGCCGGAGTGGTCCACGTGGGCGTGCGTAAGCAAGACGAAATCTACTTTTCCTACCGGCACGGGGATTTCCTGATTGACGAAAAGATCCCGCCCCTGCTCCATGCCGCAGTCTACCAAAGCGCGGACATCCCCGCATTCCAGCAGTGTACAGCTGCCGGTGACCTCATGGGCGGCACCCAAAAACGTAACCTTCAATGTGGTCCTCCTTTCCCCTCTTCCAGCTTTGAAGAGACGACAGCAATGCTCTGCTTTCTTTCCGTTATTATACACATTCTTGGCGCCGTACGCAATACTTAAAGCGGCAGCAAGTCTACTTTTGTCCAAATCAGCTCCATCGAAAAAAAGATTGCATTTACCGGCAGGATTCGCTATCTTATAGAAAGATACAGAAAAGAGGCCGAACTATGTCTTTTACAAAACGAATCGCAGCGCTGCTGCTCGCATCATGGATTCTGTCTTTTTCCGCATCCGCGCTGGCCGCGGACAGTGAAACGGCGGAAACACCGCCCCCGGCTGCCGAGTTCATGGAAGCGGAGGAGGCTTTACCTGCGGGTGAGGGAGCGGAGGAAACCGATCTTCTCCTTGATGAAGAGGGAGAGGAATCGGAAGACGCTCCTGCGGAACCGGAGGAGGACGATGAACTGAATCATTTGCTGGATCTCCAGGAGCTGGACGGACTGGTATCTCAATTCATCCATGAGCGCGGGATCAACGAGAACAACCTGGAGATCGCTTTCTGCTATACCGGTACCGGGGAGACCTATTTCCGGAATGCAGACAAATACATAATCGGCGCCAGCTTGTATAAGCTCTCTTTGAACATGGGCCTTGCCCGAAAGGTGGCCGCAGGTGAGCTGCAGCAGAGCGACAGCATCTATGGGATGGACATCTCCTATATCGAGCGCCGATCTCTGGTCTACTCGGATAACGCCGTTTCCGAGGCGCTGATCGGTTATTTTGCTCCCTTCCGCGACTATCGCCTGATGCAGGCGGAGATTGCCGGCATTCCGGAAGAGGAGCTGCCGGAGGAGTACTTCAGCTCCAACACCTTCTCCGCCCGGTTCATGCTGGGGGTTTTGCAGGAGCTATGGTCCAATACAGATAACTATCCCAATGTGGTCGAGTGCATGCTGGAGGCCAATCCGGGTGAGTATTTCCGCCGTTCGATGGACGGGAAATACACCGTTGCCCAGAAATACGGCGGCGGAGACGGGTATCTCCACACGGCGGGCATCATCTATACCCCCACCCCCATCCTGCTGGTGGTAATGAGCTATCGGGTAACGAAGGCGGAGACTGTCATTGCGGATCTGGCAAAGCTGATGACGGATTATTCCCTGACGCTGGACCAACGCCGTGACACCATTCTGGAGGAACGGGCAGAGGCCGAGCGTCTTGCCCGGGAGGAGGCCGCCCGGCTGAAGGCCGAGGAGGAAGCGCGTATTGCCGCAGAGGAGGAGGCCAAACGCCTGGCCGAGGAAAAAGCGGAGGCGGAGCGGCTGGCCGCGCTGGAAGCCCAGCAGACACCGCAGCCCAGCCCCACGGCGGAGCCGGAAAAAACCGTTCGCCCGGAGGAAGGGACGGAAGGGACTGCCAGGATAGGCGTGCTGATTGTGCTTGCCGTTCTTCTGGCGGTGCTGATCGGCTTCTATGTGTTTCAGAAAACGCATCCGTCTGCGAGCGGGCATAAAACGGCTCGCAGGGAGTATGCAGCCAGACGATAAAAAAGATCGTATTGCGTAGATCCATCACGCAATACGATCTTTTTTTATCCTTCTTTCTTGTCGGCTTCATCTGCTTTCATGGCAAGAAAAGCATTGATAAAGCCGTCCAGATCTCCATCCATCACAGCGCCGATGTTGCTGGTTTCAAATCCGGTGCGGGTATCCTTCACCAGGGTATAGGGCATAAAAACATACGACCGGATCTGACTTCCCCACTCGATCTTCAGCTGTACGCCTTTGATATCGGATACCTTTTCCAGGTGTTCCCGCTCCTTGATCTCGGCCAGCTTTGCCCGCAGCATGGATTTGCAGTTTTCCAGGTTCTGGAAATGGCTTCTTTCCACCTGGGAGGACACCACGATACCGGTGGGGATATGTGTCAGCCGAACGGCCGAAGAGGTTTTGTTGACCTTCTGTCCGCCGGCGCCGGAGGAACGGAACACATCCATTTTGATGTCCTCATCCCTCAGTTCGATCTCTTCGGCATCCTCGATCTCCGGCATGACCTCCACCGCCGCAAAGCTGGTGTGACGGCGGCCGGAGGCGTCAAAGGGAGAAACCCGCACCAGGCGATGGACACCATTTTCACTTTTCAGATATCCGTAGGCGTTCTCTCCCTCGATCTTGATGGTGGCCGATTTAACGCCCGCTTCTTCCCCGTCCTGATAATCCATCAGGGTGTATTTATAGCCATGACGTTCTGTCCACATGGTATACATCCGATAGAGCATCTGGGTCCAGTCCTGGGCCTCGGTACCGCCGGCTCCGGCGTGGAAGGTGAGGATGGCGTTGTTGGCATCATACTCTCCGGTGAGAAGGGTGCTGAGACGCATCTCCTCCAGAGACTTCTCCATGGCTTCATATTCGCTCTCCACCTCCGGAAGAAGAGAGTCATCGTTTTCCTCCAGAGCCATCTCACACATGGTGTAGAGATCTTCCCAGCCCATGCGCAGTTTCTCGTATTTTTCTGTTTTGGCCTTCAGCAGCTTGATGCGCTGCTGTACCTGCTGGGAATGCTGAACATCATTCCAGAAACCATCCTGGGCGCTTTCCGTTTCCAGCTCCGCGATCTCCCTCTCCGCCTCATCCAGGCGGAGAGCCTGTCCCAGATGTTCCAGCGCCGGTTTACAGCCGTTCAGCTTATTCTTGTATTCCTCAAACTCAAGCATAATTCCGCTTCCTCTGCTCATTGTAAATGTTGTAAAAAATGCAGGAGTATTATATACAAATTCCCCAGAAAAGTAAAGCAGATATTATTTATCTTTGTTCTATCTTTTTCCCCGCGATATGCTATAATGATTTTGGCAGAATATAAGCAAATGAAATCATACTAGAGATATAGAAAGGTGCTGCAAACATGATCTCTCACGGTAAGGAAGTCAAGGTTTTCACAGGAAACGCCAATCCCGCGCTGGCCGAAAGCATCTGCACTTACCTCCACAAGCCCCTCGGAAAAGCGGATATCAAACGTTTTGCCGACGGTGAATGTTCTGTTTCCATTTTGGAACCCGTCCGCGGCGCGGATGTGTTCCTCGTACAGTCCACCTGCAAGCCCGTCAATGACAATCTGATGGAGCTGCTGATCATGGTAGACGCCATGCGCCGGGCCTCCGCCGGACGGATCACCGCCGTCCTCCCCTATTTTGGCTATGCCCGGCAGGACCGGAAAGCCAAGAGCCGCGACCCCATCTCCGCAAAGCTGGTCGCCAACATGATCGAGGCTGCCGGCGCCGACCGCGTGCTGACCATGGACCTGCACGCCGCCCAGATCCAGGGCTTCTTTGACATCCCCACCGACAATCTGAAGGGCGCTCCCCTGTTTGCCAACTACTACATCGAAAAGTTCGGCAAGGGCAATCCCGACGTGATGGTCGTCTCTCCGGACGTGGGCAGCGTGGCCCGTGCCAGACAGTTTGCCATGAAGCTGGGTGTGAACATGGCCATCGTGGACAAGCGGCGTGAGGTCGCCAACAAGTCTGAGGTCATGAACATCATCGGCAGCGTGAAGGATAAGACCGTGATCATCCTGGACGACATGGTAGATACTGCCGGCTCTCTCTGCGGTGCTGCCAAGGCGCTGATGGATATCGGCGAAGCCAAGGAGATCTATGCCTGCGCTACGCACGGCGTTCTCTCTGATCCGGCTCTGGAGCGGATCGAGGCCAGCCCCATCAAGGAGCTGAAGCTGCTTGATACCATTCCCTTCCCTGCTGACAAGCCGCAGATCGCCAAGATCAACTATGTTTCTGTGGCGCCTCTGTTTGCCGAGGCCATTGAGCGCATCTATGAGGAGGTTTCCATCTCCCCGCTCTTTGAGTAAACAATCATCGCCCAGGGACTTTCCTCCCTGGGTTTTTTGTAAGGAGAAGCCATGTTGTTTTCCTCTGGCGCCGTAGATTGGATGATCGTTTTTCTCGGAAACCCCGGTCCCAAATACGCCGGCACCCGGCATAACGCCGGTTTTGCCGTTGCCGATGAGATCGAACGCCGTACAGGCGCGGATATCCGTCGTTTGAAATGCCATGCCCTCACCGCGACAGCGGATCTGGGCGGGAAACGGGTGCTGCTGGTAAAGCCCCAGACCTTTATGAATCTCTCCGGAGAGGCCGTGCGTCCCCTGGCCGATTACTATAAGGTCCCGGCAGAGCGGATCCTGGTGATATCCGACGAGATCGCGCTCGCTCCCGGGCGGATCCGCCTGCGTCCCGGCGGCAGTGCCGGCGGGCATAACGGATTGAAGAGCATCATCCAGTATCTGGGGACCGAAAGCTTCCCACGGCTCCGGCTGGGTGTCGGAGCACCGCCGCATCCGGACTACGATATGCCCGACTGGGTACTCGGCGTGATCCGGGGCGCGGATCTGGAGGCCTTTACCCAGGCTGTGAAACGCGCTGCTGACGCTGTGGAGTGCTGTATTCGCTATGGTGTATCCAAAGCAATGAACGACTATAACGGCATATGAATCCAACCTAAAAGACAAAAGATCCCTTCCGAGTTTTCGGAAGGGGTCTTTTTACCATACTCTTCTATTTTTTCGAGAAGCTTTTCCATACGTCGGGGAATGCGGAGCGCACCGCCCCAGCCAGATAAAGAGAGCCAAAGGCTATCACGGTTTCGGATTCGCCCGCTGCCTCCATGGCCATCCCTATGGCCTCTTCAATATGGACGGCGGACTTAGCTATACCGCCCTGTGCGCGGATCCGCTCCGCGAGCTTATCTCCGGGCAGCGCCCGGGGATTGGGCGGTGTAACGCAGATAAACTCCTTTCCAAAAGGAAGAAGCGTGTCGATCTCCGTCTCATAGTCCTTATCTGCCAGCACACCCAGGAGAAAGATCATCCTCGTATCGGGAAAGAGCACAGAAAGGCTTTCCGTCAGCGCCTCTGCACACTGGGGGTTATGACCTCCGTCCAGAAGAAAGACGGGTTTCCGGCACAGGATCTCCATTCTGGCCGGCCAACGGGCGGAGTCGAGTCCCTGCTCCACGGCTTGGTCCGGGATGCGCCAGCCACGGCGGCGCATGGCGTCTACTGACTCCAGGACCACGGCAGCATTTCTGAGCTGATAACGGCCCAGAAGACACAGGTGATACTCCTTTCCCCGATAGAGAAAGCTCTGTCCTTCCAGATCTTCCCGCAGAGGGAGCAACTCCCGGAAATCCGCCCGGTGGAGGGGAATCTCCAGCTTGCGGCAGCGCTCCGATACCACCTGCGCGGCTTCGGCCGGACCGTCATAAAGGACACAGTCACATCCCGTCTTTAAGATTCCTGCTTTGGTGGAGGCAATCTGTGGGATTGTTTTTCCCAAATACTCCGTGTGGTCCAGTCCGATGTTGCAGATCACCGCGCACTCCGGCGAGTCGATGGCGTTGGTGGAATCCAATTCTCCGCCCATGCCGACTTCCAGGATAACAAGATCCACTTGTTCGTCCAAAAAGTACAGCATCCCGACGGCGGTGATCAGCTCAAACTGGCTGGGGTGATCGGCCATAGCGTCCGCCACCGAACGGACTTTTTCGGTGGTCTCCGCCAGCCGCCGGGCGGGGATGCTCTCGCCGTTGATCTGGATCCGCTCCCGAAAGTCCTGAATGTACGGAGAGGTGTAAAGCCCTACCCGGTACCCCGCGGCCTGAAAGATGGCCGCAAGCATGGCGCAGGTGCTGCCCTTCCCGTTGCTGCCGGCCACGTGGATGAAGCGCAGTTTTTTTTGCGGATCACCGAGGCCGGAGAGCAGCTCCCGCGTCCTGTCCAGGCCCAAACGGGTGGTGCTCCATGTAAAGTTTTCAATATATGCTATTGCCTCTTCGGGTGTCATAGCTTTTCCTTTCCCCCAAAGCGGGACAGGGCGCGGAGGATCACCGGGATGAGTGCCAGCTGCACTGCGGTCAGCAGGGCGCTCTGCACCACTCGGGTGACAAGCAGCGGCACATAGGGACTTCCGTACAGAACGGAAATCCACAGAGTATTCAAAAACAAGCCCAGGACAAACTGATTGATGATCACAGCCGCCGCGATTCTGGGGAAACTCTGCTTTTCGTAAAGAAAAATTCCCAGCACCAGACCCATGAGGGCGGCGGTCAGCGTGAAGCCGGGAAAGTAGGCGCCGATGGGAAACAATGTGGCCCCGATAAAATCTCCCAGCGCTCCCAGCACCGCCGCATATACGGGACCCAGCAGTACAGCGGCGATGACCAGCGGGACAAAATTGAACCCGATCTTCATATTCCATGCGTTCAGCGAGAGAAAGCGGCTGAGTATGACTTCCAGCGCAGTCAGCACGCCCATCAGCGCCAGTTTTTTTGTATTGATGCGGGGCATGGTCTCACCTTATCCTCTTTCCGCCGCCAGCACGACATGGCGGCACAGTACAGACGTCGTAACACTGCCCACCCCGCCGGGGACCGGCGTGATGGCATCGACGATGGACGCGGCCTCTTCAAAGGCCACATCGCCAACGAGCTTCTGCTTCTCCTCATTGAAATGGATACCCACGTCCAGAACCGTCTGTCCGGGAGTAAAACACTCTTTTTGCAGATATTCCGCGCGCCCCAGCGCCGCTATCACCAGCTCCGATCCGCGGATCACCCGGGCAAGCTCGGCTGTGCGGCTGTGGCATAAAGTGACTGTGGCGTCTCTGGCCGTTAAAAGCGCTGCCACAGGGCGTCCGATCACCAGGCTTCGCCCGACGACGACCGCCCGTTTCCCGCTCTGAACGATCCCATAGTAGTCCAGGATGGCCATACAGGCCTCCGCCGTACAGGGGGCAAAGCCCTCCCCTCTTCCGGCATAAACCGCCGCCATGGAAGCTCGTGTGACCCCATCCACATCCTTTTCGGGAGCAATGGCCTCGCAGACAGCCGCCTCATCGATGGACGCGGGCAGAGGGCGCATGATCAGGATCCCGTGTACCGACGGATCCTCATTCAAGTCACGGATCAGGGAGAGAATGGCTTCTTCCCCGACGGTCGGAGGAAGGGCATGCTTTTTCACAGCGACCCCCAGTGTCTCGGCGCGCCGGAGGATGGACCGCTCATAGCTGAGGTCATCCTGCCGCTCCCCTACCCGGAGAACGGCAAGCGTGGGGAGAATACCCCGGGCCTTTAATTCATTGACCCGCCGGATCGTATCCATGTCCAGGGCTGCCGCGGCCGGCTTTCCTTGCAGAAGAACGCTCATTTCAATGCCTCCGCCACCTGCCGGTATACCTTATCCGCCAGAGGAAGGGCCTCCGCCAGGAGGGATTCCAGTTCCCGATCCATGGCCTGTGCGCGGCTGCGGTTTTTCATCAGCCTGGTGTTGACCTGTACATTCAGTGCCGCCGCCTTGGCCGACGCTGCGGCCAGTGCTGCCGCGCAGCCCGCATCCGAGAGCAGCAGCACACTGCCCAGGGCGGCGTATTCCTCCGAAAGCCGGATCATCTCACAGCTCCGCCGAAGAATCTCCATGGGCGGCTCCGCGGCGGCCAAAAGACAGCGTTCCAGGGTTTCTTCCCGTGCCGGATCGTCCTTGGGAAGTCCATAAGCTTTGGATAAAGGCGCAAAAGCCGCGGCGTCCGCGTCCGAGAGGAGCAGCAGCTCCCGTCGAAGCGCTTCCGCTCTCTCCCCCAACACGCGAAGCCGTGGCTCATTAGCGGCATATTTTGCTTTGCCGATGGTTAAATTGCCGACCATGCAGCCCAAAGCACAGGCCAGCGCGCCGCACACCGCCGCCGCGCCGCCGCCCCCGGGAACAGGGGCCTTGGAGGCGAGTGCCTGCGAGTACGTATCAACGGTCATGGTAGAAAAAGAGTTTTCCATTTTTGACGTCCCCCTTGATCCATCTGTCCACCGTTTGCTCAGGACCCCTGTTTTCAGCATATGAAAACAGGGGCCCGTCTTTTTTGTACCGTCCAAAAAGCCTCAGGCGGCCTTCATAACGTAGCGCCACATAAAGCTGCGCTGGGAGGTGTAGGGCGCCAGCAGAGACTGATAATACTCGTTATAGTCCGTGGAGCGCATATCGTCACCCGCCAGGATCTGCCGATAATTATCGCCTTCGCCCACAAAGTACACCAGATGATATCCGGCGTAGGAGCTGGTCTCTCCGTAGACAATGGCGGTATCGCCGTGCTGATGCCCGGCAAAGCAGAATTCATCAAACTCTTTCACCGTATAGCCTTTGTAAACATTCTCGTAAAGGCCGCCTTTGGTGTTGGAGCCGGCGTCCTCGCTCTTTTCATTGGCCAGAGCGGCAAAGCTGTCTTCCGTGGCCTCGCCGGCGAGCCATTCGTCCTCAATGGCCTTAACGGCATCATAGGCGGCCTGCTTCTCCGCCTCGGAGTACTCGCCGTCTCCGTCCTCGTCCACTGCTTTGATCAGGATGTGACGGACATTGACGGTGTTGTAATCATTATCATCCAGCGAAAGGACATAAACGGCATAGCAGGAGTTGGCCGCTTCATGAACAAAGCACGCGCCCGGCTCTGCCACAGCGTCATCGCCGAAGAGATTGTTAAAGCTGCTGATGGTGGCAGAGGTATCGCTGGGGTCGTTTTCTGCGATATCCGAAACTGCCTCACGGAAGACTTCCTCCCCCTCGGCGCCGTTCTGCACGATGGTCTCAGCTTTTTCCTTGGCCGCGGCCATGGCCGCCGTTTCGTCCAGCCCGGCCTCCTCATCGGCCGCGCCGGAGATCACGGTGTAGAGATAATTCACCTTGTCAAACTGGTCCTGATGCTCGGTATAGTAGTCGTTCATCTGATCCTCGGTGTAGGTATAGCCGTTTTGAATATCCTTGAGATAGCGGTTTATCAGCAGCTCTTCCGCCATGTTGTTCCGGATGGTTTTCTCCGTGTTGCCGGCGCCGAAATTCAAAGCAATGAAACTGTTGACGCTGCCGCCGTAATAAGGGGCATAAGCGGCAAAGGAGTCGATGACGGAGTCGATCTGCGCCTGCTCATCCTCCGTGAGCTCGGTATAGCCTGCATCCCGGACAGCCTTCAGCACGGCGGTCTTTTCCAACAGCGAGGACTCGGCCTGCTCCTTAAAATAGTCGTCCCAGGTGCCTCCGTCGCTCATGAAAAGGCAGGGCTGCTCTTTCGGCGACTTGCTGGTGTCGTACAGCCCGTAGGAGGAATAGGTCTGGGCAATGGAATTGTAGGCGCTCTGATAGGCATAGTTTACGTCCGCCAGCGCATAGTTTGTACTGGAACTGCCGTCGGTGACCTTCAGGGCGGGGAATGTATTGGTGAACAGTCGGGAGTTCACTACGATCACCAGCGCCGCCAAAAGCACGATGATGACGCCCACAATGATGAAACGATTTCGGATCTTCCGATCTTTTTTTTGCTCTTCCAGCGCGGCTCTCTCCCGCGCGTTCATGTTGGTATTGGCCATGATTTACTTCCTTTCCGCAACGGTTGGCTTTTGGGATTATAGCGCATCATGCGGCTGGTTTCAAGCCTTTTTTGCCAGATCTTCCCGTAATTTGCTCTTATGCCGGTCAAATCTATTGTATTGTGCGTTTTTTTGTGTTATTATTCCGATATATAGAAAGTGTGGTGCTGTTTTTGCAGGATTTGAATAACCTTCGTATCGCCGTTCTGATCGATGCAGATAATATCCCCCGGGACGCTCTGAAACCGGCCATTGAGGAGATCGCCATTTACGGAACTCCCACGATCAAACGCATCTACGGTGACTGGACCAGTCCGAACATCGCCGGCTGGAAGCAGAGTCTGCTGGAAAATGCCGTGACCCCAGTCCAGCAGTACGGATATACCACCGGGAAAAATTCCACCGACTCTGCCATGATCATCGACGCCATGGACATCCTGTACACAGGGAGCTGCGATGGCTTTGTGCTGATGTCCTCGGATTCCGATTTCACCCGGCTTGCCATCCGGCTCCGGGAGGCGGGAAAATATGTGATCGGCATGGGGGAGAAAAAAACCCCCAATCCCTTCATTGTTGCCTGTGACAAATTTATCTACATCGAAGTCATCCGGGCCAAGTATAAAAACCAGGCTTCGTCTACCGCAACAAAAAAGAAGGCCGATACCAAAAAGAAAACCGACAACGTCAAGACAACGGACAAAAACTCCAAGCCGGCGGACCGACAATTGCCGGACCGCTTTGTTCCGGATGATGTGGAACAGTTTATTGCCGAGACGATTTCCGATATCGCCGATGACGACGGTTACGCCGATCTTTCGGATCTGGGCAACCTGCTGATCAAAAAGCAGCCGGACTTTGACCCGCGGAGCTTCGGATTCGGCAAGCTGAGCAACATGCTTCGTTCCCTTCCCCGGTTTGACGTGGTGGTACGACCCACGGCCGACCCCAATGTGATGCCCATCTACATCAAGGACACCGAGGCTTAAAAGCGCCTCCAAGGAAAAAACCGAGAGCTCCCGGCGAAATTATGCCGTGGAACTCTCGGTCTTTTCTTTTCCGGTATTTACTTCCCGGTCAGCTCGTGAGCGACTGCCGTGATATGGGCGGCATTGAGTCCGAACAGATCCAGAACGTCCTTCCAGGGACCGGAAACACCGTAGACATCCTCCACGCCGATCCGACGGACCCGGGTGGGGAGCTTTTCCGCGGTCAGAGAGGCAACCGCCTCGCCCAGGCCGCCGACGATGCTGTGTTCCTCGCAGGTGATCAGGCCGCCGCACTCCGCAGCCGCGGAGAGAATGACCTCCTCATCCAGCGGCTTGATGGTGCATACATCGATCACGCGGGCGTCGATCCCCGCCAGGGAGAGCTGCTCCGCCGCCTGCAGCGCCCGCTCCACCATCAGTCCGGTGGCGAGAATCGCCACATCCTTGCCCGGGCGGAGGACCTGGGCCTTTCCGATGGCAAATTCAAAGTTGTTCTCATCAAATACTACCGGAACGGCCGCACGGCCAAGACGGATATACACCGGTCCCTTGTGGGCATAGGCCGCGCGCACCGCCGCACGGGCCTCCACATCGTCCGCTGGGGACATGACCACCATGCCGGGAATGTTCCGCATCAGGGCAAAATCTTCACAGCACTGATGGGAAGCGCCGTCCTCGCCCACGGAGAGACCGGCATGGCTGGCGCAGAGCTTAACATTCAGCTCCGGATAGCCGATGGTATTGCGGATCTGCTCATAGGCACGGCCGGTCAGGAACATGGCAAAGGAAGAGCAAAACGGAACGAAGCCCATGGTGGAAAGGCCGCCGCTGACACAGATCATGTCCGCCTCTGCGATGCCGCAGTTGATAAAACGGTCCGGGAAAGCTTTGGCAAATACGCCGGTACGGGTGGAACCGGAGAGATCCGCGTCCAGCACGATGATGTCCTCATGCTCCGCGCCCAGCTCCCGCAGAGTGGCGCCGTAGCTGTCGCGGGTGGCAATTTTCTTTATCTCCGCCATATCATTCCGCCTCCATTTCCCGAAGAGCGTTCGACAGTTCTTCCATGGCCCGGTTGTATTCCTCCTGATTGGGACCCTTTCCGTGCCAGTCGACTTCATTTTCCATAAAGGAGACGCCCTTGCCCTTGACCGTCTTTAATACAATCGCGGAGGGGCGGCCCTTTTCCTGCTGCGCCCGAGCCAGCGCAGTTTCCATGGCATCAAAATCATGCCCGTCGATCGTCTGCACAAAGAAACCGAACGCGGAGAGCTTTTCCTCTATGGGATAGGGACTCATGACTTCGGTGATGGGGCCGTCGATCTGGAGGTTGTTGTTGTCGATCATAACCACCAGATTGTCCAGCTTGTAGTAATTGGCGAACATGAAGGCCTCCCATACCTGGCCTTCCTCGATCTCACCATCTCCAAGAATGGTATAGACCCGGCTGGGAAGATTCAGCTTCTTGGCTCCGATAGCCATGCCGCAGGCGCTGGAAACGCCCTGGCCCAGAGAGCCGGTGGACATGTCCACCCCGGGAACGGAGAGCATGTTGGGGTGGCCCTGAAGCCGGCTGCCGATGTGGCGGAGAGACTTTATCTCTTCTACGGGGAAAAAGCCCCGATGGGCAAGCGCCGCGTAAAGAGCCGGAGCGGCATGTCCTTTGGATAAAACAAAGCGGTCCCGCTCCTGCCACCGGGGATTCTGCGGATCCACGCGCATGTGCCGAAAATAAAGATAGGTTATCATGTCGGCAGCGGACAGACTGCCGCCCGGGTGTCCGGATTTCGCGTTGTAGGTTCCTTCAATGATCCCCATTCGGATTTTGCAGGCCATGCGGCGCAGGGACGTCCGTTCTTCTGAAGTCAAAGATGATTCCCCCCCTAAGATATCTTGAAAAGCAGTTATTTCTTCTGATGTAAAGAGTATTATATGGCAGGGTATTCCCTGTCGTCAAGAGACGGAAGGTCCCCGGACCTCCAAAAGAAATCCGGGGAAAACCATATTATTCCGGCATTTTTTCCAAATTTCCCAGTCTGTGAGCGATATAGCTGGACACGGAATCCATGGGAATGTCCAAAGCCACAGCCAGTTCCCCGAAAAGAAGCTCTTCCGCCCGTCGAAGATATTTTTCATCCGTTATTCCGATTTTCTTCTGGCGGGACTCGGCATCTTTCTTTTTGGCGTAAATGGATTTGGTCATTTGCACCAGATCCCTGCACTCAAAGGAACTCATAGCATCCTTGTAATAATTTCGCAGAGCGCTGAGATTTTTTTCCGTGCAAATGATCGCCGGGACATTCGGAATGGAATCCACCAGCGCCTCCGCTTCCTGCCTGGTCAGAACGCCACGGATCGGGATCTTGGCGTTGTCTACTGGCGTCTGGATCGTACCCGCCTGATACAGCGGTTTGAGAATATAGTACTCCCGCGGATCTCTGCTGCCGGCAGGGCAGATCCTGGTGATATCCTGTACAACGCAAACCCCCGTGCCGCCATACATGATCTTGTCCCCAACGGAAAACATCTTGCACCTCACATTCGTGCTCCCATGTCCTCAACATGGGAAAAAGCGAATCACTTCCTCTTCTATCTACTGTTGATTATAACACTTTTTGAGGCTTCCGGGCAAGTGTTATTTGAAAAATACTTTAGAAATTTTCCTTATTTTTCAAGCATTTCATGGTTATGATGTCCCATATATTGGCCTTTTCTTCCTATGCGACGACAGCTTTGCGACGCTGTGTTTCTTTATCGACAGACCGGCCGAGAAAAAACGAGTGTTTATTTCCCCGGCTGCATGGGAAGAAGGACGAAAAAGCGCATCGTGTGTCTATCCGGGGCGGAAACCGTGATCCTGCCTTTATGGGCGTTTACGACCGCCCGGGCGATGGAAAGTCCCAGGCCATGGCCGCCGGTGGAGCTGCTGCGGGACTTATCCGAACGATAAAAGCGGTCGAACAGGTCGTTGAGATTTCCCTCCGGAATGCTCTCGCAGGTATTGGTGACGGTCAGCACCGCATTTTTCCCCGTCTCTTTCAAGCCGAGGGAGACCTCTCCGCCTTTGGGAGAATACTTAAGGGCATTGTCCGTCAGAATGTTAACCAACTGGCACAGGGCTTTCTCATCTCCGCACATGGTCAGCATGGGCTGGATATCAAGAATGAAGGTCTTCCCCTCTTTGATGGCTCTCGATCGGAAGGAAGCCGCCGTTTCCCCTACCATGTCGGACAGAGGAAAATCGATCATCTGCAGCTGCGGGCGCTCCTCGTCCATCTTGGAGAGGAAGATGAGATCGTTGGTCAACTGAGCGAGACGTTTTGTCTGGGCTCGGATATCATGGAGCCACTCGTTATCGGGGGCGTCCATGGAGAGAAGCTCTGCGTCTGCGTCGATGATGGTGATCGGTGTCTTGATCTCATGCCCCGCATCCGTGATAAAGCGCTTTTGCTTTTCATAGCTCTCCGCCATTGGACGGGTGAAGCGGCCGGACAGCCAGAGCATCAGCAGGAATACCGCGCCCAGGCCGAGCAGAGAGACCACCACACTGGCCAGCAGGAAGGTCCGAGCGGAGCTTAGAGAGTTGGAGCAATCCAAAAACGTGATCCGCACGCCCCCATCCTGCGCTGTGGCGCAGTAGCGGTAATTCTGATAGTAGCCGGCGGATTTGCCGGAGGCGGCGATGGAGGCCGCCATAGCCGTGACACCATCCGCGTCTACAGCGGCGATATGCTCGGTGTCAATCTCGGAGATCGTCCCGTCCGACGCCACCAGAGCAGAAAAGTACCGGGAGGCAAAGGGCAGTTCAGGGGACATCCCCTTTCGGAAGTCCTCCCCGCGGAAATCCTCCGGGCGATACCAGCCCTCCTCCCCGCCGGAACGGTCGGAATCGTTGTCGGTCCGGTTCGGGAAGGGTTCCGGCCGGGGAACTCCGGGACCAATAAAGCCGGTATCCTCCTCTTCCGCCTTGATCATCCAGTCGGGGAAACGCCCCTTGTTTTCCGAGAGTACGGCGAGGGTTGTGTCCGCGTCCCTTGTGGTCACGGTATAGTTATAGACGTTGACAGCCGCCATGAGAACGGACAGTACGATAAACATGGAGAGCATGGCAGCCACAATGAACTTTTGGCGAAGACGGCGGATCATGACTCTTCCTCCAGACAGTAGCCGGCATTGCGCTGGGCCTTGATGCGGATATCCGCGCCGATGGCGCCGAGCTTTTTGCGCAGATAAGAAATGTACACCCACACCACGTTCAGTTCCGCGTCACTGTCAAAACCCCAGATCCGTTCCATAAAGCGCTCCGTGGAGATTAGAGCTGAGGGCTGGCGCATCATCATCTCCAACATCTGGAACTCCTTGTTGGCCAGTTTAAAACTGCCCTTTGGCCCGCTAAGGTCATAAGTGGCGCAGTTGAGCGTAACATTCCCGAGGTGAAGACTGGAATCCGTCTGCACGGAACCGGAGCGTGTCATGGCCCGGATGCGGGCCAGCAGCTCCTGGGTGGCAAATGGCTTGGTGAGATAGTCGTTGGCACCGCTGTCCAGCCCAAGCACCTTGTCGTCAATGTCGGAGCGGGCCGTCAGAAAGAGCACGGGTGTGGTGTTTCCCTTCCGCCGCATGGACTGCAGTACCTCCAGGCCGTCCATTTTCGGCATCATCCAGTCCAGGATCACCCCGTCATAGTTCTCACTATCCAGATAGTCCAGCGCCTCCTGCCCGTCATACACCGCGTCCACGGAATAGTTATTCTTCTGCAAAATCGCGCAGATGGCTCGGGACAGAGCGCGTTCATCCTCCGCCAGCAGCAGCCGCATATGATCCACCTCCCGATTTCCGCTTTTTTAAAACCATAGCATCTGTACTTAAAACCAAGCTTAGATAAAATATAGCATATCGAACAGGGACGCGCCATGGTTTTTTCATTTTCAACGATAGTCAGAAATGTTTTTGTTGACAGTGTTTTTCCCGGTGTCCTATGCTGTAAAAAACGGTACGGAGGAAGAGGTATGCAGCGCAGGGAAAATCTGGGAGAAGTTTTTCACAGCTTCAGAACCAATCGCAATATCTCGCTTAAGCAGATCGCGGATGCGAATATATCCGTTTCTCAGATCTCCCGGTTTGAACGGGGAGATTCGGATATCACCCTCGGCAAATTCCTGAGGCTGCTGGAAAACATGCATGTGGAGATGAATGAATTCATGGATGCTGTCCACGGCAATGATAAGTCGGAGACGATCCAGTTCATGCGTCAGCTGATCCCCCTGGAATATAAGCGGGACATAGCCGGCTTTCAGCGTCTGTTCCGCGAGCAAAAAGAGAAATATGAGAAAAGCCCCTCTGTGTATCAGTATCGGCTGAATATGATCCTGGCCCAGAGTTTTATCTGCAAGTGCGATGACGCTCGGCCCTTTCCGAAGGAGTATATGGATGAGGTCGCGGACTATCTGTTTTCTGTGGAGGAATGGAAGATCTATGAGCTGATCCTGATCGGGAATCTGTATCTTTTCATGGATATCCCCCTTTTACACAAAATGGGTCAGGAGATCCTGCACACGTATGAAAAAACCGGTGCGAACAAATCACTGGTCCTCATCACCCTGCTGAACATCTGGGAAACATGCCTTCACCGGAACGCGCTTTCCATTGCCGCCTATTACAGGGACAGCATCCTGCCGCTGATCGACGACGAGACCATGCTGTATGAGCGGAATCTGTATCTCTTTTTATCCGGGCTCCATCATTTTCTGAGCGGCGAAAAAGAACTTGGCACAAGTCAAATGAAACAGGCCATTCAGATATACGAATGGCTGGATTGTCCCCATCTCGCCCGGAATTATAAAGATGATCGGATGAAATACGCCCCTTAAAATTGCATATATGCAAATTGGAATGACCTCCGGCTGATGTGGATTATTCTTGTTCCACTACAGGCCGGAGGTATTGTCATGGGAAACGGAAGGATCCGGAAAAATGAAACTCTGCTCTGGTTTGGAAGCTGGACCTCCCAGATCGGAAATATCATTTTTGACTACGCAAACAGTGTCAGCATCGTAGCTGTCTGCGCAGGAAAACCCTGGGTATTGGCGATTTATCAGAGCTCGGAGAGGATGATACAGATCGTCTTTAATCTGATCGGGGGCGCCAAAGCGGATAAGGGCGACAGGAAACGGATCCTGATCATCACCGATGGATTGGCGGCTTTGATCTGCGGCGGTTTGAGCTTTTTTGTGGAAACTGGCTATATGGCCCTGGTCATGGTCATGGCAAACGCCCTGCTGTCGGTAGTCTATGCCTTCAATTCTCCCACCTACAAATCCATGATCCCTGAGGTCATTGAAAAAGAACGGATCGGCTATTGCAACTCCATATCTCATGCCGGCGGAGAGATTATCCGGGTCGCCGGCCCGATCGTCGGCGTTGGATTGGTGGGACTGATCGGTGTGAGAGGTGCTCTGCTTTTTGACGCCTGTACCTTTGTGGTATCGGCCGCAGCGGAGTACTCTCTCACAAGGATAGACAAAGCGGCAGGGACCGGCAAAAAAAGGTCAAAGCTTCTGTGCGACATCGGAGAAGGCTTTGCCTACCTGCGCAGAGAAAAACGAATTCTTTTTTTGGTGCTTCTTGCCTCCTTCGTTAACTTCTTCCTGGCAGGGTATAATCTCCTTCTCCCGTACACCGATGTGATCTTTCAGGGTGCGATGGACCATTTTTACAGCAAAGCCCTTGCCATGGAGGCGTTGGGCGGGATCCTGGGCTCCGCCGTTTTCGCAAGATTTGCAAACAGATTTCGCGACAACGTTTTGGCTCTCCTTCTTTTCTTGGCGGGAACGGGAGCCGTTCTAATGCTGGAACCGGTTCTGGCCCTGACGGAAAGGCCTCTTCTTTGTCTGATCCCCTTTGCGCTGTTTGGGATCTCCCTGACCGCGTTCAACATCCAGTTCATGTCCTATGTGCAGATCGCTGTGGATGAGAGCTATCTGGGAAGAGTATTCAGCATTATTTTTACGGTGGCCGTATTGTTTATGCCCCTTGGCTCGTTTCTTTTTTCCCTGTTCATGGATTTGGCGAATGTAAACAGTTACTATACCGTCGGCGGCGGGATCGCAGTTTTATCATTTACCAGCCTGTTGATTCGCCTTCAGCGCTCCAAGGGTAGCCTGACTGACTGACGCCCCGCATTGCCAATTTTCAGAGAATGTGATATACTGTCGCCATTCTGAAAAAGAGGCGTACGATGGAAAAGAAATGGTTTCGACTGGATACGGCGGCGCTGATCTTCCCTGTGATCAGACGTCGGGATTGGAGCAATGTGTTCCGCCTGTCGGCTACCCTCCGGGAAACGGTAGACCCGGAACTGCTGCAGCAGGCAGTGGACGAGCTTCGTCCCCGTTTCCCCAGCTTTTATGTTTCGCTCCATACCGGCGTGTTCTGGCACTATCTGGAGGAATGCCGGGAGCGGGTGATCGTCCGGGAGGATTATTCCTATCCCCTGACCTACATGAGCCGTGATGAGGCCCGACGGAGCTGCCTTCGTGTTTATCAGTATAAAAACCGGATCGCCGTAGAATTCTTCCATGTTCTGACCGACGGCAGGGGCGGCAGCATCTATCTTCGCAATCTGCTCTCCCGGTATCTGACGCTGCGTTATGGTATCCGGACAGAGCCGGACGGGATCATTAAGGATCTGAAAGAAGCGCCCCGATCCGAGGAACTGGAGGACAGTTTTTTGAAAAATGCCGCCCCGGTGGGCGCCAGCCGCCGGGAGAGCAGCGCTTACCGCCTGCACGGATGGAAGGAGCCGGATGCCCGCAAGCATCTGATCTGCGGCATCATTCCCAACGAAAAGCTGTTGGAAGCTGCCCACCGCTACGGCGTGTCCGTGACCGCCTTTCTCTCCGCCGTCATGGTAAACAGCATTATGGATCTCCAGGCGGCGGAAAAGCCGCTCAACGCCTGGAAGCCGGTGAAAGTGACCATTCCCGTGGATCTGCGGCAGTTCTACGGATCTGAGACCCTGCGAAATTTCTCTTTGGTTGTCAACGTAGGCGTGGACCCCCGCTACGGGCAATACACTCTTCAGGAGCTTTGCAGCAGCATTTCCCATCAGCTGAAGGCGGCTGCCACGCCCCAGGCCATGGCCGGCATGATCGCCGCCAACGTTCTCCCCCAGCGGATGCCCTTGCTTCAGGCCACGCCCATCGGTCTGAAGGCTGCGGTGATGGAGGGCGTCTACCGCCGCAGCGGGGAGACCGGCGGCTGCATCAACATTTCCAATCTGGGGAATGTGGATCTGCCGGAGAGCATGCAGCCCTATGTAGAGCGGATGGAGTTCATTATCGGGCCTCAGCGGAGCTATCCCAACAATTGCTCGGTGCTGGGCTGCGGCGGCAAGACCTATATCAATATGATCCGGAACATTCGTCAGAGCGAGCTGGAGCGGCGGTTTTTCTCCAGGCTGGTGGAAGAAGGACTTCCGGTGGAAATTGAAAGCAATGAGAGGTAAGGCATGTACTGTGTAAAATGCGGCGTAAAGCTCCAGGACGGGCTGGAGCGCTGTCCCCTTTGTCATACGCCGGTATGGAATCCTAACGCCGAGACGGCTCCATCCTTTTATCCGGCGGAGCGAGAACCCAAGATCATCCGGGAGTCCCGTCTGCCCGCGGCCTGTGCCTTGACCGCTGTCGCGCTGCTGTCGGTGCTGGTGACGCTTTCCGTGTGTCTGAACCTCTACCGGGCCATGTCCTGGGGCGGTTATGTGTTGTTCGGCGTAGCGCTGGCCTACGTGGTTTTTGTGCTCCCCCTGTGGTTTGAGCGTCTCTCCCCTTTGATCGCGATTCCCGTTGACCACGCGGCAGCGCTTCTGTATGTGTATTATATCTGCCGCATCACCGGCGGACACTGGTTTTGGAGTTTTGCGTTTCCGATCATCATCCTCAGCTGCGCACTGATCATGGGTTTATACTGCCTGCTTCGCTTTGTAAGCCACGGCAGGACTTTTATCGTCGGCGGGTTTATCATCGCCCTGGGCGGCTACACGGTGCTGGTGGAGCTGTTTGAGCATATCACCTTCGGTCACCCCATGTTCCGCTGGAGTTTATATTCCGCCGGATCCTGTCTGGCGGTGGGCTTTTTCTTCCTGTTGACGGGAATGATCCGGCCCTTGCGGGATGCCATGGAACGACGTTTTTTCCTGTGAGGCGAATCGATGGCAAAGCTTATTAAGCCGGAGGTCCGGCGCATCGAGGCAAACGGCTGCAAACTAAAGCTCTTGATCCTCCGTCCCGAACCGGAGACCGGTCACGCGCCGGGAGTGGTTTGGTTTCACGGGGGAGGTTATCAGTCCGGCTCGGCCAAGGATGTATTTGCGACACGGGCCCTGGCTCTGTGTGTAAAGTACGGTGCCGTGCTGGTCGCGCCCAATTACCGGCTCTCCAAAAAGGCTCCCTACCCTGCCGCCGTAGCCGACTGTTACGCGGCGCTGCTGTATGTGAAGGAGCACGCTTCGGAACTCGGTATCCGCCCGGACCAGATCATGGTTGGCGGAGAGAGCGCCGGAGGCGGACTGTGCGCGGCCGTGTGCATGCTGGCCCGGGATCGGGGCGAAGTGAATATTGCCTACCAAATGCCCATATATCCCATGCTGGATGATCGGGACACGCCCTCCAACCGGGACAATCACGCTCCCAACTGGAATACCAGGCGGAACAAAAAAGCATGGAGGCGGTATCTCCGGGGCCTTTACGGCACGCCTCTGGTACCCATCTACGCCGCACCGGCACGCTGTACGGATTGCCGGGGACTGCCCCCGGCCTACACCTATGTGGGGGATATCGAGCCTTTTTACGATGAGACGCTGTGTTATATCCGGCAATTGAAGGACGCGGGCATCCCGGCCGAGGCGGACGTATATCCGGACTGGTTTCACGCCTACGACATTTTCTTTCCCACAAAGTCGGTGGTACGCCAGGCGGTAAAACGGTTTGAGGAGCATTTTCAGTATGCCGTAGCGCACTATTTTGCCCCGCAGCCGGAGGAGAAGCAAGAGACGCAAGAATAGTTTCCTGTGCCGGCTCTGCGGAGAGAACGAACACCCCCTGTTTTCATCGAAGGAAAACAGGGGGTGTTCTTTGCATTCTTTCAAAATCAGCTGCCCGAGCCAAAGCGCTTGCGCAGCGCAGCCATGGCATCCTCCATGGTCGGGCCTTTCTTTTCCGGCTTGTTCGCCGTGGGACGGGGATTATTGCCGCTGCGATGCGGCTTGCTGTCTCTCTCCTTCAGCTTTTCCGGAGGCAGCAGCGAGAGGGATATGCGTCCGCGGTCCGTGTCGATCTCATGGACCCATACATCTACGATGTCTCCCACGGAAACCACATCCATAGGGTCAATGTTCCGCCGCTGGCTCATGCGGGAGACATGTACCAGTCCGTCGTCATGAAGGCCGATATCCACAAAGGCGCCAAAGTTCACCACATTGCGTACCGTACCGGAGAGCTTATCGCCCACATGCAGATCGCTGATATCCAGGATATCGCTGCGCAGCAGCGCGCCGTCAAACTGTTCCCGATAGTCCCGGAGGGGCTGCCGGATATTCTCTTCAATATCCCGGAGGGTATAGGGATCAATACCCAGGATGTCGGTTTTCTCCTTCGGGAAAACAGCGTCCTTTACTCCCAGCGTACGAATACCGCAGGCGGCCATCAGCTTTTTCGCATCGGCATAGCTTTCCGGATGGATGGAGGTGGCGTCCAGGGGTTCAGCCCCGTCTGTGATCCGCAGGAAGCCCGCACACTGCTGGAAAGCTTTGGGGCCCAGACGCTTGACCTTCAAAAGCTGCTGACGATCGGTGAAGCGCCCATTCTCATTTCGATAGCTTACGATCTCCCCGGCGATAGCGGCGTTAAGCCCGGAGATGTGGGTCAGAAGCTCTTTGGAGGCTGTATTCAGATCCGCCCCGGTCCGGTTGACGCACTTGCTCACGGCCTCGTCCAGACGCTCTCCCAGGGCCTTCTGGGGCAGATCATGCTGATACTGGCCCACACCGATGCTCTTGGGGTCGATTTTGATCAGCTCCGCCAGAGGGTCCAGGAGACGCCGGGCAATGGATACGGCGGAGCGTTCCTCCACCGGCATGTCCGGGAACTCCTTCCGGGCGGCCTCCTGGGCCGACCATACGGAGGCCCCCGCCTCGGATACGATGGCATAACTGACATCCAGGCTGTTCTCCCGAATCAGTTCGGCGATCAGCTGTTCGCTCTCCCGTGAGGCCGTTCCGTTGCCGATGGCCACGATCTTCACGGCGTATTTTTTGATGAGGCTCAAAAGCTTTCTCTTGGCGGGCTCCTGGTCCGCGTCCTTGCCCCGGAAGGGGAAGACCTTATCCACGGTCAGCATGCGGCCGGTGGCGTCGATCACCGCCAGCTTGCAGCCGTTATAATAGCCCGGATCAAAGCCCAGGATCACCCGGCCTTTCAGAGGGGGCTGGAGCAGAAGTTTTTCCAGGTTTTTGGAAAAGATCTCGATGGAGGCGGCCTGGGCCCTGTCGCTCAGTTCCGAGCGGATCTCCCGTTCAATGGAGGGAAACAGAAGACGGTCGCAGCCATCCTCGGCCGCCAGGCGAAGCTCTTTTTCCGCCACGGTGTTTTTGCCGTGCAGCAGCGCCCGGGCAGCCGTTTCCTTCAGTCCGGCCTCATCAAAGGAAACGCTGACGGAGATGACCTTTTCCTTCTCTGCCCTGTCGATGGCCATGATCCGATGGTCAGCGATGGTGGAAAGGCGCTCCCGATATTCATAATAATTGCGATAGACTTCTTTTTCGTCCACCGCGTCCGGCTTCTTTTTCGTCACCATAAAGCCGGATTTCATAATCGTGTCTTTAAAGTCCCAGCGCTGATGCGCGTTGTCGGAGACCGCCTCGGCGATGATATCTCTGGCGCCCTGCAGCGCCGCAGAAGCGTCCTTCACCGTGTCGTTTATATAAGCCGCCGCCTCGGCCAGCGGATCTCCCCGCTCCGGCAGAGCCAGGAGCCAGTCCGCCAGCGGCTGCAGCCCGGCCTTGACTGCCGTTGCCGCCCGCGTTTTTTTCTTTTGCATGTAGGGCCGGTATATATCCTCCACCTGAGAAAGCTTTTCGCACGCAAACACGCTCTGCCGGATCTCCTCGGTCAGTCTGCCCTGCTCTTCGATCAGGCGGACCACGTCCTCCTTCCGCTCCTGCAGACGAAGCTGATAATCGTACTGTTTTTGGATCGCCAGAATCTGCTCCTCGTCCAGGGCGCCGGTCTCTTCCTTGCGATAGCGGGCGATGAAGGGAACGGTGTTTCCCTCCTGGAGCATGGTCAGGGTCTGGCGCACCTGTTCCTCTCGGATCTTCAATTCCTTTGCCAGGGCGGCAATGATGGTGTCGTTCATTGGTTTTTCCTCCGTAATGCTGTCTTTCAGCGGCACACTATACCACGCTTTGCCGCGTTTTGCAAATCCTTCCCCCGTTCTTCGGCTCAGTTTAATCCCAGGGCACGGTCTGTTCTTTGATTGACACTGCCTGTTCTTTTGTATACTATTAGGAAAACACCTTGTCCCCTGCTATGGATGGAAAAAACGAGCGGCAAAGGCGGGAATCAGAATGGATTTCACACATCATTACATCTCGCCGCTGGGCGGCATTACGCTTGCAAGTGATGGGAACGCCCTGATCGGGCTTTGGTTTGACGGGCAGAAATACTTTGCCGATACATTAAAGACGGAGCATTGTGAAAAGGACCTTCCTGTGTTTGACGCATCCGTCCGATGGCTGGATATCTATTTCAGCGGAAAGGCTCCGGATTTTACTCCGCCGCTGTCCATGAAAACCTCAACGTTTCGCAAGGCTGTATGGCAAATCCTGCTGACCATTCCTTACGGGCAGACCATGACATACGGAGAGATCGCCCGCAGGATCGCCAAACAGCGGGGGCTTACCCACATGTCTGCCCAGGCGGTGGGAGGCGCAGTCGGACACAATCCCATTTCCCTGATCATTCCCTGTCATCGTGTCGTGGGCTCGGACGGCAGCCTGACCGGATATGCCGGAGGGATCGAAAAAAAGATAAAACTGCTCTCAATGGAAAAAGAGGATCTGTCAGCGATGAATATTCCGAAACGAGGAGCTGCGTTATGAAGCCGGAAAATCAAATTGAAATACGCTCTGCGGTCCCGGCGGATGCAGAGCGGCTTCTGTCGATTTATGCCTACTATGTCGAAAATACGGCCATTACCTTTGAGTATGATGTGCCTTCGATCGACGAGTTCAGGGATCGTATGGAAAAAACCATGAAACGGTATCCGTTCCTTGTTGTCCTGAAGGACGGCACGGTGGAAGGATATGCCTATGCGGGTCCTTTTGTCGGGAGAGCGGCCTATGACCGGTCAAGCGAAACTACGATCTATATCCGCGCCGATTCTCGAAAAAGCGGTTTGGGACGAATCCTGTATGAAGCGCTGGAAGCGGAATTGAAGCAGATGGGCATCTTAAATCTCTATGCCTGCATCGGTTATCCGATCGTCGCGGATGAGTATCTGACCACGAACAGCGCGGACTTTCACGCACACCTCGGCTATGAAAAAGTCGGCGAGTTCCACATGTGCGGCTACAAATTTGAACGCTGGTACAATATGATCTGGATGGAAAAGATCATCGGAGATCACGATCTGAAATCAAGCATACCGCCATTCTCACGGCAGAATCGACAATTAAACGGATCAGATTGAAAAAGCCAGACAACGAATTGCTATCCGTCGGCTCCGGTATTTCAGCTCCGTATCCGAGTTAAAATTACCATTACGGCATGTCTGCATATCCGCGCGGTAAAAGGCAAAGATAGAAACGAACAAAGCCCGCGGGCCTTGTTCAAGAATCCAATGAAAAGGAGATGCAGCACAATGTCTACCAACAACAGCAATCATCTTGTAAATCCCCAGGCCCGTGACGCCATGGATCGTTTTAAGATGGAGGCAGCCAGCGAGGTCGGCGTCAACCTGAAGGAAGGTTACAACGGCGAGCTGACCAGCCGTCAGGCCGGGTCCATCGGCGGTCAGATGGTCAAAAAGATGATCGAGGCCTACGAAAACGGCATGAAGTAATTTCTTATAAAAAATCGCGGAGGCTCTTCTCCGCGATTTTTTATTTTTCAAGGCAGCCGCCAGCCAACTGAAGGAAGCTGTTCTTTATGATGAAGAAGGATGGAAAAACTTTGACGAAAAGGCTAACTTGCTGTATATTTTTCGCAAGAGAAGCTTAAAACAACTGATCAAGTGATGAAACGATATGAAAACGCAAAAATTGTTGACAATGGAAGGCCGATCCATCCCGCCCCTGCCGTGGAACAGTTATCCCCGCCCGCAGCTGGTCAGAGCGGAATGGCTGTGTCTGAACGGGAGCTGGGACTTTCGCTGCAATGGCGAATCTCAGCGTATCCTTGTTCCCTTTTGCACGGAAAGTCTGCTGTCCGGCCTGGCGACTGTCCCCAAGATCGGCAGGGAGATGGAATACCGTCGTTCTTTCCGTGTCCCACGGGACTGGGAAGGCAAGCGTCTTTTGCTGCACTTTGGCGCCGTGAGCCGTATGGCTGTAGTACTTGTGAACGGGCGTGAGCTGGCTAAACACGAAAACAGTTATCTTCCTTTTACGGTGGACATTACCCAGGCCGTCCGGCCGGGAGAAAACGAACTGCAGCTGCGGGTGATCAACGACCTGTCCCATAAGTATCCCTGGGGCAAGCA
Source organism: Oscillospiraceae bacterium (assembly GCA_017540645.1). Classification (GTDB taxonomy): domain Bacteria; phylum Bacillota; class Clostridia; order Oscillospirales; family Oscillospiraceae; genus Apopatocola. Next base: position 251,977 of record JAFYAQ010000022.1, read on the forward strand.
AAAGGAAAAGCGGGGCGGGATGTGGTATACCCCCTGCTCCGGGATCTGGCAGACGGTATGGCTGGAACCGGTGCCGGAGCACTATATCCGCTCCCTTTCGATCCGTACCGGGGCGGACTGGGCCCGGATCACGGCGGATGGCATACAGGAGGGACGCGTGCTTTTTGACGGCGGAGAGATTCCGCTTGTTGATGGAAAAGCTATGATCCACATCTCCTCTCCCCGACTGTGGTCTCCCGAAGATCCCTATCTCTATCGCTTCTCTGTCATCAGCGGTGAAGATCGGGTGGAGTCCTATTTTGCGCTGCGAACGCTGGAGATACGGGAATGGGGCGGCATTCCCCGCCTCTGCCTGAACGGAAAGCCTTATTTTTTCCACGGGCTGCTGGATCAGGGCTACTGGAGCGACGGGCTCTATACCCCGGCGGGACCGGAGGCCTTTGAAAAAGATATACTGTCTATGAAGTCTCTGGGCTTCAACACCCTGCGAAAGCATATCAAGATCGAGCCGGATCGCTTTTACTATGACTGCGATCGTCTGGGGATGATTGTGTTCCAGGACATGGTCAACAGCGGTGACTACCGTTTTTTCCGTGACACCGCACTTCCCACCCTCCACTGGCAAAAGCGATCGGATCGATTCCTGAACCGGAATGCGGACACGCGCCGGCATTTTCTGGAGGCCATGGATCAGACGGTCCGGCTGCTGCAGAATCACCCCAGCATCTGCCTTTGGACGATCTTTAACGAGGGCTGGGGCCAGTTTCTGGCCGATGAAGCCTATCTGCGGCTGAAGGAGCTGGACGACAGCCGGTTTGTGGACAGCACCTCCGGCTGGTTCCATCAAAAAAACAGCGACGTGGACAGTCTGCATATATACTTTGAAAAGCTTCACCTGGGAAGGCAAAAACGGCCTCAGCTGCTAAGCGAATTCGGCGGATATGTCTGGAAGCTTCCCGAGCACAGTTTCAACCGGGAAAAGACCTACGGATACCGAAAATTCGCGGATCGGGAGAGCTATGTAAAAGCGCTCCGGGGACTGTATGAAAACGAGCTGCTCCCGCTGGCCCGCATGGGCCTGTGCGGCGCTGTCTACACCCAGCTCTCTGACGTGGAGGATGAGACAAACGGCCTGTTCACCTTTGACCGCCAGGTGTTGAAGCTGCGGCCGGAGGAACTATCCGATCTGTCCATGGCTCTGCAGATAGCCGTCAACCAGAGCAGCACACCGTCATAGGATAAAAAGAATTCTGCATTCACTCTTTCCTATATGGGTGCGCTGTGTTATAATCACTCTAAATTATGGTTCTCTTTACATAGAAAGGGGAAACTGGAAATGTATTATACCAATGTGCTGGATCTGATCGGCAATACGCCGCTTGTCAGCCTGGAGCAGACGACCGGGATGCAGATATATGCCAAAGCAGAATTTTTGAATCCGGGCGGCAGCATCAAAGACCGGATCGCATTGAATATGATCGAGCAGGCCGAAAAGGACGGAAAACTGAAGCCCGGGATGACGATCATAGAGCCCACCTCCGGCAATACCGGCATCGGTCTCGCCCTTTGCGGCGTCCGCAAAGGGTATCGGGTGATCATTGTCATGCCGGAAAACATGAGCGAGGAGCGAAAAAAGATCATCCGGGCGCTGGGCGCAGAGCTTGTGCTGACCGATCCCAAGCTGAGCATTGCAGGGTCTGTAGATAAGGCGATGGAGATCGCCGCCAGTTCGCCGGATTACTATGTGCCTCAGCAATTCCAGAATCCGGCCAATCCTCAGATGCATTATCGGACCACCGCCGTGGAACTGGTGCAGCAGCTGGGGAAAAAGATCGATATCTATGTATCCGGGATCGGCAGCGGCGGCACTTTGCAGGGCGTGGCGCAATATTTGCTGGAGCAGAACCCGGATTGCCGGATCGTGGCTGTTGAGCCGAAGAACGTCTCCGCTCTGCTGGGTGATGAGCCCGGTCTGCACCAGATCCAGGGGATCGGAGACGGCTTTATCCCGGATATCCTGGATACCTCCATCATTACGGATATTGTCGAGGTTTCGGATGAGGATGCCATCAACACCGCCCGGGAGCTTGCCCGAGTGCAGGGCCTGTTGGTAGGGACCTCCTCCGGTGCCAATGTATGGGCCGCAAAGCAGATGGCCGAGAAGTACGGAAAGGATAAGATCATTGCCACAGTCCTGGCCGACCGTGCGGAGAGGTATTTCAGCACTTCTTTGATCTGATCAAGAGAGCACTGGCAGGGACGACTGATTCGATCTCAGTCATCCCTGCTTTCTCATTCGTTCCTTTCGTGCTGCGATTTATGGCAGGAAAAGGAGTATGATGCTATGTACAATGTGATTTTTGATATGGACGGCGTGATTTTCGACTCGGAGAGGACACAGTTGGTCTGTTGGCTTGAGACGGCGGAAAAATATGGACTCGATGAAAGGCTTGTCAGGGATACATACATCAAATGCACCGGCACCAATGACCGACAAACGCGAGAGATCTACAAAGATGCCTTGCTTCCACTGCTGGGAGAGGAAATGCTCTGGCATATCTGGGACGAAAGCTTCGATTTGTACCGGAAACGCTATCCGGACGGTCTTTTTCCCGTAAAGCCCGGTGTCTGGGAGATACTGGAATACCTGAAATCATGCGGCATCGGCGTCGGGATCGCCTCCTCCACAAAGCGGCAGATCATTGAGAAGAGAATCGACGCCGCCGGGCTGTCCGGCTTCTTTTTGGGCTGCATCGGAGGCGACGCTGTAAAAATCAGCAAGCCGGATCCCGAGATCTATCGCCTGGCCTGTGAAAGCTTTGGCTTTGTTCCCGGGGATACCTTTGCCATAGAGGATTCCTTTAACGGCATTCGGGCAGCATACGCTGCCGGGATGCGGCCCATCATGGTCCCGGATATGGTCCCTGCGGATGAAGAAATGCAGAGGCTTTCGGAGATCGTGTGCAGCGATCTTATAGAAGTCATGAATTACTTGAATCAACGATCAGGAAATGGAGAGTGCAGGTAAAATGCAGGAGCGAACATATGAGACCGATTGCGGCAGCATCCATTATTGGATAAACAAGACCGCCGAGAAGAGCTCTCCTGCGCTGGTTTTTCTCCCGGGTCTTACGGCAGACCACAGGCTGTTTGAAAAGCAGATCGGATATTTTGAGGGCAGGTATCCCGTCTTCGTGTGGGATGCCCCGGGGCACGCCTCCTCCTGGCCCTTCACCTTCCAATTCAGCCTGATGGACAAGGCGAGGTGGCTGGATGAAATTCTGTCCCGGGAGAGCCTGGATCGCCCGGTCATCGTCGGTCAGTCCATGGGCGGCTATGTGGGACAGGCCTATGCGCAGCTTTTTCCGAAGAAGCTCCGAGGATTCGTGTCCATCGATTCCGCGCCGCTGAAGCGGGAATATGTCAGCCGTGCCGAGCTGTGGCTTCTGAAGCGTATGGAACCGGTGTATCGCCATTACCCATGGAAGTCCCTGCTCAAATCCGGCACGAACGGCGTGGCTACCACGGAATACGGGCGCACTCTCATGCATCAGATCATGATGGTCTACGACGGTGATCAGGCGCGCTACGCGGCGCTCTCCGGCCATGGCTTTCGGATTCTTGCCGAGGCCATGGAAGCGGATCTTCCTTACAAGATCCCCTGCCCTGCCCTGCTGATCTGCGGAGAAAAGGACCGGGCCGGTTCCACGATCCGCTACAACAAAGCCTGGCATAAAAAGACCGGGCTTCCTCTCATCTGGATCAAGGATGCGGGCCACAATGCAAATACGGATGATCCGGAGACCGTAAACCATTGGATCGAAGAACTGATCACGCGCTGCTGACCGTTTTTCCGTATCGGTCATCGTATCCGATCGGTCTTTTCTCCGTGCGGCGCGCTCATAAAACAGCAAAAAAGAAAGTATGTCAAGGACAAAAGAGAGCAGTCTTTGACAGGCGTTTTTCTCGCCGATCGGGATACACTGATTACAGCATGGGAAGGAGGCGCGGGCCATGGAGTGGCTGACCAGCATCCGCACGGCGATCAATTTTATTGAGACCCATCTGGAAGAACCCATCTGTGCGCAGGATGTGGCTGACCGGGTGTATCTCTCGCCGTTTTTTCTGCAGAAGGGCTTTTCCCTGATGACAGGTTACGGGATCGGAGAATACATACGTAACCGTCGTCTGTACCAGGCGGCAATGGAACTGCGCGGTGGGACGGAAAAAGTGATCGATATTGCCCTCCGGTACGGGTATGAGACGCCGGAGAGCTTTACAAAAGCTTTTACCCGATTCCATGGTGCGACACCTTCTCAAGTCCGCGGCGGAGCCGCTGTGAACGTCTTTCTTCCCCTGACGATCCAGATATCCATACAGGGAGGTAATCAGATGGACTACAAAATCACGCCTATGTTCCCCTTCAAAGTCATCGGCTTTCAAAAGGTATTCGACTCCGAAACCGCCTATGAGCAGATCCCCCGATATTGGGATGAAATCTGCGAAAAATACGCCAGCCGTGTTTACGCGGGTGGAGAACCGGAAAGCCCCTATGAAAAGGCGCTGGTGGACAACTGCATCGGCGAATACGGAGTATGTATCGACGATATCGGCAGCGGGAGGTTTCGTTACCTAATCGCCGGAAAATATGCGGGCGGAGAGGTGCCGGAGGGCATGGTCGTCTATGAGTTTCCCCGGGGTGACTGGGCGGTGTTCAACTGCATCGGCCCGATACCGGAGTCGCTGCAGAATCTGAACACCCAGATTTTCCGGAATTGGCTGCCCGGCAATCCGGAATACGAACTGTGCGGCAATGCCACGGTGGAGTGGTATGACTGCGTGAACGGGGAAAAGCATGACCCGGATTATCACAGCGCGATTTGGATCCCGGTAAAGAGAAAGGACGAAGGGAAGAAAGCCTAATCGCAAACGCCGGACGTTTCCGCGGATGTGAGAAACAACCGCAAACAGAAAGAGCGGCATATCAACGTAAATCCAACGAGTTGATATGCCGCTTTATTTTTTTATCTGTGAATATAGAGCCTGGTCTTCTCCGGTTCCCCGTCGCCCTGGGCCATGCAATAAAACTCCCAGCCATATTTCTCATAAAACCCGGTATGATCGGTGACCAGGTAGAGCGGAGATATGCCCTTGGCCCTCATGTCCTCCACCGTCAGATCCAGCAGCCGCCCGGCGATCTTCTGATTACGAAAACCCTCTTCCGTGTACACGGCGCAGACATTGGGCGACAGGTCCTTGCGATCATGAAAATCATTTTCGATTACACCCATCCCGCCGACGATCCTTCCCCGATACAGACAGAGATACCAGCCGTATTCCGTCTCCTGTTTCAGATACGCGTCCATGCACGCCAGATAGGCTTCTTTCGGGACATACCATTTGCTGTGAAACCATTCTGCGGCCGCATCCATCAACTCCGGTCTTTCTCGCAGGGTGATAAATTGATACTCATCCATATTCTTCCGTCCTGCCTTTTCGGTATGCCGATATTTCCGGCTTCGATCTGTTTATCTTACTGCCCTGCCAAAGAACGAGCCCTCTGCAGAAAGACAGTCTTTGCAGTTGTTTCCGGAGGGACATCTGTCGCAGAGGGTTTTCAGTAAATGTCCCTGTGATATTTTTTGGATCAATTTATATTATAAAAAAGCTATGCCGACGGTCAACAAGAAACCTTTTTTCCCTGTTTTTTCCTTTTTGCATTTTGCAGCCGCTGAGCAAGTTCCTTCGGGTTTGCAGCCGCAAGAGCGCGGGCCCGCCTCTCGACTACTTCGGGAGGCTTTTCCGTGATCTCGCCGGCGGCCTTCAGCGCCTGCTTTGTCATCAGCGGACCGACAAGCTCGTAGATCAGTACAGAAAAGAGAATGATGTTGCGCACCAAAGGCCCGTCCTGGGGCCCAAGCTGCTGGGCGGAAACGCACATGCCCAGCGCCACCCCTGCCTGCGGCAGCAAGGTGATGCCGAGATATTTCACCACCTTCGGGCTGCATCCCACGCCGCGAGCGGAGGTACGGGCACCGATATACTTTCCGAAAGATCTGGCCAGGATATAAATAACGCCGATCAGGACAAGCATGGGCTGGGAGAAGACATCCAGCTGGAGCTCCGCGCCGCTGATAACGAAAAATACCGCCAGCAGCGGCTGGGACCACCGATCCGCACGGCCCATCAGATCCTCAGAGAGCTGTGAGAAGTTGCAAAAAACGGTGCTGAGCATCATGCAAACCAGCAGGGATGAAAACCCGACATGGATGCCTCCCACCTCAAATCGGAGGGACGACAGTCCGACGGTCAGAAAAACGAAGGCGATGGTCATGGAGTTGCGGTTAGTGTTTGAGTGGAACATGGTCTCAAGCTTGGTGAGGACCATACCTGCCACCGCTCCAAGCAGCAAGGAACAAAAGATCTCGACCAATGGCTCCACCATGACCGAAACAAGGCTGACCGTCCCGGAGATCAGAGCCCTTGCAATGCCGAAGGACAAAGCAAAAACGATCAGTCCCACCGCGTCGTCCAGTGCTACGATGGGCAGCAGCAGACTTGTCAGTTCTCCGCGGGCTTTGTACTGGCGCACCACCATCAGTGTCGCCGCCGGAGCAGTGGCCGAGGCGATGGCTCCCAGCGTGATGGCGGCGGGGGCCGATAGCAGTGCAGGGAAAAGGGCATGGAATCCCAGGAGAAACGCGTCCACAAAAACAGTGGCGGCCATGGCCTGGATCACACCGATCACCAGAGCCTTACGACCGGTATGGCGAAGCTGTTCCAGCCGAAATTCATTGCCGATGGAAAAGGCGATGAAGCCCATGGCAACGTCGGAAATAACCCCAAGCTGAGCGACCTGATCATACGAGGAAAAGCCCAGTCCTGCGAAGCCGAATCTTCCCAGGACAAATGGCCCGATAAAAACGCCCGCGACCAAAAAGGCCGTCACATCCGGCAAATGGCCTTTGTTGAAAAGGCGGGTCATCATCAGTCCGGCAAGAAGGGCGAAAGCGATATTGATCAATGCATACATATAATAATCCCTTTCCGGGAAATACCACATTTCGGTACACCCGAAGTGTGTATTTTAGTCGCTTGCCTTATAAAAAACAATGGTAAAACCACATAAATTTCCCGGGTAAATACATCGCGGAACGGTCGCTTTTTCAAGCTGAAGACAACTCCGGTCGAAAAAGACCCCCTCTCCTGCGGAACGATCTGTCCGTAGGAGAGGGGGTCTTCCTTCTGCGCGAGCCTGCTTCCTCTGCGGTCCTTTATACAGCCCCGAAAAACAAGATGCCGGTTGGCAGGGCATATTCCAGAAACTGCGCGTAGATTCTGGGCATGGGCAGTCCGGAAGCCGCCGGGAGAAGCAGCAGGAAATAAACGCCGGCCAAAGCCAGCCAGAGCCACTTTCCGCCGCGGGGCAGTTCTCCCCTGTCCTCCAGATGCTGCACCAGCAGAACGCCGGAGAGGATCATGAAGGGCAGCGTGGGAAAAAAGTGGTACTGGAAGGTGCAGCGGGGAACCAGCATCCACGGCAGCAGGTTGGCTGCGATCCCCACCATAAGGAACACAGCGGCGCTTTTACGTTCCCGGGAGTCTGTGCGAAGTCTGCCGAACAGCGCCTCCGAGATCAGGCACAGCATGGCAACCGCACTGATCCACCAGACAGCCGGGCTGCCGGTGCTGGAGATATTGGAGACCTTTCCGTGCTCTCCGGAAGTAAAATAGAACCATACGCTCCGGGCGGTGAAGGGCCATTCATACCAGGCGGACTGGCACAGATGGGTAGCCGTCAGGTTGCTGTGATATCCGTACATAGACTCCTGCTGCTGCAGCACGGTTTTCACAGCGTCTCCGAAGCCATATGTCGGACGGATGGATTGCTCATAACGGAAAAACGGAGTATAGGATGCAAAATAGATGCATGCCGGCAGTACGACAAAGAGTCCGACGCAGAAAAGGCAGAGCCTTATGGCACGACGCCAGAAGAGTCGGCTCTCCCCCTTTTCCCGGGCTTCCAGCCCCGCCATGGTCAGATGGGCAAAATACAGCAGCGCCAATCCCACGCCGGCATACAGGCCCGTCCACTTGGAGGCCACTCCCAAGCCGAAGGCGATCCCGCAAGCTCCCAGCGGCGGCAGCAGCTTCCGCCAGGTCTCATGGAGCAGGTCCTCCTGCAGAAAAACCGCCATGAAATAAAACATCCACAGGATGAAAAATACGATGAAAACATCCACGGTGGCAATGCGTGTCTGGGTAAAGTGCATGGTGTCCAGTGCCAGAAGTGCCTGGGCCAAAAATGCCAGATCCCGGCGGCGGAAAAGCCTTTTCCCCAGAAGGAACATCACAGGCAGCATGGCAGCGCCGAAAAGGGCCGGGACCACACGCCAGCCAAAGGGGGTCATGCCGAAAACAAGGATGCCCAGGGCGATCAGGAGCTTGCCCAGAGGTGGATGAGTCCACTCGTATGCGTTCATGTTGTGGATGAACTCATAGGCCGTGCGGGCATGATAGATCTCGTCAAAGTACATACCGTTCAGATAGCCCGGTGTTTGGGGAACCGTGGTCTGCTCGTCGGTCAGAGCCTGGTTTTGGGCGTCGGCGGACGCCGGGAGAAGCGCTCCGCGGTCATCGTACACGGCGATCTCATTCAAGGCCACCGTGCCGGTCATGGCGTCCAGACGGAGATACCGGGTGTGAAAACTTACATCCTTTTTCTTCCAGGCAAACATCTCGCCGTATTCCTGCTTATATTCAAAGGAACCGCCGTCGTCGCCGCTGATACGCAGTTGGCCGGTGGCGATATTGCCGTTAAACGCGATGGCCCCGACATCTCGTTCCTCCCCCAGATCAATGACGGCGGGGCGCTCCGGGTCGCTTCCCCAAACACTCTGCGGAAAGCGGATCGTGCCGAGATTCAGGAGCGTTACCACGGTGTACAGTGCCGTGAGCAGCCACAGGATCACCCGGTCGCCGTGATCCAGCCGGGGGCTGCGGTCCGGAGAGACAAACAGCTTATGCATCGGTGTCCTCCTCTCGGTCCGAGGGGAAACAGCATCGGATAAACACATGCACAAAAAGAAAGAAGGAAACTGTCTCCGCAAGGGAGCAGGTTCGCACTACCGCGTTATGCTCCCTGGTGGAGCGTACGGCCGCAGAGGCGAGCTGGGAGATTACATACATGGCGGTGACCTCATTCAGGAACAGCACCACCGACAGCAGCAGCGAGCAGAAAAGCAGTTTGTCCTCCCTTGTTTCCACGAAGGCAAAGAGCAGCAGGAAAACTACCGGGAAGACATATCGCTCGTGCATGTAATGGCCGAAAGTAAAAATACCGTACATACACAGCGCTGCGGCCAGAAACAGCACGCCGGGGTGATCCGCTTCCCACTCCCCTATCCGGGAGCGCCGGGCGCTTTGGATCTGATAGGCCAGGGCCGCGGCTACCGAGAGGACGATCCCGACGGTCCCCAGCGCCTTGTAGCTGATCAGGCCCAGAAGCTTTCGTCCGGCGGGGGCCCAGTTCCCGCCGATCAGGGCCAGGAAGTTATAGGCCTCCACGCTGGCATAGTCATACCCCCCTGCGGCGTTCAAAAAGCGTTCCACGAACCAGAAAAGGCTCTGACTGCCCCGAAACGGCAGGGAGATCAGGATCATAACCGCCACGGCGGAGACCACACCAAGCGCTGTTTCCGCCGCGTCCCTCCGGGAGCGGATATGCAGCAGATAGGCCATCGCCAGCACCGGCCCATAGATCAGAGCCTGCCACTTGATCATGATGGCCAGGCCGTAAAGGGCTCCGGCGCTGATCCTTCTGTCCCGAAGCAGCTCCCGGAAGCTCAGGATCAGCAGCAATGTGAGGATCGAGTCGATCTGTCCCCAGGCCCCGGAGAGGACCACCGCCGCGGGATTGAATACAACAAGCAGTCCCAGCAGCAGACACCAGCTCTGGGAAAAGCCCCGTTCCTCCCCGTCCTTCATCAGCACCAGCGCTATGGCGATATCCGACAGCGCCGCCGGCAGCATATAAGCAAAGGTAGCGGCAGCTGTGTCCCCGGCCACACCGAAGGCAGACAGCAGTCGGGAGATACATCCCAGCACCAGCATATAAGCGGGAGGATAATCGTACCATTCATGACCGGGTGCGGTGTAAAAATCCCGGGGACCGTTGGCGGCGATATAATTCCCCCAACCCATCCAGCAGCTCATATCCGTGTCGTGGCCGCCGGTGGCGGAGGATAAAAGGGAGCGCAGAACCAGTCCGCCCAGAACGGCCAGGACAAAAAGCTGCCGCCGTTTCTTTCTTGTCAGATCCCGGGCAGTCAGATCACGGCGCAGCCGGTACACACCAAACAGGAATACCACGCCCAGCACCACGCTCAGCACCACGAAAAGGTGAAGGTAGCTCTTCAGCTGGATCTTGCGGGCCTCCGTCAAATCCTTTTCCCGGGTGGATATATTGTCGGAGGTACCTCCGGTCACCAGGGACTGGACCGTGGCCGACCCGTCCCAGCCCATGGAGAGGCTGACGCTGCGAAAGCGGGCCGTTCCGCAGCTCATCTCGCTGTATCCGCCGAGACGCAGCGCCACGATGACCTCCTTCTGACCATCCAGCGTGCGAAAGGCCAGGGACACTTTTTGCCAGTCGGAGCTGCCCACCAGGCCGCTGCTGTAGATATATACCCCGTCAATGGAGTAATTATCGATGGAAAGGCTGGCGCCCCGTCCGCCGGAGATCCCTTCGGCGGCGATCTCCGCGGTGAGAGTATAGACGGCATTTTCCTCCACCCGCACGCGCTGGGTCAGCCGGATATCATTGTAATCCGAGGCGCTCAAGGTAAGCGTTCCCCCGGACACAGAGGCGGATGCGGTCGAAGCATCATAAGCGTTCAGCGCCCAGCCGTCCGGGACGCCGGTCCCTTCCAGTGCGGCGTTGATCAGCTCTCCATCGGCGGCCAAAGCCGGCATGGCGAGTGTCAGGGCCAACAAAGCCGCAAGTAAAAATGAGATCAATCGTTGTCTTCTCATTCCGGTCTCCCGTTTTCTTCAACAGTTCATGATTGTCTGCGTATTTTATCACAGTCCGGGTAATATTGCAATTCTTCCCTTTTGGTTTATAATAGAGATATATACTACGAAAGCAAAGGATGGTCGCATAGATGCTGGGTTTTCTTTGGCTGCTTTACTGGCAATCCGTGGGAATTGTCCTGTGCAGGCGCTTCTTAAACCGTTACCGGAGCATCGTCCGGCTGTGGCTGGGGAGCGTGTTCGGCTCTGCGCTCTCCCAATGGGCTCCCATCCCCTTCGCCTTCCTTTGGGGCTTTTCTTTCACGGCTCACGCCGCCGGAGCGCTCCTGGGTACGGCGATCGCGGCGGCATGCCTTCTCTCCCGCCGGAATGCCCCGTGCAAGAACGATTCGCCGGAGGGTGCTTCCTCCGACCGGCCCCTGCTGTATCTTCTGCCGCCCTTTTGGCTGCTGAGCGTGGTCCTGGTGCTGAATCACACGCTTCTTCCCGTGGACGGGGGAATGTATACCGGGCAATGTACCTACGGCGACATGGCCATGCATCTGGGCTTTATCACCTCGCTGGCCGAGCAGAAGACCTTTCCCCCTTACTACAACATCCTGCCCACGGCGCGGATCTGCTATCCCTTTCTTTGCGACAGCGTTTCCGCCAGCCTGTATCTGTTGGGGACGCCGCTGCGATGGGCTTATATGCTGCCCATGTTCCTTGCCTTTGCTCAGGTCTACGCCGGAGTCTGGTTCCTCGCCGGGGAGATCTGCCGGAAGAAGTCTGCGCCGATCCTGGCCTTCCTGTTCTTTTTCCTTAACGGCGGGCTGGGGATGATCTATTTTATCCGAGACTACAGCCTGCACGATCTCTTCACTGGCTTTTACAAGACCCCCACCAACCTGACAGAAAAAGGGATGCGCTGGGTCAATGTGATCGCGGATATGCTGCTGCCCCAGCGGGCGACGCTCTTCGGCTGGGCCGTGCTGATGGCGGCACTATACCTGCTGTTTCGCGCGGTGTACCGTACCGATGCCGCCGCCTGGCTGCCCGCCGGACTCCTGGGCGGAGCTCTGCCCATGATCCATACCCACTCTTTTCTCGCGCTGGGCCTCACCGCCGCCTGCTGGATGGTGGGCAGCGCCTGCCGGGAAGGGATCAATGGTAAGTGGCTGGCAAACTGGTGCCGCTTCGGCCTGACGGCGGTGGCGTTAGCCGTGCCCCAGCTTTTGCTGTGGACCTTCCGTTCGGTGGGCGGAAACGAGAGCTTTCTTCGTCTGGGCTTTGACTGGGTGAACGGTGGAAAAGAGAACTTCTTCTGGTTCTGGCTGAAAAACGTAGGCCCGGTATTTATCATCGCTCCCATCGCCTATCTCTTTGCTGACAACCGGCAGCGGGAAATATACTCTGGTGCCATCCTCCTTTTTGTCTTGTGCGAACTGGTGATTTTCCAGCCGAATACCTACGATAACAACAAGCTGCTGTATATCGCCTACCTCTTCGCCTGCTTCCTTTCCGCCGACGCCGTGCTGGACTGGCTGGAAGCGCGCAAGAGCCCTTTGCTTCGCTCCGCCGCCCTGGTTTTGCTGCTTCTGGTATGCGGCAATGCGGCCGTTTTTACCCTGGCGCGAGAGGTCCTCTCAGGTTCGAAGGCCTATGGGTATGAGCTTTTCTCCGCTGACGAAGTGAAGGCCTCAGAGTTCATCCGGGAGAATACGGAAGCGGACGCGTTGTTTCTCACCGACGACAACCACGATAATCCGGTGGCAGTGCTGACCGGACGGAATATCCTTTGCGGCAGCCCCTCTTACCTCTACTTTCACGGACTGGATTATGCCGACGCACAGCGCGCTGCCCAGGAAATGCTGACAAGCATTCCCGCCTTTGAGGAGGGCCGGGAAAGCCGGGGCGTTGAGTATGTGTTCTTCGGCTATTCGGAACGGGCCATCGCCGGGAACATTCTTTCCTATTACAAAGAAACCTATCCTATGATCTTTTCTTCCGGGTCGATCCTGATCTTTGACGTGCGATAAAAAACAGCATGGCTGCTTTTGGCAGCCATGCCGCAGTTGTAGTTTTATATTTCTCAGGCAGAGAGCTTCTTCTGAAGCCAGTCCTTTCCGTCCACATAGCGGGAGACGATGTAGCTGACCACATAGTCGCCGGCGGCGTTGACCATGGTGGCGGGAGGATCTACCAGCTCGCCGATGGCCAAAGCGATGGGAAACGCCACCGACAGATGCTCCGGGAAGAACAGCGTGCACAAAACCAGCTCTCCCGTGCCGCCTCCGCCGGGAATGCCGGACATAGCTACCGAGGAGAACACCGCCACAAGGATGGCCAGGATGGCACGGCCGGTACCGAAGTCCTGGCCGAACATGCCGAAGAGGAAAGCGACCTTGATAATGGCGCTCATGGCGCTGCCGTCCATATGCATGGTAGCGCCCATGGGCAGAACGATGTCGCTGACCTCCCGGGAGATACCGGTATCCTCCGCCACTTCCATATTGGTGGGGATGGTAGCTACCGAGGAGCAGGTGCCGAAGGACACCGCCGCCGGACGGAACAAATGCCGGAACATGACCCGGACGGCCCCCTTCCCGCCGCCGAAGCGAGCGTAAAGCGGGAAAAAGAGGAACATGTAGGCAAAGGATACCACATAGTAGACGATGATGGCCCGGGCATAGTTGGAGACGAAGTCCCTCCCGTGGGCCGCAACCAGGCTGGCAAAGAATCCGAAGAAACCGATGGGCGCATAGTAGGTGATGATCTTCACCGTCTTCATGATGCATCCGGTGATGTCCTCCAGCAGCTGCGCGGTCTTGGTCTCGGGTCCCCCGTTGAGCTGCACGCCGAAGCCGAAGAGGATAGCTGCAATGATCAACGGCAGAATGGCCCGGCGGCTGAGCAGCTCGGCAAAGTCCGGCTTGGTGAAGAAGTTCACCAGCATGCCCGCAAGGCCCAGACCGGCGGCCTCCTCCTCACTGTACTCCGGCTCCATGGTAAAGATGGGAAATACCCGGACGATCACGTACATGATAACGGCGGCAATGGCGGCGGTGACAAAGAAGGTCGCCACCGTGGTGGCCAGCAGTTTACCGGCCCGCCGGGGATTCCGGGTGTTGGCGATGGCAGAGGCGATGGAGCAGAACACCATGGGCACTACCACGCAGAACATCAGGTTGATGAATACGGTACCCAGCGGCTCCAGACTGGCCGCGCCAGGCCAAACAGCGCCGACCACGCAGCCCGCCGCGATGCCCACGATCATGGAGATGAGAAAACCATAGTTTTTCCAAAAGGACGGTTTCATTTCAAATCCCTCCTGTCAAATGATATGCTGATTGCCCTTTTCTTAATTCACATTCTATGACTCAACGCTTGCAAAATAAACCGAAAGCATGCTATAATACTTGCAAAAGATGCTTTTTGGAGGTTTTTCCATTGGAGGAAAGCTACGCCAAGCGAGGATATCTTCTGGAGGATTTCCGGCTGTTTCACCTGAAGGACGACCGGGGCACAGAGATGGACGCCCATTATCACGAGTTTCACAAGCTGACCTATATCATTTCGGGCGGCGGAGGATATGTGGTGGAGGGTCGCCGTTATCTGGTTCAGCCGGGAGATATCATCCTTGTCGGGTCCCGCTGCGTACACAAGCCGGAATTTGCCCCCGGCGATCTTTACGAGCGGATCGTACTGTATATCTCCCCGCAGTTGATGAAGGACAGCTCCGCGGAGGATTACGATTTAAACGAGGTCTTTTCCGGGAAACGAGGGCATGTTCTCCGGCCCGGCAGCGAGTTTCGCCGCTCGTTTCTTTCCTTGATGCTGCGTCTGGAATCCGAGCTGGCAGGAAGCGCTCCGGGGCGTGTGATCCTGTCCAAATGCATCCTCCTACGCGCTTTGGTGGAGCTGGGCCGGGAGATGGACAAAAACGGCACGGACCTGCCGGTTCCCGTGGCCGCCAAGGACGGAAAGGTCCTGGAGATTTTGCGATATCTGGACGAAAACCTGACGGCGGACATCTCCATTGACGATCTGGCGGGTATGTTTTATATCAGCAAGTACCATATGATGCGCCGTTTTCGGGAGGAGGCAGGGATCTCCATCCACACCTATCTGTCTGACAAGCGGCTGATGCTGGCGCGGGATCTGATGCGCGCCGGGGCCTCCGCCACGGACGCCTGCTTTGGCTGCGGCTTTCGCAGCTACTCCGCTTTTTCCCGGGCTTACAGCAAGCTTTTCGGCTCTACTCCCACCGGACGGGGCATGACGGGATCGGTCCTGCCGGATAATATGAATATGATCGAGTGAGGGATGGATATGCACTTTGTAAAAATGCAGGGCGCGGGCAATGACTTTGTGGTCATCAACAACATGGACGGGGCCATCCCGGCCTCGGAGTACGCCAATTTGGCCGTCCGGCTGTGCCGCCGGAGACTTTCCATCGGCGCGGACGGCATGATGGTGGTGCTTCCCCCCGCAGAGGGTGGGGATATCGCCATGGTCTTCTATAACGAGGACGGCAGCAAGGGCGAGATGTGCGGCAACGGAGCCCGATGCATTGCCCGTTACGCCCACGACTGGGGTCTGGCCGGAGACCGTCAGCATATCGAGACCACCGCCGGCATGGTGACCGGGCAGCGGATCGAACAGGACCTTTACTGCGTTCGCCTGAACGATCCCAGCCACATGGAGCCGGAGATCGGCATATTCTGGGAAGGCACGATCCTCAGCTGCTTTTATATCGAGCTGGGCCGGCCCGGGATCCCACATGCGATCATTGAGCTGCCGGATTGGGACTCCCTTCCCCGCCAGGAGCTTTTTGCCATGGGGAAATTCATCCGGGAATACCCCACCTTCCCCAAGGGCGCCAACGTCACCTTCTGGAAAAGCCTGGGAGAAAACCACGTCAAAGCCATCACCTTTGAGCGGGGCGTGGAGGACTTTACCCTGGCCTGCGGCACGGGGGCGGGCAGCACCGCAGCGGCCATGCATGTGCTTCGCCGCTGTGAGGATGGACCGATCCAGTTGGATTTCCCCGGCGGAGAGCTGCAGGTCTCTCTTACCTGGGAGGACGGCCGTATCAGCGATATCTATCTGACCGGACCCGCCGTTGTAGTGGCCGAGGGGGATTATATTGGAAAATAAAAACATTTTGATAAAGGAGACTATATAACATGAAAGCAGCTATCATCTATCATTCCGTTACCGGCAACACCCAGCGCATGGGCGAGGTCATCGCCCAGGGCATGGCCAGCGTGGACGGGACCGAGGTCCGCACCTTCCCCATCAACGCGGTGGACTTTGACTATGTGAAAGACTGCCAGTGCGTGATCTTTGGCAGCCCCATCTATGCCGCCCATATCACTGGCGACATGACGGTCTTCCTCCAGCAGTCTGGCAAAAAGCTCTCCCTGGCGGGCAAGCTCTGCGGTGCCTACACCACCGCCCAGTACATCCATGGCGGCGGAACCCAGGGCATCCAGGACATGCTGACCCACTGCCTGGTCTACGGTGCCATGGTCTACTCCGGCGGCAGCGCCGACGGCAGCCCTGTTATTCATCTGGGACCCGTGGGCATCGACCGCTCCATGGATATCTCCACCTTTGATGAAACCTTCCGCATCTACGGCCAGCGGATGGCCAACCAGGCCAGACTGCTGTTCCATTGATTCTTCCCAAGGGAACGGGGGCCGGCTGCACAGGCAGCCGGCCCCCGTTCCTATTCTGTTCTGTTACACGGAAGCGGGCTCATTTTCCGCTTCGGCGGCCTTGGTGGCTTCGCGCTTGGCAGCCTCTTCCTCCTCCAGCTTCCGGTAAGCCACTTTCCCCACCAGGGTCTTGGGCAGCTCATCCCGGAATTCGATCTCCTTTGGCATGGAGTACTTGGCGATGTTCTTGCGGCAATAGGCCATGATCTCTTCCCGGGTTTCGTCGTCGGCGGGAACACCGGGCTTGAGCATCACAAAAGCCTTGACAGCCTGCATTTTATAGTCGTCGGGGATACCGATGACACAGCTCATGTGGATCTTCTCATGGGCGTCCAGAACGTTTTCCAGCTGGGCGGGATAGATGTTGTACCCGGAAGAAATGATCATCCGCTTGCTTCGGCCCCGGAAATAGACAAAGCCCTCGTTGTCCATGGTGCCCAGATCCCCGGTGTAAACCCAGGTGAGTCCGTCGGCGTGGCGGCGCAATGTCTGGGCGGTCTCCTCCGGATGCTTCACGTACTCCTTCATCACCGTAGGACCGGCCAGCAGGATCTCGCCTTCCTCGCCGTAGGGCAGTTCCTTATCCGTGCCGGGCTTGACGATCTTGATAAAGGTGTCAGGGAACGGAAGTCCGATGCTCCCCTCTTTGCTCATGTTGGGCGGGGTCAGGCAGCAGGCGGTGACGGTCTCGGTAGTACCGTAGCCTTCCCGGACCTGGATGCTGGCGTGGTGGTCATAGAGGAATTTGTCCATCTTTTTCTTCAGCTCAATGGACAGGGAGTCGCCGCCGGAGAACACGCCCTTCAGACAGGATAGGTTGGCTCCGTTCATGTCCGGCAGCCGGAGCAGCGCCTCATACAGAGTGGGCACGCCGGCGATGAAATTGCACTGGTACTTGGTGATCAGCTTTGCATAGCTCTTGGGCGTAAAGCGGGGCACCAGGATACAGCGTCCACCCTGTGAGAGCATGGAATGGATGCAAACGCCCAGGCCAAAGCCGTGAAAGAGGGGCATGGCCGATAGCATTTTATCTCCTACGCGGAACATGGGGTTGGTCGCCACGATCTGCTGGCCCAGGGCGTTGAAGTTTTTATTGGTCAGCAAGATCCCCTTGGTGGTGCCTGTGGTCCCGCCGGAATAGAGGATGGTGGCGGGATCGTCGCCCACTCGCTTGACCTTGTAATTCCAGAAGCAGGCATTGCCAAGACGCATGAACTCGCTCCAGCGGATCACCGGGGCGTCCTCCGGGATCTTCTTCACCTTGCGGCCTTCGGTGAGCATATAGCCCGCCCGGACGGGCCGGGAAAGGGCGTCCTTGATGCTGGCGATCACCACGTTCACCACGCAGGTGTTCTCCCGGATGGCCTCGAACTTGTTGTAGAACTGGTCCAGCGTCACTACGGTGACGCTTTCGGATTCGTTGATATAAAACTCCAGCTCCTTTTCGCTGGAAAGCGGGTGGACCATATTGGAGATGCCCCCCACCAGGTTCACCGCGTAAAAGACATAGATGGCCTGCGGGCAGTTGGGCATGGCGATGGTGATCCGGTCGCCGGCCCGGATGCCGATGGTCTTCAGCGCCTTGGCACACTGCTGGATATTGCGGATCAGCTCCCGGTAAGTGGTGGATTTCCCCATGAAGTCAAAGGCCACATTGTTGGGATAGCGCTGTGCAATGTTTTCCACCGCCTCATACATGGACCCGTCAAAGTACTCCAAGGTGGCGGGAATATCCCCCAAATGATCAATCCACGAGGTTTTTACAAGCTTTTCAGCCATGACAGTATTTAACCTCTCTTTTTTTCCTGGTCAGTAAAAATTCGAGAAACCGCTTCTCCTTATGGGATGTCCAGCGTAGTAGAGGCGGTGAGACGGTCGATGCTCTTCCCGCCGATGACGCCAAGGAATTCCCAGGTCACATCGACGCGGACGCTGCTCTCCGGGGCAACATCTGCCTCCACTTTGCCGATGAGGGTTTTGGTCAGCCCCTCGTCTGCCTCCACCGTGATGGCACCGGCGGTGGCATAGGTGGTCACGCCGTCAATCACAAAGCGCAGATCATCATGGCGCGCTTCCGTAAACAGGCTGTAGGATTCCGTATAGGCGTAAAGCGTGAGAGTTGCCTTTTCCCCTTCCCTCTTTACAGAGTAATCGACCACAAGATTCAAATAGGTACCGGTATCCGTGCGGAAACTGCCGCTGCTCTCCATTTCGATATACGGGGTGGGAGTTGGGACCGGTGTGGCTGTGGGGACTGGCGTGGGCAGCGGCGACGGCGTGGGGCTGGGCGTGGGCGGCATGGTGGGAAGGGGCGTGGCCGTAGGCGTCGCCGTGGGAGTGGCCCTCGGAGTGGGCGTTCCGCTCATGGCAGCGGGAGTCTGGGCGACGGACGCGGCCTCGGCCGGCTGTCCCTCCTGACGGAAAATCATATAGATTCCCAGTCCTATACCAAGGAACAGGATCAGAATAATCAGCGCAGCATATCGTTTCATATGTACTCTTCTCTCCTACTTCATCAAAAGGTCAACGGCCTTGTTCAGTTCTTCCAGCGTCTCATGATCTCCGCAGCGGATGGCATCCACTACGCAGTGGTCCATATGGTCCTTCAAGATCAGCTTGCAGAGGTTGTTGACGGCACTGCGGATGGCCGCCAGCTGGATCAGCACCTCGGCACAGTCCCGGCCGTCGTCCACCATGCGCTCCACAGCATGGAGATGCCCGATGATCCGAGCCAGACGGTTTTTTACCGCTTTGGTGTTCTGATGGGTGTGGGCGTGGGAATGAACCGTCCCGTCCGCGTGGACGTGGAAGCCCATTTCTTCGCTGTGCTGTTCTGTCATGGTAAAAACTCCTGTCAGGACGATTCCTTTTCCATGTTCCGCATGGCAATACGGAGCATGAGCCGCTTGGTTTCTCCGCTGTCAAAAAGGATCTCCATCAAAGCGTCGCCGCCCATGGGTGTCAGCTTCTCCACACTGCCGTGGCCGAAGGCCTTGTGTACGATCCGATCTCCGACCCGGAATTCCGGCGCTTTAGCCGGCGGCGGTGTGATGGCAGAGGGTTTTCTGGTCGGCGCGGCGCTTGTTCGGACTACATTCTTTTTCTGTGCAGCGCCGGAACCATAACTCCCGGGATGAGACCAGCCGCCGGACCCGCCGTAGGAAGAGCGGAACGCGCCGTCGTCGTCCCAGTAGCTGCTCCTCTCCTGCTGCCGCCGGCGCTCCACGCCCTGACGGTCCAGAAGCTCGGGCGGGATCTCATCTGTAAAGCGGGAGGGCAGATTGGCCGAGGTACGTCCATAGAGCATACGCTGGGCCGCGCAGGTGATATAGAGCTTCTCCCGCGCCCGGGTAATAGCCACGTAGCAGAGCCGACGCTCTTCCTCCATCTCCTCCTGGTCACTGATGGACATAGCGCTGGGGAAAAGTCCATCTTCCGCGCCCACCAGAAAGACCACCGGGAACTCCAGGCCCTTGGCCGAGTGCATGGTCATCATCACCGTGCAGTCCTCCTCCCGGTCATAGGTATCCATGTCAGTATAGAGGGCCACCTCGTCCAGATAGGCGTAGAGATCGCCGCCGGTGTTCTCCATGCTCTTGATGATGGAGCTTTTCAGCTCCTGGATGTTCTCAATGCGGGAGAGATTCTCGTCCGCGTTTTTCGTCTGCAGAGCGGCAAGATAGCCCGTGCGGTCCAGCACCTCGTCATAAAACTCGTCCAGGGGGATCTCGCTGATGCGCTGCTGCAGCTCACCGATCATGCGGCAGAACTCCTCCATCTTCTTCCCCGCCGTCACGCCGGGACGGTGGGAGGCGGAGGATAGGACCTCAAAGAGGGACACGCCCTCCTCCCGGGCGATGGCCTGGACCCGCTCCAGACTGGTGCTGCCGATGCCCCGGGCGGGCACGTTGATGATGCGCAGGAGTCTTGTCTCGTCGGTAGGATTGGCGATCACGCAAAGATAAGCCAGGACATCCTTCACCTCGGCCCGGTCAAAGAAGCGGGTACCGCCGAAGATCCGATAGTTGATGCCCATGTTCTTGAACGTCAGCTCCAGATTCCGGGACTGGGCATTGGTGCGGTAGAGGATCGCGAAGTCTCGAGCCGGACGGCCGCTCTGGCGGATGGTACGGGCCACAAAGCGGGCCTCGTCGTCCTCGTTCTGGGCAACATACAAGGTGATTTTATCACCGGAGCCCTTTTGGGTCCAGAGGTTTTTTCCCTTTCTCGCGGTATTGTTGGCGATCACGGCGTTGGCCGCCCGGAGGATGTTCCCGGTGGAGCGGTAATTCTGCTCCAGCCGGATGACCCGGGCGTCCTTATACTGCTTTTCAAAGGAGAGAATGTTCTCGATGGTGGCGCCCCGAAACTTATAGATGCTCTGGTCGTCGTCGCCCACCACGCAGATGTTCCGCCGTCCCCCGGCCAGCAGAGAGGCAAAGAGATACTGGAGATGATTGGTGTCCTGGTACTCGTCGATCTGCACGTAGCGGAATTTGTTCTGATAATAGTCCAGAATATCCGGGTTTTCCTTCAGCAGCCGGACCGTAAAGTACAGAAGGTCGTCAAAGTCCATGGCCCCGGCATCAAAAAGGCGCTGTGCGTAGGCCTTGCACACCTGGGCCGTACGGATGCGCCGGATGTCCCTGCTGGCCTGCTCCTGGGCGAGAAACTCGTCCGGCGTCTGCAGCGCTCCCTTGGCGCGCTCTGCGGCGGCCAGCATGGCCTTGGGAGGCCAGGTCCTGTCGTCCAGGTTCATCTCTTTCAGCACCCGCTTCATCACGGCCAGACTGTCCGCCTGGTCGTAGATCGTGAAGCTTGAGGGGAAGCCCAGCCGCTCGGCATAGCGGCGCAGGATGCGGGAACAGGTGCCGTGGAAGGTCATGGCCCAAACGCTCTGCCCTGCCGCGCCCAGCGCTTTTTCCAAGCGGGATTTCAGCTCGTCCGCAGCCTTGTTGGTGAAGGTGATGGCCAGCACCTGCCAGGGGGAGGCCGGCTCCACGGCGCACAGGGCGCGGATCTCCTCGGTGACGGGGATCTCCCCCGCCGCGGCCTGCTCCAAAAGGCGCAGCTCCTCCTCCCCGCAGGAGGCAGGGATCTCTTCCGTGTCAGAGCCGCGGCCGTAGCGGAGAAGGTTTACCACGCGGTGGATCAATACCGTGGTCTTGCCGCTGCCGGCGCCTGCCAAAAGCAGCAGCGGGCCCTCGGTGGTCAAAACAGCCCGGCGCTGTTCCGGGTTCAGGGAGGCAAAATCCCCCTCAATGATCTTTCGCCGGGCGCTGATAAAGCGGCGGGCATTTGCTTCGGTCATGGTTACTCCTTAAAGAACAGTTTTTCCAGACGCTTATAAAGAAGAAAGGTGAGCAGAGAGTCCACGGCGCCCTTGAGAAGATTGAAGGGCACCACGGCATACAGCACCAGCGTGGGCACGGAGACGATGCGCTGGTTGACAGCGGTCCCCATGGAGACGATCACATCAATGGGCATGCCGAAAAGCTGGGCAAATTTGGGAATGAGGTAATAGGCGTTGAAGATGCTGCCCACCACCGTCATGCACAGCGTTCCCACGATCATGCCGATGATGGAATTGCGCTTGGACTTATGGGCGTGATAGATGGCGGAGGCGGGAAGCACGAACATACAGCCCACCACAAAGTTGGCAAAATCACCCACGAAGGCCGTGGTGGTGCCCTTGAGCAGCAGCTTGATGCAGACCTTGATAAATTCCGCGGTCACGCCGCTGACCGGCCCCAGATAAAAGGCGCACAGCAATACGGGCAGCTCGCTCAGATCCATTTTATAAAAGGACGGGGCGAAAAACAGCGGGATCTCCAGCAGCATCAGTACGCCGGCGATGGCGGAGAACATCCCCACATAGGCCACATACCGGGCGCCCTGGGCCTTGCGCTGTCCGTGCACGGCGAATTTTTCAAAGAGTTTTGCCAGGAGGAAGATGGCGGCAAAAACCAGTACGCACACCAGAAGAAAAGAAAGATTGTCCTTTGCGTTTTCCCAGAGTTTGTTCATGTTCGTTTTCTCCTTACACAAGAATTGCACCCGAAGAAGGACCTACTCCGGGCGCAAAAGTGTATGGAAGCCTGCCGCTTCTTTCATCCAGACTATACTGTCGGTCCCGGAGTTCCACCGGGTCAGCCTTTCGGCTCGCGGACTGTACCGCCGATCGGGAATTACACCCTGCCCTGAAGCAAAACCATCTTCAATTCCTCTGCATACTACCACGATGAGCGGCAGATTTCAACACCGCAATTCATTTTTTTCCCAGCGTCCCGGAAAACATCGCGACATCTTACGACAAGAAATCCCTTGTCTTTTTCGTTTCTCTGCCATAAGATAGAGAAAAAAGGAAACGGGGGCGCCCTATGCGAGAACCCACATGTACGTTTACCGGACATCGCTCCAAAAAACTCCCCTGGGGTAGCAATGAGCTGGACCCGCGCTGCCTGGAATTGAAAAAGCGCCTGGCCGATACGGTGGAGGCGGTTTGGTCCGCCGGTTTTCATCATTTTATCTGCGGCATGGCCGAGGGCGCGGATCTCTATTTCTGCGAGGCCGTTCTGGCGCTTAAAGAGCAGCACCCGGAGATCCGTCTGGAGGCCGCCGTCCCCTTCCTTGGACAGGCCGACCACTGGCCTCGGGAGCAGCAGGAACGCTACCACCGGCTGCTGCAGGCCTGCGACAGCCGGACCGTGCTCAAGGAGGAGTACAGCAGCGACTGCATGATGGAGCGAAATCGCTACATGGTGGACCACGCCGACATCCTGATCGCCTGCTATGACGGGCAGAGCGGCGGAACGCTGAACACCATGCGCTACGCCATCAAAAAGGACGTGCAGATCCTGCATCTGCCGCTGCTGCCATAAAATGAAAACCGGAGGTGCCGTTTTGAAGTGAACCCCAAAAGTTAGACAAATATTTTTAGTTAAGCGACCTGAAGGGTCTGGTATCTGTGTTGAGCAGGTGTCAGGCCCTTTAGTTTTAGCTTGATTCTGCGGTTATTGTAGTAGTCAAGATAGTCAATGA